>NZ_BSCM01000002.1:0-618379 GCF_027924865.1 Enterobacter sp. 200527-13
CATCGCCTCGCGACCTGTGAGTTTCCAGAACAGAAGCCCCTCCACCGGGAGCTGAACGGTAATTCGGTTGAGCATAACTTTATTCCATATGGCTTATGCGATGCAAAGACTCACGGCACTAAATGTGTCATGGTAATACTATGCAGTGTCAGATTGGTTATTTAGCGCGAACTGTTTTGATTATATATATGAGAGAGCCAATCTTTAATATTTCCGATAATATAAATAAAGCAATATTAATGGAAATAACGCTCAATCCTAAACCAGCGATCGCCATAGGGAAAAGTGTCACTGAGCAACTGAAGATGATAACGCGCAGCACTTCTTGTATAAGAGCAAAACCGACCGCATATCGATGTTTTGTGAAAAAAAACCAGGCAGAAAAAAGCAAGGAAACTGGCATGAGGAGATAAACAAGATAAAAAGCACCTGTCACTATTCCGTTTACGCCACCTGCTATCAGCATAAAGATAATTACACCCGGATTTCCTCCGGTGGAAACCCACCATGACTCAAGTAAATGGTATGGACCAATCGAATAAAACACAATCCCGATGACATCCATAACACCCCAGAAATAGAAGATTTTATTTTTCGCGGTCATGTTCGCCCTAACCTTTACTTGACTGGTGCTGGCGGCCATTTACCACCATGTTGAATAAGCGTCTCTTTGATTTCAGTTAGTTTTTTATATTCTTCACTGCCTTCTTCTGTTCTGTTCAGATAACGTTGCAGTTGATTGCCCATCGTCCAGCCATTAACAGTCTTAATCTCAGGGTTAGTACCGCGTTTCAGCAAAAGGAGCACGTGATCGTAAGCGTGGTAATCCAGCGCGGCTACTAACAATGTACTACCCAGTGAGTCGGTAATATTAATATCCGCTCCGCCGTCAAGCATCGCCTTGAGTGTCTCGGTATTTTTCGCTTCGATACTTTCGAATATTATAGGCTCACCAAACGTTTTGTCTTTCGCATCTGGAGATAATCCGCCGTCCAGCATCGCCTTTATCCACACGTCGTTGTCCGCTTTTAATACTAATTCTGCAGGCGAACTTTTTCCCTGCGGCCTCGGCTGCAGCGGATCTGCGCCAGCCTTAATCAGAGTAGTGATAATTTTTAAATGTTCAGGCGTTTTTTTATCGTTAAGTGAATTCATCACCGCCCAAAACAACAGGGTCATGTCCTCTTTACCGGGTTTGTTTAAATCAGTTTTCGAAGCTAGCTTTTTCACCTCATCGCCGTCACCATTCTCAATTGCGCGCGCTAATGTGAGCTGGTCACCATTAAAGTAATTATCTGGTTGTAAATCCATATTTTGCTTGCACCCCTGAACCATAAACATTAAACAAAGCGCTACCCAGCCAATAATAAGTGATTTCACGCGCGGCTCCTGATAATAGAGATATCCTCATCCTTCTGTTGTTCAATACAGTTTATCGCTTGATCTATTCCATGTCGGTCAAATGCACTCCCCATTCCACCAGGAAGGTCGTGAGCTATTCCGGCAGCATTGGGCATAATGGCAGAAATCTCTTCTTTCGCTATAAGTGCTGGCACGTGCCCTTTTACCATTTTAAAATCTTCCCAAACATTTATTTCCTGAGCCCTGGTCAGCAGTTCACCCTCGACGCGGTAAGCCTGAATGTTATCCGTGCTGCCCAATATGCTTCCGCCATATTTCTCGACGGTACCGGAATTTAGGCCAGAAGCATTAAACGTCCATCCCGCCATACCGCTTGCCATAGAGGTGGCTGATGCTAAACCTCCCCCAAGAGAGTGCCCCGCAATGTCTATTTTTTGACCTGATTTGGCGAGCTGCTCGCCCATACTTACAGCTCTTCGGTAATAATCCGACTCCAACCCAAGCCCCTGCGCACCGTTATTTTTCCAGTCAGTCATGTTCTTCATGGGGAAAAACTCTGGTTGCCTCGACCCTCTGAACACCAGCGTAGGGTTCATATCGCCACCAAAAACGTCAGGGTCAGGCTGATAGACGCGTGCCAGAAAATCAGGATCCTCACTCTTGTCATAAAGCGTTTTACTTTTAAGACCTAACTTCTTTAGCACCGATGCATCGTTGCTTATATCCTTCCAGCCCTCTGGCACTCCCGGCGTTGTCTCCAGCGGATTCACTGTCTTATAAACATTCTCAGCAAGCTTCGCTTTCTCCACCGCAATATTATTCGCCGCCAGTCGTTTAGCGGCGATCTGCGCATCCGGGTAAAGGCTATTACGACCCTTCGCGATCAGATCCTTACGCGCCTGCCAGCGTTCCGCCTTGGTCATCTGCTGTAGCTGCGAAGCATAGGTTTTACCGTCTTTGCCCGGCGTGGCCTCATCCGGCACCTGTGCCGCTTTGGATTTCACCACCTGCTTCGGCAGTACCGTCGGCGCAGGACGGGCACCGTAGGTTCGCACCATGGTTTCGTAGCGATCGACGATTGTGCTTACCGGATACCAGCCCAGACCGGTAAGCGAGGCCGCCTGCAGTCGGCCATCGGCATTGATATAAAATATCTCCGTTACCGATGACCAGTTACGGAAACTCTCGTCGATGGCAACGATCCTGCCGATATCGAGATCCTGCACGATCAGCTTACGGGTATCGCGTCCTGACTGATAGGGATTCGCCCCGGTGATGGAATGCAGCAAATCGTAACGCGTAAACAGCGAGCGCAGCGAATTGTCGGGAACTGACATTATCCACTGCCCGGCTACGGACGGGCGGATAATTTTCGCGAAAAGCGCTGGCGAGACATTCTCGCTGAAAAGATAGACAAACTTGAGGTTATACATTCGCTCCGTCCTGTTACCAGTCCCTGCTTACCTTACTTACGGATTCACCAGCCAGGTGCCAGGCTTCGCAATATCCAGCGTCTGGGTACGCGTTTTCCCGTTGCCCTGCAGTTCAATTCTGGCCTCGCCCGCAGGTAGCTTGAGCGATGCATAACCGTTATTTGCCGGACGCAGTGTTTTTGGCTCACCGTTCACTTTCAGGGTCTCACCGTCAAGAATACGGATATAGACCAGTGCAACCGGGCTGGCATCCACCGGCGGGGTGGCCGGTTGCGCTGTCGCAGTCGGTGCAGCCTGTTCACTGGCTTTCGCCGTTTCCGGTTTCACTTCCGGCGCGTTCGATGCGGTTTCAACGGGGCGCGTCTCAGCGGGGGCCTGCGCCGCCTGCTCTGGCGCATCATGGTCGCCACTGCTAAACAGCATCGCTCCGGCGACGACGCCAACCAGCACGCCCGCAGCAACCATTGCCGGGATTTTGTACCGGTGCCAGTCCAGTGCAGAAGCCGGTGCCTCTTCCTCTACCGGTACCAGCATCGTGCCCGGTTTTTTCGCGCTCAGTACATCGTCGATACCCGCTACCGGCATCTCAATCAGCGCCGCGAATTCATCGATGGACTGCGGTCGGTCTTCCATGTGCAACGCCAGCGCCCGGTCAATGGCCTGCAGCAGCGAGAGTGAATAGCCCTGTGGCTGCAGTTCCACCAGCGGTTTGCAGGTGTCCTGGATTGAGCGCACCACGCTAACCGGCGGCGGTGAGCCGACAATCAGGGTGCGCAGCACGGCGCCGAGGGCATAAATATCCGTCCACGGGCCCTGCTCGCTTTCGTTGTCGTCAGTGTACTGCTCGATCGGCGCAAAGCCCGGGCGCAGCATGGTTTCCGTCTCATCAGAGAGATTACCAATGGTGCGGCGCGCTGAGCCGAAATCGAGCAGAACCGGCAGGCCGTTGTCCTGAATCTGGATGTTATCCAGAGAGATGTCGCGGTGCAGATAGCCTTCGTCATGAATTGTTTTAATGGCACCGAACAGCATGGGCAGCATACGACGGATCCAGGCTTCGTTAATCAGCTCCGGTTTTTGTTCGCGCAGGCGGGAGAGCGTGGTACCGCTATAGAACAGCGTTCCCATATAGGCCGTATCGTTTTGCACCCAGAAACGCAGCACGTGAAGCAGGTTCGGGTGGTTGAAGCGCGCCAGCAGGCGGGCTTCCTGAATGAAGCTGTTCAGGCCGGCGGAAAACGCTTTGCCAAAACGTTCGCTGCGCAGTACCAGCGTCATATCGTCGCCGCGCACGGCGAGCGAGGCAGGCATAAATTCTTTGATAGCGATAGTGCGTTCGAGCTGATGATCCCACGCGCGATAGACGATGCCGAACCCGCCGCCGCCGATCACCTCTTTAATTTCAAACTCGTTGAAGCGATACCCGACCGGGAGCGCGTTTGGGACAGTCCGATTGTTATCATTATCCGTCATCTTTTACAGTTCTCTTGATGATTATTACGCGGCAAACTGACAGTGAAACTCGCCCTGCTCACAGGTGACGTGCAGACGTCGGTACTGCTCATCGCTGCGGCTGGCGGTAAGTAATATCTGGCTCATCTGAGGCAGCAAGGTGTTTGTCAGAATAGCGTCCACCATGCGGCCGCCAGACTCCACCTCGGTACAGCGCTGAACAATTTGTTCCACCACGCTGTCATCAAACTCGGAAATAATATTGTGATTCTCTTGCAGACGACGCTGAATGCGTTTGAGCTGCAGGCGGACAATCTGCCCCAGCATCTCGTCGCTCAGTGGATAATACGGCACCACCAGCAGACGGCCCAGCAGCGCCGGCGGGAAGACCTCCAGCAGCGGCTGACGCAACGCGCCGCTTAACGCCTCAGGCTCAGGCATCAGTTCCGGATCGGCACACATGGCGCTGATCAGATCGGTGCCGACGTTGGACGTCAGAATAATGATGGTGTTACGGAAATCAATATGGCGGCCCTCGCCATCTTCCATCCAGCCTTTATCGAAGACCTGGAAGAAGATTTCATGTACATCCGGGTGCGCTTTTTCAATTTCGTCCAGCAAGACCACGCTGTACGGGCGACGGCGAACGGCCTCGGTTAACACCCCGCCTTCACCATAACCCACGTATCCTGGAGGCGCACCTTTTAAGGTCGAAACGGTGTGGGCTTCCTGGAATTCACTCATGTTGATGGTGATAACGTTCTGCTCACCACCATAAAGCGATTCCGCCAGCGCCAGTGCGGTTTCCGTTTTCCCCACGCCGGACGGGCCACAGAGCATAAATACGCCAACAGGTTTGTTCGGATCGTCGAGTTTTGCCCGCGAGGTTTTCACGCGACGGGCAATGAGATCCAGGCCGTGACGCTGGCCGATGACGCGCTGGTTGAGGGTATCAGCCAGGTTGAGCACCGCATCAATTTCGTTTTTTACCATCCGGCCCAGCGGGATACCGGTCCAGTCAGAGACCACCGCCGCCACCACATTTTCATCCACCGCCGCAAACAGCAGCGGCTCGTCGCCCTGTAAAGCGTTGAGCGCCTGCTGCTGTGCGTTAAGCGCGCTGCGCAGTTCGCCGGTCTCGTCATCACCCGCGGCAAACAGCGCGGCACGCAGGCGGATGATTTCAGTCACAAGAGCACGTTCCTCTTCCCAGCGCTGGGTCAGGGCTTCGCGCTTTGTTTCGTATGTATCGCGCTCGGCGGTCAAGGCTGCGACGCGCTCCGGATCGCCGGCACCCACGCGCGCTTCGCGTCCGGCAATCTCGATCTCCACATCCAGGGCCGCGAGATGGCGCAGGCAATCTTCCAGCTGTGCCGGTGGCGCGCTCTGGCTGACCGCCACGCGAGCACAGGCAGTATCAAGCAGCGCAACGGCTTTATCCGGCAACTGACGCGCCGGAATATAACGATGTGAAAGTTTGACCGCCGCGCTGACCGCTTCGTCGAGAAGCAGTACCTGGTGATGCGTCTCCAGCGGTGACACCGTGCTGCGCAGCATCAGAATGGCTTTGGCTTCGTCCGGCTCGTGAACCTGTACCGTCTGGAAACGACGGGTCAGCGCCGGGTCTTTCTCGATGTATTTTTTGTATTCCGCCCACGTGGTGGCACCGATGGTGCGCAGTTGCCCGCGCGCCAGAGCCGGCTTTAACAGGTTAGCGGCATCACCGGTACCCTGCTGGCCGCCTGCGCCAATCAGGGTGTGGATCTCATCGATAAACAGAATGACTGGCGTAGCGCTGGACTGCACTTCATTAATCAGGGCCTGTAGACGCGCTTCGAACTCGCCTTTCATGCCTGCGCCGGCCTGCAGCATGCCGATATCCAGCAGCCAAAGCTGAATATTCTGCAGCGGTGCCGGCACGTCGCCTTCGGCGATACGCAGCGCCAGCCCTTCCACCACCGCCGTTTTGCCAACGCCAGCTTCCCCGGTCAGCAGCGGGTTATTCTGGCGACGGCGCATCAGAATATCGACCATCTGGCGGATCTCTTCATCGCGCCCGACAACCGGGTCAATCTTCCCTTCACGGGCGCGCGCGGTCAGGTCCTGACCATACTGGGCCAACGTCCCCTGTGCGGCAGGCACCGTACCGGCTGGCGTATCCGCGGCAGCGGCCGCCTGCTGCGTCTCTTTGCTCTGAGCGCAAATCGCATCAAACTGCTCGATCAGCACGTCGACGTTAAGGCGGGTGAACTGCGCCGAGATGCTTTTCAGCACGTTAGCCAGATTCCAGGTTTTCAGGATGCCAATCAGTAAATGTCCGCCGCGAATACGGCTGACGCCATACTTCAGCGAGCCAAACACCCACGCGCGCTCCACGGCGCTGTCGATATGTTCTGACAGATCGGAAACAGAACTCGCGCCACGTGGCAGCGCATCCAGTGCGGCCACGATATCGCGCGTCAGCTGCTGTTCATCGAGGGCAAAATGACGAATCACCTGTTGCAGATCGCCATCCTGCTGCTGCATCAGCTGATGCAGCCAGTGCACCAGCTCAACATAGGGGTTGCCGCGCAGCTTGCAGAACGCGGTGGCGCTTTCCAGTGAGGTAAATAACAGCGTATCCAGTTTGCCGAAAAGCACGGCACGGCTGATTTCTGACATGTTCGGTTCCGTTGATAACAATGCGTTAGAAAAATTATCGCTCTGCGCGATACACCAGATCGCCACGTGGGACAGGCTGAGGCTGAAGGCCCAGCCAGGTGTTGTAACCTAACCGCCCGGCGCTACCGAGCGAGGCACCCTGCACCGCGTCGGCGCGCAGAATAACCCGAGTTTCCCATTCAAATTCTACCCCTGCGTACTGGCGTACCCAGTCGCGCAGTTCAGTGACCCACGCTTCGCCTGGCAGAAAGCGGTTGTACTCTTCCGCGCTCAGTGGGCCGATTTCGATACGAAACTTGTGCTGCACGTCGCGCACCGCAACGCCGAGAAAAGCGGATTCTCCCATCCGCGGCAGTCGACGCCCTTCACCCAACTGCGCCTGTTCCCGCGGCGAAAGCGGCATCCACTGCGCCACGTTCGTGACCAGTTTTACCGGGGCGTGAAAATAGTTGCGCAGGATCTTCTCCAGTCCTTCCGGATCCCGGGCGTGACGTGTCAGGTGTCCGGCGTGAGTAAAACGGGCATGTGCGCTCAGGCTGCCTTTGGTCATCTGCCCCGGTTGGCCCATGCCGATCAAGGATGCCAGATACCCCTCAAAGCGTTTATTGTCCGCGCGGTCAAGAGAGACGGCGGGCTGCGCATCAGCCCAGGCACGGTAAAACAACAGCGTCAGGCGATGATGGAACAGATCGGCAAACGCGCTCAGGCTGGTGTCCTGATGATGATGAATACGCTCCCGGGCGTACTCTGTCATATGGACGGGCAGCGGCCCATTTGGACCAAACAGACCGAAGCTGAGGATAGACACCTCGTGCAGCCCGTTCTCTTCACGCTGGCGCACCTGCGCGAGGGTTGACGGCGCAAAGCTCATCGATGGCTGCTGACCGATACGTAACGGTTCAAATTTCGGCAGCGGCGCGCGCCCCAGCGGATAACGTTCACCGCCCTGGGCATCAATGCGTCTTAATAGCTGGAACAGATCGTAGCGCCACGGCGTCTCTCGAACGCCGCGCCAGAAAGCGTCCGGCAACGGCGTCAGGCGATGGACACGCAGCGGCGCGGAGGCGACTTCGCTCATAGTAGTGCCCTTTTCCCCATACGCGGTGCCCAGTAGCCAATCTCACCGCGCTGCTGACTCTTCAGCGTGAATTCAGTAAAGCTGTTGATGGACACCAGACGGGCAAACAGGCGTTCCAGCACGCTGCCGAAAAGCCAGGGGCTGGCGCCGGAAAACGCACGCTCATCCACCGTCAGAGTAATGCCGATCCCGCGCGCAAAGACCACCGGACCCGGCTCCGGGACGCGACGGTGAACCGGCTCCAGCACGCAGTGGCGAACGCCCTCAACCTGACGCGCAACCGGCGTCTCCGCCAGGTTAGCATACAGCCCTAACAGCTGACGCAGGGCGGCGGCGCCCTCTTCGTTTTCGCTGTCCATCAGGCTGAGATAGTTCATTTGAAGCTGGCTGATCAATCGCCAGGTGCTAAACCCTTCGGCCAGAGCCGGACGCGGCGGCGTTGGGCCTTTTCGTAGAGTCAGGGATTTCACCGGCATGGAATCGGCCATGATGAACTGTCCGAGCTCCTGCTGAAGCATCAGCGGCAGGTCGCGGCTGGTGCACAATACTTCCGCGGAGATATAGCGCAGATTTTCCTGCCAGGGTGCATGCTGTTCATCCACCAGCGAAACAAAGACTTCGGAGCCGATATAACCGGTGCGGGTGCCGTAGCGCAGGGCATGCTCAGAGAGCACTCGCTGCTCGCGGCGCAGGGAAAAATAGGCGCCGTAGTTGCCCGCATCACCGCTCCAGGTGCTCCAGAAAGGACGGAATGTCTGGTCATCACGCTGGCCGTCGGCACTGCCGAAGATTTTGTTTACCGCATAAATTTCATAATCCAGGGGACGGATGTTATCCACCACCAGATGATATTCATGCTGGCTCTCGCTCAGCTTCTGCCGCGCCGCCACTTTCGGGAAAAGGTTGATCACCGGCGTGCAATGCATCGCCAGATGGCTGGCATCAACCACCCGCTCCAGCTGCTCATCGCTTTTATCCAGCAGGATGAAAATATCGAACGCTTTTTCATTTTCACAGCGCTGGATAAGCTTGCCCAGACCGCTGAGGCTGATAAAGCGGAACCGTGCCGGAAACGCAAAGTATTCCTGCAGCAGACGATAGCCGTCAAAGTTGCGCAGGTCGTCCGGAAGCAGCGCCTGGTCCGGCTCAAACCCTTCCTGTCGCAAGGCATCCGCAGAGAGCAGCTGTCGCTGCGGGAGCTTGCTGACGGTCTGGCAGACAATCCCGGCGTGGTGCTCCATGACCAGCTCAAGCAGCTTGAGCGCCTCAATATCCGGGCCGCTAAGGAAAAACTCCAGACGGTCAAAATCCAGATGCCCAAGATGCTGCGGGCCATCGCAGGCAATACGGATCCGTAACGCGCTGTTGATCCCCCGCTGGCTCAGGCCCAGCTGCGCCAGCGGCAGATCGGCAGGCACACCGCCCAGCTCGACCTTATCGATTTTCAGCGGCAGCAGATTAACTTCATGCGCCGTGGTGTAGCTGCAGGTGACCCCGGTCTTTTTCAGCGCCAGGCTGTCCATCATGGTGCCGCGCGGCACCTTAAAACCGTTGCTCAGATCGCCACGCGTGCTGTCGGGCTGGATTTCAGCAATCGCCATTGAGGGGGTTGGCGCGAGATAGTTTGGCGCAATCATTTCCAGCAAACGCTGGGAGAAGCGCGGGAACTCCGCATCCATTTTCATTTGCACGCGGGAGGTCAGGAACGCGAACCCCTCCATCAGGCGTTCTGTATACGGATCCGCCACTTCGATGCCGCGCATGCCCAGTCGACCCGCGACTTTGGGATAGCGCTCGGCAAATTCAGCGCCCATTTCACGCAGATAGGCCAGTTCACGGTTGTAATATTCGAGCAGTTTACTTTCCATGATCACCCCGCATCTTTCAGTTCAAAATGGCCGTTTTCCAGATCGACATCGGTGCGAAACAGAAACTCCAGCGGGTACGGCACACACCACAGACGCCCTTTTATCTCAATGGACAACACGTTGTGCAGATCCAGTGACGAGGTGTCTGACACGCAGCGGACCTGCAGTCCCTGCGGCAAAATACGCGGTTCGAAGTTAATGATGGCCTCGGTAAGCTTGCGCTGAATGTCGTGCCATTCAATGTCTGACATTCTTTTCCCGGCCAGCGGCGCGACGCCAAAATTAACCACCGAGCGGTTCACATGCGGCAACGCGCTCAGGTCACCGGATGCGTCATGGTTGATGGTGTTAAACAACCACTGCAGATCCCGCAGCACGTTGCGGCGCAGGGCGGCGTGGGTAATCAGATTACTGCTGGCGGACTCGCGTTTTTTTTCCGGATCGTTATCGGTGAGGCGATCCAGCAGCGAGGGCTGCATTTTATCGCGCGCCCCCACCTTCTCCTGCTTGCTGCGGGCTTGCCAGCCGCTGCGCAGCAGATCGCCTTCGCCAGCGGGATTACTCATGGGCTCCATCCGCAGCAAACGTCACCAGGTTCAACGACAGCAACGGGCTTTCGCTTTGCTCGCTAAGCCAGGCTTTCTGCCCCATGCCTTCATACAGCGTGCCGTCATTGTCGAGCGGCAGCCATTCGGTGGTGCGCGCGAGCTTAACCGCGTCAGACGCATCCGCTGCGAAAGGATAGCGCGCCGGGATCTGGCAAACCTGTTCGGTACCGTCCGTCAGGCGCACCAGCGCATGACGCCACACCAGGTCAGTCACGCTGGCAGGCGCCTGGAAACGGATCTCGGCGATGGCGTTAAACGGCAGCCAGAAATAACGGCCGTTGACGATGGTTTCACACACGGGCCCCAGACGAGCATCGCCGTCCATCAGCCATGCGAATGCCTGCGTCTCGTCATTATCAAGCGTGATTTGACCCGCCGTTGCCTGCGCCTGCTCAAGGGCTTCCAGACGCAGCGCCTGAGCACGCTCTCCCGCGTCATTAAGCGCGGCGGCAAGCGTGGTAAGCCACGGCCACTGGGTTTCAGGCATGGCAGGACGAGCCTGCCCCGCCATCACCTGCGCGCGCTGCAGCTCACCCAGGATGGACTGCTCCAGCAGGGTAACGGTTGGTTTAGCCTGGGGCTTAAGTGCCAGCCAGCTTTTCAGCTGAGTCAGGGCACGCGTCCAGTTACCACTGAGGGTCAAAAACTGCACAAACGCGGCACGGAGATCGGCATCGGCCGGACGGGCTTTGATCTCAGCTTCAAGACGCACCAGCGCGTCACTCAGCGATTCACCCGCCAGGTGTTGATAGAGCGTATTCATAGCCATTCCTTAGTTTGCCGCGCGCCAGGCGCCGACTGCCGGATCGCGCAGCTGAGGGCGCAGGGTGTCAATCAGGACGATATTGAGCGTTGTGCCAGGGGTAACCCAGGCGCCCCAGATTTTTTTCACCGCGGCGATACGCGCCTGCAGTTTTGCATCGTCGCTGGCGGTCTCACGTGAAATCTCCACGGCCACCGTGCCGTTGCTTTTCCAGCCGTTGAGGCTGCTGTCGTAAGGCAGGATCATCCAGCTCTGGTCGCTGTTGGAGGTGCTGAAAACCATGCGCTCTTTGTTGACGGAGGTGATCAGCGCGTTTTCCGGATCGGCACTTTGATTCAGTCCCATGACCGGGAAGCCGTGAATGTAGGTCACCGGTATCTCTTTTTGTCCACCATTACGGGACTGGGAGATAACCGTGTGACCACTCAGCCAGCTCCCGTTTCCGCAGCGGGTGGTGTCTGAATCTGGAATAAAGAGCGCCGGAGCAGATGAGCCCCCTTCCCAGAAGGTACGCAGATGGCAGCCGTCCTGAAGGGTAAATTCCTGCCACGGCGTGCGATCGGCAGCAACCGTGTGGGTTTCCGCGTTCTGGTCCGGCGGCAGCAACGCACCGCTGGCCGGAGTACTCACTGGCGCAGTCTGCTGCTGTTTTACCACCAGCGCCCAGTCCTGCGCTTTGCCTGCTGTCCCCTGAGCAAGCGTCGTCCCGGACGGATCGTTCAGCGTCCAGCTCAGTTTACTGACTTTGCTGCACTGGTGTTCCAGCAGCGAGCCCAGACGCGGGACAAAGTTCTCCAGAACCGAAACGTCTTTGTTGCCGTTCGCCACGATACGCAGCGCAATCTCAGACTTACACCAGCTCTGTGGGGTGTTGTCTTTGATGTTATCAATCCAGATATCCAGCTTCTGCGCAGGAGACTGCACGATGCGGAAATTCTCAGCCTGCGCGGTGGACGCCACCGCCAGAAGTGCTAAACCCGATAGCCAAAGTTTCATATCGTTCCTTGTGTGTCTAATCAGTTCCGCAGGGAAGAAATTGTGCTGCGTCAGAAAGCGTATGCAGCAAAGTGGTGTCCTGAGGGTTGCCCATCCATACCGCCAGGGCGGTATAGTTATCCTGAGCATTCCCCTCCTGTTCGCCATTCTTTTGGATGATTTGGTTCATTAAAGTCAGCCACTCTTGTGGCGTGTTAACCATGTGCAGCGACTGTTTCATCTGTTCTTCGCTGACGCCGTGCCAGAAACCGTCTGTACAGAGTAGAAATGCATCTCCGTCTTCGACCTGCACCACATCGCTGTAGCTCGCTTCCGGCCCACCGTTTTCAATACCCAGCGCCAGATAGAGCAGATTGCTGTTGAGGTTATCGGTGTCGTGCCCTGCATCTTTCATCTGCTGAACCAGGCTGTGATCGGTGGTGACATGCCACAGCCAGCCCCGGCGAAACAGATACAGGCGGCTGTCCCCGGCATGTGCCCAGTAGGCCAGCCGGTAATCTCTGTCGATAAACAGACTGACCAGCGTAGTGCCCATTCGACGATAATCCTGAACCGCCTGCTGTTCGCTGAGAATGGTGCGATTCGCCGTTTGCACATAGTCGCGAATATGCTGCGCGTTCAGGTGCTTGTCGCCATCGAAGCGGGAGATAATACTGTTGCGGGCCAGTTCAGCGGCCACATCACCGCCCGGCAGACCAGCGATACCATCACAGACGACAAAGCAGGCTGAACGTTCCCCTATGGTTTCTCCCGTCTGATCCTGGTTGCTGGCGCGCGTCCCCTGGCGGGAGAGAGAAGCCGTTGCGATATTCATTTTTCTTCCGATCCGCTCTGTGAGTCTTTGTACTGATTTACCTCCATGTCATAAGCATGAAGGAAGGCTTCGCCAAACAGGGTGTGGAAGTCATCCTCAATCTCGCCTGCCGTTTCACCGTAGCTGCGGACAAAGTAGTCCCACAGTGCGGCTTTGCGGCTGCCCGGCAGCGCCAGTCGGGAGGTCATCCCGTTCTGCTTCGCCTGCTCTTCCAGCTGTTCCGGGTTGAAGGATTGCAGCATGGCGGCAATGATGGCGCGGATACCGGAGATCATACCCAGCTGATGCGCCTGCAGATCGATCAGCGCGTCACGCACGGATTTTGTCGGCGGCATAAAGCCCGGCATTGGCGTACCGAACATCTGGATCAGAACGGTTTTCCCGGTCGGCAACAGTTTGAACGGGTTGTTGGCATCATCAAGTACCATGGTCATATCGGCTTTTACGCCGCGCTTGAGAATGGAGCGCGAAGAAAGCAGCGCCACGGTGCCCTGAGAGAACATGCCCAGAATTTGCCCCAGCTGACGCATATTTTCGCGGTCAAACTGCGGGACGGGCTGCATTTCGCTGAGCCCCATCCCTTCCAGCAGTGCCTCAAGTAATTCGCCCTGGAGTACTTCACCCTTTTCGCCATTATGGGCTGCTGGCGACGCCGCGTTTTTGACCGGGTCAATACGCAAACGCCCTTTAGGTGCCTGGGCATTACTGCGCGCCACGGCCTGCGGGGTTGGCATGGTGAAGCCGGCATAATCCGGTCGCGCCGGCTCTTCTTCTTCCGCGCGCGGCGGCACCTGCGGCTCAGGAGCAAACAGCGGAGAAGCGGCAAGGACGTCCTCTTCCTGTTCTGCTTCCGGCTCTGGCGTCAGTTCTGGCTCAACGACGGCCTCTGGCTTATCGCCGGTCTCTGGCTTATCGCCGACAATCTCATCCGCATGGGTTAACGGCGCCCCGCCCATCAACCCGAGGGGGTCATCATTTCGTGCGGCAGGTGCGCTGGCACTCCCGCCAAACAGTGCCAGCGGATCGAGTTCATCCGTCTGCTCTTCTTGTGGCTGTGCAGGTTTAGCTTCATTGGGCGGCACCAGCGTAGACGGAGTGACGTCGTCAAAAATGCTCTCTTTTTTGAACAATGCTTCGTCACTGAACAGCGTGTCCGGATCCACGTTCTTACGCTCAAGCTTCGGATCGCTGTCATTGAACATCGCCAGCGGATCTTCAGCGTTACGCTCAGGTGCGACAGGCTGGGAGAACGGATCGTGCGACGCTGCCGGCTGCGGCTTCGCCCGAGAACTGGAAATGCTGTCGGAGATAGAGAACTCCTGCATCAGGCTATCCCAGATTTCCGACGGCACAGCAGTCGGTTCCGCCTTCCCGCGCGGGGCGGCGCTCGCAGGCTTCGGCTGCGGGGCTGCCGCAGGGGCCACGGCTGGACGCGCCTGCTGCTGCATGGTCGCCGCCATGCGGCTGACTGGCTGCGTATCATGAATCAGTTCGGTCACTTCGATACGGTAATCATCAATACCGAGAATGTCCCCATCCTGCAGCTCAACCTGGCGCCCGCGCTCAAGCGGAATGTCATTCAATACCACGCGGGTGACGCTGCCACGGTTAGTGACGCGGCATTCGCCCTGGGCGTCAACGTGAACAATGGCCTGCAAACGCGAGATGGTGCGGTCATTGTCCGGCAATACCAGATTGTTATCCGTACCGCGCCCAATGGTGCCGCCCGGGGCATAAAAATCACAGCTGCTCTGCGGCGGCTGATGACCGGGTTTTGTAGAAATAATCGTGAATCGCATGGCGTATTCCTGCTGGTATGATTAGCGCTCAAACGCTGCCGCTCTCGGGGCGAGAACGGCGGCGTTTGAGCGTAAAGTTAATTAGAACTGAGATTCCATTGTTACTTGCCAGAATTAAAATCATTTAAAAATAGCCACCGTAAAAATAATCTTTTTGTTATACGAAGAGATCCAGACCATTTCAGAATCAGACGAAATGCCATTACACTTATGGAAATTACTTTTCGTAGCAACCCAGCTTGCGTTAATGGCTGATAGACTCACGAAACCTCGCTGTAATGGTTTCGACAATCAATATAAAAAGTCATCACCAGAACAAAAGAAAAATTTCAAAAGTGGAGAACATATTCGAACTCACGTTCTTCTCCACGTAATATTAAATTATTCATTTGCCCACCAAATGACTCTATTTTTGGGTGTTTAGCGTTCGAATTGCGTCGCTGTTGGTGATTAAACTGCACTTCAATACCTGATAATGGCCCGGTTCGCTACCGCCGACCTTCTCTTTAAGTAAGGAAACAATAATGTTGTCCGCTTTTTCAAAATTCTCTGCAGGTAGATTGCTTGCTTCGAGCCATGCGGCAGCGCTGGCCTCTGCATCATCTTTTAAACTCTTACTGTCCGCAATCTTACTGATGCAACGATTTTGCACCCAGTTTTCAAAGATTTGTTGTTGAGTAAAAGCACTGACATCAGGCAATGTTTGAGCATAAACAACGGTGGCATTTAACGCTAATGCGAGCAGTAATAAACGTTTCATTTCAGGCTCCAGAATGTTGCATTCGTAGGAATAAACGAACCATTGCCGGGTGATCCAAGGAAATGGCAATCATCCGAGCAAATATTTCCATTCCAGAGTGTTACATGTCCGGTTGCATCACTCCACCCATGGCCGGTAAAGATAATAATGCCTTGCTTGCCTGAAAATTGTGCTGGCGTAGGAGAGGCGACTGACATATCTGCATGACCCAGAACAGTAGGAAGAAATGCAATCATATCTTTAACGCGGAACATATAGCGTTTTTTGTCATTTCCGGTCACTGTCGCGTATTTGCTATTAGACGGAATAGGTATACCACAATAATTCAAAACATAGCTCATACGTATGGGACAGGCATTTTTAAAAATACCAG
Source organism: Enterobacter sp. 200527-13 (assembly GCF_027924865.1). Taxonomy (NCBI): domain Bacteria; kingdom Pseudomonadati; phylum Pseudomonadota; class Gammaproteobacteria; order Enterobacterales; family Enterobacteriaceae; genus Enterobacter; species Enterobacter sp. 200527-13. Next base: position 15,968 of record NZ_BSCM01000002.1, read on the forward strand.
CATCGATATTATGCTGAACTTTTCCACCCAATAATTTGCCAACCTGTTCCACATTAACGTTAACTTCTCTGAATCTGTTCCAGGCAGCACCAAAAGCAGGACGCATAGCAGACATTCTTCTTTCTCCATCCTAAGAAGGTCACGTAAAAGTGAGCCCTTTCGGGCCCACTATCATTACGCTTCTTTGTTTTCTTTAATGTTCCAGCCAGCGCTGCTTTCAGCACCTTTACCACCAGCAGTGGTCTGCTCCCAGTACTGCTGTTTCACTTTCGCAGCCTGGAATGCATAGGTCACACCAACGGTGTCGCCGTTGTCTGCACCGGTGTACTGAACAGAAGTTACTAGCACATCCTCCAGCGTGATGCGGGTATATTCTACTTGCTGACCACCCGCTTTGCACACGGACAGTTCAACTTTAGTCAGGTGCTTACCGCTTGCGCAGTGTTTGAGAATTGCTGTAGTGGATTTGTCGATCAGAGCGTTAACGTGCAGATCGTTAAAGTTAACTTTACCGGCACCGCCGCCGCCACCAACACTCATATTACCTGGCTGGGAAGCGCCCCAGGAGAAGGAGGTAATATCAGTCCAGCCGGTGTGGTTAGAATCTTTAGATTCGCCCGTAACACCCTCGACCTTCAGAAACATATCAATAGCCATAATATCTACTCTTCGTGGATGAACAATATTGCTTTCGAAAAAGCACTTATATGGCAAACAGGAAAGCATGGGGCTGAATAAAACCGTCCATATTTTACCTCTGCCTCATATCAAATGACCCGTGTCATTTGACAGTCTTGACATTCCCCCTGAATGAAAGGAAAGAATGTGAAGTCTTTACTACTGCGGGTTATTCTGAATCCAGGTTCGCTCAGGATTCCCAGTAATTAATTGTGGAATTTGCGCTCATAGCCGTGTCGGCAGGTAATTGACCTTTTTTATCAGCCCCCAGGACAAGCAACGTGCCAGTGTGAAATCTTTATGTCCTGCCGTGCTATTTTCTTTACCGTCATGATATCTTAATGCATAGAAGGAAGTTATTTCAGCTCCCAGAACCATATTTCTTTGCAGTCGGTATAACAGTCTGAGTTACATTGCATCATGTTATCCCCAACGGGCTCCAGCAGGTCGATGTGACCACCATTATAATTAGTGATTCGGTTAAAGAAGATCACACCTTTTCGATTACGGAGTTTTTCACCCGCCTGACGAATATCAGTATAAATCTCTGCCTTGCCAAATACACTGGCTTTATAGAGTTGATCGGCCAAGAGCTTTGCCCCCGGCTCAATTTTTCTCCCCTTATAGGGGCCACTTTTAATAGTCAGTCGACCTTCAAAATTGACATCACATTTTAACAGGGCAAGGCTCATACGGACCGCGCAGGTGTTCATATAACCCGGATTGGATTTGATTAACACACTGGCGTCGTAACCTATTTCGTTAAAAAGATCGTCACGCGGTACATAACCTGGACGTGATTCGTTTGAGGAATAATGGTGGGTTTTTAATTGCGCATAAAGTGGCTTCACGATTGTGCTCCTTTCTTGCACGGTAGATCCTGTGAAAGGGCTTCTGTAATTAATGCCGAAGCGGCCTCTTTTTTACGATCCTGAGGCAATTTTTTGAAGTAGTTGTAGATACTCTCTCGTAATGAACCAGGTAGCGCGACGCTATAACCACACCATGCCTTATTTTCTGTCGCATCCATTACGCCAAGAAGATACATATTGGCTTTAAGCTGTTCTTGTTCGTTATCTTTTGCTAGCCACGCTGCAATAAATTTCTCACCACTCATTCGCACGTCATTGCGGGACAGTGTATTAGGGTTACGCAGCAGATTTGATGAATCGTCCTGGCCACTGTCAGCCCAGAGGTAAGTTGCGCCAAGTAGACCAGCAACTAACAACGTATATCGGGTAAGTAACTTCATAGTTTCTCCTGCCCAAGTGAGATCTCATTATCAAAATATATACAATTGACGAATCGCCGTTTAGCTGCGCTCTTTCATTTTTTCCGCGACAGCATAGATAGCTATCGAGAGTGCAATCAGTCCGAATAGTAAGAAACCATGCACCGTAACTATCAGGGCGCCCTTTGACCAGTCAAAGATAAAGAGATAGTAACCGGATGCGCTAAAAAACAGCATAAACGAAATCAACAACAGTAAATATGCTACAAAATAACTAATGAATTTCCTCGTCATCATTTTGCTCGCTAAATTCATTAGCTGTCTCGCCATTAAACCAATATTACCGGCCCCGAAGGACCGGCAACACACATTACGCGTCTTTCGTCTTCAGTGACGGCAGTTTAGAAACCAGACGCAGAGAAACGGTCAGACCTTCCAGCTGATAGTGTGGACGCAGGAAGAATTTCGCGGCGTAGTAGCCCGGGTTATCTTCAATTTCCTGCACCTGCACTTCGGCAGCCGCCAGCGGTTTACGGGACTTGGTCTCCTGTGAGGAGTTAGCCGGGTCACCGTCCACATAGTTCATCACCCAGTCGTTCAGCCAGCGTTCCATCTCTTCACGTTCACGGAAGGAGCCAATTTTGTCGCGCACGATGCACTTCAGGTAGTGGGCAAAGCGGCAGCAGGCGAACAGGTACGGCAGACGGGATGCCAGACGCGCGTTAGCGGTCGCATCCGGGTCGTGGTACTCAGCCGGTTTCTGCAGAGACTGCGCGCCGATGAAGGCGGCAAAGTCAGAGTTTTTGCGGTGAACCAGCGGCATAAAGCCGTTCTTCGCCAGCTCGGCTTCACGACGATCGCTGATGGCGATCTCGGTCGGGCATTTCATGTCCACGCCGCCGTCGTCGCTCGGGAAGGTGTGACACGGCAGGTTTTCAACCGCCCCGCCGGACTCCACGCCGCGGATTGAAGTGCACCAGCCATACTCTTTAAAGGAGCGGTTGATGTTGGCAGCCATGGCATAAGCGGCGTTCGCCCAGGAGTAGCTGTTGTGGTTCGCGCCATCGGTCTGCTCTTCGAAATCGAAGCTGTCGACCGGGTTAGTGCGAATACCGTACGGCAGGCGCGACAGGAAGCGCGGCATCACCAGGCCAAGGTAGCGTGCATCTTCGGATTCACGCAGTGAACGCCACGCGGCATACTCGGTGTTCTGGAAGATTTTGGTCAGGTCGCGCGGGTTCGCGAGTTCCTGCCAGGACTCCATCTGCATCACGCCCGGTGCGGTACCGGTGATAAACGGACAGTGTGCCGCCGAGCCGATACGCGCCATCTCGCCCAGCAGTTCAACGTCCTGCGGACTGTGGTCGAAGTAGTAGTCGCCGACGATGCAGCCAAACGGCTCGCCACCAAACTGACCGTACTCCTGCTCGTAGATTTTCTTGAAGATTGGGCTCTGGTCCCAGCCCACGCCCTTAAAGCGTTTCAGGGTACGACCCAGCTCCTGCTTGGAGATGCTCATAAAGCGGATCTTCAGCATCTCGTCGGTTTCAGTGTTGTTCACCAGGTAGCTCAGACCGCGCCAGGCGCTCTCCAGCTTCTGGAACTCTTCATGGTGAATAATCTGGTTCACCTGCTGAGACAGCTGCTCGTCGATACCGGCAATCAGGTTCTGAATGGTGCGGTAGGTGTCACTGGAGAAGGTAACGGTATTTTCCAGCGCCTGCTGCGCCAGCGTTTTTACCGCACTTTCCACCGCGGAGCGCGCCTGATCGGTTTTTGGGCGGAACTCTTTGTTCAGCAGCGCGCTGAATTCATCCTGGCTGAACGCCTGACCACTCTGCTGCTCGTGTTGTTGAGTCTGGTTGCTCATCGATTATTCCTCGCTACCTTTCGCACTTTCGTCATTTTTCGGCAACTGGCTCAGAGATTTGAGCAGCGTCGGATCCTGCAGAATTTTAGCGATCAGCTCTTCCGCGCCGTTTTTGCCATCCATATAGGTCAGCAGGTTGGAGAGTTGAGTACGTGCTTCCAGCAGCTTGTTCAACGGCTCAACCTTGCGGGCTACCGCGTCCGGCAGGAAGTCGTCCATGCTGTCGAAGGTCAGATCAACGTTGAGCTTACCTTCGCCGGTCAGCGTGTTATCCACCTGGAACGCCACGCGAGGTTTCAGCGCTTTCATGCGCTCGTCAAAGTTATCAATGTCGATTTCGAGGAATTTACGCTCATCGACTGCCGGCAGGTTTTCCACCGGTTTGCCGACCAGATCGGCCATGACGCCCATCACAAACGGCAGCTGAATTTTACGTTCTGCACCGTAGATCTCTACGTCGTACTCGATCTGCACGCGGGGGGCACGGTTACGTGCGATGAATTTCTGCCCACTGTTACTCATTGCCATGATGTTCTCCATCAAAGATGCGCGGTGAAGGTGAAACGGCAGGCTCCATGCCTGTCGTCATAATGCCAGGACGCGTTATTCGCGGCGTCCAAAGATGTTTTCCAGTTGGTTAACGCCGTCTGGCGCCAGGTCGCGAATAATGTCCATAAAGTTAAGTTCTGACAGCCGCTGCACCCGTTCAATCATCAACGGTGCGGGGTGGCTCGGTTCGTACTGCGCAAAATACTGTTTGGCTTTCTCCAGCATCAGCTGTGCATCGGCGCGGCTGGTGACCTGCACGCTGCGCCAGTCTGTAACCTGCTGAACGGGTTGTGCGACCGCCGGTTGAGGTTCAGCGCTGAGCTCAGCCTGTGCCTCCCGGTTGGGCAGCAGCTTGCTGATGTCGGTCACCTGACAGGCGCTGGCGACCAGCCCGACGGTTTTCAGCAGCTGTTCCATCTCCGGAACGCCGCTTTCACCAAGATGGCCGGTGAGCAACTCGCGAATGGCCAGCAGCCGTTCGTTAATCACTATCACCGCCGACGTGCCCGGCTGATCGCCGCGGGCCAGCTCGTCAATCAGTCTTGGACGGCCACCGGGGTAATCCGGACATTCGGTTTTACTGCCATCCAGCAGTGCCTGAGCGTCGCGAAGTGAAATTTCATCGCCATTTGATCGCAGCAGTGAGGCGTTACGCACGGCGACGGTCAGGTCAGACTTATCACTCAGCCCGGCCAGGGCGTTAATGCGGTAAAACGGGTCGGTTTCGCCATACTCTTCCAGCAGCGGATAGAGCGGCTCCCAGTAACGCGTGATCGCCTCCTGCACCAGTAACAACCCGTCGGCGTAGCCCGCAAGGCCGCGGCGACGTGTCCATGCATGCGTTAACGCCAGCATGACGCGCAGATCTTTGGTGCGGCTCAGCAGGCTGGTGGCGAATTTTTCCACCGTATTCCAGTCAGCAGGTTCTGCCGGAATGATGGTGTCGCCAAACTGCTGCTCTGCTTTGCCCTGGCTGGCCTGATTCATGAGCTGGAAATCAGCGTCATACTCCAGGTTTTCGCCACAGGGCTTGTCGGGGCTTATTGGCGCGAGAAATTCTTCGATATTCATAAGATCCCTGCTTATTCAAACATAGGCGGATAGAGACCGTGACGACCCGGGCGGGCGCCACCTGCCGGGTCGAACAGCAGCGTAAAGAGCTGCCCGGTGAAGTTCCCGCTGTGAACATGGGTGTAGAGCGGGTAGCCGTCGCAGCGGTTGGTCCACCAGTAGCTGGTCTGGCGAAGCGGGTCAAAGCACTCTGCTGCCTGAGGCCAGCCCAGCGTGCTCTGACCGTCTTCGTCATAACCAATCACGTCGAGAATATCTGAGCGCTTTTGCGGCTCGACGGGCTGCGGTGCCGGAATGGACATCAGCATGTCATCGAGCTGTGAGGCAGAAAAACTGTTACGTACCGCATGCAGGCCCAGACGGCCAATCTGCTGATACCAGCTTTCAGCCTGACTGAGCAGACGTGATGACCAGTCCGCGGGGGCAAAGCTGAGCTGAATGCAGACCGGATATTGTCGACCAACGCTGTCGCGTCCCGGCAGCAGGCAGCCCATCTGAATCATCTGGCTGCCCAGCATCGGCGGTACGACAAAATTCCAGACCGGCGCTTTGTTAAACGGGCGCTCACCGCTGCGCTGCTCTTCCTGCTGCCAGGCCAGCAGGCCGACCTGGAACCAGTGTGACCACTGGCGTTGCAGGGTGTCAGGAAAGCGACGCTGCAAAAAATCTCCGGCGCTGGGCAGTTTGCCATACCAGCTGTAGCGGTTCATCGCAGGGGTATTCGTCATACGGCTGTCCTTGCGGTTATGGGCATGAGAAACGGGGAAGCTGGAACGGGTTACGAATACTGTTTGGCGCAAATTCCAGCGTAACCTGATGTCCGTCTACGTTGAAGGTCGCCTGGCGACTCAGACTTCCCGCCCCCGGGCTGGTACGCGCTTTATCGAAAAAGCGGTTCAGCGCCCAGGAACCGTTCGTCACCAGCGTAGCCGTGCTGCCGTTAGCCAGACCCAGCTGCATACGCACCTGGTTGGTCCCGCCCGGCCCCGGCCAGTTCATGATCTGCACAGCCTGTGGACCGTGGCTGTAGCGCAGCAGTTGACCGTCAACATCCAGCGTCAGGTTAAGGATCGTGTTATCCATTCTGACGGTACGCACCGTCACTTTGTAAGATGGCGTGGTGGCACCGTTAGCAAAGAAAGCATCGCGAATGGATTGCGCCTGCTGGAACGGTCTCAGGAGCCCTTCACTTCCCGGCAGCGTTTTTCCATCAATGCCCGGCATAAAGCGCCAGTTCGCCTGCGTGGTATCGACTTTATTGGTCAGGTTGTCACGAAAGAAGGTGTCCATCAGCCCGGTGCCTGGCGCAAACATGCGCGCGAGATCGTCCGGCGTGACCTCCGTACTGGCGCTGCGCACCAGCGGGTAACGGCCAGCGATTGCCTGACGGCAGAAACCACCGACTTCGACGTTAATCCGCTTACGCACGTTTTCGAGGTCGCGACGCTGGGTATCACTGCTGGCCCCCACCGCCATATTGCTGAACATGGTTTGCAGACCGCCCGGCAGACGACCGGCACTGGCCTGCAGACGGCTAATCGCCTCGCCTCCCGGAGCAGGCATGCCGCTGTTGGCCGCGTCCTGAACGGCAGTCAGGTAGCGGTAAAGTTCATCGACCTGCTTGAGAAAATCATCAAAGACGATGGTCTTCCCGCCCTTCTCCAGCGGCTGCGCCAGCTCAATCATTGGAGCATAGTGATCGGTTACCAGCTGTTCAGGTGCCTGAGTTACCACCGCGGCCTGCGTCGGGGCATTGTCATTATTACTGAATAACGCTTCGAGCGTGCGGGTGGCACGGTTGCTTTGCGCTTGCGCTTTACCGGCATCGTCCGGGGCTGGCGCATTACGTGAAAGCGTCAGGACCTGGCTCAGGTTCAGCACCAGACGGCGCAGCGGCGAGTTTGCCCCGGAGAGCAGACGCGCGGTATTGATGCGCTGGGAGAGATCGGCGCTGTTATTAAGCTGAATGTCGGCGAGGAAACGATCCCAGTTGGCGATAAAGTCGCGCATGTAGAGCTGGCGCACGGCGTTATCGATCTGCTGTTTATCTTCCTGGGCTGAGGTCGCCCCCAGCACCCACGCATCGTCTTCATGCAGGGCAGTGGTGACGCTGTCAATCTGGCCGTTGAAGCTTTTCCAGTAACCGTCCGGGGTATAAAGACCCGGTACGCCTTCACTCACCGGCTTGCCGCTTTTGCGTGAAAACACCAGCTCGCTCTGCGGACCGCCCAGGTCGGAGAGCGACACCGGTTTCAGGTTTTCATCATGCTCCAGCAGACGCTTCAGACGACCATACACCCGGGTGGAAAGTGGCTGCTGGTTGATTAGCGCCCTTTCACGCGCGACCAGGGATTCATCCTGCGCGTACGGCGAGGCCTGAATTTTCGGTTCAAGCAGCTGTGTCAGGTGCCACTCAAGCTGCTGAAGCTGCGCCTGAGTCACGTTCTGCGGCAGGTTGCGCTGCAGATTGAGCATTACCCAGAAGTGCAGGAATTTGCCGTCATAGTGCTTCGGCTGATAGAGCATCTGGTAGGCCTTCAGCGCTTCATAGCTGTATTCCACATCGCTGCCGTTATCGTTGCGCAGCCAGGTGGTGATATGCATCGCCACGGCAGGGAGCAGCATCTGGTCCAGCGCTTTCTGGTACAGAGACTGCGATGCATCGCTGACGTCATCCCCACGATAGAGCCCCATACGGCGTGAGACAGGCGGATCGTTAACATCAAACGCGTCACTTTTCGGCAGATCGACCAGGCCATTCAGCAAGGGCAGAAGGTCAAACAGATCGCGCTGAGGCTGATTCTGCAGCGCCTTGCTCTGCTGATCCAGCAGCGGCACCTTTGCGTCCACCTCTTCCAGATAAGCCTTGTTCCTGGCATAGCTGGTCAGCCACAGTCCACCAAGGATCACCAGCAGGGCCAGCAGCGCCGCATAGCCGGACCAAATGACGGCGCGGTTACGCAGTTCCCACCAGCGGTTTTCCCCGGCGATGCCAGCTTCCTGGAAAATGACGTTTTGCAGCAGGTTCTTGATGAAGAAGCTCTGCCCTTTCGCCCCCGGAATCGGAGCCTCTTTGCTGACGGAGTCCCAGCGATTTCCCTCTTCACCTTCCGGCAAGGAGAGCGCACGGTTAAGTTCGCCCATCACCCGGTCAAACGGCATACCTTCCTGGGTACCACTGGCGAAATAGATCCCGCGCGGGGAGAATTCGGTTTCAAAGTTAGAGCGGGCAAAGACCGTGCTCAGGTAGTCAGCCAGCAGCGGACGCAGTGCGGCAAACTCCTGCGGGAAGAGATACGCTTCCGCGCGCGCTTTTGCGTCATGCTCCTGCAGCAGGGTTTCTGGCAGTCCGGCATCCAGGCGCTGCTGTAAGAGGGAAAATTCTTGCTGGAAGTTACCCATCAGGTCGTAATCAGCGTGTTTGGTTTGCTCCCACGGCAGCGTGAAGCCCCAGATCTGGTCGCGCTGCGCTTTGTCGTAATCGGCAAACCAGGCACGGAAGCCTTTAAGCAGGTCAGCTTTGGTCACCATGACATACACCGGGAAGCGAATACCCAGTTGCTCATGCAGCTCAGAGAGACGCTGGCGCAGGTTGACCGCCTGCTGGCGTGACGCTTCAGGCGAGAGCGTCAGCAGATCAGAAATGCTGATGGTAATAATCACACCGTTGATCGGCTGGCGACGGCGATACTTACGCAGTAACCCCATAAACTCAAGCCATTCACCGGCGTCCTGAACCTGTTCGCTCTCCTGGGTGGTATAGCGACCCGCGGTGTCCAGCAGTACGGCCTCGTTGGTGAACCACCAGTCGCAGTTACGCGTGCCGCCGATCCCGCGCAGCGCGGTCTTACCGAAGCGGTCGGCCAGCGGGAATTGCAGTCCGGAGTTGACCAGCGCCGTGGTTTTACCGCTGCCCGGCGCGCCGATGATGACGTACCACGGCAGTTGATACAGATATTGCGTGCTAAAGCGCTGCGTCCACTGGGCACCCTGTCCCGCTTTGCTGAAGTGCGCTTTTTTCAGCATCTGTGCGGCTTCGTCAAAACGGCTGGCGAGGATCTGCTCCTCGTTGTTCAGTCGCTTCTGCGGATCCGCTGCTTCCGGGCTGGTGGTGTTCTCATTGAGTTTGTCCATCAGCTTGCGGTTCAGCCAGGCATTGTACAGCCGCGGCAGAATGTGGCCCTGCGCCCAGAGCAGATAAACCACCGCAATACTGATGATGCGGTTCTGTTCAGATTCGAGCGGTCGGGTGTCCACGATGGACAACAATGGGCCAATCATCCAGATAACCGCCGCAAGCGCAGTGACGCCCAGGAAGCTCCACAGAATGCGATTGGTCAAAATGGAAAGAAGAGTAGTCAGCATCCTTAGTTTCCTTGCGGCAATCCGTTCAGCTCAGCCTGGGTATTTTCAGGCGACACCAGCAGAGTAATTTCCACCCGGCGGTTACGGGCACGGTTTTCCGGCGTATTGTTAGGTGCCACTGGATTAATCTCGCCGCGGCCTTCCGCTTTCACACGTTCAGGTTGAGAGAGGCTTCCCTGCAGCATTTTCTGAACTGACCGGGCACGTTCCAGTGACAGTTCATAGTTAGAGGCAAAGCGCGCGCTGCGAATTGGCACGTTGTCGCTGTAGCCCACCACCAGAATTTTACCGCTGACGTTATTCATGGCCTGTGCAATACGGTTTATCACCGGCTCATAACGGTCACGTACCACGGTTGAGGCGGAAGCAAACAGGCCGTCCCCTTTCAGGATCACCACGCTACGGTCCGCTTCATCTTTTACCGCAACCAGACCGGCTTCAATTTCCGGCTTCAGGAAACCACGCAGGTTCAGCACCGCAGGCAGCTGGCGGGCAGGTTGCTGGATAGTCGTTTCGGGAAGCTGTGACTGATAAATTTTTGCTAATACCGGGTTGGTACTATCGCCAAGCCGCCAGTTAAGCACGATATAGAACAGGCAGGCGATAAACCCGGCCAGCGCCACGCAGGCCCACAGAGGTACCATGGGTCGCCATAGCTTGCGCAGTACCGGACGATCTTCCGGATGCGGAGAGAGCTGTGGCGGGTAACTGCCACGCACGCCGCGAATCATCTGCCACAGCCGTTGCTTGATGGTTTCAAGCTGGGTGCGGCCATTATCCAGCACTCGATAGCGCCCCTCGAAGCCGAGCAGCAGGCAGTAGTTGATCATCTCCAGCAGCAGAATATGTTCGCGCGGGTTTTGCGACAGACGCGCCAGCAGCTGGAAGAACTTTTCGCCGCCCCAGGTTTCGTTATGAAACGTCACCAGCAGACCATTGCTGGACCAGACGCCGCTGCTGCCCCAGGGGGTAAGCGCAGCGGCCTCATCAAGTGCCGTACACAGGCAGTAACGTGCCCCGACGATCACCTCATAGGCCAGACCGGCCTGCTGACAGCGCACTTCGAACCGGCGGATCTCATCGATCAGGCGCTGGCGCAACGCCACCTGATCGTCATGTGATACCGAATGACGGATTTGCGGAATCGCATTGAGCAGCGGATTGGCGGCCGCCACCAGCTGATTGTTGCTACTGGCTCCGGTAAACGCGGCATCACTGCCGGTATCCTGTCGTTCCTGCATATTAAGCGCTCGCTTTATTATTCAGTCGGGCTACGGATGGCCCAAAACTCCATATCAAGTCCCGGGAACTCGCCTGCGAGATGCAGGGCGAAAGCGCCGGACTTATCCATCTCGTGCCACAGCTCGCTCCCCTTCTCCAGCTCGAAGTAGCTGTAGCCTGCATGCCAGGGGATCTGCGGCGGTGCGACCGGCATGGCGCGCAGCATAATGCCAGGCAGTTGCAGCTGAACCAGATCGCGAATTTTCGAGACCGGCGCCACTTTCATCTGGGCAGGGAAATGGGTTTGCAGGTGTTCGCCCGGCACGTTGGCTTTGACCGCCAGCACGAAACCGAACTCACGCACCATGCTGGTTTCCGGCACGGTCGCGATGTTCAGACCGTGGGAACGCTCGTTAAGCGGCAGCTGAATGGCATGGTCTTCCATCACCAGAGATAGCCCCTGACGCAGCAGCATCATCAGTTTGCTGAAGCAACCCGCGAGGTCGTCGTGATCGTAAATCGGCAGCACGCTTTCAGCGGTACGCTGAGACGCCCAGGTGGCGAGCTCGGTCGCAAACGGCAGCCAGCTGCGCCAGAGTGTTTCCGGATGCAGCAGCGGAAGCGTTTTTAAATGCGAAACCTCGCCCAGATGACGGTTCACCAGTGAGAGCAGCGTGAATTCAATCAGTTCCGAGGTATTAAAGCGGCCAGGCTGGCGCAGACGACCGCCAATTTGCTGGCTGCGCTGCACCAGTAAGCCGTGCAGATCGTTAATCATGCTGTAGATCTGCGGGCTGTTATTGGCATTCAGCATCGGCGGAATGTAGCTGCTATCGAGACGCACGTGGTTATCGTTGCGTTTCTCGGTCACAAACGCCACGCCGATAGCGGTCCACTCTGCCGTTACATCTTTTTCCAGCATCAGGGTCAGACGCAGACGGCCAAACTGCACGGTGGCATCGCCTACCGACATGGCGTTGTCGTCTTCCACCTCTTGCTCAAAGGCGATGAAGCGCGCCAGCGAGGCTGGCTCGTCACTGAAGATCACCTCTTCTCTCTCTCCACGGCGAACCGGCAGTGCGAGCACCACCTTTTCATTGGTGAGATTGTCAGGGATTTTCAGCGGCACCGGACCATTGCGGCCATTGCGCACCTGGAAAAAGGTTCCGTCAGGCAGCAGTCCACTGCAGTAGCTCAGGGCAATGCATCCCTGGCGCAGCATCGCTTCGTCCAGCTCAACGTCGAGAAAGCCCCAAAGGTATGAACGCTGCAGCGCACCCCATTCACGAACGTGGTTGAGCAGATAGCTTTCAGTCCGCTGAAAATGGTGTGGGCGCAGGAACATGCCTTCGGTCCAGACGACCTTTTCTGCTTTCGTCATGATGATGTAATTCCTGTTATGAAGCGCGTTACTGGCTGATGACCCGGATGCCATTCACGTCGAGAAACACGTTGGCCTGGAGTTCATCCGCTGACCATTTCCAGAACTGGTAGATATGGTTTTCGCCTGGCACAGGCAGAGGGAGTGAAACGCGCCATTTTTTGCCATCCAGCATCTGATATTCCGCCATCACACCAATGTAGCGGGCGTCGGGAGAGCTCTGTCCACTCAGGGTTTTCGAGAGCTGACCCGGCATCAGGAAGAAAACATCGCTGTTCAGCAGATTCGCGCCAAGCGTGGCTGACGCGTTGTTCTGCAGGGAATAGAAGTCGCTGGACATGAAATCCGCATCGGATTTCAGCAACAGCACTCTGACTTTTAGCGGCGCAGATTCATTGATTTGTGGATGAGCCTGAAACTGCAGATTGTAGCGGGAAGGGTCGCTGTGTGAAGACGACGTACAACCACTGACAAGGGCGAAAATCGCCGCGTAAAAGACGGACCACAACCAATGAAAATTTTTATTATTCATAAAAATACGCTCTGGGACGCGGTTTAGTTCAGGATCCAGGTACCGTTAGCGCTGTCTTTGCAGGCTTTGCTGTTACCGTCCACATCAACACAGGTTGCCTTCTTACGCACTTTCGCACGCTGGGCCTGCTTACGGACGGTCGCTTCGTACTGATCGGCTTTGATCACTGCGCGCATCGGGACGTAGCCAATCAGCTGATCATTTCCCTCATCGGCAAGCGCCATCCAGTAGTGCTCAACCTGACCCAGGACCACATACGTTTTACCGGTTTCCAGGGTACGGATTACCTTTCCGCCGAAGTCAGGACGGCTCATCAGCGAGGCCGGATACATGGCACGATACGGCTCATTGAGCTGAGTAAACTCTGCTGGAGGTAAAACAGCATGACGGTGGGTTAACGTGACGCCATTGACCTGGCTGGTCACGATCGTGTCGTCGTTGATCACAGGTTTCTGCGGCGCTTTACAGCCCGCCACCGCCATTACAAACAGAAGTGAAAACAGTACGCGCATTTTCATATGCTTTTCCGTAGCGATATTTCGATGATGGAGATAAAGGGGATGAAGTTTGACTTAGGTGCTATTGTTAAAATAGTCAGTATATTTTCGGGGCGTTACTATTTAAGGGCATAGCTACCGCACGAGCCCTTCAGAATAAGGCCCAGCGTCTTCCTGACATATTTTGACAAACGGTAAGCAAGTTTACATGAGCTTGCCACCAATTCAATATTTACCGCTTCATAACTGATGGTTAATGAAGCACTCGAGACATTATAGGATTAATCTGAGAAAAAAATACGATTTAGCTAAAATCGTCTATTCCCCTCAAGCAAAAATCACATATCTATCTGATTTAAAATAAAATTCCACAAAAGAGAATCACTTTCATTAACGCAATAACCCTATTACTGCTACTACCATAATTAGTAGAATCTGGCTTTATGCGGGGCGAAGAAAATATATCCAATATGAATTATTTGTTGCATTATCGAGGTAACTTTCAATTTCAGCCAGACCTGTCTCAATATATGAAATTGTTTCAGGGAAACTGAGAAAAGTTAATTTTACACCTCAAAATAAGTTTGTCTTTTAATCTCCTTTTCGGATTTAATCTGGTAATTTTCCGATATTAACAATTAAGCACAGCTACATATTTCTGGTTAAAGCGACGATTAATTTGCACCGATTCCTCCTGTCTGCAGGGGTCTTCGTCGCCCTGCCCTTCAGCCACCTTCATCTGAAATTTAACGCTGACTTCATCATCGCTTCGCTTTCGCCATAGCGCAGAGTGAACAGGTGATAGATAAGATTTATTATAAAAATGATAAAATTTCGTTATAATTTCTTTAAATGTTTACGCCGATTAGCTTGTAAGCCACTGTAAAATATCGCCATTCAATTCAATGCATTTAACTTTGCTCTGGCCTCTGGTAACAGACGCCATCATTGTTTTCGCTTATTGGCAAACCCGGTGGTTTATGGGCGCAGGTGATGTCATGACCGCACAAGTCAGGAGTTGGTATGAATAAGAAAAGACGCTCAGTTCCCGGTATCAGGCACTATGACGGCCCAGCCGGTGGCTGGGGGGCGTTAAAGGCGACGGCCATTGCGGTACGTACCCAAATGGATACGCTGGATGCCCCCGCAACCCTGCTGCGCACAAACCAGCCTGACGGTTTTGACTGCCCTGGCTGTGCGTGGCCCGATAAAGAACACAAATCCACGTTCCAGTTCTGTGAGAACGGGGCGAAAGCCGTCACCTGGGAAGCCACCAATAAACGCGTCACCACGGATTTTCTCGCCAAAAACAGCGTGTCCTCGCTGCTGGCTAAATCTGATTTTGAGCTGGAAGGTTACGGTCGTCTCACCCATCCCCTGCGCTATGACCGGGCAAGTGATACCTTCCAGCCAGTGGAATGGGACGACGCTTTCCAGCGTATCGGTGAGGTGCTGCGCGGGCTTGAGCCTGACCAAGTCGAATTTTATACCTCCGGCAGAGCCTCGAACGAAGCCGCGTATCTGTTCCAGCTGTTCGCCCGCGAGTACGGTACCAATAACTTCCCCGACTGCTCGAATATGTGCCATGAAGCCACCAGCGTCGGTTTACCCCGTTCCATTGGTATCGGGAAAGGGACCGTCTCACTTGATGACTTCGATAAAACGGAGCTGGTTATCTCCATTGGTCATAACCCTGGGACCAACCATCCGCGGATGATGGGCACGCTGCATGAGCTGGCTCGCCGCAACGTACCGATTATCGTTTTTAATCCCCTGCGCGAGCGCGCGCTGGAACGTTTCGCGGATCCGCAAAGCGTTATTGAGATGGCAACCTACAGCTCTACCGATATCGCCTCCACCTATTTCCAGGTGAAAGCCGGGGGCGATGCCGCTGCGTTAAAAGGGATCGCAAAACACCTGCTGGAGATGGAGAACGAACGCGGAAACGTGCTCGATCGCGCCTTTATTGCTGAACACACCCAGGGCGTTGAGGCGTTTGCTGCGGACATTGCGCAAACCGACTGGGAGGCCATTGAGCGTGAATCCGGGTTGAGCCGGGCAGCGCTCAAATCCGTGGCCGAGGCCTACGCAAAATCGAATGCCACCATCATCACCTACGGGATGGGCATCACCCAGCATAATAAAGGCACCGCGAATGTCCGCCTGATCGCTGATCTGTTGCTGTTGCGCGGTAACATTGGCAAACCCGGCGCGGGGATATGCCCACTGCGCGGCCACTCGAACGTTCAGGGTAACCGCACCGTGGGTATAAGCGAGAAACCGACACCGGCATTTCTCAACCGCCTGAAGGAGGTATTCGGTTTTGAGCCCCCTGCTCACCACGGCCATGATGCGGTGCAGGCAACGCAGGCCATGATCGACGGACGTGCAAAAGCGCTGATCTGTCTGGGGGGAAATTTTGCGGTGGCGATGCCCGATCACGAGAACGGTTTTCCGGCAATGAATACGCTGGATCTGAGCGTGCACATCGGTACCAAGCTCAACCGCACCCATTTGCTGGTGGGTAAAGAGACCTTTATTTTGCCGTGCCTCGGTCGTACCGAGCTGGATATCCAGGCCACCGGACGCCAGTCCATTACCGTGGAGGACTCCATGTCGATGGTGCATGCCTCTTCCGGCAAGCTGAAACCCGCCTCTCCGCGCCTGCGCGCTGAGCCGGCCATTGTCGCCGGAATGGCGCAAGCCACCCTGCGGGAGACCCGCGTGGACTGGATGACGCTGGTTGAGGATTATGACCGTATCCGCAACCTGATTGAGCAGACCATTCCGGGCTTCGAGAATTACAATGAACGGATCCGCATTCCCGGTGGTTTTCGCATGCCGCTGCCGCCCACAGAACGTATCTGGCCAACGGCGACGGGCAAAGCGATGTTTTCGGTTTTCGACGGCGTCAATGAGAACGCCAGTGGTGAAGGCGATAATGTGCTGCGCCTGATCACGCTGCGCAGCCACGACCAGTACAACACCACCATTTACGCCCTTGATGACCGCTACCGCGGCGTCTTTGGCCGTCGCGATGTGCTGTTTATGAATGAAGATGATATGGCACAGTCAGGCCTGGAGCATGGCGATCGCGTGGATATCGAAACCGCCCTGCCGGGGAGCGTTCAGCGTCTGGAAGACATTACCGTTGTGGCCTACAGCATTGCGCCGGGTTCCGTCGGAGCCTACTACCCGGAGGCCAACGTACTGGTTCCGCTTGATTATCTGGATAAGGACAGCGGTACGCCGTCTTATAAATCGGTTCCGGTCCGCCTCATCCTGCGTTCGAAAGAGATCCGCGTGCTGTAAGGCTTTCAACGCAGAGAAATACGATGGATATAAAACAGTTAAAGTACTTAATCGCACTCGATCAGACCCGGCATTTTGGTAAAGCAGCCTCGCAGTGCAACATCACCCAGCCGACCCTCTCCATGCGTATTCGCAGCCTGGAAGAGGAGCTGGGGCTGGTGCTGATTACTCGCGGGCAACGTTTTGAAGGCTTTACGCCCGAAGGCGAACGCATTCTGGCATGGGCGCGCGCGGTACTGGCCGCTCACGACGGCCTGCAGGCCGAAGCCTCGCTGTGCAAAGGGCAAGTGGTGGGTGAATTGCGTCTGGGAATGGTGCCGCTGGCCAGTGTGGATCCGATGATCTTTATCCGCCAGCTGACGCAAAAATACCCGGAGCTGACCTACAGCCTCTACTCAATGTCCTCGCAACAAATTGCCGACGGCGTCAGCCGGAATCAGCTTGAACTGGGGATTTGCTACCTGAACAGCATTGACACCCGTCCGTTTGACATTATCCAGCTGCCAAAAACCGAAATGGGTTTGCTGCACGATATCCGCCATTTCCAGCTGGATCAGGAGACGCTGACCTGGCAGGAACTGATGGCATTTCCGCTGGGGTTTCTGACCAAGGGGATGCATTATCGTGAGCATATGGAGGTGAGCTTTAAATCTGCTGGCATTAATCCCGAGTCTGTCTTTGAAAGCGACTCCACTTTCCAGATCATTCAGGCGGTACAAAGCGGCGTCTGCTGTGCCGTGATGCCGCTGAACAACGGGCTGGAGAACCTGAACAGCCACTTCCGGATAACCCCCATAACCGACTCGAACATCGAAGCCCCGATCGGCCTGATCATGCGTCGACAGGCCCCCGTCTCCTCACTGGCACTGCGCTGTTTCACCGACGCGCAGGCGCTTTATCTTGCAGAGAACAACGGCATTGAGTGAGGTGATAACGCGTCAGTCGAGCAACACCGAATAAGACTGACGCGTCACCACACTGAACCCGCCGATCAGCACCGCCTTGCAAACGTCCCGGTATTGCGGGGCATTCACCAGCGTGTTCAGCGCATCACGGAGAGCGTTAAGCGTTTCAGGGGATGTGTTGTGCGCGGTAATCAGCGGTAACCCGGGTGTCAGGGGAGTACTGTCGATCGCCGCCAGCCCGTCGAGCAACGCCGGTTCATGACGCTGCAGTAACGCGTACGTCACGCAGTCGATAGCGGCGATATCGCCCTTACCCTCTTTTAGATCAATCAGCGACTGGCGATGGCTGCCGCTAAAGGTCGTCCGGGCAAAATAATGGCCATCGGGTGCAAGTGGCGCCACTTTTTTTCGCAGCGCGTGATAACCGGACTGCGAATCCGCAGAATTGCATACCGCCCATCGGCCGCGAAAATCAGCCACTGTCCGGGTACGCTTCTGGGCGCGCGTCACCAGAAGGCTACGGTAATAAAACGCTTCGCAGCCCGGCGCCTGGTAGTGAAAACAGCCCACGACCTGTACGTCCGGCAATTGCGTCATCAGCGGGTAGCCGCAGGTCTGGCTGAGGACAAGCCCGGGCTGCTGCCAGTGGGCCAGCAGAGAATCATCGGGTACGCCCTCGCTCACCGGCACGCCGCGTTCGGCAAGCAGGTGCTGTACCGCTCGCCAGAGGGCATCGGTGTCGGCGCGATTGATGGCATACATCGGAAACGCCAGCGGGTTACTCATGACTTCCCTCGTGTTGACGCCCTGGGTGAGCGGTGACGTTGACCGCCCGCCCCCAGAACTGTCGCATCCATTCACTATAACCCCTGACCACAAAACCATGGTTACGCTTCTGGTACGCCGCCCGGTTTTGCAGATAGACGCTTTTTAGCCCATACCACGGAACACCCGGTAAATCGTGATGGACTGAATGGTAGTTAAGATTTAAAAACAGCCCCCGCCAGAACAGCCCTGCTTCGTTGATGACAGAACGCGCCAGCGGATCATCCGCCGCGCGATGTTCATAAAAGGAGCGCACTTTAGTCAGCGCCAGCGCCGGATAACTTACCGCCAGCACAAACCAGACGGGCGAGAAACCGTTGTGCATCATCCAGGCAAACAGCGCTGCCAGCAGCGACGCGTGGACGAGCCACATTGCCATTGCGCGCAGGTGAAGATGGCGAAACGCCGTCACGGCGCTGGCCAGGGTCTGCAGAATATCCAGCAGCGGTGCCAGCAACAGCCGGCCGCAGAAGGTATTCCGTGCATGGATCACGCGCTTGTGCCAGGGCGAAAAGCGTGCCCAGCTCTCCTCGGTAAAATAGTACGACTCCGGGTCATCCACCGGGATCGTCAGGCTATCGTGGCGATGATGGGCAAGATGAGAGTCCCGGTACAGACCATACGGATACCACACCGCCAGCGGAAGCGTGCCAAACAGCGCGTTAAGCCAGGCAAAGCGCGTGGGATGGCCGTGGATCAGTTCATGCTGGAGTGACATATACCAGGTGGTAAATCCGATGAGCAGCAGCGTAGCGGGCAGCAATCCCAGCGTTTTCCAGTACGCCAGCGTGGCAAACCAGCCACTGTAAAGGGTGATGATGACGATCCACGTGGGCAGTTCGCTTCGCCACAAAAACCCCGAGGCGAGGTGGTGAATTTGATCGCGTTGTTGCGGATGTAAATAGAGGGAGCTTCGTTTACCCATGCCTTCAGACGCCGTTTCGCCAGAGAGAATGCCCTGACGATCGGGGAAAACGCCGGAAATAACAAAGAACTTATATCGCTTTGCTTTGCCAGAAACGCGGGCAGCGCGAGATCTCCCTCTCGTTCGCAGCTTGACTTATTTTGCAATAAAGGTACTTTTCAGGACATGAAGAAGATCCTGATTATCGTCCCTGACGGCGGCATGCTGTTTGAAGCCGCCGGTATCGCAGACATTCTGATGCAGGCGAACCGGCTGCATCCGGAAGGCCTTGCCCATCCCTGTTACCGCATTATCATCGCCACCACCCAGCCTCACCAGGTGATCCACGGCCAGTCCGGCCTGAATCTGCTGGCGGATTATCGCCTGCCGGAGCTGGATCCGCGTGAACCGCTTGATACGATTATTATCACCGGCCGCGGAATGAACGAGCAGGAGAGCACGGCGGTGGTGGACTGGCTGCACCTGGCTGCGCCACACGCGCGGCGGATAGCCTCCATTTGCGGCGGCGCGATGCTGCTGGCCCAGACCGGCCTGCTTGATGGACGCCGGGCGACCACCCACTGGCGACTGCTGGAGAACCTGCAAACCCAGTACCCGGCCATCCATGTGGAAGGTGGCCCGCTGTATATTCAGGACGGTCCCATCTGGACCTCCGGTGGGGTTAGCTCCGGGTTTGATTTAACCCTGGCGCTGGTGGAAGACGATTACGGTTTTACCCTCGCTCGCGAGGTGGCGCAGGATATGGTGATGTATCTGCGCCGCCCCGGCGGGCAGCTCCAGTTCAGTCGCTATAATCTTCAGCAGCCCGGCACATCCGGCCCGATGAGCGACCTGCAAACCTGGATCCTGGAGAACCTGACCGCTGACCTGTGCGTGGAAAATCTGGCGCAAAAAGCGGCGATGAGCCCGCGCAATTTCACCCGCGTGTTCACCCGTGAAACGGGCGCCTCTCCGGCGCGTTATGTCACCGAAGCACGCCTTGCCGCCGCCCGGCAACTGCTTGAACAGACCAGCAACCCTCTCGAACGCATTGCTGAGCAGAGCGGGTTTGGCAGCAGCATCAATTTGCGTCGCGTCTTTGAGAAACAACTCCACCTCACGCCTGGCGAGTATCGTCAGCGCTTCCACTGTCGCAAAATGGCATAATGTGATCCTTTTTTGTCGTTTACGCCATCCGGCCTGACGCCTACAGTGACTCCAGACAACAGAGATAAGGAGTGCACTATGGTTAAGGTCGGCATTAACGGTTTCGGCCGTATCGGACGTAATTTCCTGCGCGCGGCACTGGGTAACCCGGATGTGCAGATTGTGGCAATTAACGATCTGACGGACAGCAAAACCCTCGCCCATCTGCTCAAACATGATTCCCTTCTCGGCACGCTGCCGGCTCCCGTTGAAGCCGCGGATGGTGCGCTGCAGGTCGATGGCCAGCGGATCGTCGTCTTTAGCGAACGCGATCCGGCGAATATCGCGTGGCGTGACGCCGGCGTTGACGTGGTTATAGAAGCCACTGGCTTCTTTACGGAGCGGGAAAAAGCGGCCGTGCATATCACGCACGGTGGGGCTAAGCGCGTCATCATCTCCGCCCCCGGCAAAAACGATGACCTGACGGTGGTCATGGGCGTCAACCATGAACAGTACGATCCGGCTCAGCATTACGTGGTGAGTAACGGCAGTTGTACGACCAATGGTCTGGCCCCCGCCGCTCAGGTTCTGCATCAGCAGTTCGGTATTGAGCATGGCCTGATGAACACCACGCACGCTTATACTAACAGTCAGGCACTGCACGATCAGCCAGAGAAGGATCTGCGCGGTGCACGTGCGGCAGCGCTGTCGATTGTGCCTTACTCCAGCGGTGCGGCGAAAGCGCTGGGGAAAGTGATCCCCTCACTTGACGGTAAACTGACCGGGTATTCCCTGCGCGTGCCGGTTCCGGTGGTGTCGATTGTGGATTTGACGGTAACCCTGAGCCGTGATGTTACCGCCGAGGAGGTGAATGACGCCTTCCGGAAAGCCGCTGCCAGTGGCCCCCTGAAAGGCATTCTGGGTTACAGCGATGAACCGCTGGTTTCCAGTGATTATCAGGGCGACCCGCGCTCGTCAATTATCGACGGGCTCTCCACCCTCGTGATTGGCGGCAAAATGGTGAAGATCCTGGCGTGGTATGACAACGAATGGGGATTCTCAAACCGTCTGGTGGATCTGGCGGTGCTGATGGATAAGAAAGGGTTGTAATCTTCCCCCTGCACCCACTCTGAGTGGGTGTCGCTGCCCGGTAGCCTTTCGCTGACCGGGCACGCGTTCGTCACTCTGCTTTGACTTTCACGCCCATAAACACAATTACCATGGCCGTCACCAGCAGGAAACCGCTGCCCGCGAAGACGCCGCTGGCACCGTTGAGGTCGAATACCGCCCCGCCCACTGCCGCACCGGCGCTTATCGCCAGCTGGATAGAGGCCACCAGCAGACCACCCGCACTTTCGGCTTCATCCGGCACGGTGGTGGCAAGCCACGTTGACCAGCCCACCGGTACCAGACCAAACGCAAAGCCCCACAGCGCAACCAGTAACCCGTCCAGCATCGCCAGATGACCAAACGCCACCATGGTGAGAGCAAGCACGCCCATCGCGAACGGTACCAGTGCCAGCGTCAGGCGCAGGTTACGCGCCAGCAGATGCCCGGCGACGGAGGTGCCGATGAAGTTGGCAATCCCAAAGCCCAGCAGGATCAGCGAGATGCTCTCCACGCTCGCCTGCCCCACCGTTTCAAGGAACGGACGCAGGTAGGTAAAGAAGGCAAAGTGGCCGCTGAAGATAAGAATGGTCGCCAGCATGCCGCCAATCATCCCCGGACGACGCAGCACGCGGAACAGCGTACTCAGGCTGCCGCTGCTTTCCGGCTTCATGGACGGCAGTACCCAGAGCTGCCACAGCAGCGCCAGCATGCTCGGCAGAATGCAGAGAATAAAGACGTTACGCCAGCCAATCAGGCTACCCAGATAGCTTCCCAGCGGCGCCGCCACCACCGTCGCAATCGAGACGCTGGAGAATATCACCGCCAGCGCTTTCGGCACTTTATCGGCGGGCACCAGGCGCATCGCCGTGGCGGTCGACATCGCCCAGAATCCCCCGATCGCCACACCCAACAACAGCCGGCCCATCAGCAGGACGTGCAGCGTGGGCGCAAAGGCCACCAGCAGGCTGGAGATGATCTGCAGCACCGAGAAGAACATCAATACCCAGCGACGGTCGATATTTTTGGTGGCCGGCGTGATGAGCAACCCGGTGACCAGCGCCACCAGCGCAGTGGCCGTCACCGCCTGTCCGGCCATCCCCTCGGACACCCCCAGGCTCGCGGCCATCGGCGTCAGCAAACTGGCGGGCAGGAATTCTGCTGTGATCAGGCCGAATACGCCAAGCCCCAGTGAGTAGACGGCTCGCCAGGCGGGTTTTGCAGGCGTGACCGCCTCTCTCGCCACGACACATGAATTCATCTGTTGTTCTCCCGTTATAAAAATGTGACAACTGTCGCAAAAGCATAGTGGGTTCACCCTGGACGATCTATGACATATAATCTCCACTTATTGATTATTCGTCCGGAGTTGCGTCATGACCGCTCAGTCACCCGATTTGATCAGCGAACTTTTGCGGGGCATGCGCCTGTCGGGCGTGAAATACCGTCGGATTGAGGCCAGCGCGCCGTTTGGCGTGGCGTTTCACCAGGCGCCCGGCAAAGCCCAGTTCCATTTTGTCAGCCACGGCAGCGCCCTTTTGCGTATGGAGAGTGGCGCCACCTTCACGCTGAATGGCGGTGACGCCCTTTTTATCCCGAACGGCAACGCCCATGCCCTGCTCTCTGACGAGCACGCCAGCATTACCCCGGTCAGTGCATTCCCCAGCGAGCCTATCTGCGGTTCGGTCTGCGCGATCACCTGTGAGCCGTGTCCGGAAAGCGAGAACATCATCATCTTCAGTGGATGCATGGATTTTGAACTGGGTGGGATGCAGCCGCTGATCAAGGCGATGCCGGAAGTGATGATGGTGAGCCGGCTGATGTCCACATGGCCGGAAATTCATCCGCTGCTGGCAGCGATGGAGCGGGAATCAATGACCCGCCAGGCCGGATTCGCCGGGATCCTCGCGCGACTTGCCGACGTGGTGGCCGCGTTGATCGTGCGTGGCTGGGTTGAAGGAGGCTGCGGCAAAGCTACCGGCTGGGTGCAGGTATTGCGCGACCCGCGTTTGAGCCGGGCCATTTACGCCATGCATCAGCAGCCAGGCCTGAACTGGAGCGTGGCGGATCTGGCGAAAGAAGCGGGCACTTCCCGCTCCGTGTTTGCTGAACGTTTTCTGGCGGCCACGGGAACCACACCGGCAAAATATCTCAGCGAACTGAGGATGCGGCTGGCCATTCAGTACATCCGCCACGAAAACCAGCCCATTGAAACCGTCGCGTTGCGTCTGGGGTACGGTTCACTGGCCGCGTTCAGTCGGGCATTTAAGCGCATTATTGGGCATGCGCCGGGCACGTTGCGCGAGACCAGCCAGACCCCGGAAGAGGTCTGAGCCAGGCGTTAGCGCTGCGTATTTTTTGCCAGTCGCCTTTCGCGATTTAATTATGGGGCGTGCTAAGGGAGCACCTTGCGCTATTCCGGAATAAAAGAGCATTCCGCGCATTTTATTATCGCGCCATGATTTGCGCCCGTTGATTAAATTAAAAGCAATATAATTATTTATCATAAAAAAGAATTATCTTTCATCGAGATAGCAAATTCTCCCATTCCCTTCCGGCGCATAACAAGACGGTAAATTGTCTGGTTATGCGCAAAATGGGATATTCGACACGCGAAGCGGCCAATATTCGTCTAAGGTTTTCAGGTGATTGATAACAGCGGCAACGCTGCTCAGCGAATACAGGAGATGAACCGATGATAAGACCTCGTACACTACGCCCTGCTCTTTTGCACCTGGCTTTGGGCGGCGCGTTACTCGGTGTGACAACATGGGGTTATGCGGAAGAACACCTCACCACCCAGACAAGCTCCCCCGATATTTTACTTGGTCCTCTCTTTAATGATGTGCAAAGTGCCAAACTGTTTCCCGATCAAAAGACCTTTGCTGACGCCGTGCCGAAAAGCGATCCGCTGATGATTCTGGCGGATTATCGGATGCAGCGCACTCAGTCTGGCTTCGATCTGAAGCACTTTGTGGAAATGAACTTTACGCTGCCAGCGGAGGGTGAAAAATACGTCCCGCCTGCCGGGCAAACTTTACGTGCACACATTGATGACCTCTGGCCCGTGCTGACCCGCACCACCGATAAAGCGAGTAATAAGTGGGATTCCCTTCTGCCGCTGCCTAAACCCTATGTCGTACCTGGTGGACGTTTTCGCGAGGTCTACTACTGGGACAGTTATTTCACCATGTTAGGTCTGGCTGAGAGTGGCCACTGGGACAAAATCAGCGATATGGTGGACAACTTCGCTTACGAGCTGGACAGCTGGGGACATATCCCGAACGGCAACCGCAGCTACTACCTGAGCCGCTCCCAGCCTCCGTTCTTCGCGCTGATGGTCGAGTTACTGGCGACCCATGACAGCGATGCGCTGAAAAAATACCGTCCGCAAATGGAGAAAGAGTACGCCTACTGGATGGAGGGGGCCGACACGCTGCAGGCCGGACAAGCCAACAAACGTGTAGTGAAGCTGGACGATGGCTCAGTACTCAACCGCTACTGGGATGACCGCGATACGCCGCGTCCTGAATCCTGGCTCGACGATATAACCACCGCTAAAAGCAATCCTAACCGACCGGCCACGGAGATCTACCGCGATTTACGCTCAGCGGCCGCCTCGGGGTGGGACTTTAGCTCCCGCTGGATGGACGATCCGCAAAAACTGGGCACGATCCGCACCACCAGCATTGTGCCTGTCGATCTTAACGCCCTGATGTTTAAGATGGAAAAACTGCTGGCCAGGGCAAGCCAGGCATCCGGCGATACCTCCGCTGCCAGCAAGTATGACGCGCTGGCGACCGCGCGTCAGAAAGCGATCGAGAGCCATCTGTGGAATGATAAAGAGGGCTGGTACGCGGATTACGATCTTAAGAGCAAAAAGGTGCGTAATCAGCTTACGGCAGCCGCACTTTATCCGCTCTATGTGAAGGCGGCTTCGCAGGATCGCGCTGATAAGGTCGCTGCAGCGGCATCGTCACGCCTGCTCAAACCGGGCGGCATTTCCACCACCACCATCAACAGCGGCCAGCAGTGGGATGCACCTAACGGCTGGGCACCGCTGCAATGGGTGGCGACGGAAGGGTTGCAGAATTACGGACAGGATAAGGTGGCAATGGATGTGACCTGGCGCTTCCTGAAAAATGTTCAGCATACCTATGACCGCGAACAGAAGCTGGTAGAGAAGTATGACGTTTCGAGTACCGGTACAGGGGGCGGTGGCGGTGAATATCCGCTGCAGGATGGCTTCGGCTGGAGCAACGGCGTGACGCTGAAAATGCTGGATCTGGTCTGTCCGAAAGAGAAACCGTGCGACAGCGTGCCGGAGAATCAGCCGGCGGCAAACGATGCTGTCGCACCGGCGAAAAGTACGGCGCAATAAAGCGGCCATTCCCTCACCCTCTCCTACCAGGAGAGGGTGAATGGGCCGACTTACGGGGTTTAACAGGGCGTCAGAAGCTGTAGCTCGCGCCTAACTGATAGGTTCGGTCACGCCCAATCCAGCAGTTGGTCGCATCGTAACAGGTCAACGTCTCTTTATTGGTGATGTTCTGCGCGCTCGCTTTGAGGGTCAGCCCTTCGAGCGAAGGCAGAATTTCACCCATCCGATAGGATGCCGCCAGATCGTACTGCGTGGTGCCACCGAGTTTACCCGCGTCGTTCGCCGGTGAAATCTCCATCGGCCCGGTGTAGCGCGCCCCGGCTCCCAGCATCAATCCTTTCAGTGGCGTATTCTCAAAGGTGTAATCCCCCCACAGGTTGAATGCATTTTCCGGCACCTGCGTAGGGCGTTTGCCCTGATACTTATCGTCCTGCGTATTGATGGCGTGGGTGTATGCATAGTTGGCAATCAGGTTCAGATTGTCTGTCGGACGGCCAATCACAGACAACTCCGCCCCTTTAGACTCCACTTCGCCGGTCTGACGATAGTTCAGGAAGCCGGGATCGGAAGTGACGACATTCTTCTGGCGAATACTAAACACCGAGGCGGTAAAGGTGGTGGCGTATTCTGCCAGCAGATATTTCACCCCGCCCTCCACCTGCTTGCTGGTGGTCGGCTTGACCTCTTTCGCCGTCAGGGTTCCCTGCGGCGAGACCGGGGCAAACCCTTCTGAATAGCTGATAAACGGAGAGAGACCGTTGTCGAAGGCGTAGAGCGCGCCCAGTCGTTTGGTAACACGATCCTGCGATACCCACGCCTTGTCGCCGTTATGCAGATAATCGGTGGTGACGGAGCGATAATCATCATAGCGCAGGCTGCCCAACAGATTTAAGCCGCCAAACTCCACTTGATCCTGCAGGTAATACCCATTCTGCTGATAGCTCAGACGGTTTTTCTGCGCGGTATACAGCCCCAGCGCATCCTCATGGACCTGTGAATAGTCCGGATTGCGCATATCAATCCCCGGTGTTGTCGAGGCATAGCGGTAGTGGAAGTGGGAATTCAGCTTTTGGTAATCAAACCCGGCCAGCAGATGGTGTTTCCACTCACCCAGCGCAACGGTTTTGGTCACCTGATTATCAATGTTGAAGCTCCGGAGATCTTCATCCGTGGTGTAGGCAAAGCGGTTAAGCTGATTGACTTCACTGCCCGGCCCGGTTGCATAAATACTGCGCTGGTGGGTATCGATGTCAAAATAGCGTGCCTTCTGGTTAAAACCCCAGCCGCTGTCAAATTCATGTTCAAAGCTGTAACCCAGCATCCACTGGCGCTGTTTAAACCCGCTCCATTCGTCGCCGGCATAATCCCGCTTGCCCGCATATTTCGAACGCAGCCAGGCGAGCGGCAGCGGGTTAGACGGCGTCAGGCTTGGAGAGTTTTGCGCCAGCGCATCAAGGGTGAGGCGCGTTTTGTTGTCCGGTTGCCAGGTGACAGACGGCGCAACCAGGTAGTTTTCATACCGGGAGGTGTGCGGCTGATCGTCACTCTCCGTCGCTTTCCCCAGCAGACGGTAGTTCCAGTCGCTATTGGCAATTTGCCCGGTCGAATCCAGATACCCCTCTTTCAGGTTGCGGTTGCCGGTGTTAAAACCCAGTTCGGTCCGTGCGGCTTGTTGCGGTTTTTTACTCTGAATATTCACCAGCCCACCCGGCGAGGCTCCGCCGTACAGTACCGATGAGGGACCTTTGAGGATATCAACGCTTTCAACCAACAGCGGATCGATGCGGGCTTTGGTATTGCCGGTGACGTTATAGGGTAACTGCAGCCCGTTGTAGAACTCCTGATCGACGGTAAATCCGCGAATTTTATATTCGCTCATGTAGGAGGTGTTTCCGCGCACCTCGGTCGACACACCCGGTGCATAGCGCAGGATCTCATTCACGGAGTTCGCGTGACGTTTATCGATTTCCTGTGCCGACAGGGTATTGATCACCTGCGGGGTTTTACTCTCGGCAACGGCTGATTTTGTTGCGCTGTTCGTCCAGCCGGGCAGTACGCTGCCCTGCTCTGAGCCCGTGACTACGATGGTTGATTCTTCGGCAAACGCCTGTACCTGCAATGCCAGCGTCACGGCTCCTGCCAACGCGCATAACGTGAAACGAGAGGGGTTCATAAAGTCGTCTTGTGATTAAATGTAATCAGGAACGACAATTATTATCATTTCGATTAGCAAATCAATATGCACGTAAAAAAACGGCCCTCCTTGAGAGCCGTTTTAGTGAAGTTATGCCCGTCGCAGTAACCTGAAAATGCCCAGCACCACAATGGCACCCACGACAGCCACCAGGAAACTGTGCAGGTCAAAACCGCTGATGCTGCCACCAAAGCCAAACATCGTCGCCAGCCAGCCGCCTACAACCGCCCCCACGACACCGAGCACACACGTCAGTATGAAGCCGCCGCCATCATTTCCCGGCATGATAAGTTTAGCGATAGCGCCAGCAATTAGACCAAAGATAATCCAGGCGATAATACCCATAGCGATGCCCTCTTGCAGGTTTAATGCATGCGCAGAAAACCTTCTGCGCAGGTAACTTAAGTATAGGTCATCCCTGGAAAACTAATTTCATCTCACCGACTTATCTTCTCTGCAATCTGAAAAAAAACTCATCGGTTTGTATTAAGTTTCATTGTGCAGTGCCGATAACGCAAAGACAGTCTGTCATCTATCAAGGAGCCATCCGGCGTGAGTAATTACAGTGAGCAGTTCCTCAAGCAAAATCCGCTGGCTGTATTAGGGGTATTGCGTGACCTGCAAAAAGGTGAAGTGCCGCTGCGCATCAGCTGGTCAAACAATCAGTTCATCAGCAAGATCCTCGACGTCTCGCAGGAGCGACTGGTTATCGATCTGGGCAGTCAGGAGTATGAAAACCGCGCCGCACTGAAAGCAGAGAAACTCGCGGTGATGGCAGAGACCCACGGTGCAAAAGTGGAATTTGTGCTCCCGCGCCTCGAAATGAGCGAATACCAGGGTCTTCCCGCGTTTGTCACACCACTGCCTGCCAACCTGTGGTTTGTGCAGCGCCGGGAATATTTCCGCATCAGCGCCCCCCTTCACCCTGCCTATTTTTGTAAGGCTAAAATGCCGGACAAAAAAGAGCTCCGCTTCCGCCTCTTCGACCTGTCGCTGGGCGGTATGGGCGCGCTGATGGATACGCCGAAACCTGACGGACTGGTCGAAGGCATGCGATTCTCGCAAATTGAACTGGATATGGCCGGCTGGGGACGGTTTTATTTTGATGCCCAGTTGATTGCCATCAGCGAGCGGAAGGTGGTGGACAGCAAAAACGAAACGATTACCACGCCGCGTCTGAGTTTTCGCTTCCTGAACGTCGGACCCGGTTCAGAGCGCGAACTGCAGCGCATTATCTTTGCACTGGAGCGCGAAGCACGGGAACGTGCGAATAAAGTTCTGTGAGGAAAACGGGCAGCGTGACCGCCGCCCGCCTGCGGCATTACATGGCATCCATCGCTTTCTGTACTTTCCAGATGTAACGCGGAGCCTGTGGTGCCGGATGATTTTTCGCCACATGTTCAACGAATTCATCTTTGTCCATGCCGTTAATCTCTTCTATCGCCTCTTTACGGTCAGAGGAGAAGGTTCGCAACAGCGCCCCGGCCCCGTTGACGTAAGAGACCACCAGCGCGTATTGCATCACTTCCGGGTCGTCGATGCCCTTCAGTACGCCATGCTCCAGAATGCTGAGATAGGCTGTCCCCATGGAGATATTACGCTCCGGGTTCTTCAGCTCGCTGGTCGACGGCTGACCGCTCCAGCCCATGTAGCGGTAGACCTCTTTACCTGCGGTAGACGCTTTAAGCTGCATCAGCCCCACTGCGTTTGATTTGCTGACAAGCGTGGGATTACCGCCGGATTCAACGGCAATGATCGCGGTGATAAGACGCGGACTGACGCCCCATGCCTTCCCGGCTTGCTCGCTGATCGGCATCCACTGCATGGCCCGTTTCACCGGCACTTCCGGGTTCCAGGGCGGATTTTGATAGTCATGTCTGGAACTACAGCCCGCAAGCAACACAATCAAAAAAGCAAACCATCTCAATTTCACGTCATCTATCCTTATAGCCGGTCATCGCAGTGCGCTGCCCCTTGAAGCGGGCAGCGTATAAGCGGCATGATATAGACAATTAGTTTCTCATTCAGCAAGGAATTGCCATGTCTCAGTTTCATCTTATCGCACCGTCGGGCTACTGCATCAATCAGGACGCGGCACAACGGGGCGTTCAGCGCTTACTGGGCTTCGGCCACCAGGTAGAAAATCAGACGATTATCCCTCGCCGCCAGCAGCGTTTTGCCGGAACCGAGGCCCAGAGACTGAATGATATCAACAGCCTGGTGAACCTGAAGGGTGAGGATCGGATCGTGCTTGCGGTGCGGGGGGGCTACGGCGCGAGCCGGTTACTGGAGAGCATTGACTGGCAAGGTCTGGCACAGCGTCAACAGCAGGACCCGCTGCTGATATGCGGCCACAGCGATTTCACGGTCATCCAGCTTGGGCTGCTGGCACTGCATAACGTCATTACCTTCAGCGGCCCGATGCTGGCCGGAAATTTTGGTGCGCCGGCGCTCGATGCGTTTACCCTTGAGCATTTCTGGCGCGCCCTGCGAAACCCAACCTACAGCATAACGTGGCAAGGCCAGGGGCCGCACTGGGCCTGTGAAGGCCAACTCTGGGGTGGTAACCTGGCAATGCTGGTCTCGCTCATCGGTACGCCGTGGCTGCCGGACATCGAAGACGGCATTCTGGTGCTGGAAGATATTAACGAACATCCGTTCCGCGTCGAGCGCATGTTATTGCAGCTTTATCATGCCGGGATCCTTGAACGTCAGTCAGCAATCGTGCTGGGCAGTTTTAGCGGTGCGGCACCCAATGATTACGACGCCGGTTACTCCCTTGAAACGATGGTTGATTTCATCCGTTCCCGTCTCGATATCCCGGTTATCACCGGTCTGGATTTTGGCCATGAGCAACAAACCGTAACCCTTGCGCTGGGGGCACATGCGTCCCTGATACATGATGATTCAGGCAGTCGGTTAACTATAAGCGGTCATCCGGTCATAAAGGCATAAAAAAGCCGTTAAACCCCTTAATAAAACGCTGTTGCCGTGGTTAATATGTTAGGGTTTTAGTAACAGCGTTAACATTGAGGTGGGAGTAAGACAACATTGGATGCCGCAGCGATAATCAGCCTTTTCATTCTGGGTTCTGTGCTTGTAACCTGTAGTATATTATTAAGTTCATTTTCATCGCGTCTCGGCATACCTATTCTCGTTATTTTCCTTGCTATCGGCATGCTGGCTGGCATCGATGGCATCGGCGGTATTCCTTTCGATAACTACCCTTTCGCCTACATGGTGAGTAACCTCGCGCTGGCAGTGATCCTGCTGGACGGCGGGATGCGCACTCAGGCGAGCTCGTTCCGCGTCGCCTTAGGGCCGGCGCTGTCGCTCGCGACCGTAGGCGTATTAATCACATCCGGCCTGACTGGGATGATGGCCGCCTGGCTGTTCCATCTCAATATCATGGAAGGCTTGCTGATTGGCGCTATTGTCGGTTCAACCGATGCGGCGGCGGTCTTTTCCCTGCTTGGCGGTAAAGGGCTTAACGAACGTGTTGGCTCCACGCTTGAGATTGAATCCGGCAGTAACGATCCCATGGCGGTGTTTCTCACCATCACGCTGATTGAGATGATCCAGCAGCACGAAAGCGGGCTGAGCTG
Source organism: Enterobacter sp. 200527-13 (assembly GCF_027924865.1). Lineage (NCBI taxonomy): Bacteria > Pseudomonadati > Pseudomonadota > Gammaproteobacteria > Enterobacterales > Enterobacteriaceae > Enterobacter > Enterobacter sp. 200527-13. The sequence goes on from NZ_BSCM01000002.1 coordinate 47,742, forward strand.
GATGTTTGCCTGGCATATCCTGCAGCAGTTTGGTCTGGGGATTATTCTTGGCCTCGGCGGCGGCTATCTGCTGCAGCAGATGATCAACCGGATTTCACTTCCCGCCGGGCTTTACCCTCTGCTGGCGCTGAGCGGCGGCATTCTGATTTTTGCCGTCACCACCGCGCTGGATGGCAGCGGCATTCTTGCCGTCTACCTCTGCGGCTTCCTGATGGGTAACCGCCCTATTCGCAACCGTCACGCCATTTTGCAGAACTTCGACGGACTGGCCTGGCTGGCGCAGATTGGCATGTTCCTGGTGCTTGGCCTGCTGGTTACCCCTTCAGACCTGCTGCCTATCGCCGTGCCGGCGCTGATGCTGTCGGCGTGGATGATCTTCTTCGCCCGTCCACTGTCGGTGTTTGCAGGCCTGCTGCCGTTTCGCGGCTTTAACCTGCGCGAGCGTATCTTTATCAGTTGGGTGGGTTTGCGCGGCGCGGTGCCGATTATCCTTGCCGTGTTCCCGATGATGGCGGGTCTGGATAACGCCCGACTGTTCTTCAACGTCGCATTCTTCGTTGTTTTGATTTCACTCCTGTTCCAGGGCACGTCACTCGGCTGGGCGGCGAAAAAGGCAAAAGTGGTGATCCCCCCCGTTGGCTGGCCCGTCTCCCGGGTGGGGCTGGATATTCATCCGGAAAACCCGTGGGAACAGTTTGTGTATCAGCTTAGCGAAGACAAATGGTGCGTGGGCGCGTCGCTGCGCGATCTGCATATGCCCGCCGAAACGCGGATTGCCGCGTTGTTCCGCGACAATGTTCTGCTTCACCCTACCGGCAGCACCCGTCTGCGTGAAGGGGATATTTTGTGCGTAATTGGCCGCGAGCGCGACCTGCCCGCGCTGGGTAAATTGTTCAGCCAGTCGCCACCGGTGGCGCTGGATCAGCGTTTCTTCGGCGATTTTATTCTGGAAGCGAGCGCCAAATTTGCGGATGTTGCCTTGATTTACGGTCTGGATGAAGGACTGGAGTATCGCGATAAGCAGCAAACGCTGGGGGAAATTATCCAGCAACTGCTTGGCGCAGCACCCGTTGTCGGTGACCAGGTCGAGTTTGCCGGGATGATCTGGACGGTGGCCGAGAAAGAGGATAACGCGGTACGCAAAGTCGGCGTAAGGCCGATGGAAGAAGAGTCAGAGTAGTTTAGGTTTCGTGTCTTACTGGCCGGGGAAGGCGTTATCGCCCCCCGGCACATCGCATAGTTACACCGTCACAACCGGTACGCGCGGCGCCAGAGCGCACATCAGCTCATAGCCAACGGTCCCTGCAGCAGCGGCCACATCGTCAATTTTAATTTCATTTCCCCACAGCTCAACCGGTGAACCAATCCCCGCCTGCGGGCACGGCGTGAGGTCTACCGCCAGCATATCCATTGAGACCGTCCCCACGGTACCCGTGCGAACGCCATCCACCCACACCGGCGTGCCGGTCGGAGCGATGCGCGGGTAGCCGTCGGCATAGCCTCCCGCCACAATGCCAATTCGCTGTTCGCCTGTCGCCCGGTAACGGCTGCCGTAGCCCACCGTGGAACCGGCCTTCAGCGTTTGTACGCCGATGATTTCGCTGCGCAGGGTCATCACCGGTTTCAGGCCGCTGTTGGCAATATCCTGCCACTGCCCTGACGGTGACGCGCCGTACAGAATGATCCCCGGGCGTACCCAGCTGTAGTGCGCCTCCGGGTGCCACAGCGTGGCCGCCGAGTTAGAGAGCGAGCGCGAACACGCCAGACCTTCAGCCGCCTGCTCAATCCGCACCATCGCCTCGGCGATGCCATCGGGTTTTTCCGCGTCGGCAAAGTGCGCCATCAGCGTCATTTCGCCCACATTCCTGATGCCGCGCAGCTGTTGCCATACCGTATGTACCCGCTCAGGCTGGAAGCCCAGGCGGTTCATGCCGCTGTTCACCTTGAGATAAATGTCGAGCGGAGCATGCAGTCTGGCGTCCTGCAGGGCTTTAACCTGCCAGTTGCTGTGAATGCTGGTGGTCAGCCGGTACTTATCCAGCAACGGCAGATCGTCGGCATGGAAGAACCCTTCCAGCAATAATATAGGGCCTTTCCAGCCACGCTCGCGCAGCAGAATGGCCTCTTCCAGATTCAGTAACGCAAAACCGTCGGTCGCGCTGAGCGCGCTCCAGATGCGGTCAATACCGTGGCCGTAGGCGTTCGCTTTCACCACCGACCAGACGCGTGAACCTGGCGCAGCACGGCGAACAATCTGCAGGTTATCCTTCAGGGCCTGCAAGTCCAGCTGAGCCAGAACAGGACGGGACATGACAACTCCTTAGTTATGCGCGCCGTGCAGGTGCTGTGGACGCGAGGGGGTGAACCCAGATTGATAGCGCGCGGCACTTAAATCGTCAAACGGAATTGCCGGGGTGCGCCCGGAAATCAAGTCGCTCAACAGCTGACCTGAGCCACAGGCCATTGTCCAGCCGAGGGTGCCGTGTCCGGTATTCGTCCACAGGTTTTTGAACGGGGTGCGGCCCACAATCGGCGTGCCGTCTGGCGTCATTGGACGCAGACCGGTCCAGAACGTGGCCTGCTCGACAAAACCGCCGCGCGGGAAGAGATCGCCCACGACCATCTCCAGCGTTTCACGACGCGGCTGCAGCAGCTCGGTGTTGAAGCCGACAATCTCCGCCATGCCGCCTACGCGGATACGGTTATCGAAGCGAGTAATGGCGATTTTATAGGTTTCATCCAGAATGGTGGAGACGGGTGCACCGCTGTCCTCTTTTACCGGGATGGTCAGGGAGTACCCCTTCAGCGGATAGACCGGAATGTCCAGAATACCCTTCAGCATGGCGGTGGAGTAAGAGCCAAAGGCCATGACGTAGGCATCCGCTTTGATCACCTCTTCGCCGCATTTCACGCCGTAAATATTACCGCCTTCCGACAGCAATTTATCGACGGGCGTGTTAAAGCGGAATGTTACCCCTGCCTGCTCGCACATCTGCGCCAGACGCTGGGTAAAGAGCTGACAGTCGCCGGTTTCATCGTTGGGTAAACGCAGGCCGCCCGTCAGTTTGTGGGACACCTCCGCCAGCGCTGGCTCAACCTGTCCCAGCTGGCTGGCCTCGAGGAGTTGGTACGGAACACCGGCATCTTCCAGCACGGCGATATCGCGGGTGGCGTTTTCGTACTGTTGCGCCGTGCGGAACAGCTGCAACGTACCGCCCTGACGACCTTCGTACTCAATGCCGGTGGTGGCGCGCAAGGTTTTCAGGCAATCACGGCTGTATTCCGCCAGACGCACCATACGCCCTTTGTTTTCCATGTAATGGCGGGTGTCGCAGTTGCGCAGCATCTGCCACATCCACTTAAGCTGGAACTGCGTGCCGTCGAGGCTAATGGCCAGCGGCGCATGGCGCTGGAACATCCATTTAATCGCCTTCAGTGGCACGCCGGGAGCCGCCCACGGTGCCGCATAGCCCGGAGAGATTTGCCCGGCATTCGCCGCGCTGGTTTCCAGCGCAGGGCCTGGCTCACGATCGATAACGGTTACGTCATGCCCCGCCTGACTTAAATACCAGGCGCTGGTTACGCCAACCACACCACTTCCCAGTATGACAACACGCATAGCCACTCCATAATGTGCAAAAGAACAATCTTCTAATTACAGATTGATAACCTAGTTGAAAATATTATTCAACATACGACTTTTTTATGGTGACTTATCTCACATCTTCCCCTACTGGCGGGGAAAGGACTTATTTGGGATCTCCTGCTGCGCGTTATTTTTAACCAGCATAAAATTCTGCGTGAACCGCTTTTTTTACCGTATTGAAAACGGGAAATCGTAAAGAAAAAATTTCTGCTCCAGCACGCTTTTTAACACGTTGATCTATGCTTGAAAGGAGGCTCTCCAGACAGAGAGAGCACCCACAACGAGGGCGCGCTAATGGCTACTATTGATTCCCTGAACAAGGACAACACACGTCTCAGCGATGGACCCGACTGGACTTTTGAGTTGCTGGATGTCTACCTCGCTGAAATCGACCGGGTAGCAAAACTCTATCGCCTGGATACCTATCCTCACCAGATTGAAGTCATAACCTCCGAACAGATGATGGATGCCTATTCCAGCGTCGGGATGCCGATCAATTATCCGCACTGGTCGTTTGGTAAAAAATTTATTGAAACGGAACGGCTGTATAAACACGGCCAGCAGGGGCTGGCGTATGAAATCGTCATCAACTCCAACCCGTGTATCGCTTACCTGATGGAAGAGAACACCATTACCATGCAGGCGCTGGTGATGGCGCATGCCTGCTACGGGCACAACTCTTTCTTCAAGAATAACTATCTTTTCCGCAGCTGGACGGACGCCAGCTCGATCGTCGATTACCTGATCTTCGCCCGTAAATACATTACCGACTGCGAAGAGCGCTACGGCGTCGATGAAGTGGAGAAACTGCTCGACTCCTGCCATGCGCTGATGAACTACGGCGTAGACCGTTACAAACGGCCGCAGAAAATTTCCCTGCAGGAGGAGAAAGCCCGGCAGAAAAGCCGCGAGGAGTATCTGCAAAGCCAGGTGAATATGCTGTGGCGCACCTTGCCTAAGCGTGAAGAAGAGAAAGCTGTCGCTGAGGCGCGCCGCTACCCGTCTGAGCCACAGGAAAACCTGCTCTACTTTATGGAGAAGAATGCGCCGCTGCTGGAGTCATGGCAGCGTGAGATCCTGCGCATTGTGCGTAAGGTCAGCCAGTACTTCTATCCGCAAAAACAGACGCAGGTGATGAACGAAGGCTGGGCGACATTCTGGCATTACACCATCCTCAACCATCTGTATGACGAGGGGAAAGTTACCGAGCGGTTTATGATGGAGTTCCTCCACAGCCATACCAACGTGGTGTTCCAGCCGCCTTACAACAGCCCGTGGTACAGCGGCATCAACCCGTATGCCCTCGGCTTTGCGATGTTCCAGGACATCAAACGTATCTGCCAGTCGCCAACGGAAGAGGACAAATACTGGTTCCCGGATATTGCCGGTTCGGACTGGCTGGAAACGCTGCATTTTGCGATGCGCGATTTCAAGGATGAGAGCTTTATTAGCCAGTTTATGTCGCCGAAGATCATGCGCGATTTCCGCTTCTTCACCGTGCTGGATGATGACCGTAACAACTTCCTGGAAATTTCAGCGATTCATAACGAAGAGGGATACCGGGAGATCCGCTCTCGCCTCTCTTCCCAGTACAACCTGAGCAATCTTGAACCCAATATTCAGGTATGGAACGTGGATCTCCGCGGTGACCGCTCTCTGACGCTGCGCTACATCCCGCACAACCGTGCCCCGCTGGATAAAGGGCGCAAAGAGGTGCTGAAGCATGTGCATCGCCTGTGGGGCTTTGACGTGCTGCTGGAGCAGCAGAATGAAGACGGTAGCGTGGAGCTGCTGGAGCGCTGCCCGACGCGGATGAATACGCTGTAGTGCCTGCCTGAACCGAAACGCCCGCGTCAGGGCGAAAAAAAACCTCTCAACTGAGAGGTTTTTTCTTTTAGCGGGTCTGGATGGCCAGGTCACCCGGCAGCGTTTTTTGCATCCGGTGCCAGATTTCACCGGAGTCGCGGCCGTAGCGGCGCACAGTTTCATACACCTGATCGTGCTGACCGGTGGAACAGAGCTCGCTCAGCTTGTGGTAAAAGCCCAGCGCCAGACTGCGGGCTTCCGGATTGGCAAAGTAGTGACGACCGATACGGGTATAGAGCCCTTTCATGCCGTTAAGGATGAGGCCGTAAATCGGGTTACCGGAGGCAAACGCCAGGCCGCGGAAGATGTTGTAATCAAGGGTGGCAAACGCATCCGCATGATCTTCCACCTGGTTGGCACTGGCCAGAACCTGGAGCGCATCTTCCGGGTGCTGACGGAAAGCCGTACGAATAAAGATGGTAGCGATATTGGTACGCACGGAGAGCAGATTATCAATCAGCTGCGGCACGCTTTCATGATCGAGGCGCGCCAGCGTTTCAAGAATATTCAGCCCGGAGGTTTCCCAGAAATTGTTTACTTTTGTTGGCTTGCCATGCTGAATCGTCAACCACCCATCACGCGCCAGTCGCTGGAGCACTTCCCGAAGCGTGGTGCGAGTGACGCCAATCAGTTCAGAGAGTTCGCGTTCAGCCGGAAGAATGGACCCTGCAGGGAAACGATTATTCCAGATGCTTTCAATGATGTACTCTTCCGCGAAACCCGCCGGGCTCTGCGCCTTAATGACCATAGTGAGATTTCCATTACACAGCTTTAGCAAATTGCACTCATCATACCAGAGGCTCGCAGAGGCAGATAGCGCAGCAGTGAGAGAAAAGAGGGATCGCCGTTTCATTTTTATGAAATTTACATTGCAGCCGAATCCCCCTCCAGACCGTGATTTTTGCGTATACTGATGTTTTGTTTTACTTCACGGGGAAGAACGTCTGTCGTGGAAATTTCTTTTGGGCGCGCGTTGTGGCGCAATTTTTTAGGCCAGTCTCCCGACTGGTACAAGCTGATACTTCTGGTGTTCCTGGTTGTTAATCCTCTCATCTTTATTGTGCACCCGTTTATTGCCGGGTGGCTGCTGGTCGCGGAGTTTATCTTCACCCTGGCCATGGCGCTGAAGTGCTATCCCCTGCTGCCTGGCGGTTTGCTGGCCATTGAAGCGGTTGTCATTGGGATGACCAGCGCCGAGCATGTAAAAGCAGAACTGGCCTCAAACCTTGAAGTGCTTCTGCTGCTGATGTTTATGGTGGCCGGTATCTACTTTATGAAACAGCTGCTGCTGTTTATTTTTACCCGCCTGCTGCTGAGCATTCCTTCAAAAACGCTCCTGTCGCTGGCTTTCTGCGTGGCTGCGGCATTTCTTTCAGCCTTCCTGGATGCGCTGACGGTGGTCGCCGTGGTGATAAGCGTCGCGGTCGGGTTTTATGGTATTTATCACCGGGTGGCCTCTTCACGTCCCGGCGATGACCTGCTTGATGACAGCCAGGTCGATAATGACCACCGCGAGGTGCTGGAACAGTTCCGCGCCTTCCTGCGCAGCCTGATGATGCATGCCGGCGTCGGGACCGCCCTGGGCGGCGTGATGACGATGGTGGGTGAACCGCAAAACCTGATTATTGCTAAAGCTGCGGGCTGGCATTTCGGTGATTTCTTCCTGCGAATGGCACCGGTGAGCATACCGGTTCTGGTGTGCGGTCTGGCGACCTGTGTGGTGGTGGAGAAATTCAGCCTCTTTGGCTATGGCGCGCATATTCCGGCACCCGTGCGTCAGGAGCTGCAGAAATTCGACCAGCAAAGCCGTAGCCAGCGGACGCGTCAGGAGACGCTGCGTCTTATTGCACAGGGCGTCATTGGCGTCTGGCTTATCGCCGCGCTGGCGTTTCATCTTGCCGAAGTCGGTTTAATTGGCCTGTCGGTGATTATTCTCGCCACCAGTTTTACCGGCGTGACGGATGAGCATGCGATTGGCAAAGCCTTTACGGAAGCCCTGCCCTTTACCGCCCTGCTGGCCGTCTTTTTTGCGGTCGTCGCGGTGATCATCGACCAGAAGCTTTTCGCGCCGATCATTACCTTTGTCTTGCAGGCGGCACCGGATGCTCAGCTTTCGCTGTTTTATCTGTTTAACGGGCTGCTGTCGTCTATCTCGGATAACGTGTTTGTTGGCACGGTCTACATCAACGAGGCCAAAACGGCCATGGAGCAAGGCGTCATCAGCGCCGGACAGTTCGAACTGCTGGCGGTGGCAATTAACACCGGGACCAACCTGCCGTCGGTGGCGACGCCCAACGGTCAGGCGGCGTTCCTGTTCCTGCTGACCTCTGCGCTGGCTCCACTCATACGTCTTTCTTATGGGCGAATGGTCTGGATGGCGCTTCCCTATACGCTGGTGCTCACGCTTGTAGGATTGCTTTGCGTCAAAATTACCCTTATTCCCTGTACGCAATGGTTGATACAAGCGGGTATACTTGCCGCGCAGTAAACCTGATATATCGGGCAGCTTGCTGCCCGTTTACCTTTTCGCACGATAAACATCCAATTACGTTTTATTTCGTCAGGTACAGGTGGCGCGAAAAACGAATTCGTTTACACTGCGCTTTCTAAGCATGTTCCAGGGAAATGATTATGTTGAGATTTTTAAACCAGTGCTCTCGCGGTCGCGGAGCGTGGTTGTTAATGGCCCTGACCGCCTTTGCGCTGGAAATGGTCGCGCTGTGGTTCCAGCATGTGATGGGACTTCAGCCTTGCGTACTCTGTATTTACGAACGCTGTGCATTGTTCGGCATTATGGGTGCGGGTCTGGTGGGCGCGATTGCCCCTAAATCGCCGTTACGCTATGCCGCAATTGCCATCTGGCTGTACAGCGCCTGGAAAGGTATTGAGCTCTCCTGGCAGCACACCATGATGCAGCTGCATCCGTCACCTTTTATGACCTGTGATTTCGCCGCCCGCTTCCCGAGCTGGCTGCCGCTTGATAAGTGGCTGCCGCAGGTGTTTGTTGCTTCCGGTGACTGCTCTGTGCGCCAGTGGGAATTCCTGAGCCTTGAGATGCCGCAGTGGCTGGTGGGGATTTTTGTGGCCTACTTCATTGTGGCGCTGCTGGTGCTCATCGCACAACCGTTCAAACCCAAGAAACGCGACCTGTTTGGCAGGTAAAAAAAACCCGCCTCGGCGGGTTTTTTCTTATCCACGGTTGGGATGATTCATGATGTGATCTTCCCAGTCCTGTACCTCTGACTCTTTCACCGCAATATGACGCACAGAGATGCGTTCACCGTGCATCGCCGCTTTGGAGCCCGTCAGCAGCGGGTGCCATTTTGGCAGGTCTTTGCCTTCCGCCAGCAGACGATAGGCGCAGGTATGCGGCAGCCATTCGAAGGTGGGCAGGTTCTCACGGGTTAGCTTGATGCAATCCGGCTCGTACTCGAAGCGACGCTCATAGTTGCGACACTGGCAGGTTTTGATGTTCAGCTGCTTGCAGGCAACGTTGGTGAAATAGATTTCGTCCGAATCTTCATCCATCAGTTTATGCAGGCAGCACTGCCCGCAACCGTCACACAACGATTCCCACTCCACGTCTGTCATTTGGTCGAGAGTTTTGCTTTGCCAGAAAGGAATGTTGTTCATCAGGATGTCCACACGTCAAAAGAGAGCGCACCTTATAACGAGTCTGGCACGTTGTTGCAAGTTTTGCCGCCCTCTTCAGGCGGCAAGATGCTTTTACAGCACGCGAGTTTTCAGTGACAGGCCGTTAAAACTGACGTCCAGTTCGTCACCGGCCTGCAACGGGCCGACACCTTCTGGCGTACCGGTGAGGATCACATCGCCCGGTTTCAGGGTAAAGAAACGGCTCATGTAGGCAATCAGCGGCACAATTTTATGGATCATATCTGCCGTGGTGCCCTGCTGGCGGATCTCGCCGTTAACCTTCAGGCTAAGCGGGGTGTTCTGCGGATCGTCGGTAAATTCACTTACCGGAATAAAACCGGAGATCGGGCAAGCGTTATCAAACCCTTTGGCCTTTTCCCACGGCTGCCCCGCTTTCTTCATTTTGCCCTGAACATCACGCAGGGTCAGGTCGAGCGCGACACCGTATCCGGCAATCGCCTTTTGCACATGCTCTTCGGAGGCCTGACGCAGCGTCGCGCCAATCAGCACGGCCAGTTCCACTTCATGATGCACCGACCCCAACCCCTGCGGCAGCGCCAGCGGCTGGCGAATGTCGCACAGCGCGGTTTCTGGTTTGATGAACAGAACCGGCTCGTCTGGCGTCGCGCTGCCCATCTCCTGAATATGTTTGGCATAGTTACTGCCTACGCAGACCACTTTGCTGACGGGATAATCCAGTAATGCACCTTGCCAGTTATGATGTTGATACATGTACGACCCCTAAACGGTTGATGTGTTAACCCCGAAAACAGCCGGGACTATTTTTTCCCGTTCACCTCAAGATGCTGTTTTAATAAATTCTCGGGTGGTGGCGGGAGCTGTAAATAATAGCCTTGCTCCGCTAATGCGGTTTTCACTTTTTCCAGATCGGCGTTGACCAGTTTCTTACGGCCATCCAGCGGCAGCAGCATCGCCAGCTGAGGTCGGCCAAAGTTCTTCATTAATTCTTCAGGTACGCGCGAAAAATCGTCTTTCTTTTCGACATAAAGATAGGTCTGGTCACGACTTGTACTTCTGTAGATCACACAAAACATGTTTTTACTCTGAATTAATGGGTGGTTGCTTGCCTCAATATACTCCTGACTATAACATGCCTGATACTCTTCGGAATATCGCAACGGCGGTGTTGCGGTTAATAGCAAATTGAGTAAGGCCAGGATGTCAAACACGCCAATCGAGCTTAAAGGCAGTAGCTTCACCTTATCAGTGGTACATTTGCATGATGCAAAACCCGAGGTTATTCGTCAGGCGTTAGAAGACAAAATTGCGCAGGCTCCCGCTTTTCTGAAACATGCCCCCGTCGTCGTGAATGTCAGTGGTCTGGATGCACCGGTTAACTGGAAACTTCTCCAGCAAGCCGTGGCCGCGACCGGGCTGCGTATCGTCGGTATCAGCGGCTGCAAAGATGCTGAGCTAAAAGCAGAAATTGACCGTGCGGGTCTGCCCATTCTGACCGAAGGCAAAGAAAAAGCCGCGCGTCCTGCCCCTGCGGCAGTCCAAACGCCTCCTCCTCCGGTGCAAAACGTTACACCTGTCACAAAAACGCGATTGATTGATGTGCCGGTTCGTTCCGGTCAGCGCATTTATGCACCAAACTGTGATCTGATTGTTACAAGCCACGTCAGCGCTGGCGCAGAGCTGATTGCAGATGGCAATATTCACGTATACGGTATGATGCGTGGGCGTGCGCTCGCGGGTGCAAGTGGTGACAGGGATGCGCAAATATTTTGTACTCATCTGACGGCGGAACTGGTGTCCATCGCAGGTGAATATTGGCTGAGCGACAAGATCCCAGCCGAATTTTATGGCAAAGCGGCTCGTCTGCGACTGGCAGACGACGCGTTGACCGTTCAACCGTTGAATTGATCCCTTTTTAACAAGGAATTTCTATGGCACGCATTATTGTTGTTACTTCGGGTAAAGGAGGCGTTGGCAAGACCACCTCCAGCGCGGCCATCGCTACTGGTTTGGCCCAGAAGGGAAAGAAAACCGTCGTTATCGATTTCGATATCGGTCTGCGTAACCTCGACCTGATCATGGGATGTGAACGTCGCGTGGTCTATGACTTCGTGAACGTCATTCAGGGCGACGCCACACTGAACCAGGCGCTGATTAAAGACAAGCGCACCGAAAACCTCTACATCCTTCCGGCTTCTCAGACGCGTGATAAAGACGCCCTGACCCGCGAAGGCGTGGAAAAGGTGCTCGATGAGCTGAAAAAAATGGAGTTTGACTTCGTTGTCTGTGACTCCCCTGCCGGCATCGAAACGGGCGCCCTGATGGCACTCTACTTCGCTGATGAAGCCATCATCACCACTAACCCTGAAGTCTCATCCGTGCGTGACTCGGACCGTATTCTGGGGATCCTCGCCTCCAAATCGCGTCGTGCGGAAAATGGCGAAGAACCCATTAAAGAGCACCTGCTGCTGACCCGCTATAACCCGGGTCGCGTGAACAAAGGTGACATGCTTAGCATGGAAGACGTGCTGGAGATCCTGCGCATCAAACTGGTCGGTGTGATCCCGGAAGATCAATCCGTATTGCGCGCCTCTAACCAGGGCGAGCCAGTGATCCTGGATACAATGGCAGATGCAGGTAAAGCGTACGCGGATACCGTTGACCGTCTGCTGGGAGAAGAACGTCCTTTCCGCTTCATTGAAGAAGAGAAGAAAGGTTTCCTCAAACGCCTGTTCGGAGGATAAGTTATGGCATTACTGGACTTTTTTCTCTCGCGGAAAAAGAACACCGCCAACATCGCAAAAGAACGACTGCAAATCATCGTTGCGGAGCGTCGTCGTAGTGACGCCGAGCCACACTACCTGCCGCAGCTGCGTAAGGACATCCTGGAAGTGATCTGTAAGTATGTGCAGATTGACCCGGAGATGGTCACGGTGCAGCTGGAGCAAAAAGACGGGGATATTTCGATTCTGGAGCTGAACGTTACGCTCCCGGAAGCCGAAGAGTCACGTCCGTAGTTCGGGATTGTGTATCCCCGGTAAGCGTATGCCGCCGGGGAAATGTGCCGGGCATGTCAGCATGACCCGGCATTTTCATTATCGCGGATAACCTTCCAGCACCGTATTCAGGCGATCGGCCATCAATTCCCCGCGCCAGCCCGCCATCATTTCCGGCAAACCATTCTGAGGTTTCAGCTTCCAGTGCCAGTTCAGCAGCTGGTTAATCTGACGGCGTGACGCCAGCAGTTCCGCGCCCAGTTTGCTTTGCGTCGCGACGTCCTGCACCAGCGCTTTGATATCCTTGAACGCCTTGCGATAGCCCGGCATATCCATCAGATTCAGCAGTGGCTCCGGCAGTGCTTCGTCCGGCATTTCCTGCGCTTTTGCCACCAGCGCAAGCAGGGTTTTACCGTGGAAACGGATCTCGCTGCCGGAAAGCCCGATGCTGTCCAGTTCGCCCATGCTGCCCGGCATATACCGCGCGACCGCCCAGAGGTGTTCTTCGCGTACCACAAAGTTAACGGCCAGATCGCGCTCGCGTGCTTTACGCAAACGCCAGTCCGCTAACAGCTGCAGACACGCCAGCTGACGCGTACGCAGCTGCCAGGCGTTACTGATATCGCGCCAGGCCTCTTTCGGATCAACCACTTCCTGACGACGCTGCTGCGTCATTCGGCACTCATCCAGCGCGGCGGGCAACCAGCCTGACGCTTCCGCTTCTTTCATCAGCTGGCCAGCAATCGGCAGGAGGTAAAACACGTCTGCCGCCGCGTATTCCAGTTGACGCTCGGTTAATGGGCGTGCCAGCCAGTCGGTGCGGGATTCGCTTTTATCCAGCGTCAGGCCCGTATACTCCTCAACCATGGCGGCAAAGCCCCATGAGAGCGGTCGATTACTGAAGGCCGCGAGGATCTGTGTATCTATCAACGGTTGTGGCATGACGCCAAAAGTATTCAGAAAGACTTCCAGATCTTCACTGCCTGCGTGCAGGTATTTCGTTACCGCAGTATCGAGCAGCAGGTCACGCATCGGCGTCCAGTCGGTAATGCCGAGCGGGTCGATCAGCGACACGTGTTTACCGTCGTACATCTGAATCAACCCCAGCTGCGGATAGTAGGTCCGGGTGCGGACAAACTCGGTATCCAGGGCAATGGCAGGAAAGTCGCGCGTCACTTCGCACAGCGAAGCCAGCTCGTCGTTGGTCGTGATCATCTGGTAATTCAAAACGGATTCTCTTTTGTTTGCGCCCATAAAAAACGCCGGCTTAACCGGCGTCTGGGCGATTAGCGTGAAGCTCAGGCCTTATTGTCTACTTTGCCACGGGCTTCGTCACGTAATTCTCGTCGTAATATCTTTCCGACATTCGATTTCGGCAGTTCCTCGCGAAACTCAACCAGCTTCGGCACCTTGTAGCCGGTCAGCTGACGACGACAGAAGGTGATCAGCGCCTCCTCCGTAAGAGAAGGATCTTTTTTGACCACAAAAATCTTCACCGCCTCACCGCTGCTCCCGGAAGGGACGCCTACGGCAGCCACTTCGAGCACGCCGCTGTGCTGCATCACCACATCTTCGATTTCATTCGGGTAGACGTTGAAACCGGAAACCAGAATCATGTCTTTCTTACGATCGACGATACGCAGGAAGCCCTCTTCATCCATCACGGCGATATCACCTGTGTGCAGCCAACCGTCTTTGATAATTTCATCGGTCGCGTCAGGACGTTGCCAGTAGCCCAGCATCACCTGCGGCCCTTTGACACAGAGTTCGCCCGGTTCACCTGGCGCCACGTCGTTATCGTCATCATCAACCAGTTTGGCTTCCGTCGACGGAACCGGCAGGCCAATGCTTCCGCTGTGATAGTCGATATCGTGCGGGTTCACACTGACCAGCGGGGCGCACTCCGTCAGGCCATAGCCTTCCAGTAAATACTGACCCGTCAGTTTCATCCAGCGTTCGGCAACGGCCTGTTGAACCGGCATACCGCCACCCGCAGAGAGGTGCAGTGTGGAGAAATCGAGCTTCTGGAACTCTTTGTTGTTGAGCAGCGCGTTAAACAGCGTATTCACCCCGGTCATGGCGGTGAACGGATATTTCGCCAGCTCTTTCACCAGCCCCGGAATATCGCGCGGGTTCGTGATCAATACGTTTTGACCGCCCAGCTCAATAAACAGCAGACAGTTCATGGTCAGCGCGAAGATGTGATAAAGCGGAAGCGCGGTGATCACCAGCTCTTTTCCGTGGTGCAGCAACGGTCCGTAGGTGGCATTCACCTGCTCAAGGTTTGCCAGCATGTTACGGTGGGTCAGCATGGCGCCTTTAGCCACACCCGTTGTGCCGCCGGTGTACTGCAGAAACGCGAGGTCTTCTGATACCACTTCCGGTTTAACGTATTGCATGCGGTAGCCCGCCTGCAGCGCACTGCGGAAGGAGATCGCGTCCGGCAGGTGGTATTTCGGCACCAGACGTTTGATGTATTTGACGACAAAGTTAACCAGTGTCCCTTTGGCGGTAGAGAGTTGATCCCCCATACGCGTCAGGATGACGTGTTTGACCTGGGTTTTGTCGACCACTTTTTCCAGCGTGTGGGCAAAGTTAGAGACAATCACAATGGCGGCGGCACCGCTGTCGTTGAGCTGATGCTCCAGCTCCCGCGGCGTATACAGCGGGTTAACGTTGACAACAATCATCCCGGCACGCAGGACACCGAACAGCGCCACCGGGTATTGCAGCAGGTTCGGCATCATCAGCGCGACGCGATCCCCTTTTTGCAGCCCCAGCCCTTCCTGCAGATAGGCGGCGAACGCCCGACTACGCTCCTCAAGTTTACGGAACGTCATGACCTCGCCCATATTCACAAAAGCAGGCTGGTCTGCGTAACGCCTCACCGAGTGTTCAAACAATTCAACCAGGGATTGATAACGGTCAGGATTGATCTCGGCAGGAACATCTGCGGGATAACGGTTAAGCCAAACCTTCTTCAATGCATCACCTCTGAAATGAGTGTTCGTCGTCATCACAACCCCGATAATAAACAGTTTGTTAACATTATATTAACTCAGCGTACCAGTTTATTAATTGTTCAGATTTAAGGTTGCGAAGCGCGTCACTCTTTTTTTTCGTTTTATTCGTAAAAAACAGAGACAGCGGCTGAGCCGCTGTCTCTTTTCTAACAATTACAGGGAGTTACTCAGTAACGATTGTCTGAACCTGTGCAGGCCCCGGGTTATACCAGCCCCAGCCCGGGTAGCCATACCGATAAGGATGTGGACCCCACATCCACGGATCCATCGGCTGAGGTGGCATGATGACCTGCTGTGTCAGCCGCCAGCGCTTATACCCGTTGACCTGCATGGTCATAAATTTATACGGTGTGTTGCCGACTTTGCCCTCTACCGAACCGGTAATCGGGCCGACGACGGTGACCAGCTGTCCGCGAAAATCGACCGGGTCGAGAAAACCGCCAACGTCGGCATAAATACGCCCACGGGAAGGTTCGCCAAGGATGGGCCGCGCACCGCTATCCAGCGGAACGGTGGCAATCTCCAGACGGGTTTTCCCCTGCTGGTTTTGCACCTCGATAACCTTGCCGCCAAAGCGCGCTTCCTGACCGACGTAAAGCTCAGGCGCATTCATCACACGAACCAGATCCTGCTGTGGCGTGGGGCTGCTGCCCTTAATCGCATCAGGAACGGAAACGCATCCGCTCAGTGCTATGGCCACTGCGCCTGCCATAAAAAGGCGTACAACTTTAGTCTGAACCGCCATGATGCGACTCCTTTTTCTCAGTTCCTGTTACTGAGATTCATTCCCGGCCCGGAAGTTTCTTCCACGCGACGGTGTTTCGCAAATAAACCGGCTCCGCATGTTCAACGGCCACGGTTTTGCCCGCCTCAAGCAGTTGACAGGCGATGGGAAGCATATCCTCTGCGGCGGGCAGAAGCATGTTGCCGTCTGTCAGCGTGATCCCGGTGCCGTTAGCCATCTCTGGCCATGCCGGCCAGCCGGTGCCTACTGTCGCCCACTCGCCGGACAGCTGTTTCAGCCGCTCGGTCACCGCTTCCGGCTTGAGGACAGCCTCGGTCTCTTCACCGTGCCAGATGCCATTTTCATCGCGGGTGTATTCTGCCCAGTAAACTTCTCCCATTCGGGCGTCAATGGCCGCCAGAACGCGCGTTGCCCCGGTCATACGCCATGCGCCCTGCGCCATGGTTGCCAGCGTGGAAACACCGATCATCGGCAGTTCTGCGCCCAGCGCCAGCCCCTGCGCAATGCCAATTCCAATGCGTACGCCCGTAAAGCTGCCGGGGCCACGGCCAAAGGCCAGTGCGTCGAGGTCGGTTAAGGTGGTGTTGCCCCGGGTTAAAATCTCTTTAACCAGAGGCAGAATGCGTTGGGTGTGTTCTCGTGGGCACTCTTCGAAATGAGCAGAGATAGCACCGTCGTTCAACAGAGCAACAGAACAGGCCTCTGTCGCGGTATCAATAGCCAGAATTCGCATCAGTCGTCGCGCTCTCGCAATGGTCAGTCACAAAATGGCGCGCATCTTAGCATACTCACGGGCAAATTACTCCGCCGTTGGGTTTGCCAGGAAGCGAACCGCGCGTTTAATGTCCCGCGTGCGCGGCGCGGGCGGCAAGCTGGCAAGGAAGGTCGCACCGTAAGGGCGCATCACCAGCCGGTTATCGCATATAACCAGCACGCCGCGGTCGTCTGTGTCGCGAATCAGGCGCCCTACCCCTTGTTTAAGGGTGATCACCGCGTCCGGTAGCTGGACCTCATCAAAAGGATCGCCGCCGCGCAAACGGCAGTCTTCCATACGTGCCTTCAGCAGCGGATCGTCCGGTGAGGTAAACGGCAGTTTATCGATGATCACCAGCGACAGGGTATCTCCCCGCACGTCCACCCCTTCCCAGAAGCTGCTGGTGGCTACCAGCAGGGCGTTACCGGCACTGACAAACTGCTGTAACAGTTGCCCTTTGCTGGTCTCGCCCTGAAGCAGAACCGGCAAAGTCATGGTGGCGCGGAACTGCTCCGCCAGATCGCGCATCATCGCGTGGGAGGTGCAGAGCATAAAACAGCGGCCGTTGTTGGCCTCGATCATCGGCCTGAGCATTGCCGCCAGCAGGCGCGCCGCGCCGGGCTGGTTAGGCAGAGGCAGATTACGCGGAACGCAGAGCAACGCCTGTTTTTCATAATCAAACGGGCTGGGCAGCAGCAGCGACTCCGCCTCCTCAATCCCCAGACGCCCGGTAAAGTGGTGTAGATCGTCATTCACCGAAAGGGTTGCCGACGTGAAGATCCAGCTTCCCGGTTTTTGCGCCATCACCTCTTTGAATTTATCCGCCACCGTCAGCGGCGTCAGGGCCAGCGTGAAATGGCGGGAGGTGCATTCATACCAGTAACTGAACCCCGGCTGGTTTATCTCTTTCAGCCGTTTGAGGCGTGCCCGATAGAGCGTGGCGCGCTCAAAGGCGGCATCCAGCAGTGCGGAACGGCCGAGCGATAGTTTCGCCACGTCGTAACAAAGCTCAAGGGCATCATCGAGCAGCAACAGCGCGCGCTGGATATTTTTGTCTGCCAGCAGCTCACGCAGATTACCGCGATAGCCCGGCTCACCCAGTTGCAGGCGAAAATCCTGCGCACTTTGCGCCAGGCGGTCAGCACACTTCTGCAGCTGTTGGGTATCTTTTAACTCGGTGCGGTAGGCAATGGTGAAATCTTTCGCTAAGTCCTGCAGCTGGCGGCTGGAGAGCGACTGGCCAAAATACTGGCTGGCGATGTCAGGAAGCTGGTGGGCTTCATCGAAGATCATCACGTCCGCTTCCGGGATCAGTTCGCCAAAGCCGCTATCTTTAACCACCATATCGGCAAGGAAGAGATGGTGGTTGACCACCACGACATCCGCATCCATGGCGGTTTTACGCGCTTTCACCACAAAACAATCTTTATACAGCGGGCAGTCGCTCCCCAGGCAGTTGTCGTTGGTACTGGTGACCAGCGGCCAGGCGGGAGAGTCTTCCGGCACGCTCGCGCAGGTGCTGATATCCCCCTCCTCCGTCTGATTGGCCCAGGCGCGAAGAATAATGACATCGCTGAGCGTCTGCACCGGCAGATCACCGCCCGCCAGCGCCTGCTGCTCAAGCCGTTCAAGGCAGAGGTAGTTGGAGCGGCCTTTCAGCAACGCCAGGCGGCCTTTATACTTCAGGGCGTTGGCGACCGTGGGCAGATCGCGGCTGTAAAGCTGGTCCTGCAGCGCTTTAGACCCGGTGGAGATGATCACTTTCTTTTTAGCCCGCAGCGCTGGCGCCAGGTAGGCATAGGTTTTGCCCGTGCCGGTACCGGCTTCCACCACCAGCGGCTGCGCGGTGTCGATTGCGCGGGCCACGGCATGCGCCATCTGCCGCTGGGGTTCACGCGGTTTAAAACCGGGAATCGCCTGTGCTAACTGACCTTCTGGGGAAAAATCGTCTGCCACGTTGCTCTCTCACTGTATTTTTGCACAGGGATTATGTCAGCCCATCCTCTCCAGTGCCACCCCAAATAGTGACGAGGGGAACACAATATGGCAGTCTTGCCGACTGACATGAAAATAACGAGGAAACGTTTATGACAATTGTGCGCATTGATGCCGAAACACGCTGGTCTGATGTGGTCATCCATAACCAGACGCTCTACTACACCGGTGTACCGGAAAATCTCGACGCAGATGCCTTTGAACAGACGGCGAATACGCTGGCGCAGATTGACGCCGTGCTGGAAAAGCAAGGCAGCGACAAATCACGCATTCTGGATGCGACCATTTTTCTTGCCAGTAAAGACGATTTTGCGGCGATGAATAAAGCCTGGGATGCCTGGGTTGTGGCGGGACATGCGCCCGTACGGTGTACCGTACAGGCGACGCTGATGAAGCCGGAATACAAAGTCGAAATTAAGATTATCGCGGCGGTTTAAGCCGGATTACTCCTCTTCATCATCCTCAAAACGCGCCACGATCCGCTCGCCGGTGTGGGTGGCGCGAAGTTCATTAGCAACTTGCGTGATCGCCTGTCCGCTGCTCATCCCCTGGGACATCAGTTCCTGAATACGCTCAACCGCTTTCTGCTGCTGGTCATGGCTCAGAGAAGGTAAACCTGCAAACATTGTCAACTCCTGCTAAATTATCCGCGCTAATTATTTCACGCTGCCCGGTAGTATGCCACACATGAACCCGTTACCCCCTACAGTCATTTCGTTACCCTGGCGTTCAGACGCCGCGGAATTCTGGTTTGCCCGCCTCAGCCATCTTCCTTTTGCGATGTTGCTGCACTCCGGTTATGCGGATCATCCCTATAGCCGCTTTGATATTCTGGTTGCCGACCCTCTGCAGACCCTGATAACACAAGGGAATGTGACTACGACGGGCGAAACGCAGTCAACGGACGATCCGCTGTCATTACTTCAGCAGGCGCTGGACGCGCTGAGCTTAACCGTTCCGCAAAATCCCGACCTTCCCTTCCAGGGAGGTGCGCTGGGCTTGTTCGGCTATGATTTAGGTCGCCGCTTCGAAACCTTGCCGGAGACTGCGCAGGACGACATTCCGCTGCCGGATATGGCGGTGGGGCTTTACGACTGGGCAATAATCGTCGATCACCACAAGCAGGCGGTCTCTCTGCTCAGCCATCAGGACGTGTCCGCCCGGCTTGCCTGGCTTGAGGCACAGGTCCCCGTCGCAACAGCGGATTTCCACCTGACCTCTGCGTGGCGCGCCAACATGACCGCGCGGGAGTACGCCGCGAAGTTTGAGCGGGTTCAGGGGTATCTGCAGAGCGGTGATTGCTATCAGGTCAACCTTGCCCAGCGTTTTCAGGCAACCTGTGAAGGCGATGAGTGGCAGGCATTTACCCGCCTCAACGCCAGTAACCGGGCACCGTTCAGTGCATTTCTGCGCCTGGAACAGGGCGCTATCCTGAGCCTCTCGCCCGAGCGTTTTATTCATCTTGCCGATGGCACTATTCAGACGCGACCGATTAAAGGCACGCTTCCCCGGCTGGCCGATCCTGTTGCCGACCGCCAGCAGGCGGAAAAACTGGCGGCCTCGTTAAAAGATCGCGCTGAAAACCTGATGATTGTCGACCTCATGCGTAACGACATTGGCCGGGTCGCCGTACCGGGAAGCGTGCGTGTCCCTGAACTGTTTGTCGTCGAGCCGTTCCCCGCGGTGCATCACCTGGTCAGCACCATTACCGCGCAACTGCCCGCCTCGCGCACGGCCTGCGATCTGCTTCGCGCCGCGTTCCCGGGGGGCTCGATAACCGGCGCGCCTAAAGTGCGGGCAATGGAAATAATCGATGAGCTGGAACCGCATCGTCGAAACGCCTGGTGCGGCAGCATTGGCTATATCAGTCTCTGCGGTACGCTGGATACCAGCATCACCATTCGAACGCTGACCGCCTGTAACGGGAATCTGTACTGTTCCGCAGGGGGCGGAATTGTTGCTGATAGCCAGGTCGATGCGGAATATCAGGAAACCTTTGATAAAGTTAACCGTATCCTGAAACAACTGGAGTAATGACGGGTGGAAAAAGAGAACCTGACGCTGGATGATTTTCTGTCGCGCTTTCAGCTTTTGCGGCCCAACGTGAGCCGCGAAGCCCTCAATCAACGTCAGGCAGCGGTGTTGATCCCGGTGGTCCGTCGTGAGCAGCCGGGTCTGCTGCTCACCCAGCGTTCGCCACATTTACGTAAGCACGCCGGTCAGGTCGCCTTTCCGGGTGGTGCCGTGGACAGTTCTGACGCCTCGCTGATTGCCGCCGCGCTGCGCGAAGCCCAGGAAGAGGTCGCCATTCCGCCTGAAGCTGTTGAGATCATTGGCGTGCTGCCGCCGGTCGACAGCGTGACCGGTTTTCAGGTCACACCGGTGGTCGGCATTATCCCGCCGGATCTGCAATATCACGCCAGCGTCGATGAAGTGTCTGCGGTGTTTGAGATGCCGCTGGAAGAGGCCCTTCGGCTCGGGCGTTATCATCCGCTGGATATCCAGCGTCGGGGTCATGCGCACCGGGTGTGGTTGTCCTGGTATCAGCATTATTTTGTCTGGGGCATGACGGCGGGCATCATTCGTGAACTGGCGCTGCAAATCGGCCTGAAGCCTTGACTATACTTTACATTCCACCCTCTTCTGCCAGGTTTGCGATCGGCGTCGCGCTATTAGCAAAACCATCGTTAACCATTAGTTTAATTCATGTGAATAGTTAAGCCGAGGTCGGTCTTCCCTCTTACACTATGCGCAGTTATAACATCGTTACTGGAACCCCGGTAACCCTGTCAGGAGTGTGAAAGTGATTAGTATATTCGACATGTTCAAAGTGGGAATTGGCCCTTCGTCTTCCCATACTGTTGGCCCGATGAAGGCCGGTAAACAGTTCGTCGATGATCTGGTCGAAAAAGGATTACTGGAAAGCGTTACCCGTGTCGCCGTGGATGTTTACGGCTCACTGTCATTAACGGGTAAAGGCCACCACACCGATATCGCCATTATTATGGGTCTGGCGGGCAATATGCCGGATACCGTAGATATTGATGCCATTCCGGCATTTATCCGCGACGTGGAAACGCGCGGCCGCCTGCTGCTGGCAAACGGTCAGCATGAAGTGGATTTCCCGCATGATGACGGCATGCGTTTTCGTAGCGATAACCTCTCCCTGCATGAAAACGGTATGCAGATCCACGCCTTTAACGGCGACAAAGTGATCTACAGCAAAACCTATTACTCTATTGGCGGTGGTTTTATCGTTGATGAGGAACACTTCGGCAAAGATACAACGGGTGATGTGAACGTACCTTACCCGTTCAAGTCCGCCAAAGAGATGCTGGACTACTGCCATGAAACCGGTCTGTCACTTTCCGGCATGGTGATGCAGAACGAACTGGCGCTGCACAGCAAAAAAGAGATTGAAGACTATTTTGCGAACGTGTGGCAAACCATGCAGGCCTGTATCGATCGCGGCATGAACACCGAAGGCGTACTGCCTGGGCCACTGCGCGTGCCGCGTCGCGCCTCTGCGCTGCGCCGTATGCTGGTCACCACAGACAAATTCTCTAACGACCCGATGAACGTGGTCGACTGGGTGAACATGTTTGCGCTGGCGGTGAACGAAGAAAACGCCGCGGGTGGCCGGGTGGTGACTGCACCAACGAACGGCGCGTGCGGTATCGTTCCGGCGGTACTGGCCTACTACGATCACTTTATTGAACCCGTAACGCCTGATATCTACATTCGCTACTTCCTGGCAGCAGGGGCGATTGGTGCGCTGTACAAGATGAATGCGTCTATCTCTGGCGCTGAAGTGGGCTGTCAGGGTGAAGTGGGCGTGGCCTGTTCTATGGCCGCGGCCGGTCTTGCAGAGCTGCTGGGTGCCAGCCCGGAGCAGGTCTGTGTGGCGGCTGAAATCGGTATGGAACATAACCTCGGTCTCACCTGTGATCCGGTTGCGGGTCAGGTGCAGGTACCGTGCATTGAACGTAACGCTATCGCGTCGGTAAAAGCGATCAACGCCACGCGTATGGCCATGCGCCGTACCAGCGAGCCACGCGTTTCGCTGGACAAGGTTATCGAGACCATGTACGAAACCGGTAAAGACATGAACGCCAAATATCGTGAGACCTCCCGCGGCGGTCTGGCGATAAAGGTGCAGTGCGACTAACCGTTTCACCTCAACGCCTCTCTCGCCCATCTTCCACGGATGGGCGAATTTTTATCCCTTTCTCGTCGACTTAATATTTCCCCACTACACTTGCTGTGTTGCCTCGGCTTTTGGTGCTGAAGGCGTATTGGGCGGCCTCCCATGCAAACAGCACAGAGGATCATAAAAAAGTATCGCCGAAAACGCGTCATCGTCTGCGTGATGGTTGCGCTTCTTACGCTCATCATTACGCTGGGTATACGCTTTATTTCACAGCGTAACGTAAATCAGCAAAACACCCTGAACTTTGCGGCGCACTCCGTCAACGTGCTGGATAACGTCTTATTGCCGCTGGAAAAAGGGCGCAACCCGCTGCTGGCACTGGTCGGAGCGCCCTGCTCGCAGGCGCATTTAGTGTTACGAAAACAAGCGGCCTCACTGCAAACGGTGCGCTCAATTGCACTGGTCAAAGACGGTATCCTTTACTGTTCAAGTATTTTCGGCAATCGCGACGTCCCGTTGCGAGAGATTCAGCCTGCCCTGCCCTCCGCCGAAACCAAGCTGGTGCTCTCCACCGACAAATCCTTGCTTAAGGGAAGCCCGATCCTGATCCAGTGGTATCCGGTTTCTGATAGCGGAGAAGATGGTGTGATGCAGATTGTGAATATCGATCTCATCACTCGCCTGATGCTGGAGCCACAGCGCCCGCTTATCACCGACGTGGCCCTGACCGTGGGGGATAAATACCTGCGCTACGGTGAAAATGTCTCCGACTCGCTGACAATAAACGATGATGAGAGGGTTCTGCGCCAGCAATCCAGCCATTTCCCGTTCACCATTACCGTCAGTGGCCCGGGAGCCAGCGAGCTGGCGTTGATATATTTGCCCTCTCAGCTGCCGCTGGCGCTGATGCTCAGTCTGCTGATGGGTTACGTCGCCTGGCTTGCGACCGCGAACCGCATGAGCTTTACCTGGGAAATTAACCTTGGCCTGGCCGCGCGTGAATTTGAGCTGTTTTGCCAGCCGCTGCTGAATGCCCGCACGCAGAAATGCGTGGGGGTGGAGATCCTGCTGCGCTGGAACAACCCCCGTCAGGGATGGATCTCCCCGGACGTTTTTATTCCGCTCGCCGAAGAGCACAACCTGATTATCCCTCTCACACGTTACGTCATTAACGAGACGGTGAGTCAGATTGGCTATTTTCCGGCAACGCCCGGCTTCCACATTGGCATCAACGCCGCCGCCAGCCATTTCCGGCATGGAACGCTCATTCAGGACCTGAACCGCTACTGGTTCAGCGCGCATCCCACCCAGCAGCTGATTGTGGAGCTGACGGAGCGTGACGCGCTGCAGGACGTGGATTATCGCATTGTAAGAGAGTTACACCGTCAGGGCGTGAAGCTGGCCATTGATGATTTTGGCACCGGCAATAGCTCACTCTCGTGGCTGGAAAAGCTGCATCCGGACGTGCTGAAAATTGATAAGTCCTTTACCAGCGCTATCGGCACTGATGCCGTGAACTCCACGGTGACGGACATCATCATTGCGCTCGGGCAACGGCTTAGCATTGAGCTGGTGGCTGAAGGGGTAGAAACGCCCGAGCAGGCGCGGTATTTGCGTCATCACGGGGTAGAGGTACTGCAGGGATTTTTGTTTGCGCAGCCTATGCCGCTGAGGGAATTTCCGCAATGGCTGGCGGAGAGTTCGTCTCCGCCAGCACCGCGTAACGGGCATATCGTTCCGCTGATGCCGTTACGCTAGGCTCAGTTACTCTTCTTCGTCGTGGGCCGACTGCTCTTTAACAATGCGCACCATATCGACGCGATAGTCATTCGCTTCGATTATCGTGATCTGCAGCGGAGGCAGTTCGATGATATCGCCGGTCCGCGGGATTTGTCCGTTGACGGCAATAACCAGCCCAGCCACGGTCGCAATGTCCTCTTCATCGTTGATGATGTTTTCCAGACCCAGCGTGTGCTGCAGCGCATGCAAATCGGTGGTGCCTTTCACCAGCCAGCCATCACCGTCGGAGACAATTTCCGGGGTTTCATCCGCATCCGGGAATTCACCGGCAATGGCTTCAAGCACGTCAAGCGGCGTCACCAGACCCTGCACCACACCAAATTCATTGGTGACAATAACAAAGCTACCGCGTGCGCGGCGCAGGACGCCAAGCAGGTTGATAGGATCCAGCGTTTCCGGCACCACAATCGCCGGTGATGCGGCGGCGACGGCTTCGACGTTAATCCCCTCTTCCAGCGCCACCAGCATCTCTTTCGCACGCACCACGCCGATGATTTCGTCCAGTTCACCCCGGCATACCGGGAACAGGCTATGCGGTGAAGAGAGCAACTGCTGGCGAATCTCATCAACGCTCAGGCGGGAATCGACCCAGCTGATTTCACCGCGCGGGGTCATGATGCCGCGCAGCGAGCGGGAGGCCAGGGAGAGCACGCCGTTAATCATATAGCGCTCTTCTTCCACAAATGCCCCTTCCGGGACGGGAACCGGGTTACGGCTTTCATTGTCATTCTGCACGTTGACCTGACGGCGACCGCCCATCAGACGCAGAATCGCATCAGCCGTACGCGCACGCAGCGGCTGGGTAGACTGCTGCTTGATAAAGTTATGTCGTGCAATCTGGTTAAACAGCTCGATGAGGATCGAGAAGCCAATGGCTGCGTACAGGTAGCCTTTTGGTATATGGAAGCCAAAACCTTCCGCCACCAGGCTCAGACCAATCATCAACAGGAAGCTAAGGCAGAGCACCACGACCGTCGGATGCTGATTCACAAAGCGCGTCAGTGGCTTAGACGCCAGCAGCATCACCGCCATCGCGATAACCACCGCAGCCATCATCACCGGGAGGTGGTTCACCATGCCGACAGCCGTGATCACCGCATCCAGTGAGAAGACCGCATCAAGCACCACGATCTGCAGTACCACGACCCAAAAACTGGCATAGCCTTTACCGTGTCCATCATCGTGCTGGCGATTTTCCAGCCGCTCGTGAAGCTCTGTCGTCGCTTTGAAAAGCAGGAATATCCCCCCGAGCAGCATGATCAAATCACGGCCGGAGAAAGTGAAATCCATGACGGAAAAAAGCGGCTTCGTCAGCGTAACCATCCACGAGATCACGGACAGCAGTGCCAGACGCATGACCAGTGCCAGAGAGAGGCCGATCAGACGCGCTTTATCACGTTGTTTTGGCGGCAGTTTGTCCGCAAGGATGGCAATAAACACCAGGTTATCAATGCCGAGAACAATCTCAAGCACGACCAGCGTGAGCAATCCCACCCAGATTGACGGGTCCATTAAGAATTCCATGAAACGCTCCTGCTTACGGAATGACCAAACGGTGCCCCACTCAACGTGGGCAAAACAGAGGTAGACAGAGTCGATATGTGGCGAGGATCGCCGGTGAAACAGGCGCGGAATGGCCTGGAGGATGACTGACGTCGGTGACGGTCCATATAGTGGGCTTTAGCCCTATACTCCTGAACAATTAAACGGAGGCTAAACATATCAGAGACAATGCGTTTTTAGCAAAGATTTACGTTCCTTTGCAAAGATCTGTAACACAGCTGCTTTACCTTACAGATAATTCTGTAACCCATAGCTAAATTACGGATCTTCATCACATAAATTATTTTTTCACTATCTAAAATAATTCGCGGAAGTCTTAGTTTTTTAACTCTAACCCTTTTCTGAATCGATTCGGTTGGCCAGATACGATTCACAGTGCGACTGCCTGGCAGGCGTATTAATGATAATAAAAGGAGGTAGCAAGTGACCATTGCTATTGTCATAGGCACACATGGTTGGGCTGCAGAGCAGTTACTCAAAACAGCAGAGATGCTGTTGGGTGAGCAGGAAAACGTCGGCTGGATCGATTTCGTTCCCGGTGAAAACGCTGAAACGCTGATTGAGAAGTACACTGCTCAACTGCAGAAACTGGATACCAGCAAAGGCGTGCTGTTTCTCGTTGATACATGGGGAGGCAGTCCGTTCAATGCTGCCAGCCGCATTGTCGTCGATAAAGAGCATTATGAAGTTGTCGCCGGGGTGAATATCCCCATGTTGGTGGAAACCTTCATGGCACGCGACGACAATCCGAGTTTCGATGAACTGGTCGCTCTGGCAGTTGAAACCGGTCGCGAAGGCGTGAAAGCGCTGAAAGCACAACCGGTTGAGAAGCCTGCTCCAGTGGCCGCGGCGCCAAAAGCCGCAGCCCCGGCGAAGCCCATGGGCCCGAATGATTACATGGTGATCGGCCTTGCCCGTATCGATGACCGTTTAATCCACGGCCAGGTGGCAACGCGCTGGACCAAAGAGACCAACGTTCGACGCATTATTGTCGTCAGCGACGAAGTTGCTGCTGATACCGTACGTAAAACCCTTCTGACACAGGTTGCTCCTCCTGGCGTTACCGCGCACGTGGTGGATGTCGCCAAAATGATCCGCGTTTATAACAACCCGAAATATGCGGGCGAGCGCGTGATGCTGCTGTTCACAAACCCGACAGACGTTGAACGCCTGGTTGAAGGCGGCGTGAAAATTACCTCCGTAAACATTGGTGGTATGGCATTCCGTCAGGGCAAAACGCAGGTCAACAACGCCATTTCAGTCGATGCGAAAGATATCGAGGCATTCAACAAGCTGAATGCACGCGGTATCGAACTGGAAGCCCGTAAGGTTTCCACGGATCAGAAACTGAAAATGATGGATCTGATCGGTAAAGTTGGGAAATAAGCCCGCGCCGGTTTTTCACATAAAGCTTATGTAATAGGAGAAGTACAATGGAGATTACCACTCTTCAGATTGTGCTGGTGTTCATCGTCGCGTGTATTGCGGGTATGGAATCCGTACTTGATGAATTTCAGTTCCACCGCCCTCTGGTGGCCTGTACGTTGATTGGTGCCGTTCTGGGTGATATGAAAACCGGGATCATCATCGGTGGTACCCTGGAAATGATTGCCCTGGGCTGGATGAACATCGGTGCGGCAGTTGCGCCTGATGCCGCGCTGGCGTCCATCATTTCTACGGTTCTGGTTATTGCCGGTCACCAGAGTATCGGTGCAGGTATTGCCCTAGCCATCCCGCTGGCAGCAGCAGGTCAGGTACTGACCATCATCGTGCGTACTATCACCGTGGCCTTCCAGCACGCGGCGGATAAGGCGGCCGAAAATGGCAACCTGACGGCGCTCTCCTGGATCCACGTCTCGTCCCTGTTCCTGCAGGCGATGCGTATCGCGATCCCGGCCGTTATCGTTGCGATCTCCGTCGGTACCAGCGAAGTACAGAGCATGCTGAACGCCATTCCAGAAGTGGTCACCGGCGGTCTGAACATCGCAGGCGGTATGATTGTGGTGGTTGGTTATGCGATGGTTATCAATATGATGCGCGCAGGCTACCTGATGCCGTTCTTCTACCTCGGCTTCGTTACTGCTGCGTTCACCAACTTCAACCTGGTTGCGCTGGGTGTGATTGGTGCAGTGATGGCGATTCTCTACATCCAGCTCAGCCCGAAATATAACCGCGTTGCGGGTGCCCCAGCGCAGGCTGCTGGTAATAACGATCTCGATAACGAACTGGACTAGCAGGTGAGCGAAATGGTTGATATGACAAAAACTACCACCGAGAAAAAACTCACTCCGGGTGATATTCGTGGCGTGTTCATCCGTTCTAACCTGTTTCAGGGTTCATGGAACTTCGAACGTATGCAGGCGCTGGGCTTCTGTTTCTCCATGGTACCGGCTATCAAACGCCTGTATCCGGAAAACAACGAAGCGCGCCGTCAGGCGATTAAGCGTCACCTGGAATTCTTTAACACCCATCCTTATGTGGCGGCTCCGGTTCTGGGCGTGACGCTGGCGATGGAAGAGCAGCGTGCAAACGGCGCAGAGATTGACGATGGTGCCATCAACGGTATCAAAGTCGGTCTGATGGGTCCGCTGGCAGGCGTCGGTGACCCGATCTTCTGGGGTACCGTGCGTCCGGTCTTCGCGGCGCTGGGTGCCGGTATCGCCATGAGCGGAAGCCTGCTTGGGCCATTGCTGTTCTTCATCCTGTTCAATGCGGTACGTCTGCTGACCCGTTACTACGGTGTGGCTTACGGTTACCGTAAAGGGGTGGACATCGTTAAGGATATGGGCGGCGGCTTCCTGCAGAAACTGACTGAGGGGGCGTCAATCCTCGGCCTGTTTGTCATGGGGGCACTGGTTAACAAGTGGACGCACGTGAACATCCCGCTGGTGGTGTCCACCATCACCGGTCAGGATGGTCAGACCCGTGTTACCACCGTGCAGACGATTCTGGACCAGCTGATGCCGGGTCTGGTACCGCTGCTGCTGACCTTCGCCTGTATGTGGCTGCTGCGTAAGAAAGTTAACCCGCTGTGGATCATTGTTGGCTTCTTCGTCATCGGTATCGCGGGCTACGCTGTCGGTCTGCTGGGCCTGTAAGACATCACGTAATACGCCGGGGGCTTGCCCCCGGTTTTTTTATCTGGAGGATGAATGACTGTCACGGACATCGTACTGGTTTTGTTTATTGTGGCCCTTCTGGCATATGCGATCTATGACGAGTTCATCATGCCCCGCCGCCACGGCGAAACGCTGCTCTCCCTGCCCCTTCTGCGACGCGGTCGCGTGGATGCGTTTATCTTCGCCGGTCTCATCGTCATTCTTATATACAACAACGTGACCGGTCATGGTGCAATATTAACCACATGGTTATTATGTGCGCTGGCATTAATGGCGATTTATCTGTTCTGGATCCGTGTTCCGAAAATCATTTTTAAAAGCCGCGGGTTTTTCTTCGCCAATGTATGGATAGAATATAACCGTATTAAAGAGATGAATTTATCGGAAGATGGTGTACTGGTGATGCAATTAGAGCAACGCCGGCTGCTTATTCGGGTCAAGAATATTGACGACCTGGAAAGAATATACAAACTTATGCTTAAAATTCAGTAAGTTAACCACATAGCTTTGGCTATATTCTGCGTTTATTTTGCGCACCTGATATAGCCAAAGCTATATTCCATTCTGTCATTTCTCTTATATTTATTAACGTTATTTTCACGCATAAATCTAAATGAAAATCGTTATCAACACCTTGACGAAATAATGCCGTTTCATTGTTGTTTTATATTCTCAAAATATGTTAAGGTTGCGCCCGTCGTTGGGGAGTAGCTGATTTCCTGTTCGCAGGAAATGTACGTGTCAACATACTCGTTGAAAAACGTGGCACGTACGGACCGTTTGCCGCACAGATTTGTGCAAGGCGGTCAGGCGAGACCATAGATACATCAACTGCTGTTTACTGGGGGCAGTGACGTGTCATATGGATATCTCCCGGTCTGGACGCTTTAATGAATATCTCCGCAACCCTTCTTCTTGCTTTCGGTATGTCCATGGACGCTTTTGCCGCTTCCATCGGTAAAGGTGCCTCGCTGCACAAACCCAAATTCTCTGAAGCGCTACGCACAGGCCTTATCTTTGGTGCTATCGAAACGCTGACACCGCTCATCGGCTGGGGTCTTGGTATGCTGGCAAGCCAGTTCATACTGGAGTGGAACCACTGGATCGCTTTCGTGCTGCTCGTATTTCTGGGGGGGCGAATGGTGATTGAAGGTTTTCGCGGCAATGGCGATGAGGAAGACGAGCCGCAGCACCGCCACGGTTTCTGGCTGCTGGTGACCACCGCCATCGCCACCAGTCTCGACGCCATGGCCGTCGGTGTGGGCCTGGCATTCCTGCAGGTCAATATTATTGCGACCGCGCTGGCCATTGGTTGTGCCACGCTGATTATGTCGACGCTGGGAATGATGGTTGGGCGGTTTATTGGCCCTCTGCTGGGCAAACGCGCCGAGATCCTGGGCGGTATCGTGCTGATTGGCATTGGTGCCCAGATCCTCTGGGCACACTTCGCCGGTTAATCTTCACGCTGCCAGCAGTGGATACTGAAATCTGTCTGGCAGCGAAACGTTGTTTGCTCCGCTAAGGTTTCCCACACGTCCGGTTTTGCCCGCCATGCAAATGGCGTCATCTGCAACAACGCTACAGCTTCTTCCCCTGCCAGGTTCATCTCGTAGGCCAGCGTCTGCTCCTGCTTCAGCGTAAAGCCCGCCAGTTGCTCAGAATGTGGCGCATGCAGCCGAACATCATCATAGATAAGCCCTTTGAGCTCCATCAGATGTCGGGGACCTGGCGTGACGGTAATGACCCATCCGCCCGGTTTGATAACGCGTGCCAGCTCCTGCGCCTTACAGGGCGCATAGATGCGGATAACCGCATCCATGCTGGCATCGTCAAACGGCAGTCGGTGGCTCGATGCCACGCAGAACGTCACGCCGGAGTAGCGTTTTGCCGCCGCGCGGATAGCCACTTTGGAAACATCCAGACCAAATGTCTGCGCGCCCTTCTCTTGTGCAACCTCAGCAAACCGCGCGGTGTAATACCCTTCCCCGCAGCCAATATCCAGCACGCCTGCTGCACTGTCAGTCAGATTATCTTCCAGCAATTGCGCGACGGCCTCTCTGAGTGGCTGATAGTGCCCGGCGTCGAGAAATGCCCGGCGTGCCTGCATCATCTCAGCACTGTCACCCGGATCGCGCGAGCGCTTATGCTGCACCGGCAGAAGATTCACGTAGCCTTCTTTCGCCATATCAAACTGATGTCCCTGCGGACAGGCATAACTTTTTTCTGATCGCGTCAGACGCGCGTGGCAAAGGGGACAACTGAAGGGCATGGCAACTCCGGGGCGTAAATCAAAGGGCGAAGTGTACCGCTATTCGCCCCGGTATAAAACGCCTGGGTTAACGCATGACGATAAGGTGCGAGGAATCAGGCGCCAGACCATCGGGTTTGACGTTCTCAAGACGCAATACGTTACCCATAATCTCGCTGAATACCGGTGCGGAGACGGCGCCGCCATAGTACGCCCCGTTTTGAGGATCGTTAATCACGACCACCAGCGCAAAACGCGGATCGCTGGCAGGCGCGACGCCCGCGGTATAGGCGACATATTTATCGACATATTTGCCGCTGTCATCGATTTTCTTCGCCGTACCGGTTTTCACCGCCACACGGTAATCACGCACCGCAGCCTTAACGCCGCCCCCGCCCGGCAGCGCAACGCTCTCCATCATATGCTCGACCTGATGAGCAATCTCTTCCGGCATGACTCTGTGCCCGATAACGGGCGGATCGATACGGGTAATTGAGAGGGGTCGTTCCAGCCCGAAGCCGCCGATGGTGGCATAGACGTGCGCCAGCTGGAGGGGGGTAACCATCAGACCATAGCCAAAGGCGAAGGTCGCTCTGTCGAGCTGGCTCCAGTATTTACGCTGGGGTAACAGACCGGCGCTCTCGCCGGTTAAGCCAAGCCCGGTGTTTGTACCAAAACCAAAGTTCCGGTAGGTATCAATCAGGTGCTGAACAGGCATCGCCAGCGAGAGGCGAGATACGCCGGTGTCGCTCGATTTTTGCAGGATCCCGGTCATCGAGAGTTCAGGGTAGTAACCCACATCCCGAATGCGGTGCCCGTCAAGCATATACGGATGGGTGTCAATGACGCTGTCAGGCTGCACCAGCCCCTGTTGCAATGCCGTCATCAGCACAAGCGGCTTCACGGTTGAACCTGGCTCGAACGTATCGCTGATGGCACGGTTACGAAAATCGTCTATTGTCGCGCCCTGGCGGTTATTGGGGTTGAAATCCGGATAGCTCGCCATCGCGAGGATTTCACCGGTGGGGATATTAATGAGCACTGATGCCCCCGACTCCGCCTTGTTCCAGGCCACTGCGTTATCTAGCGCATCTTCGGTGATGGTTTGCAGGCGCTCATCAATACTGAGCTGAATATTGTGCGCAGGCACCGGCGCGACTTCCGTCAGATTCTCCACCACGCGACCGTAACGGTCTTCTCTGACCTGGCGGACGCCCGGCTTGCCTGTTAGCTGGTTGTTGAAACTTTTCTCCACCCCCTCAATACCCTGACCGTCAATATTGGTGAAACCAATCAGGTTTGCCGCCACATGCCCGGCAGGATAAAAACGGCGTGATTCATCGCGTAAATTGATACCCGGCAAATTCAGCTTATCGATCCATTTTGCCTGAGCAGGATCCACCTGCCGGGCAAGGTAGATGAACCTCCCCTGTGGATTCGCG
Organism: Enterobacter sp. 200527-13; assembly: GCF_027924865.1. Taxonomy (NCBI): domain Bacteria; kingdom Pseudomonadati; phylum Pseudomonadota; class Gammaproteobacteria; order Enterobacterales; family Enterobacteriaceae; genus Enterobacter; species Enterobacter sp. 200527-13. Next base: position 80,722 of record NZ_BSCM01000002.1, read on the forward strand.
TTTATCCGTGATGACAGGGTGTTCAGGGAGAGATGTAACGCATTCGCCAGCGCCTGCCAGCGATCGTCAAAGCCCACGCCCCCTTTTGCCAGCACCGTTTTTGGGTCGGCCCACACGGCCCTGACCGGGACACTGACCGCCAGCGGCCGGCCCTCACGATCCATGATCATTCCACGGGGAGCATCAATCGGCAGTTCGCGCAGCGATCGCATATCCTCCTGCTTGACCAGGTTGTCAGGTTTAATAATTTGCAGCCAGGCAACGCGGCCCAGCAAAAACGCCAGACTGCAAAAAATGGCTAAACAGAGCAGCGCAAAACGCGCCGGCGTGAAATTGCCGGCGGTCGTTATCATTTTCTTCTTCACCTGAACCCCAGGACTGTTAAACAACGCCCTGATTTAACGGGAAAAGACGGCCGGAGGGAGGGAAAACAGTGCTACTAACCTCGTAGCTTTGCAACAAGTTACTAACAAGAGCGGGGATGGTAATATTTTGAAAGATAAGGCACATAAAAAAGCCCCGCTATATGCGAGGCTTTATGTCTGAGAGTGAAGTACTACGTGCTTCAGTCAGCAGTGGTTCGATCAGATAGCAGTTACGTTAACTGCAGCTGGGCCTTTCTGGCCGTCCTGAATTTCGAACTCAACGTTCTGGCCTTCAGCCAGAGTTTTGAAGCCGTTACCCTGGATTGCAGAGAAGTGTACGAACACATCTTTGCTGCCGTCAGCAGGAGTAATGAAACCAAAACCTTTAGACTCGTTGAACCACTTAACTTGACCTTTAATCTTTGCCATTTGCAAAATTCCTTAGAGTGTTTTCTTAGCCCGCAGGCATTACTGAGATAAAACTGAGACATTACTGCATGAGGCACTAATATAAGGTTCGGCAGAGAAGCGGTATTCAACGACAACGTGTTTACTCAGGACTTCTTTACTGAAAATGCCACACATAAACAGAACTGTACCTCGTTTGACCCAAAACGTGTTATCACACACTATGTTTAATATGGCAAGCCATTTTTAAACATGTCTCGATCCGCCGCACAAATTCGAACTGTGCCGGTATGCTTTTGCACAATTATGCGCATGACATATGGACAGCCCTGCTCACTTACACAGACTCGCCGTTGCTTTCACAACCGCTGTTATCTAAGACTTTTTTAACATAGCTCAATCATTCCAGTGCGTCCAGCAACCCGCTAAGAAAAAACCCCTACATTGATTGAGTTAGAACAATTTGTGAAAACTTATGCTTAAATCATTGTAACGCCCCTGTATTGTTACAGTGGAAATACAATGTTAATCCTTCACGCTAAACTGTATTAAAAAGCACCAGCTAATAAAGAATGTTATGCACCAAAATAATGAAATTTTTATGACTCTGCATCAAAACAAGGCAAGCAAAACGTTTCGATAAAAATAAAACATTCTTTAGACCTTAGACATACAGAATATATGCAACAATCCAGCGCTTCGTTTATAAGGATAAATATTCACCAATTTTCAGTATCCTGAAGGAATTATTAACCGGTGCTAAATTATCGAGGACTGCAGTTAACTCTCGCACGGGGTCATCAAGCGATTCATCAGCCAGTTCAAACACGCCCCAGTGAATGGGAAACGCCAGTGGGCATCCCAACTGTTGCCACAACGCAACGGCAGATTGCGGATCCATATGATGTATGGCCATGAACCACCGTGGTGCATAAGCGCCAACGGGCAACGCCGCGGCGTCAATTTTACCCAGCCTTTCCGGTATCCGCAGCAGTTCAGGTGAATAGCCCGTGTCGCCGCTGAACCAGAAACGATGATGCCGCCCTTCAAACACCCAGCCACACCACAGGGAGCGATTGCGGTTCCAGAACGTGCGCATACTCCAGTGCTGCGCCGGTACGGCGGACAGCGTTATCCCCTGCCAGGTGAAACTCTGCCACCAGTCGAGCTCAACAATGCGTCTTGCCCCCCGGCGGCGAAACCAGTCTCCCAGACCTAAGGGAACAAACAGAGTGACGTCGGGGAAGCGTTTAAGGATCCGGCGAATGGTCGCGTCATCCAGATGATCGTAATGATTATGGGAAATAACCACTGCATCGAGCTGCTGGAGCTGTTCGACAGACAGAGCGGGAGGCGTTTTACGTTGTGGTCCGAGGAAAGGTAAGGGAGAGGCGCGGCGAGAAAAAACGGGGTCGGTCAGCAGGGTGTTGCCATCAATGTGCAACAACAGGCTTGCGTGTCCGAGCCACCATACCCCATTTTCCTGCGGCTGCTTAAGCGTTGCCGGCTGCCACCACTGGCGGATAAAGTCCTCATATCCGTTTGCCGGGGGGCGGGGTAAGCCAGCTTCTTTGCGCGCTTTTCGCCAGCGATCAACGTCACCGGGCTGATGCCCGACGGGGTCAGTATTACGAAAACCGTTCGGTGTGTGATGTTTCAGGGAGGGGTCATACCAGGGATTTTTCCAGACCACAGCCACCTCCCGGATAAGACAAATTAACGCTCAGCCACCAGGCGGATAAAGTCATCCTGCTCAGTGTTGTCTTCAGCAACCGCGTCTTTCGCCGACTCTTTCTCTTCTGGTTCGTTAGCCTCGCACAGACGACGTAACAGCGCATTCTGACGTTTTTGTTGGTCAAGCAGCGCTTCCAGCAGTTCGATCTGCTCGTTTGTACGGGAACTGGCACGGTTTACGAAAAACCAAATGACAAGCCCCACCAGCAGAACAACCAACGAGATCATCAGGGATGCCATATTTAGCAGCCCTGAATTCAGTAACTCACCCATTTCACCACCTCAATAAAAACGTCTATCTTACCACTGGTGCGAAGGAAGGAAATCACCTTGAGAAAAAATGCGTGTTACCACGGAATAAACTTATTGATTGCGCAAACGCCGCTAAAAAACTGTACATCCTGATCGCACATCACATTGATAGTCTGCGTCCACAACACCACACAGGCTACCAGCACAATAATCAGAATCACCCAGCGTATTTTTTTCACTCCACACTCCGTCTAAAGGCCCGATATAACCAGGTTATCACGGCTATCTTAAACAAGGACTAACTGTACCGCCATCTGGTCGTTTTCAGAATCATGCACTTGTTTCATAGAGTAAACCGTTTAGGCTTACTGCATGACAACAAAGATAAAGAGGCAATGATGCATTTAATCATTCGTACAATTATTGCACTGGCCGTAGTATGGGTTGGCCTTCTGTTAACCGGCTATGGCGTGCTTGTGGGAAGCACCGAAAACGCCGCTGGATTAGGTATTCAATGCAAATACATGACCGCGCAGGGCATGAGCACGGCACAATATATTCATTCTGACAGCGGGATCATTGGTTTAACCAACTGTCCGGTTCTGCGTAAAACATCCGTCGTCATTGATAACGGCTAATCACTCCGATTGATACTGATAAAAAACGCCGCACTGTGTGCGGCGTTTTTTGTGCCCGTAAGGATCAGAACGGGTAGTCGTTATAGCCCATTTGTTCAGAAATCTTGCGTGCGGCTGTATGGAGAATCGCCACATACTCATGCAGACGTTCTTCAGAAAAGCGCAGGGTCGGGAAAGAGATACTCAACCCGGCAATGACAACGCCAAAGCGGTCAAATACCGGCACACCGATACAGCGCAGCCCTTCTTCCTGCTCTTCGTTATCTTCGCCATACCCCTGCTCCCGTACTTTGTCGAGCACGGCCAATAACTCGTCAGTGCTGGTAATGGTGCGTTCAGTACTGCGCTTATATTCCACGCCTTCGAGGATCTGCTTCACTTCTTCGCGATCGCGCCACGCCAGCAGCACTTTGCCAATCGCGGTACTGTAAAGCGGATTACGACGACCGATGCGTGAATACATGCGCAGGTTGTACATGGAGTCGATTTTATGGATGTAGACAATGCTGTCTTCATCCAGTGCCCCCAGGTGGATAGTCTCTTTGGTCAGGCGAGAGATCTCACGCATCTGGATATCTGCGCTGCGGATCAAATCCACGTTTTGCAGCGCACGGGCCCCGAGCTCGAACAGTTTCAGCGTCAGAGAATACTTTTCAGACTCGCCTTCCTGTGCGACGTAACCCAGTGACTTCATGGTTTGCAAAAAGCGATAAACGGTGCTTTTCGACATCATCACACGCTGCGACAACTCTGTAATACCAATTTCACGCTCTTCTCCGAGCGCCTGTAAGATGCCAAACACCTTCAGCACGGAAGAAACAGAATCTGGCTGTTTATCCAAATCTGCAATTGCCATTTACCACCTCATAGAGAGTGTTTTATAAAAATCAGAACCGGTTTTTATTATAAATTCCCGTCATGTTACCTGCAATCGATCCTCGTTTACTTCGTTACAAATCTGCGACATAAAACTGAAATAACGATGCTAAAATAGTTACCCTGAGAATAATTTCACACTGAGCTTTTCATCCCTAATGGAAAAAAACCTGTCCGATGGCCTGCCTTTGCCCCAGCGGTATGGCGCTATCGCCACGATTGTTATCGGTATTTCAATGGCCGTCCTTGACGGTGCAATCGCTAACGTTGCCCTGCCAACCATTGCCAGCGACCTGCATGCCTCCCCTGCCAGTTCTATATGGATAGTCAATGCCTATCAGATAGCGATCGTGGTTTCACTGCTCTCGTTCTCTTTCCTGGGCGATATGTTCGGTTACCGACGGGTGTATCAATGCGGCCTGCTGGTGTTCACCTTTACTTCACTTTTCTGTGCCCTTTCTGATTCGCTGCATACTCTGACGCTTGCGCGTATAGCGCAGGGCTTTGGGGGGGCGGCACTGATGAGCGTCAACACGGCGTTGATCCGCTTAATCTATCCGCAGCGTCATCTGGGACGCGGTATGGGGATAAACTCGTTTATTGTCGCCGTCTCGTCTGCGGCCGGGCCAACCCTTGCGGCGGCCATACTCTCTGTCGCGTCCTGGCAGTGGTTATTCGCCATTAACGTACCGCTGGGTATTGTGGCCCTCTTCTTTGCTCTGCGCTATCTTCCCGCGAACGGTCCCAAAAGCACGATGCCACGTTTTGACCTTATCAGCGCAGTGATGAATGCCCTGACCTTTGGCCTGCTGATTACTGCCCTGAGCGGCTTTGCACAAGGTCAGTCCCTTATACTTACCGCCGCGGAGCTCATTGCGCTGCTGGTGATTGGCTTCTTCTTTGTACGCCGCCAGCTCGCGCTCCCTGTCCCTTTATTGCCTGTCGACCTGCTGCGTATTCCTCTTTTTTCTCTCTCGATTTGTACTTCTGTTTGCTCATTCTGCGCTCAGATGCTGGCCCTGGTCTCTCTGCCCTTCTTCCTGCAAAGTGTGGTGGGACGTACTGAAGTCGAGACCGGACTGCTGTTAACGCCGTGGCCACTGGCGACGATGGTAATGGCGCCGCTGGCAGGGTATTTGATTGAGCGCGTCCACGCCGGATTGCTTGGCGCGCTGGGGCTCGCGGTCATGGCTACGGGGCTGTTCGCACTCGCACTACTCCCCTCATCACCCACCGATCTGGATATCATCTGGCGCATGATCCTGTGCGGTGCAGGGTTCGGTCTGTTCCAGTCGCCTAACAACCACACCATCATCACCTCAGCGCCGCGCCATCGCAGCGGTGGTGCCAGCGGTATGTTGGGCACCGCACGTCTGCTGGGACAAAGCACCGGCGCGGCCCTGGTCGCGCTGATGTTTAATCTTGCCGGGCAAAATGGCAACCACGTTGCACTTTTCACCGCAGGCGCCCTTGCCACCCTCGCCGCCATCATCAGCGGGCTGCGCATTACCCAGCCCAGAGTACAGGCATAAAAAAAGCCGGGCGGATATCACCAGCCCGGCTCATTGCTCTTCTTAGCGTTACTTCAGGTATTCACCACTGCGCAGCGCTTCGATACGTTTATCCAGCGGCGGGTGACTCATAAACAGTTCGCTCAGCGATTTTGATTTACCGTTAATGCAGAATGCCATAATGCTGGTCGCTTCCTGCGGTTCATAGCTGGTTTTCAGACGCTGCAGCGCGGCAATCATCTTCTCACGACCAACCAGTTTCGCCGAGCCGGCATCCGCATGGAACTCACGGTGACGGGAGAACCACATGGTGATGATGCTGGCCAGAATACCGAATACCAGCTCCAGTACCGTCGCAACCGCGAAGTAGATCAGCGGGTTGCCGTTGCTCTCTTCCCCTTCATCGCGGTTCCCGCCCATAAAGCCTGCCGCGATCTGCGCCAGAATACGGGAGATGAAGATAACAAAGGTGTTCACTACGCCCTGGATCAGGGTCATGGTGACCATGTCCCCGTTCGCGATATGGCTGATTTCGTGAGCGATAACCGCTTCGGCTTCGTCACGGCTCATGTTCTGCAACAACCCGGTGCTGACGGCAACCAGAGACGCATCACGGCGGGCACCTGTGGCAAAGGCGTTAATATCTGGCGCGTGGTAAATGGCCACCTGCGGCATGGCGATACCCGCCTGCTGCGATTGCTGAGCCACAGTATTCATCAGCCACTGTTCCATATCGTTACGCGGTTGCTCAATGACTTCACCACCTACCGATTTCAGTGCCATCCATTTCGACATCAGAAGTGAAACGAATGAGCCACCAAAACCAAACAGCAGCGCCATAATCAACAGACCCTGAACGCTGCTCGACTGAATTCCTGTCAGGCTTAGCACGAGCCCGAAAACCACCATCACCGCAAGGTTGGTGAGCAGGAAGAGCGCGATTCGCATCATAATTTTCTTTTAACCTCAGTTTAACAAAGCGCACTATGCGATTACCCACATCGTATGGGTATTACGGCTATTTTCAAGCATCCATCGGGCGTAAGTCACCAGAAAGACACAACTTTACACAATTGGAAATTTGCCTGACGGGAGAATGCGGAACAAAAAGAAACAGGCACAATTTCTTGTGCCTGTTGGGGGATTATTTTGCCGGTGCGGGTTGCACGGCGGGCTTCGCCTTTTCCTGATTCGCCAGGTCAAGAGCGATATGCACCGTCTCGTCGAGGTAAGGATCCGGCTCCTGGTAATCTTTTGGCAGATCGTCCAGTTTCTTAAGCAGAGGCTTACCTTCACGCTTGAAGCGATCGTTGATACGCGCCAGACGCGTTGCATCATCTTCGTTGTTCTCTTTCTCACGCTGAGCGTAGTTGAGAGAAACAATATTCCGCTTATCTTTCAGGGCATTGAAACGAGCAATGTCCTTCATGATGTACTGGAATTCCGGATCTTTGGCGATGCGATCGTTGTGCGCTTTCAGCAGTTCAGGACCAAACTGCGTCATATCACCCGCTTTCACGTAGGTCGCGGCGTTAATGCTATCCCACGGCAATGCGTTATCTTCAAACTTCTCGCCGGTTTCAGTCTCTTCCGTGCCTGTCGGCATCATAATATCAGGCGTCACGCCTTTACGCTGCGTACTGCCACCGTTCACACGATAGAATTTCTGAATGGTGTACTGAACCGAACCCAGTGCAGGCCATTCCGGACGCAGCATCTGATCGTAGATACGATTCAGAGAACGATACTGCTGTACGGTACCTTTACCAAATGTCGGCTCACCGACAATCAGCGCACGGCCATAGTCCTGCATAGCGGCGGCAAAGATTTCAGACGCGGAAGCACTGAAGCGATCGACCAAGACCACCAGCGGGCCTTTGTAGTAGACCACACCATCATTGTCGGCATCTTCTCGTACTTTACCGTTGTTATCGCGCACCTGAACCACCGGACCAGACGGGATAAACAGCCCGGACAGTGAAACCGCTTCGGTCAGCGCCCCACCACCGTTGCTGCGCAAGTCGATGATGACGCTGCTCACGTTCTGCTTTTCAAGCTTCTGCAGTTGGACTTTTACATCATCAGTCAGCCCAACGTAGAAGCCCGGGATATCCAGAACACCCACCTTCTCTTTACCCACGGTCTTCACCGACATTTTCACCGCGCGGTCTTCCAGGCGGATACGCTCACGCGTCAGGGTAACGATACGGGTTTTGGTGCCTTTACCGGCTGGCAGAATTTCAAGGCGAACTTTGCTGCCTTTCGGGCCTTTGATCAGCGCAACCACATCATCCAGACGCCAGCCGATCACATCGACCATGTTCTGTCCGGTTTGGCCCACACCAACAATGCGATCGCCTACGCTTATCGCTTTGCTTTTCGACGCCGGGCCACCGGCGACCATTGAGTTGATCACGGTGTAATCATCGTCCATCTGCAGCACCGCACCGATACCTTCCAGAGACAGGCTCATTTCGGTATTAAACTGTTCGGTATTGCGAGGCGAGAGATAATTGGTATGCGGATCGATTTCGTGAGCGAAAGCAGTCATCGCCAGTGAGAAAACATCTTCACTGTTGGTCTGAGCCAGACGACGAATAGCGAATTTGTAACGGCGCGTCAGCGTGTCACGGATCTCTTTTTCATCTTTGCCGGTCAGCTTAAGGCTCAGCTCGTCGTATTTTACTTTTCCATCCCACAGCGCATTCAGCTCGGCTTCGTCTTTCGGCCAGGGCGCTTTGCTGCGGTCCAGATTAAAGGTGTCGTTGCCGGTGAAGTCCATCGGACGTTCCAGCACTTTCAGCGCATACTGATAGCGTTCAAAGCGGCGCTTTTGCGACAGGTTATAGAGATCGTAGAACAGATCCAGCTTGCCTGAACGCAACTCGTCACCCACCCCTGATTTACGCTTAGCGAACTGCTCGACATCGCTGGCGAGCAGTACGTTATGGCTGTAATCCAGCAAGTTCAGATAGCGGTCAAAGATTTTGGCCGAAAAGGCCTGATCGAGATCGAACTGACGATAGTGCGAACGGGTGAAGCGTGAGGTCACACGCTCACTCACCGTCGCGTGCTGCGTCTCTTCCTTGAGGACCGGAATTTGATCAACACGCGTGATATCGTCCACTGCGAAAGCATGGCCTGTTATAGCAAACAGGCCCGCCAACGCGGTGAGCTTAAAAAAAGTGTTCATGCCAGGCTTGGCCTCCGTTTCAGAACAACAAGTGTTCTGCGCGTACAATCATTGACATACCAGAAGTCAGCTGTACACGAACGCCATCTTTGGTGATTTCCAGTACGGTGGCGTCCATTGCGTTGTTACCCGCTTTCACCTTCAGTGCCTGACCCACGCTCAGGGCGTTAATGTCAGAAACCGGCGTATGGCGCGGCTCTTCACGAGGGGCGCGCGGGGCTTTAGCTGCTGGTTTGTCAGCACGCGGTTTTCGATCGTTATTATCGTTACGACGCGGCGCTGGGCGTGGTTTACGCTCACGACGAGGCGCTTCTTCCTGGCCGTTTGCCGCTGCGGCTTCGCGTTTTTTCGCTTGCTGTTCTGCACGTTGTGCCTGAACGCGTGCTTTGGCTTCTTCCAGCTGTTTACGTGCGTGCTCAACGTGCTGCTCGTCCAGCTCACCACAAGGGTTGCCGTCAAGATCAACACGCGTCGCGCCCGCTTTGATACCGTACAGGTAACGCCAGCTCGAAGTATAAAGACGTAAGGCGGAACGAAGCTGAGTTTTGCTGAGGTTCATTTCCCCCTCAACGCGTGCCACCAGATCCTGAAAAATACCGACTTTCAGGGGACGAGCTTCACCTTCAGCACTGAAGCACTGTGGGAAACGCTCGGCCAGAAATGCGATAACTTCTTTACTGCTATTCAACTTAGGTTGATTTTCCATGAAATTTCCTGATTACAACGGACGTTGCCAACAAGCGCAGGCATGAACAGGCGTCATTATAATGACGCTATCAGTAAATGCTACGTTATCCGTTGATTATCCTGCTACGCTCGCAAAGAATTTTTGATAATCGGTTGCGGCGAGAACGTTTTCGAGGTTCGCCACCAGCTCGCGCAGCCCTTGTTCGTCCTCGGTTGTGAAGCGACTGAAGACCGTGCTGTCGATATCCAGAACGCCAATAATCTGATTTTTTACCACCAGAGGCAGAACGATTTCAGAATTACTGGCTGCGTCACAGGCAATGTGTCCGTCAAACGCATGGACGTCTTCGACGCGCTGTACCTGATTAGTCGCGACCGCTGTACCACAAACGCCGCGTCCTACGGGAATACGCACGCAGGCAATTTTCCCCTGGAACGGGCCAAGCACCAGCGTTTTACCTTCCAGAAGGTAAAAGCCGGCCCAGTTAACGTCTGATAGCCGTTCAAACAGCAATGCGCTAGTATTTGCCAGAGTGGCTAAGAAGCTGGTCTCACCCGCCATCAATGCCTTAAAATCGCGGTTAAGATCCGCGTAGAATTCTGTTTTGTTCATTATTCAATCACTTAGTTGTCTTACAAAATTACCGCATAGCCTATTAAAATAAGCATTAAATGCGCTCATGCTCAAGATGAATCCGTTCATGAGTTAATATAACGTTCAACAATACTTATTTGTGCGCAGCTGATGGCCTTAAAAACAACCAAAATTACGCCGACAAAAAAGATAACTGTCCATACGGTAAGCGAAGCTTTGCCTCGTGCACATTATCAGCGTTGCCCGCAGTGCGATACGCTTTTTATGTTGCCGAAGATGAAATCGCATGAAAGTGCTTTTTGCCCCCGCTGCGACGCTAAAATTCGCGACGGCCGCGACTGGTCGCTGACCCGTCTCGCCGCGATGGCCATCACCATGCTGCTTCTTATGCCGTTTGCCTGGGGCGAACCGCTGCTGAAGCTGTACCTGCTTGGTGTGCGTATTGATGCCAACGTACTGCAGGGGATCTGGCAGATGACGCGCCAGGGCGACCCGCTCACCGCCGCCATGGTGCTGTTCTGTACGGTCGGCGCGCCGCTGGTGCTGGTCGCCGCCATTGCCTATCTTTGGTTTGGTAACATTCTGGGGATGAATCTCCGCCCCGTGTTGCTGATGCTGGACAAACTGAAAGAGTGGGTCATGCTGGATATCTACCTGGTGGGCGTCGGCGTGGCGTCCATAAAAGTCCAGGACTATGCATTCTTGCAGCCCGGGGTCGGACTCTTTGCATTTATTTGTCTGGTCTTGCTCAGCATCCTCACACTCATTCATCTGAACGTCGAACAGCTCTGGGAACGCTTTTACCCTCAGCGCCCGGCCACGCGACCGGATGAAAGTCTCCGGGTCTGTCTGGGGTGTCACTATACTGGCTTGCCCGACCCACGTGGCCGTTGCCCGCGGTGTCATATTCCCCTGAGACTGCGGCGCAATAACAGTCTGCAAAAATGCTGGGCCGCGCTGATTGCCTCGCTGGTCTTTTTGATCCCGGCCAATATGCTGCCGATTTCCATCATTTACGTGAATGGTGGGCGCCAGGAGGATACCATCCTCTCCGGGATCATCTCCCTCGCCCACAGCAACGTGGGGGTGGCGGCAATTGTGTTTATCGCCAGTATTCTGGTGCCGTTTACCAAAGTGGTGGTGATGTTTACCCTGCTCCTGAGTATTCACTTCAAATGTGAGCAAGGTTTACGTACCCGAATTCTGCTTTTGCGATTCGTCACCTGGATTGGCCGCTGGTCGATGTTGGATCTGTTCGTGATTTCGTTGATGATGTCGCTGATCAATCGCGACCAGTTATTGGCTTTTACAATGGGACCCGCAGCTTTTTATTTCGGCTCCGCGGTGATATTGACTATTCTTGCTGTGGAATGGCTGGATAGCCGCTTACTTTGGGATGCACATGAGTCAGGAAACGCCCGCTTCGCCGACTGAAGCGAGAATTAAAACAAAACGCCGCATTTCTCCATTCTGGTTGCTGCCTGTCATCGCCCTGATGATTGCAGGCTGGCTTATCTGGACGAGCTATGAAGATCGCGGAAGCACCATCACCATTGACTTCCAGTCTGCCGACGGCATTGTGGCCGGGCGAACCCCTGTCCGCTTCCAGGGGGTTGAAGTGGGTACCGTTCAGGACATCAGCCTTGGAAAAGGGCTGAATAAAATTCAGGTCCGCGCCAGCATTAAGTCCGATATGCAGGATGCGCTGCGCAGCGAAACGCAGTTCTGGCTGGTAACGCCTAAGGCCTCTCTGGCGGGTGTTTCAGGGCTGGATGCACTGGTTGGCGGTAACTACATCGGCATGATGCCGGGTAAAGGTGAACCGCAGGATCACTTTGTTGCGCTGGATACCCAACCAAAATACCGACTGAATAACGGCGATCTGATGATCCATCTGCAGGCACCGGATTTGGGTTCCCTCAACAGTGGCTCACTGGTTTATTACCGTAAAATTCCGGTAGGTCGTGTTTATGATTACGCCATCAACCCGAATAAACAGGGCGTGACGATTGATGTGTTAATCGATCGCCGCTTCACTAACCTGGTGAAAAAAGGCAGCCGTTTCTGGAACGTCTCCGGCGTGGATGCTGACCTCAGCCTGAGCGGTGCCAAAGTGAAGCTCGAGAGCCTGGCCGCACTGGTCAACGGTGCCGTTGCCTTCGACTCTCCGGAAAACTCCAGCCCGGCCACGGCAGATGATACCTTCGGACTGTATGCTGACCTGGCGCACAGCCAGCGCGGCGTGATCGTCAAACTCGCCCTGCCCGACGCTAAAGGGCTGAAAGCGGGTTCCACACCGCTTATGTATCAGGGATTGCAGGTTGGGCAGCTCACCAAAATGACGCTCAATCCAGGCGGTTCCGTGACCGGTGAGATGACCGTCGACCCGAGCGTGGTTGATCTCCTGCGTGAAAAAACGCGTATCGAGATGCGCAGCCCAAAACTGTCTCTGAACGATACCAGCCTGAGCAATCTTCTGACCGGCAATACGTTTGAACTGATCCCCGGTGAAGGTCAACCCAGCAACAGTTTCGTTGTTGCGCCGGCAGATAAAGCGCTACTTCAAAAACCGGGCGTCGTAACGGTAAAACTGACCGCGCCTGAAAGTTACGGTATCGAAGCCGGCCAGCCGCTGATTCTGCATGGCGTCCAGGTGGGCCAGGTGCTGGAGCGTACGCTCTCTGAAAACGGCGTGAGCTTCTCGGTGGCTATCGATCCGCAATACAGCGACCTCGTGCATGGCGACAGTAAATTCGTGGTGAACAGCCGCGTCGACGTCAAGGTTGGCCTCGACGGCGTTGAGTTCCTCGGTGCCAGCGCCAGCGAATGGGTTAACGGCGGGATCCGCATTTTACCGGGCAATAAAGGCCCGGTGCGCGACAGTTATCCGCTGTATGCCAACCTGGACAAAGCGATTGAAAACAGCATGAGCGATCTCCCAACCACGACACTGACGCTAAGCGCCGAGACGCTTCCTGATGTCCAGGCTGGCTCCGTTGTGCTGTACCGTAAGTTTGAGGTCGGGGAAGTGATTGCCGTACGCCCTCATGCGGACGCGTTTGATATCGAACTGCATATCAAACCGGAGTATCGCAAGTTGCTGACCCCGAATAGCGTGTTCTGGGCCGAAGGTGGTGCGAAAGTGCAGCTTAACGGTAACGGACTGACCGTGCAGGCCTCCCCGCTTTCACGTGCGCTGCGCGGAGCGATCAGCTTCGATAACCTCAGCGGTGCGGGTGCAAACCTGCGCAAAGGCGATAAGCGTATTCTCTTCCCGTCTGAAACCGCGGCCCGTGCCGTTGGCGGACAGATTACCCTGCATGCTTTTGATGCAGGGAAGCTGGCGGAAGGGATGCCCATCCGTTATCTGGGTATTGATATCGGGCAGATCCAGAAGCTGACGCTTATCACCGCGCGTAACGAGGTGCAGGCCACCGCCGTGCTCTACCCGGAATATGTTCAAACCTTCGCCCGCTCAGGCTCCCGCTTCTCGGTGGTGACGCCACAGATTTCGGCCGCTGGCGTTGAGCACCTCGACACTATCCTGCAGCCTTATATCAACGTCGAACCCGGTAAAGGGAATGCTCGCCGTGACTTTGAACTGCAGGAAGCCACGATCACTGACTCTCGCTATCTGGATGGCCTGAGCATTGTGGTGGAAGTGCCGGAAGCAGGCTCGCTGAACATCGGCACACCGGTGCTGTTCCGCGGGATTGAGGTGGGCACAGTGACGGGCCTGACGCTCGGTACGCTCTCTGACCGCGTGATGGTGGCATTACGCATCAGCGATCGTTACCAGCACCTGGTGCGTAATAACTCGGTGTTCTGGCTGGCCTCCGGCTATTCACTGGACTTCGGTCTGACGGGCGGGGTGGTGAAAACCGGCACCTTCAACCAGTTCATTCGTGGCGGTATTGCTTTCGCTACACCACCGGGGACGCCGCTGGCGCCGAAAGCGCAACCGGGCAAACACTTCCTGCTGCTCGAAAGCGAGCCGAAAGAGTGGCGTGAATGGGGCACTGCCCTGCCGCGTTAATCTCAGGGCTCCGGTGTCAACGCACCGGAGCCTTTATGTTACAATGCGCCCCTGAACTTTTCCCTGTGGTGTGCACGTGGCTCAAAACTCCGTATTTCTTCCTGAACAATTCCTGGCGCAGATGCGCGAGGCGCTTCCTTCTCACCTCTCGTTAGACGATTTTATCGCCGCCTGTCAGCGACCGTTGCGCCGGAGTATTCGCGTCAACACGCTGAAAATAAGCGTCGCCGATTTTCTGGCGCTGGTCTCGCCGTATAACTGGCAACTGACGCCAGTACCGTGGTGTGCAGAGGGTTTTTGGATTGAACGGGATGACGAAGCGTCGTTGCCATTGGGCAGTACCGCAGAACATCTGAGTGGTCTGTTTTATATCCAGGAAGCCAGCTCGATGCTGCCGGTTGCCGCCCTGTTTGCGGATGATAATGCGCCGGAACGCGTCATGGATGTCGCTGCCGCGCCGGGCTCCAAAACCACTCAGATTGCCGCCAGGATGGGGAATCGCGGGGCCATTCTCGCCAACGAGTTTTCAGCCAGTCGCGTTAAAGTTCTGCACGCTAACATCAGCCGCTGCGGGATCCATAACGTTGCCCTGACGCACTTCGATGGCCGCGTATTTGGCGCAGCCCTGCCAGAAGCGTTTGATGCCATCCTGCTGGACGCGCCCTGCTCCGGCGAAGGGGTGGTGCGTAAAGATCCTGATGCGTTAAAAAACTGGTCTGTGGAGAGTAACCTTGAGATTGCCGCCACCCAGCGCGAACTGATCGACAGCGCCTTCCATGCCCTGCGTCCCGGTGGCACATTGGTTTATTCGACCTGCACCTTAAACCGTGACGAGAACGAGGACGTCTGTCTGTGGCTCAAGGCGCAATACCCTGATGCCGTCGAGTTCCTGCCGTTAAACGGCTTGTTCGCTTCAGCCAATGAAGCCGTCACGCCTGAAGGATTTCTGCACGTTTTCCCCCAGATTTATGACTGCGAAGGTTTTTTTGTCGCACGGTTGCGTAAAACGCAGACGGTTGAGCCACTGCCAGCCCCGACGTTTAAGGTCGGCAATTTCCCCTTCGCCCCCATGAAAAGGCGTGAGGCGGAGCAAGTCACTACCGCCGCCGCTAAGGTCGGGCTGGCCTGGGATGACACATGCCATCTTTGGATTCGCGATAAAGAGATTTGGCTTTTCCCGGCAAATATTGAGCCGCTTATCGGCAAGGTACGTTTTTCCCGCATCGGGATCCGCCTGGCGGAAGTGCACAATAAAGGCTATCGCTGGCAGCATGAGGCTGTTATCGCCCTCGCCGGCAGCGAGAATACGTTCGCCCTGACGCACCAGGAAGCCGAAGAGTGGTACCGGGGCCGTGATGTATATCCGGACAACACGCCATCGCATGATGAAGTGGTGGTGACCTATCAGGGTTATCCGTTAGGGCTGGCGAAAAAGGTAGGCTCACGACTGAAAAACAGCTATCCGCGAGAGCTGGTTCGTGATGGGCGATTGTTTACCGGTAACGATCGCACCGGCTGAAAAAAGCGCATTTTTTTACTGGCGATTTTGCTCTCCTTGTCTACGATCAAAAATGGATGTCCATACTGGTCATACCAGATTTTGATAACACACCCGGAGAGCAATATGACGAAAACCAGCGTGCGTATTGGCGCTTTCGAAATCGACGACGCAGAATTGCGCGGCGAAGCACAGGGCGAACGAACGTTAAGTATTCCCTGCAAATCCGACCCGGATTTGTGCATGCAACTGGATGCCTGGGATGCCGATACCAGCGTACCGGCAATACTTGATGGCGAACACTCAGTCCTTTACCGTGAGCATTACGATAGTCAATCCGATGCCTGGGTCATGCGTCTTGCCTGACCTAAAGAGAACCCGCCCGAAGGCGGGTTATTTATTACTGAAGCTGCGCCAGCGTAAAGTAACCATCGAAAACGGCGCCGGTATCAATGTAGTGCAGGTTATTAAAATCATACCGCCGGTCAAGTGGCGTATGTCCGAACCAGAAATGGTCCGCACCGCCGATCCCCTGCCCTTTCCCGACCATAAACCCCATCAGCCGGTCGCGATCCCATAGTACGTGCTGGGCGCTTACGGGTTTTTGCCAGCGGTATTCCGCTGCGGGATAGTCAGCGTGAGCAATCACATTCAAACCGTTTGCACAGGTTATCTCGATTATGTGCGGCAGTTCCCGACACGCATTAAGTAACGTCAGCGCCAGCTGCTGCTGTGTGTGCTCAAGGCGGGTAAACCAAATTCCGCCATTCATTGTCCAGAGTGCGAAATCATTATTATCAAGGCTGTCGATAGCCATTTGTTCATGGTTGCCCCGTACTGCACGAAACCATTTTTCATTCATGAGCTGTAAACATTTAATACTATCAGGGCCACGGTCAATTACATCCCCTACGGAAATAAGCAAATCCTCATAAGGATTAAAATGCCGGCGTTTCAGTTCATCCATGAGCCACTGATAACAACCATGTATGTCGCTGACAACCCAGACATGCCGCCACTTCCCACCATCGATTCGCTGATACATAAAACCTCCTTGCTTAAGTATAGACGCAGCAGAAATTACAGCTGACACGCGCAGCATTCACAAAGCCAAACGAACGGTAAACCAAATGGAAATAAAGATCCGCGCGCTATTAATCCCTTTTTGCTGACTCTTTAGAATAAGGCATGAATTAAACGAGAGGTCTTAACGTGTCTAATATGCACCTGCACAACGATGTGTTCTATCCGCATCGCACAAATATCATTTCCGAGCTGGTGAAAGGAAAACGCGTTCCGGGTCCAATCTGGCAGAAGCGCGAGTATCGTCTGAAGTTCCTGCTGCGCTCGCTCCTGTTCTGGTCTTCCACCCATCGCGTGCTGGAAACGCTCTCAGGACGTGATGATTTTGACCGTCTGCTGGCCTCTCAAATTACCTTACCGAGTAAAACCCATAGGCAGTATCTGATGCGTGGCCTGACGGCCGGCGATCGGGCTGACGCTATCATCAGCCATTATCACTGGGTCGATAGCCTGAAAAATATCACCCTCGCCAACGCGCTGACCAGCCCGCAAGAGCAGACGATAGTGCAATTTCAGGCAAAAAACGACGCGACCTATACCGTGAGTGCCTCCTCTGCCGGCAAAGCCGAGCGGGAAGGTGAAAGCACGCTGTGGCTGCGCGACAGCGAGAATACCGTGCTCGCAAGCCTGACGTTTAGCGTCGCCCGCAGTAACGGGCAGCGAGTGCTGGTGATTGGTGGGCTTCAGGGGCCACGTCGCAACGTCTCGCATGACGCCATTAAACTGGCGACCCGCGCCTGCCATGGCCTGTTTCCAAAACGCGTGCTGATGGAAGTGGTTTTCCAGCTGGCCGCACATTCATCCGTCCGGGCAATTTTTGCTGTTGGTGATGAGGGACACGTTTTCCGCGCACTGCGTTACCGCCTGAGCAAAGGCCGTCATTTCCATGCCAGCTATGACGAATTCTGGGCAAGTCTGGACGGTAAAAAAATATCCTCTTTCTGCTGGCAACTGCCGTTACAGATGGAGCGTAAATCCCTGGAAGATATCGCCAGTAAAAAACGGGCGGAATATCGCCGTCGCTTTGAACTGCTTGACTGCATTGAGGCTGAGGTGAAATCACGCTTTTAAGCGCGCTGAGAGCTTTCTTCAACTCTGCACAAAAATTTAACAAAACCGGCAAAAAGGGCATGCTGTTTTGCCGGGTGATTGATGTCGATTCGGTCGAAGGGTATTTTTATAGGTAAAAAGTGATCCTTGAGGTTACGTCCGGCCAGAACAGACGATCTGTGGGATAAAATTGACCTTCCTCCCAGTTCATTTGCCCCGCTTTTCAATGTGATTTACTCTCCACTCTGCCGCTGTTGCAAAGGTATTTTACAATAACGGACTGAACATTAAGCTTGTTTCTGTTTTGGTTCGTTGATGAAAAATCCTGAAGGGGCTACCGTTCTGCGAAAGCGTGCCCTCTTGCCACGGGGTCTCACCTCCCGAAAGGTAGTACAATCATCGTCACAGAGATGCTGGTGCTATTCATTACTGAAGTGTCTAAACTTTGCTGATATTTCGTTGGGATACGATTATAATTGCATACTGATTTACGAATGCAATTGCTGTCTCCACCCTAATTTTCTTATATTTAGATAACCAACTATGTCCGTTCGGCTTTTACAGGTGTGTTATGCCTCTGATTGAAAACTATGCCTCACCTACGCCGGAAGACCTTGCTCTACTCAAGTCATCGCTCGGTCTTACGGGTACCCAAATGGCAAAGTTTGCCGGGCTTGCAGGAAGCAATCACTGGCGAAAATACACCGGCGGTGAGTTATCTCGCGTAATGGGGATGCACAGGGTGTTTTTTGGCCGCTCATTTAGTTTTAAATGAAAACGAATTAAATAAAGTGACAGGAAAAATGCGCGATACCGGTGCAAAAGTTTAAGGAATTGATGATGATTTATGATTGTTTTTTATATTATGATGAAGATATGTTGTTAGACATCCGTCTACACACACTCTCGGACGTCGTTGACAAATTCGTTATTGTTGAATCAACATACACTTTTACCGGGAAACCAAAGAAACTCAATTTCGACATCGAGAAGTTCACGTGTTTCGCCGATAAAATCATTTATGTCGTAAACGATACGGACCCAACAAAAATCCCAGGTGCAAAATACACCACTGATAATGAAGTTGATCCCTGGGCTGTAGAATCGCACCACCGCAATAGCATTATGCAAGGGCTTGTAAACGCACAGCCTGACGATATCATTCTTATTTCTGATGTAGACGAAATTTTTGATCCCGCAGTGATCGACAGGATTAACCCACGCCATCTGTGCACGACTATCCATCAAAATTTTTATAATTATCAGTTCAATATGCAAGTATTTAATACTAATGGTACTCCCCGAAAATGCACGTTACCGAGAGCAACAACATATAAAAATTTATTAAATTATTTTGATGGTGAACCTGAATCATTCAGAAATATAAAGCATGCCCGTAAAAATAAAAATTGGTCGTGGTTTAAATGGAACTTTTTTAAATTAAAGAATAAAACTATCGATAATGGTGGCTGGCATTTCTCGTGGGTAATGTCCCCTGAACGCATTTCTGAGAAGATGGCGACTATTTCTCATCAGGAATACAATACTCCTGATTTCAATAATCCAGAACACATTATGAAAGTACTCAAAAATGCAGAAGATATTTGGGGAAGAGACAGGAAGCTAATCAGGCAGGCGCTAGAAAAACCCGTATTCCCAGCCTATCTCGTTGACAATAAAGATAAGTTTAAAGACTTTATCCTTTAATCACGTCATATCTTTCCAGCAAACATAACGGGGTGTTGTGGTTATATCAACATTGATGCCATGCCCCCTCTCCTTTCCCGGTTGTCCTTAACGTAGTCTTTCCCGGATAAAAAATATAGCACCGCAACAGTTGACGGTTAATGGCCGCGCATATGTGTGCTACACCTCTCCGTTACCCCAGTTCCTGTAAGCAAATTTGCAAGCGATCTTCCATGATTGCCACTGTCCCGACATACACTCAAGCGGCAAACAGCACTGATTGTCGTCGTATGGACACAATGGGATGCAGGATAAAAGAGTGCGTGATGATCCCTAAATTTGCGTGTAAATGAATTGTGAATGTTAAAAACGGTGTGGTATAACGGGAAATACCGAATATTCAAGTTCGGACAATTTTAGGGTACTTTGGTGGCAGATCGCTGTAAGTGACTGAAATTTATAATAGATAAAAAGAGACCGAATACGATTCCTGTATTCGGTCCAGGGAAATGGCTCTTGGGAGAGAGCCGTGCGCTAAAAGTTGGCATTAATGCAGGCTAAGTCGCCTTGCCTTTTAAGAATAGATGACGACGCCAGGTTTTCCAGTCCTCAGTTAAAGCGGCCGGAAAAAAAGCGTATGAGCATCATTAAAAGTGAAAAACCGCAGTGCTTTCGCAAGCATCTGCGGTTTTTTATTGGAAACCCGAAGATTAACAAAGCGTGTCTGCACGCTCGATAAACGGTGCCAGGCTCATCTTCTGCCCCGGATGCGCGGGATCATCAATCTGAATAACGCTGATTGGCTGTCCACTGCTTTTGCCGCTGGCGACCTGCTGCTCTGCGACATCATTTAAAGGGTATTGCACCAGCGTGCTTGGGTTAATCGCATACAAGGCGTGCCCCGGACGGCAGGTCAGCATCACCTCTTCACGATTAAACGCCCATTTGTCCTTACCCACTTCAAAACGGCTGACGGTAATGACCTGTGGTGCGGCCAGGGCACTCCCCGTGCAGGCCAGCAAGATGAGAGAAAGTAGTGTCTTTTTCATAGGATAGTTAACCTTGTCAGAAGGGTTCCCAGGTCGCGAACAGACTGACTGTAGCCAGCACCAGCGCACCCAGCACCACTTCTGCTTGTGTCATTCTGATAAATATTTGTTGTTCTCGCCCGCTTTGCGCACGAAACCGTGGCACCAGAAAATACCGATTTGCCAGCGCAATTACCACCATCAAAGCCACCAGCGCACATTTGAACAACAAAAATTGCACATAACGGGCCTGCCAGGGAATATCGATACCCAGAATAAACAGCGCATTGAAAACGCCGGTAAGCACCACGCCTGCTACGGCGTAATGCCCCACGCGTGAGAAGCGCATCATGGTGTAGATTGCGGCAGGCTGCCACTGCCCTTTCGCCAGACGCATGCAAAACAGCAGCGGCAGTAATCCGCCAAGCCAGGTTGAAGCACATAACACATGAAGAGCGTGATTAAGACGCTGTAATGCGCCCACCGCGCCTTCGTTCATTGTCGCATGCCCTACTCCCGCCAGCAGGATGAACTGTCCCATGGCGAGCAGTAACAGCCGTGAGCCTTTATGCGGTGCCAGCCATGCTTTACCGGCAGTAAGGACCGCGAGAATAATTTGCCACAGCCAGACGCTTCCAAACTGCGTCCCCAGCACGCTACGCCAGATGTCGGGGTTGACGACATCGCCCCAGCCATTCCCCATTAACCCGCCCTGAAGCGTAAACATCAGGAGCGCTGTCACCAGGCTGATTAACGCCGCCATTCTCTGCTGCGACTGAAAACGCCGGGACATGAGCCGTTGCAGAGAGGAAGGAGCAAACCAGACGCTATACAGCGCATTGCCAAAAATAAGCATTAACGCGCCGAAATGGAGAAAGCGCAGCCCTACGTAGCACATCGCCAGCATGCTATTTCACGCTAAAGTGATAACTGCCTTTTGTCTTGTGGCCGTCTACCGACACCACATGCCAGTCAACCTGGTAGGTTCCGGGCGTCAACTCGCGATCCAGCGGCACATTCAGCTGCGTCTTGTCTTTCTCGTCGCGTTTAACGGCACCGGTCCTGATGGTCTGCTTTTGTGCATCCGTCACCACCACACCGCTAAAACCGGGCTCAATACCTTCTGAAAACGTCAGCGTCAGCGTGCGCGGTGCCGTCACGAGGCTATCTGCTGCCGGAGTCTGTTGTTTAAGGTGAGCGTGCGCCAGCACGGAGGGTGACATCACGCAAGAGGCCAGAAAGACCAGTGCGCCTGCCGCGCGGGAAGAGGATAAACCCATCGCAATCATTCCTTTTTGTTATGCCTGTATGGCAAAGAATAACTCTGTATAATAAGCGAGTCGAGGATCATCCCACCTCTGCTTGTCATCGTCGAGCAATCGCGGTAACGTTGCCGCCGTCTAAAAAGGAGAAGGTAATGAAGATCAATCTGGCCGCCCTTCCTCAGGACGAGATGGATAAAGTGAATGTCGATCTCGCTGCCGCTGGCGTCGCATTTAAAGAGCGTTACAACATGCCCATCGTGGCTGAAGTGGTTGAACGTGAGCAACCTGCTCATCTGCGCGACTGGTTTCGCGAACGCTTAATTGCGCATCGTCTCGCCTCAGTTAACCTCTCTCGTTTACCATACGAACCTAAAGTTAAATAAGCTTAACGAGTCGTTACACTTCCTTACGCGGAATATGGCAGGATAAGAAAACCCTGATTAAATTAGGTGTATTCTTAAATCACTGCGACTCTGTGTAAAGGAAGTCACGATGTCACAATGGAATATTGCTGCGGCCCAGTATGCCGGGCTGCACCACAGTGTAGATGAACATGTCGCGCACCATCTCCGTTTCATTGCCGAAGCGGCACGACAGCAGTGCGATTTGCTGGTATTCCCGGAGCTCTCATTAACTGGCCCAGGGACAACGACGCTCCCTGCCCCTCCCGATGATAAACAGCTGGCCCCGTTGCTAAACGCCGCGAAATTATACCGGATCACTATTATTGCCGGGCTTCCGCTCGACGTGAATGGCCGTCGTCAGAAAGGCCTTGCCCTGTTTACCCCTTCTCGCCATAGCATCCTGCGCTACCCTCAGGGTCGTGGTGCAAGCCTGATCCCGGGTGATAAACAGCTGACGATCATCGATGCACATGCTGATTCGCCAAATCTCGACCCACAGGCGACGCTGTTTACCAGCTGCCAGTCAGTGGGAGATAGCCGCTGGCGGCAATCCATCAGTACCCTGCAGCGATTCGCACACAAATATGCCATTGCGGTGTTAATGGCGAACGCGCGCGGCGGCAGCGCGTTATGGGATGAAAAAGGTCAGCTGATCGTCCGCGCGGACAAAGGTGAACTGCTATTGACCGGATCTCTTGGCAGACAGGGTTGGCAAGGCGATATCATTCCTTTAGGCTAGGCGTTTTAGGCTCAGGAGAGTTCAATGCTGCGCGTCATCGATACCGAAACCTGCGATCTTCAGGGCGGAATAGTGGAAGTGGCTTCTGTCGACGTGATTGATGGAAAAATAGTCAACCCAATGAGCCATCTGGTACGTCCCGACCGCCCGATCAGCCCGCAGGCAATGGCTATTCATCGCATTACAGAATCGATGGTGGCGGACAAACCGTGGATAGAAGAGGTGATACCCCATTATTACGGTAGCCCGTGGTACGTCGCGCACAACGCCAGTTTTGACCGCCGGGTGCTCCCCGACATGCCCGGAGAATGGATTTGCACGATGAAACTGGCGCGTCGTCTCTGGCCTGGGATTAAGTACAGCAATATGGCGTTGTACAAATCCCGTAAGCTGAGCGTCAGAACGCCGGAGGGTCTGCACCATCACCGCGCCCTGTATGACTGCTACATCACCGCCGCGTTACTCATTGATATTATGAATAACTCCGGCTGGACCCCAGATGATATGGCGACCATTACCGGGCGTCCGGCGTTGCTGACTACCTTCACCTTTGGCAAATACCGCGGTCGGGCGGTTTCCGATATTGCGGATAAAGATCCGGGCTATCTGCGCTGGCTCTATAACAACCTCGATAAGATGAGCCCGGAACTGCGTTTAACGCTTAAGCACTATCTTGGCGAAGCTTAACGCTCCGCACGGCCTGGCAGCGTCTCCTGTACCAGGCCAATCAAAAACGCATACTCCAGTGCCACGCCTTCGTAAGATTTAAATCGTCCCGATTTCCCGCCGTGACCGGAGTCCATATCCGTGCACAGCAGCAGCAGGTTGTCGTCGGTTTTCAGTTCCCGCAGTTTCGCCACCCATTTTGCAGGCTCCCAGTATTGCACCTGTGAATCATGCAACCCGGTGGTCACCAGCATGTGCGGATACGCTTTCGCTTCCACATTGTCGTACGGGCTGTACTCTTTCATGTAGCGATAGTAGATCTCATCCTGCGGGTTGCCCCACTCTTCAAACTCTCCGGTCGTCAGCGGGATGGATTCATCCAGCATGGTCGTTACCACATCGACAAACGGCACCTGCGCAATAATCCCTTTAAAGCGATCGGGGCGCTGATTGATGACAGCCCCCATCAATAATCCTCCCGCGCTGCCGCCCATACCAAAGCAAAGCTCAGGATCGCCATAGCCCTGCTCAATCAACGCATCGCAGACATCGAGATAATCATTGAAAGTATTTTTCTTTTTCAGGAATTTCCCGTCTTCATACCAGTGCTGTCCCAGCTCCCCGCCGCCGCGAACATGCGCAATGGCGAACACAAAACCGCGATCCAGCAGACTTAACCGGCTGCTGCTGAAATCAGCGTCCATGCTTGAGCCGTAGGAGCCGTAGCCGTAAACCAGAATCGGATTCTTACCTTTCTGGAAATGCGCCCGATGATAAACAAGCGAGACCGGCACCTCGACGCCATCGCGGGCGGTAACCCACAGGTGTTCGCTTCGGTAGTTGTCGGAATCGAACCCTTTCACTTCGGACTGTTTAAGCACCTGACGTTGCCCGGTGTCCATATCCAGCTCAAAGAGCGTATCGGGCGTGGTCATAGACGAGTAGCCGTAGCGCAGACGCGACGATTCCGGCTCAGGATTAAACCCTATCCACGTAACATAGGCCGGGTCGTCAAACGCAATCCCGATCACTTCCCGCGTTTTGCGGTTAATTTGCCGCAGGCTGGTCAGCCCCCGCTGGCGCTCCTCAACCACCAGCCAGTCGGTGAACAGCGTAAACCCTTCGAGCATCACCTGCTCCCGGGCGGGGATTAACACTTCCCACTTACGTTCATCGCGTACTTTGGTTTTGTACAGGCCAAAGTTTTTACCCTCCCGATTAGAGCGCAGGTAAAAGCTGTGCTGGAAGTGATCGAGGCTGTATTCATGATCTTTGCGCCGCGGCAGGAAGCATAGCGGCTGCGCATCGGGTAGTTCGGCGTCCAGAAGCAGAACTTCAGAGGTTGTGGCGCTGGCCAGGAAGATAATCACATAGTGGCGGGACGAGGTTTTGTGCAGGCTGACATAAAACGTTTCGTCTTTCTCTTCGTAAACCAGTTCGTCGTCAGCAGAATCCGTCCCAACGGTATGGCGCCACACCTGGTAAGGCAGCAACGTGGAGGCATGCTTTTTGACGTAGTAGACCGTTTCGGAATCATTCGCCCAGACAAAGTCCGGCGAAACGTTATCCAGCATTTCCGGATACCAGTTACCGGTTTCCAGGTTGCGAAAACGCAAACCGTACTGACGACGGGAGAGGTAATCCTCCGCCAGCGCCATAATGGTGTTATCGGGGGAGATGGACATGCCGCCGAGGGTATAAAACTCGCTGTGGGCGGCGCGCTGGTTGGCATCCAGCAGGATGTCCCACTCATCCCATTCGGCGCATAACACCGACTGTCGCTGGTAGATAGGGTACTCGTTGCCAGGTTCGTAGATATGGCGATATCGATAGCCATTTTTGGTCCAGGGCGCGGAAATATCGCGCTGGGGGATACGCTGCACCATTTCATTTAACAGCTGGTCCTGCAACGCCTGCTGGCTGGACATGACCTTGCGGCCATAGTCGTTTTCCTCGTGCAGGTAGTCGAGCACTTCTGGCCGGGAACGGGAGTCGTCCCGCAGCCAGTAATAATTGTCTATACGCGTATCGCCATGCGTGGTGATCGCATAAGGAGTACGTCGGGCTTTCGGTGGCATGTCATCATTCTTTTGAGTTTTACACTCTATAAGGTTGGCAAAACCCACGCATGATGCAAGCGAAACATGGCTGCGACGGTGGCAGTTAGCCCTGTAACGCCCGTTTTTGCTCCTGAATATCCTTCTCGATCCCGTCCCGGACATCTTGTGGGATCTTCAGGGCATCACCCAGCGCATTGAGATAGCTGCGCTCCATAAAGTGATCGATATCGATGGCGGCACAGCTCAGAAAATAGAGCTCAAGCGCCTCTTCCTCATTTTTCACGCTTTGCGCCAGACGCTGCGGTTCGAGTGGCTGTTCGATGGCCTCCGCCACCAGCGCTCTGCCCTTTTCTTCGACACCGGCTTCGCGCAGTTGCTGCTCAATCGCCGATCGTTCCTGGTCATCAATGTGCCCGTCGCTTTTCGCCGCGAACACCAGTGCCAGGATGAGCCGTTCGGTACGCAGATCCAGCGGCGAGGTCTGCTCACCAAAGTGGGGTTCGTCGCTGTGCGCGGTCCGCACTCTGTCCTTGTATTTGTTCCACAGTACGGTACCCGCAATAGCGCCGCCGCCCGCCAGCAGCGCGCCGGTACCATACTTTGCCAGTAACTTACGCGAGGATTTATTGGCAACCAGCAGTCCAGCCAGCCCGCCAAGCGCCCCCGGTACCAGGAGTTTGC
Source organism: Enterobacter sp. 200527-13 (assembly GCF_027924865.1). Classification (NCBI taxonomy): domain Bacteria; kingdom Pseudomonadati; phylum Pseudomonadota; class Gammaproteobacteria; order Enterobacterales; family Enterobacteriaceae; genus Enterobacter; species Enterobacter sp. 200527-13. Next base: position 107,177 of record NZ_BSCM01000002.1, read on the forward strand.
TCAGCCCCTGCTCGCCGGATGACGACGTTTTCTGCCCCAACATGGATTGCAATTGATTTAGCCAGCCTGACATGGTTTCCCTCACTTAACGGTGAATATGTCTCCCAGCGTAAGCGAGCAGGCGTCAGGAAATGTCTGCCACGGCTAAAGAAGCGCAAATTTCTTAACCGCTCTCGGGCCCTGAACAAGACAGACGCAAACGTTTACGTTTATAATGCGCGCAACTTTTTCAGGGGGATTGTTATGACTCGTTTAGGAACCGCGCTGCGACCTGCGGCGACGCGTGTGATGCTGTTAGGATCGGGCGAACTGGGTAAAGAGGTCGCCATTGAGTGCCAGCGTTTGGGCGTGGAAGTCATTGCAGTGGATCGTTACGCTGACGCACCTGCCATGCATGTCGCCCACCGTTCTTATGTGATCAATATGCTGGATGGCGATGCCCTGCGTACGCTGATTACGCAGGAGAAACCGGATTTCGTGGTACCCGAAATTGAAGCCATTGCCACCGATACGCTGATCGCCCTTGAGCAGGAAGGCCAGCGCGTGGTGCCCTGCGCAAAAGCGGCCAAACTGACCATGAACCGCGAAGGCATTCGTCGTCTGGCGGCTGAAGAGCTGGCCTTACCTACCTCAGGCTACCGTTTTGCCGGCGATAAAGCCGCTTTCCTGCAGGCTGTCGACGAAATTGGCTACCCGTGCATCATTAAGCCCGTCATGAGTTCCTCCGGTAAAGGACAGAGCTTTATCCGCGACAGCAGCACTCTGGATAAGGCGTGGGAGTATGCCCAGCAGGGAGGACGTGCCGGTGCCGGTCGCGTGATTATCGAAGGTGTCGTAAAGTTTGATTTCGAAATCACGCTGCTGACGGTCAGCGCCGTTGATGGCGTCCATTTCTGCGATCCGATTGGCCACCGTCAGGAAGATGGCGACTATCGTGAATCCTGGCAGCCGCAGCAGATGAGCGACCTGGCGCTGGCACGTGCGCAGGAAATTGCCCGTAAAGTGGTTCTGGCGCTGGGCGGTTACGGATTGTTTGGCGTGGAACTGTTTGTCTGCGGCGACGAGGTAATTTTCAGTGAAGTCTCCCCTCGCCCGCACGATACCGGGATGGTCACGCTGATTTCGCAGGACCTTTCTGAATTCGCCCTGCATGTGCGCGCCTTCCTCGGCCTGCCCGTTGGCGGCATTCGTCAGTACGGCCCGGCGGCTTCGGCGGTGATCCTGCCGCAATTAACCAGCCAGAACGTCACCTTTGATAACGTCGAAGGGGCTATGGGTGCAGGCTTGCAGGTTCGTCTGTTCGGGAAACCGGAGATTGACGGCACGCGCCGCCTTGGCGTGGCGCTAGCGACCGGTGAAAACGTGGATGAGGCTGTGGCAAGAGCCAAAACAGCCGCCGCGAACGTGAAGGTTGCAGGATAAAAAAACGGGCCAGCAGGCCCGTTTTTCATACTGTCTTCGCTTACTGCTTCGCGCCTTCAACCGCTTCGCGAGCCAGTTTAGTGATGCGATCCCAGTCGCCTGCTTCCAGCGCATCCGCAGGAACCAGCCATGAACCGCCGATGCACAGGACACTTTTCAGCGCCAGGTAGTCACGGTAGTTTGCCGGAGAGATACCGCCCGTCGGGCAGAAGCGAACATGAGAGAATGGACCCGCAATAGCCTGCAGCGCTTTGGTGCCGCCGTTAGCTTCAGCCGGGAAGAATTTGAACTCTTTCAGGCCGTAATCCATACCCATCATCAGTTCAGATACGGTGCTGATACCCGGGATCAGAGGGATCGTGCCTTCGGTTGCAGCTTTCAGCAGCGGCTCGGTCAGGCCAGGGCTGATAGCGAACTGCGCGCCCGCTTCGGTCACGTCAGCCAGCTGCTGTGCGTTCAGTACGGTACCCGCACCGATGATCGCGTCCGGCACTTCTTTGGCGATAGCGCGAATAGCGTCCATCGCGCAGGCGGTACGCAGGGTCACTTCCAGAACACGAACACCACCCGCGACCAGGGCTTTCGCCATCGGGACAGCATGCTCCAGCTTGTTCACCACGATTACCGGCACGACAGGGCCAGTGGTCAGGATTGCTTCTGCACTTGTTTTCCAGTTTTTCATCAGAGTTTTCTCTCGCCAGATCGATAAAATCAAGTCGTCTTAAAACGTAATACAGGTTGCGCCCTGCTCCGCACCGGAGAGTTTCTCACGCAGCGCGCCAAACATTTCGCGTCCGGTTCCCACGCGCGATGCGCTCAGGTCAGGAATATGTGGCTTACGTGCCGCCAGTTCAGCGTCATCCACCAGCAGGGTTAACTCACCTGTCTGACCGTTGACGCGGATCATGTCTCCATCACGAACTTTCGCCAGCAAACCGCCGTCGTAAGCTTCCGGGGTCACGTGGATGGCAGAAGGCACTTTACCTGATGCGCCAGAGAGGCGTCCATCGGTCACTAACGCAATTTTGAAACGGCGGTCCAATAATACACCAAGTGGCGGCATAAGTTTATGTAATTCTGGCATCCCGTTCGCTTTTGGCCCCTGATGGCGCACCACAACGACGCAATCTTTGTCGAGCAGACCGGCATCAAACGCAGGCAAAACGTCATGCTGGCTTTCAAACACCACGGCCGGCGCTTCGATAATCTGGTTCTCTTCCGGTACGGCGGAGGTTTTCATCACCGCACGCCCCAGGTTACCGCTGAGTACTTTGGTGCCGCCGTGACGAGAGAAAGGTTGTTCAAAGGTGGCGATAACCTGTGCGTCAAGCGAGGCGGTGGCGCCTTCACGCCAGTCAAGCTCACCGTTATTGAGCCACGGCTCATGGGTATAACGCTGCAGACCAAAGCCCGCCACGGTGTTCACATCTTCATGCAGCAGACCGCCTTTCAGCAGCTCGCGCATCAGCACCGGCACGCCACCGGCAGCCTGGAAGTGGTTGATGTCAGCCGGGCCATTCGGGTACAGGCGCGCCATCAGTGGCACCACAGACGAGATATCAGAGAAATCATCCCAGTTAATCAGGATGCCCGCCGCGCGTGCCATCGCCACCAGATGCATGGTGTGGTTGGTTGAACCGCCGGTTGCCAGCAGCGCAACGATACCGTTGACGATCACTTTCTCGTCGACCATTTTACCCAGCGGCATCCACGCGTTGCCGTTACCGGTCAGACGCGTTACCTGGCGGGCAGCTGCTTCAGTCAGGGCCTTACGCAGTGGCGCATCCGGCTGAATGAAAGAGGACCCAGGAAGCTGCATCCCCATAAATTCCACCACCATCTGGTTGGTGTTGGCCGTGCCGTAGAAGGTACAGGTGCCCGGCGCATGGTAGGAGGCAGCTTCCGCTTCCAGCAGTGCCTGACGGTCTGCTTTACCTTCCGCATACAGCTGACGGATACGCACTTTTTCTTTGTTTGGCAGGCCGCTTGCCATCGGACCTGATGGCACGAAGATCGCAGGCAGATGACCAAACGACAGCGCTGCCATGGCCAGCCCCGGGACGATTTTATCGCACACGCCGAGGTACAGCGCGCCATCAAACATATTGTGAGACAGACCCACTGCGGCCGACATCGCAATCACTTCACGGCTCAGCAGAGAGAGCTCCATCCCATCCTGACCCTGCGTCACGCCGTCGCACATGGCCGGCACGCCGCCCGCGACCTGGCCTACCGCATTGACGCTGTGCAGCGCTTTACGGATGATCTCCGGATACACTTCGTACGGCTGATGCGCAGAAAGCATGTCGTTGTAGGAGGTAATGATGGCGATATTGTTACGCAGCATGCTTTTCAGCGAGGCTTTATCGTCGGGCTGGCAGGCGGCGAAACCGTGCGCCAGGTTACCGCAGGCGAGTTGTGAGCGATGAACGGTATTACTTTTGGCCTGTTCAATCCGGGCGAGGTAGGCAGAACGGGTCTCTTTCGAGCGCTCAATAATGCGTTGTGTTACGCGTAACAATGTCGGATTCATAAAAGCTCCTCTAATTTATCTGTCCGGGCTCGGGAGTTTACAAAGTCGCTGGCGATTATTAACAACGCTGAAACGCTTGCTGTCCGGAGCTCAGGGGCAAAATCACTTCCGGCAGTGTAATAAAAAAAGCTCCGCGGGTGAATCCACGCGGAGCTTAAAAGTTTATAAATTGTGCCACGAGCTGTGTTAGATCATGTTACCGGTAAAATAACACCTAAGAGGCAGCTGATTATTTTACTCAAACTCATTCCAGGAGCGGCCATCACGGGTGATCATCGCGACGGACGCGACAGGCCCCCAGGTGCCCGCCTGATACGGTTTCGGCGCATCCTGATCTGCAGCCCAGGCTTCAGTGATGGAGTCGACCCATTTCCACGCCTCTTCCACTTCATCGCGACGCACGAACAGCGCCTGGATACCGCGCATGGTTTCCAGCAGCAGACGCTCGTAAGCATCGGCAAGGTGCGTCTGATTGAATGTTTCGGAGTAGCTCAGGTCCAGCTTGGTGGTCTGCAGGTTATGTTTATGATCCAGGCCCGGCACTTTGTTCAGGATCTGGATGTCCACCCCTTCGTCTGGCTGCAGACGAATGGTCAGTTTGTTCTGCGGCAGCTCCTGCCAGGACTCTTTGAACAGGTTGAGTTCAGGGTTTTTGAAGTAAACGACCACTTCAGAGCATTTGGTCGGCAGACGTTTACCGGTACGCAGGTAGAACGGAACGCCCGCCCAGCGCCAGTCATCGATATCCACGCGGATCGCCACAAACGTCTCGGTATTGCTCGCCTTGTTGGCGCCCTCTTCTTCCAGGTAGCCCGGCACTTTTTTACCCTGAGCAAACCCTGCGGTGTACTGGCCGCGTACCGTTTTCTCACGCACGTTTGAGCGATCGATGCGACGCAGCGACTTCAGCACTTTCACTTTAGCATCACGGATGCTGTCCGCCGTCAGGTCAGACGGTGGAGACATGGCAATCATGCAAAGGATTTGCAGCAGGTGGTTCTGGATCATGTCGCGCATCTGACCGGCCTGGTCAAAGTAACCCCAGCGGCCTTCAATCCCCACCTCTTCGGCCACGGTGATTTCCACATGGTCGATGGTACGGTTGTCCCAGTTATTCACAAACAGGGAGTTGGCAAAACGCAGCGCCAGCAGGTTCAGTACCGTCTCTTTACCAAGATAATGGTCGATACGGTAGACCTGGCACTCTTCGAAGTACTCGCCGACCTGGTCGTTAATTTCGCGGGAGGTTGAAAGAGAGGTCCCCAGCGGTTTCTCCATCACCACGCGTGCCGGTTTAGCGTTCAGCTTCGCTTCGCCCAGGCCTTTGCAGATTGCACCGAAAGTGCTTGGCGGCATGGCGAAGTAGTTAATGGTGACACGGTTTTTCTGATCCAGCATCGCGCCTAAACGGTTAAACGCGCTGACGTCGTTCACGTCCAGGTTACAGAAATCAAGACGTCCGCTCAGGGTATCCCACAAACTTTCATCAATCTTTTCCTTCATGAAAGTTTCGAGCGCCTCGCGTACGACCTTGGTATAAGCTTCCTTGTCCCAGTCGGCGCGCCCAACGCCCAGGATACGCGTATCCGGATGAATTTGGCCCGCTTTCTCCAGTTGATACAGGGAAGGCAGCAATTTCCGGCGTGCAAGATCGCCTTTCGCGCCGAAAATGACCAGGTCACATGCCTGGGCTGTTTGCGTTACCGCCATGTCATTCTCCTCAGTTGGATCACCTGGTACTTCTGCCAGGTATCGTTGTAATTTTATTACGTTGCACTGTACTGCTTTTACGTCATTCCCGAAACCATTAGCGCTTAACCTCGCGTGCGATACCGCGATTTTTTCGCCGTCAGACGCGTGTGGTGGCGGAATCACGCAAAAAGCGTTGATTCTTTGAACTACAGGGTCATAACAAAACCCGACACCGATCAAGTAATGAAAAAAAACAACAACATTATCTTGTCGACTGTTACCCTTTATGGAAGCCACAGGGGTAATATCGGCTAAATCGAATCAGGATTTCATGAATTAATGAAATCGTTTCCACCCATGAGCGCCCTGTTAATAATGAACATGCTGGAAAAAATCCAGTTCCAACTGGAACACCTTAGCAAATCCGAGCGAAAAGTGGCCGAAGTCATTCTTGCTGCTCCTGCTCAGGCGATTCATTCAAGCATCGCCGCTCTGGCGCAGGAGGCAGGCGTCAGCGAACCGACGGTTAACCGCTTCTGCCGTAGCCTTGAAACGCGCGGCTTTCCTGATTTTAAACTGCATCTTGCACAAAGTCTGGCAAACGGCACGCCTTATGTTAATCGCAATGTGGATGAAGACGACAGTGTTGATGCCTATACGGCAAAAATATTTGAGTCGGCCATGGCTACGCTTGACCACGTTCGCCAGTCCCTGGATATGAATTCCGTGAACCGCGCGGTAGATTTACTGACCCAGGCCAAGCGCATTGCGTTCTTTGGCCTCGGCTCGTCGGCGGCCGTGGCGCATGACGCCATGAATAAGTTCTTCCGCTTTAACGTCCCGGTCATTTATTCCGATGACATTGTCCTGCAACGCATGAGCTGTATGAATTGCAGTGAAGATGATGTCGTGGTACTCATTTCGCACACCGGGCGCACCAAAAGCCAGGTGGAGCTGGCGCAACTGGCGCGTGAAAACGATGCCATGGTTATTGCCCTCACGACGGCGGGCACGCCGCTGGCAAGAGAAGCAACGCTCGCCATCACCCTTGACGTCCCGGAAGACACCGACATGTATATGCCGATGGTCTCCCGTCTGGCGCAGCTCACGGTGATTGACGTGCTGGCAACCGGTTTCACCCTCCGTCGTGGCGCAAAATTCAGAGATAACTTGAAGCGTGTCAAGGAAGCGCTTAAGGAATCGCGTTTTGATAAAGAATTGCTTATGAAAAGCGATGTTCCCTAAATAGTTTAATAACTACGATGTAACGATTTACGGCATTCGGTCCTCTCTCTGTTGCCTTGCAGCAGATGAAGGCCGATTTAATGTTCACGCAACACCAAAGTTGTTTCAGTCAACGGAGTATTACATGTCCAGAAGGCTTCGCAGAACCAAGATCGTAACCACCTTAGGCCCGGCCACTGACCGCGATAACAATCTCGAGAAAATTATCGCCGCGGGTGCCAACGTGGTGCGTATGAACTTCTCTCACGGTACGCCAGAAGACCATAAATTACGTGCCGACAAAGTGCGTGAAATTGCGGCCAAACTTGGCCGTCATGTTGCTATCCTCGGGGACCTGCAGGGTCCAAAAATTCGTGTTTCAACCTTCAAAGAAGGTAAAGTCTTCCTCAATATCGGCGACAAATTCCTGCTCGATGCCAACCTGGGTAAAGGCGAAGGCGATAAAGAAAAAGTTGGGATCGACTATAAAGGTCTGCCGGCTGACGTTGTGCCTGGCGATATCCTGCTGCTCGATGACGGTCGCGTTCAGCTGAAAGTGCTGGAAGTTCAGGGGATGAAAGTGTTCACCGAAGTCACCGTCGGCGGCCCGCTCTCAAACAACAAAGGCATTAACAAACTTGGCGGTGGCCTCTCAGCCGAAGCGCTGACCGATAAAGACAAAGCGGATATCGTGACCGCTGCGCTGATTGGCGTTGACTACCTGGCCGTCTCCTTCCCGCGCTGTGGCGAAGACCTGAACTACGCGCGCCGTCTGGCACGTGATGCGGGCTGTGATGCCAAAATCGTTGCTAAAGTGGAACGTGCGGAAGCCGTTTGCGATCAGGACGCGATGGATGACGTGATTCTGGCGTCTGACGTGGTGATGGTTGCTCGTGGCGATCTGGGCGTGGAAATTGGCGACCCTGAGCTGGTGGGGATCCAGAAAGCCCTGATCCGCCGTGCACGTCAGCTTAACCGCGCCGTGATCACCGCAACCCAGATGATGGAATCCATGATCACCAACCCAATGCCGACCCGTGCAGAGGTGATGGACGTGGCTAACGCCGTGCTGGACGGTACCGATGCCGTAATGCTTTCTGCAGAAACCGCAGCCGGCCAGTACCCTGCTGAAACCGTAGCCGCGATGGCACGCGTTTGCCTGGGTGCTGAAAAGATCCCAAGCATCAATGTCTCTAAACACCGTCTGGACGTGCAGTTCGACAACGTGGAAGAAGCGATTGCGATGTCTGCCATGTACGCCGCTAACCACCTGAAAGGCGTAACGGCGATTATCACCATGACCGAATCTGGCCGTACCGCGCTGATGACCTCCCGTATCAGTTCCGGTCTGCCCATCTTCGCCATGTCTCGCCACGAGCGTACGCTGAACCTGACGGCGCTGTATCGCGGTGTCACGCCGGTTCACTTCGACAGCACCAACGACGGTGTCGCAGCTGCCCACGACGCCGTGAACCTGCTGCGCGACAAAGGCTATCTGGTCTCCGGTGATATCGTGATTGTGACTCAGGGTGACGTGATGAGCACCATCGGCTCGACCAATACCACTCGCGTATTGACCGTCGAGTAAGCACGCCCCTGTTAAAAAGCCCGCTCTTTTCGGAGCGGGCTTTTTTTATTTCTGCTTATTTCTTCGGGAAAAGCTCTTTGCGTTTGTACGGCTCTGTTTCACCGGGCTTACGCGTTTTGAGCAACTTCAGTATCCACGTGTATTGCTCAGCATGCGGTCCCACCAGAATCTCGACCTCTTCGTTCATTCGACGCGCAATGGTGTGATCGTCCGCCGTCAGTAAATCATCCATCGGTGGACGCACTTCAATGCTCAGGCGATGGGTTTTCCCGTCGTATACCGGAAACAGCGGAATGACGCGCGCACGGCAGACTTTCATCAGGCGGCCAATCGCCGGCAACGTGGCTTTATACGTCGCGAAGAAATCCACAAACTCACTGTGCTCGGGGCCGTGGTCCTGATCCGGCAGATAGTAACCCCAGTAGCCCTGACGCACGGACTGTATAAACGGTTTAATGCCATCATTACGCGCATGCAGACGGCCACCAAAACGGCGACGCACGGTGTTCCAGACGTAATCAAAGATCTTATTGCCCTGGTTATGGAACATTGCCGCCATTTTCTGCCCCTGTGACGCCATCAGCATTGCAGGAATATCCACACCCCAGCCGTGAGGAACGAGGAAAATCACCTTCTCGTTGTTGCGGCGCATCTCTTCGATGATTTCCAGCCCTTTCCAGTCAACACGCGTCTGAACTTTCTCCGGCCCTTTGAGCGCCAGTTCGGCCATCATTGCCATGGCCTGAGGCGCGGTCGTATACATGTCGTCAATCAGCGTTTCGCGCTCGGCGTCACTCTTCTCCGGGAAACAGTACAGGAGGTTAATCTGCGCACGGCGACGGGCACTTTTACCAAACCGGCCCGCCAGGCGGCCTATTTTTCCCAGTACCGGATCGCGAACCGAGGCAGGTAACATCGCAATCCCCGCAAATGCGTAAACGCCAAGCCAGGCACTCCAGTTGCGCGGGTGGCGAAAAGATTTTTCAAACTCAGGAATGTACTCAATATTGTTTTTTTGGGTTTCCATGCTGGTTCCAGGGTCTGGTGACGCAAAATTTCATTCAGATAGTGTAGCGAGGCAGCCGCTCGCGCACAAAACAAAAAGCCGGCACATACTGAGGCCGGCTTTTTCACAAAACAGAGGGCTTAATCAAAGCGCAGCTGCGGAATCACCTCTTTCACCTGCGCCAGGTAATCGGAACGATCTTTACCTGTCAGGCCTTCGGTACGCGGCAGTTTCGCCGTAAGCGGGTTCACTGCCTGTTGGTTAATCCACACCTCATAGTGCAAATGCGGCCCGGTAGAGCGCCCGGTATTCCCGGAGAGCGCGATACGGTCGCCACGTTTCACTTTCTGTCCCGGCTTAACCAGCAGCTTACGCAGGTGCATATAGCGGGTGGTATAGGTACGACCATGACGCACCGCGACATAATACCCGGCTGCACCGCTACGTTTTGCAATAACCACTTCGCCATCACCCACAGCCAGCACAGGTGTCCCCTGCGGCATGGCAAAGTCAACGCCACGGTGCGGCGCAACACGCCCGGTGACCGGGTTCAGGCGGCGCGGGTTAAAGTTGGATGAAACACGGAATTGTTTAGCCGTCGGGAAGCGCAGGAAGCCCTTCGCAAGCCCGGTACCGCTGCGGTCGTAGAACTTACCGTCTTCAGCACGAATGGCGTAGTAATCTTTGCCATCAGAGCGCAGACGCACGCCCACCAGTTGGCTCTGCTCACGCTTGCCGTCAAGCATTTCACGGGACATGAGAACGGAGAATTCATCGCCTCTCTTCAGTTTGCGGAAGTCCATTTGCCACTGCATGGCTTTGATTACCGAGCTGATCTCGACGCTGGTCAGCCCCGCATCGCGCGCGCTGGAGACAAAGCTTGCGCCTACGGTCCCTTTCATCACGCTGTTCACCCAGTCGCCTTTCTGCATTTCACTGGTCATTTTGAAACCGTTTGCAGTGCGATCGTAGGTGCGGGTTTCGCGACGGGACATTTCCCAGGTCAGGCGTTGCAGATCGCCATCAGCGGTTAACGTCCAGGAGAGCTGTTGACCAATTTTCAGGTTACGAAGATCTTTATCCGCCGCCGCCAGCTGGCTGATGTTTCCCATGTCGATACCGTACTGGTTCAGAACGCTGCTTAACGTATCACCCGTCGAAACGACATATTCGTGGATCCCCGCTTCATTCTCGGTTTTATCGTCCAGCTCATCCTGCGGGATGGCTTCATCTTCCTGAGCCGCCTGGTCGATAGGTTCACTGGCCTCAGGGAGGAGAGAGCGGATCTCGCTCTTCTCAAGCTCGATGGTTTTGATGATTGGGGCAGAACTCGGATGGTAAACATAGGGCCGCCAAACGGCGACCGCTAACGTGAGAACTGTAAGAGACCCCAGCATAACGCGATGGGGTCGAGGCAGATTGTTAAATGCCAGGGCGACAGAGCGGGCTATCTGTTGCACGTATTCACTTCCTCGTTAATCTCCTTTCAGGCAGCTCGCATACTGGTTCGCCAGTTGGCTGAGAAACTGCGAATAGCTCGCTTTGCTCAACTGGATATTCGTTCCTAGCGGGTCAAGGGTTCCCATGCGCACGGATGTTCCCCTGGCCACGGCTTCTACGACCGCTGGCCTGAACTGTGGCTCAGCAAAAACGCATGTCGCTTTCTGCTCAACCAACTGTGTTCTGATTTCATGTAAACGCTGCGCACCAGGTTGAATTTCAGGGTTGACGGTAAAGTGCCCCAGCGGGGTCAGGCCGTAGTGTTTCTCGTAGTAGCCATAGGCGTCATGAAAAACGAAATACCCTTTTCCTTTCAACGGTGCGAGCTCATTACCCACCTGCTTATCGGTTGCGGCTAATTGTGCCTCAAAATCCTTCAGGTTGGCGTCTAGTTTGGCTCGACTTTGCGGCATAAGTTCCACTAATTTGTCATGGATTGCAACCGCCGAAAGCCGCGCTATCTCTGGGGATAGCCAAAGGTGCATGTTGTACTCGCCGTGATGGTGATCCCCATCACCTTTTTCGCCGTCGGCGTGTCCGGCATCATGTTCATCATCGTCGTCGTCAGCCCCTTTCATGAGCAACGGTTTCACGCCCGGGAGTTCGGCAATGGCAACCTGTTTTTCGCCCGGCACCTGTTTTGCCGACTTCTGCATAAACGCTTCCATCTCTGGACCAATCCAGACAACTAAGTCCGCGTTTTGTAAGCGTTTTACATCAGATGGACGCAGGGAATAATCATGCTCGGAAGCCCCATCAGGGAGCAGAACCTGGGTGTCAGTAACCCCATCTGCAATCGCGGAAGCAATGAAACCGAGCGGTTTAAGCGAAGCGACAACAGCAGCGTTAACATCTTGTGCTGTTGAACCCCAAAGGGCAGCGGATAATGCTGCGAAAAGAAGCGTATTTTTATGTAACATAATGCGACTAATCATCGTAATGAATGCGTGGGATGTGATATTATAACATTCGTTGACTTCTGCAAGCTTAAATTGACATGACGACTTTGGTTTCTCTCGACAATATTTCGGTCTCATTTGGCCAACGCCGCGTCCTCTCTGACGTGTCGCTGGATCTGAAACCCGGCAAAATTCTGACGCTGCTCGGCCCCAATGGCGCAGGGAAATCCACCCTGGTGCGCGTGGTGCTGGGTCTGGTAACACCTGACGAAGGGGTTATCCGCCGTGAGGAAAAATTACGCATCGGCTATGTGCCGCAAAAACTCCACCTCGACGCCACACTGCCGCTGACGGTTAGCCGCTTCCTGCGTCTGCGCCCCGGGACACATAAAGCCGATATTCTTCCGGCGCTGAAACGCGTGCAGGCAGGCCATCTGATTGATGCCCCGCTGCAGAAACTGTCCGGCGGTGAAACCCAGCGCGTATTGCTTGCCCGCGCCCTGTTGAGCAGCCCACAGCTTCTGGTGTTGGATGAGCCGACGCAGGGTGTGGACGTCAATGGTCAGGTCGCACTTTATGATTTAATCGACCAGCTACGCCGCGAACTCAACTGTGCGGTGCTGATGGTATCCCACGATCTCCATCTGGTGATGGCCAAGACCGACGAAGTCTTGTGCCTTAACCATCACATCTGCTGTTCCGGCACGCCGGAAGTGGTGTCAATGCACCCTGAATTCATCTCCATGTTCGGCCCTCGCGGCGCTGAGCAACTGGGAATTTATCGCCATCATCACAATCACCGCCATGATTTACAGGGACGAATTGTCCTGCGCCGGGGAAATGGACACTCATGATTGAACTTTTATTGCCCGGCTGGCTGGCCGGGATTATGCTTGCCTGTGCCGCGGGCCCACTGGGCTCGTTTGTGGTGTGGCGCAGAATGTCCTATTTTGGCGATACGCTGGCGCACGCGTCTCTGCTGGGCGTTGCCTTTGGCCTGTTACTGGACGTGAATCCCTTCTACGCGGTGATTGTGGTTACGCTGCTGCTGGCCGCAGGGCTGGTATGGCTGGAAAAACGCCCTCACCTCGCCATCGATACGCTGCTTGGTATTATGGCCCACAGCGCCCTGTCGCTGGGTCTGGTGGTCGTGAGCCTGATGTCGAACATTCGTGTTGATCTGATGGCCTACCTGTTCGGTGACCTGCTGGCCGTGACGCCTGAAGATCTGATCTCCATCGCCGCTGGTGTGGTGGTCGTGCTGGGTATTCTGCTCTGGCAGTGGCGTAATTTGCTGGCGATGACCGTCAGCCCGGATCTGGCGTTTGTCGACGGCGTGAAGCTGCAACGCGTGAAGCTGTTGCTGATGCTGGTGACGGCGTTAACCATTGGTGTGGCGATGAAATTCGTCGGCGCGCTGATCATCACTTCCCTGCTGATTATCCCCGCGGCCACTGCGCGTCGTTTTGCCCGTACGCCGGAGCAAATGGCCGGTGTCGCGGTTATCATCGGGATGATTGCGGTAACGGGAGGGTTAACCTTCTCGGCGTTCTACGATACCCCTGCCGGCCCGTCTGTGGTGCTGTGTGCGGCGCTACTGTTTATCTTCAGTATGATGAAGAAGCCTGCAAGCTGATCGCCTCTCCCCTCTCCCACCCGGGAGAGGGAACCTCTGCTACGGCATCGCTGGCGGGGTAATACCAAAATGGTTCCACGCCCGCACCGTTGCCATACGACCGCGCGGGGTACGTTGCAAGAAACCCTGCTGGATCAGATACGGCTCAAGCACATCTTCAATTGTCTCGCGCTCTTCACCAATCGCTGCCGCCAGGTTATCCAGTCCGACCGGACCGCCAAAGAACTTATCCAGTACCGCCAGCAACAGCTTACGGTCCATGTAGTCAAAGCCTTCAGCATCCACATTCAGCATATCCAGCGCCTGCGCTGCAATCTCAGCCGAGATCGTGCCATCGTGCTTTACTTCGGAAAAGTCACGTACGCGACGCAACAGGCGGTTCGCAATACGCGGCGTCCCCCGGGAGCGCTTCGCTACCTCAAACGCCCCTTCCTCGCTCATCTCCAGCCCCATATAGCGGGCACTGCGGCCAACGATATGCTGAAGATCCGCAACCTGATAGAACTCCAGACGCTGAACGATACCAAAACGATCGCGAAGCGGAGAGGTCAATGACCCGGCGCGCGTCGTCGCGCCAATCAGGGTAAACGGAGGCAGATCGATTTTGATGGAACGTGCTGCCGGACCTTCACCGATCATGATGTCCAGCTGGTAATCTTCCATCGCCGGATAGAGCACCTCTTCCACAACCGGCGACAGACGGTGGATCTCATCGATAAACAGCACGTCATGCGGCTCAAGGTTGGTCAACATTGCCGCCAGATCGCCCGCTTTTTCCAGCACCGGGCCAGAGGTTGTGCGCAGGTTAACGCCCATTTCATTGGCGACAATGTTCGCCAGCGTGGTTTTCCCCAGACCGGGGGGGCCAAAAATGAGCAGGTGATCGAGTGCATCGCCGCGCAGTTTTGCCGCCTGGATGAAGATCTCCATCTGAGAACGAACCTGCGGCTGGCCAATATACTCATCAAGCAGTTTCGGGCGGATGGCGCGATCCACCACGTCTTCTGCCTGAAGGGTGCCTGCCGATACCAGGCGATCTGCTTCAATCATCCTTTACCTCACAATGCCGCGCGTAGCGCTTCACGAATCAGGGTTTCACTGCTGGCATCCGGTTTGGCAATTTTGCTCACCATCCGGCTGGCCTCCTGAGGTTTATATCCCAGCGCCACCAGCGCAGCAACCGCTTCCTGTTCTGCATCGTCAGAGGCCTGTGCGCCCGGCGAGGTAAGCACCAGATCAGCGGCTGGCGTAAACAGATCGCCATGCAGACCTTTAAAGCGGTCTTTCATCTCGACAATCAGACGCTCCGCGGTTTTCTTGCCGATACCCGGGAGTTTAATCAGCGCAGCAGGATCTTCGCGCTCAACGGCATTGACGAACTGTGGAGCGGACATGCCGGACAAAATAGCCAGCGCCAGCTTCGGCCCGACGCCGTTGGTTTTGATCAGCTCGCGAAACAGCATCCGTTCCTGTTTGTTATTGAAGCCATACAGCAACTGGGCATCTTCACGCACCACAAACTGGGTAAAGACAATCGCCTCTTTGCCCGCGTCCGGCAACTCATAGAAGCAGGTCATCGGCATATGGACTTCATAGCCCACGCCACCGACTTCCAGCAGCACTAACGGGGGTTGTTTTTCAATGATGATGCCTCTGAGTCTGCCTATCACGTGACGCTCCTGCGTTCTGGAAGAAATTAACTGCCGACATAATAAAAAAAGGCTGGATAAACATCCAGCCTGATTTGTCATTATCGTAACCTGCCTCGCGCCAGATTAAGCCGCGATTCGCTCATCTGAACCGCGTTCTGGCTTATATGACAGTGGGTAATGGCTATCGCCAGCGCATCGGCGGCGTCTGCCTGCGGGTTCGCGGGAAGCTTCAGGAGCGTGCGCACCATATGCTGCACCTGACTTTTCTCCGCGCTACCAATCCCCACGACGGTCTGTTTGACCTGTCTGGCTGCGTATTCGAACACCGGAAGATCCTGATTCACCGCCGCCACAATGGCAACGCCCCGTGCCTGACCCAGTTTTAACGCTGAATCGGCGTTTTTCGCCATAAAGACCTGCTCGATGGCAAAAAAGTCGGGCTGAAACTGGGTGATGATCTCCGACACGCCAGCATAGATTAGCTTCAGGCGCGACGGCAGATCGTCCACTTTGGTCCGAATACAGCCGCTGCCAAGGTAGGTTAACTGGCGCCCTACCTGCCGGATGACGCCATAACCGGTGACGCGCGAGCCGGGGTCAATCCCGAGGATAATCGACATCACGCGTCTCCCGTAAACGGTTTATACGCTCTCATCAGAGAGTCGCTGCAACCTCATCAGAGATTTCACCGTTATGATACACTTCCTGCACGTCGTCGCAGTCTTCGAGCATGTCGATCAGACGCAGCAGTTTAGGTGCCGTTTCCGCATCCATGTCCGCTTTGGTTGACGGGATCATGGAGACTTCAGCGTTGTCTGCTTTCAGACCCGCCGCTTCCAGCGCGTCACGTACTGCGCCCATCTCTTCCCACGCGGTGTAGACGTCGATTGCGCCATCATCATAGGTCACAACGTCTTCTGCACCGGCTTCCAGCGCCGCTTCCATGATTACGTCTTCGTCTCCTTTCTCGAAGGAGATGACACCTTTTTTGCTGAACAGATAGGCCACTGAGCCGTCAGTGCCCAGGTTACCACCGCATTTGCTGAAGGCATGACGCACTTCCGCTACGGTACGGTTACGGTTGTCGGACAGACATTCAACCATCACCGCCGTACCGCCCGGACCGTAACCTTCATAAATGATGGTTTCCATGTTCGCGTCTTCATCACCGCCTACGCCACGTGCGATAGCACGGTTCAGGGTGTCACGCGTCATGTTGTTGGACAGGGCTTTATCCACTGCCGCGCGCAGACGCGGGTTAGACGCCGCATCGCCGCCGCCCAGACGTGCCGCTGTAACCAGCTCACGAATAATTTTGGTGAAGATCTTACCGCGCTTGGCATCCTGTGCCGCTTTGCGGTGTTTGGTGTTGGCCCACTTACTATGACCTGCCATAAAAATTTCCTCAAAGAGCGCGCCTTTTCAGGCTACGTTAATTACAAATTCTTCAATCGCCTGCCGGTTGCTCCACGATTTGGTCAGTGCAGCGGCATCCGCCGCATCCACCCAGCGGTAGGTCAGGTGTTCGGTAAACACGATCTCCCGTTCATGGGGGAGCGCGAGACAGAACCACGATTCCGTATTGCGCTCAATACCCGGCGCATAGCGATGACGTAAATGGCTAAAAATTTCAAACTCCACCGTGCGCTGACAGTCCTTCAGGGTCAGTTGCTCGCAAGCAACGTCAATGGTGACCTCTTCCTTTACTTCGCGCGCGGCGGCCTGCGACGCGGTCTCCCCCTCTTCCAGGCTGCCGGTAACCGACTGCCAGAAATCAGGGTCATCGCGCCGCTGCAACATCAGCACCCGTTTCGTATCTTCTGCATAAATGACAACCAGAACCGAAACGGGACGCTTATACTGCATATTATTCGTTCTCCGAAATCTCTTTTGAAGCTTTCGGAAGCACCTGAATGCCCAGCTCAGCCAGCGCGGCCGGGTTGGCAAAGCTTGGGGCTTCCGTCATCAGACAGGCCGCAGCCGTGGTTTTCGGGAAGGCGATAACATCACGAATGTTGTCGGTGCCGGTCAGCAGCATGGTCAAACGGTCAAGACCGAATGCCAGACCCGCGTGTGGCGGCGTACCGTATTTCAGGGCGTCCAGCAGGAAGCCGAATTTCTCGCGCTGTTCGTGCTCGTTGATTCCCAGAATACCAAACACGGTTTGCTGCATTTCGCCGCTGTGAATACGCACGGAACCGCCACCCACTTCGTAGCCGTTGATAACCATGTCATACGCGTTTGCTACCGCATCTTCCGGTGCCGCTTTCAGCTCTGCCGCCGTCATGTCTTTTGGCGAGGTGAACGGGTGGTGCATTGCGGTCAGGCCGCCTTCACCGTCGTCTTCGAACATTGGGAAGTCGATTACCCACAGCGGAGCCCATTTGCTCTCGTCCGTCAGGCTCAGGTCTTTACCCAGCTTCAGACGCAGCGCGCCCATCGCGTCAGCAACGATTTTCTTGTTGTCTGCGCCAAAGAAGATCATGTCGCCATCCTGTGCGCCGGTACGCTCGAGGATCGCTTCCACGATTTCCGCGTTCAGGAATTTCGCCACCGGGCTGGTAATGCCTTCCAGACCTTTCGCACGTTCGGTCACTTTAATATAGGCCAGACCTTTCGCGCCGTAGATCTTGATGAAGTTGCCGTAATCGTCAGTCTGCTTACGGCTCAGCGCCGCACCGCCCGGTACACGCAGGGCAGCCACGCGACCTTTTGGATCGTTAGCCGGGCCGGCAAATACCGCGAACTCAACGGATTTCACCAGGTCTGCAACGTCCACCAGCTCCATCGGGTTACGCAGGTCTGGTTTGTCAGAGCCGTAGCGACGTTCAGCTTCAGCGAAGGTCATGATGGGGAAATCACCCAGTTCCACGCCTTTCACGTCATTCCACAGACTGCGCACCAGGGCTTCCATCACTTCACGCACCTGCTCGGCCGTCATGAAGGAGGTTTCCACATCGATCTGGGTAAATTCTGGCTGACGGTCAGCACGCAGGTCTTCGTCGCGGAAGCATTTTACAATCTGATAGTAGCGATCGAAGCCGGACATCATCAGCAGCTGTTTGAACAGCTGAGGAGACTGTGGCAGCGCGTAGAATTTGCCTTTGTGTACACGGGATGGAACCAGGTAATCTCGCGCGCCTTCCGGCGTGGCTTTGGTCAGCATCGGGGTTTCGATGTCGAGGAAACCGTGGTCATCCATAAAGCGACGCACCAGGCTGGTGATTTTCGCACGGGTTTTCAGGCGCTGAGCCATTTCCGGACGACGCAGGTCCAGATAGCGGTATTTCAGACGCGCTTCTTCAGTGTTGACGTGGTTGGAGTCCAGCGGCAGCGCTTCAGCACGGTTGATGATAACCAGATCCGACGCCAGCACTTCAACTGCGCCGGTCGCCATGTCTGCGTTAACGTTTTTCTCGTCACGCGCACGTACGGTGCCGGTGACCTGAATGCAGAACTCATTACGCAGCTCAGAAGCCAGCTTCAACGCATCTGCGCGATCTGGGTCGAAGAACACCTGAACGATACCTTCGCGGTCGCGCATATCGATGAAGATAAGGCTCCCAAGATCACGACGACGATTGACCCAACCACACAGGGTTACCTGCTGTCCAACGTGGGACTGACGCAGCTGCCCGCAATATTCTGTACGCATGAGATATCCCTTAATTAGCCGCAGGCTAAATGTCGCCTGGAATGCAGGCTACTATGTCGCAGCTTTCTGTATGTCACAACTGGATGAAAAAAGGCGGCTATTATACTGGAAATTCCGCCGGACGATAAGAGCGAACCACGGCCAGACGGTCGTTTGCTGCGCGCTTATTGCGTATTCTCACAAAAATTAACAAAATTATCCGACCGATAACAGGTCATTACGTCGTAAGGTGTAGCGGAAGCGACTCATTTCACTGGAGTTACCATGTTAACACTTAATGCCCGCAAAACCGCGCTTGTGGTGATTGATTTACAGGAAGGGATCCTGCCGTTTGCTGGAGGCCCGCACAGCGCCGAAGATGTTGTCAGCCGCGCCGCGCGTCTGGCAGAAAAATGCCGTGCCAGCGGTGCCCCTGTGATCATGGTGCGCGTTGGCTGGTCAGCGGATTTCGCTGAGGCCTTAAAACAGCCTGTCGATGCTCAGGTTGCAGCACATTCACTACCTGAAAACTGGTGGACCTATCCGGTTTCGCTCGGCAAACGGGACAGCGATATCGAAGTGACCAAACGCCAGTGGGGCGCATTCTACGGCACCGATCTTGAGCTGCAGCTGCGTCGGCGCGGTATCGACACCCTGATTCTCTGTGGGATCTCCACCAACATTGGCGTGGAATCCACCGCCCGAAACGCCTGGGAACTGGGCTTTAACCTGGTGATTGCTGAAGATGCATGCAGCGCAGCGTCTGCGGAGCAGCACCAGGGCAGTATGACCCACATCTTCCCGCGCATTGGCCGCGTGCGTAGCACGGACGACATTATAAGCGCCCTATGATCTACCTTGGCCTGCCCCAGTGGTCGCACCCGAAATGGGTGCGCCTGGGTATTACCAGCCTTGAAGAATATGCCCGTCATTTCAACTGCGTCGAGGGCAATACCACCCTCTACGCGCTACCCAGAGCAGAGATTGTTGAGCGCTGGCGCGACCAGACGACCGATGATTTCCGCTTCTGCTTCAAGTTTCCGGCGACGATCTCCCACACCGCTGCGCTGCGAAACTGCGGTGATTTGACCCACGAGTTCTTTGGCCGGATGTCACCGCTGGCGAACCGCATCGGTCAGTACTGGTTGCAGCTTCCGGCCACCTTTAGCCCACGTGACCTGCCTGCGCTATGGCAGTTCCTTGATACCCTGCCCAAGGACTTTACCTATGGCGTTGAGGTGAGACATGCGGCGTTTTTTGCCAAGGGAGAGGCTGAAACGGCCCTTAACCGTGGCTTACATGCGCGCGGGGTGAACCGGGTGATTCTCGACAGCCGTCCCGTGCACAGCGCCATCCCACATAACGAGGCCATCATTGATGCCCAGCGTAAAAAGCCCAGAGTGCCTGTTCACGCCGTGGTCACCGCGCAAAACCCGATGGTCAGGTTTATCGGCAGCGATAATATGCAGCAAAACCAGGAGATGTTCGCCGTCTGGCTGCAAAAATTAGCGAAATGGGAGCAAACCACCACGCCGTATCTCTTTCTCCATACGCCGGATATCGCTCACGCCCCCGAACTGGTCGATGTTCTCTGGCAGGCCTTGCAGGCTGCGGTTCCGTCTGTAGGCAGCGCCCCTTCTATCCCACAACAATCTTCTCTTTTCTGATATCAGCCCCTATCATAGGAAGGTGCCATCTGCCAAAAACAGGGAGTTAGTATGGTCAGCGCGCTGTATGCGGTGTTAGGTGCATTACTGCTGATTAAGTTTTCATTTGATGTTGTGCGCCTGCGAATGCAGTACCGTGTTTCTTACGGTGACGGCGGTTTTTCGGAGTTACAGAGCGCTATCCGCATTCACGGTAACGCGGTTGAGTACATCCCCGTTGCGTTAATTTTGCTGCTGTTTATGGAAATGAACGGCGCGGAAACCTGGATGGTGCACGTCTGCGGCCTGCTTCTGATTGCCGGCCGGTTAATGCATTATTACGGCTTTCACCATCGCTTATTCCGCTGGCGCCGTTCCGGCATGAGCGCGACCTGGTGTTCGCTTTTGCTGATGGTGCTGGCTAACCTTTGGTATATGCCGTGGGAGTTGGTTTTCTCCTTCCATTAGCGCACAATACGCCACTTTATTTTTCCCGGATTTTTACGTTATGTCAGATCGCGACACGCTTTTTTCCGCGCCTATCGCCAGCCTGGGCGACTGGACCTTCGATGAACGGGTAGCCGAAGTCTTCCCGGATATGATCCAGCGCTCTGTTCCCGGTTATTCCAATATCATCTCTATGATCGGCATGCTGGCTGAGCGTTTCGTTCAACCCGGCACGCAGGTGTATGATCTGGGCTGCTCGCTCGGCGCGGCAACGCTGTCTGTTCGTCGTAACGTTCACCATGAAGGCTGCAAAATCATTGCCGTCGATAACTCCCCGGCCATGGTGGAACGCTGCCGTCGCCACATCGACGCGTATAAAGCCCCGACGCCAGTCGAGGTTGTGGAAGGTGATATCCGTGATATCGACATCAATAACGCGTCGCTGGTGGTTCTGAATTTTACTCTGCAGTTCCTGGTGCCTGAAGACCGTCAGCTGTTGCTGGACAAAATTTATAAAGGCCTGAAACCCGGTGGCGCGCTGGTGCTGTCCGAGAAATTCAGCTTTGAAGATGCCGAAGTGGGTGAGCTGCTGTTCAATATGCACCACGACTTCAAACGGGCCAACGGCTATAGCGAACTGGAAATTAGCCAGAAACGTAGCATGCTCGAAAACGTGATGCTGACGGACTCCGTCGAAACCCATAAAGCACGCCTGCGTCAGGCAGGCTTCGAGCACAGCGAACTGTGGTTCCAGTGCTTCAACTTCGGCTCGCTGGTGGCGCTGAAAGGTGGGGACATCGCATGATCGAGTTCAGTAATTTCTATCAGCTGATTGCCAAAAACCACCTCTCCCACTGGCTGGAGACACTGCCTGCACAAATTGCTGCCTGGCAGCGGGATCAGCAGCATGGTCTGTTAAAGCAGTGGTCCAACGCGGTGGAGTTTCTGCCGGAACTGACCCCACACCGTCTGGATCTGCTCCACAGCGTTACCGCACAAAGCGAAACGCCGCTTCCGCCCGGGCAGATAAACCGCATTGAAACGCTGATGCGTAACCTGATGCCGTGGCGCAAAGGTCCGTTCTCACTCTACGGCGTTAACATTAATACTGAATGGCGTTCTGACTGGAAATGGGATCGCGTGCTGCCTCACCTTTCCGACCTCACCGGGCGAACCATTCTGGATGTTGGCTGCGGCAGCGGGTACCACATGTGGCGCATGATTGGCGCAGGGGCACATCTGGCGGTGGGGATTGACCCTATGCAGCTGTTCCTGTGCCAGTTTGAAGCGGTGCGTAAATTGCTGGGTAACGACCAGCGCGCGCACCTGCTGCCGTTGGGTATTGAACAGCTCCCTGCCCTGAAGGCGTTTGACACCGTGTTTTCGATGGGTGTCCTGTACCACCGCCGCTCCCCACTCGAACATCTGTGGCAGTTGAAAGATCAGCTGGTCAGCGGCGGCGAACTGGTGCTGGAAACGCTGGTGGTAGAGGGTGATGAAAATACCGTTCTGGTGCCGGGCGATCGCTATGCGCAGATGCGGAACGTTTACTTTATTCCTTCCGCGCCGGCGCTGAAAAACTGGCTGGAGAAGTGCGGTTTTGTGGATGTCCGTATTGCCGATGTTTGCGTAACGTCAACTGAAGAACAGCGTCGCACCGACTGGATGATCACCGAATCGCTGGCGGAATTCCTCGACCCGGCAGACCACAGCAAGACTGTCGAAGGGTATCCTGCGCCAATGCGCGCGGTGTTGATCGCGACGAAACCGTAGATTCCCCCCCGGCCCTCTTCCCAAAGGGCGAGGGAGAAAAGACCGCACCGTACAGTTCCCTCTCCTCTTTGGGGAGAGGGTTAGGGTGAGGGGCATAAAAAAAGGCCCCTGTTGAAATTGCAGGGGCCTGGTACAAGCAAGCATCATATTGGGCGACATGATGCGCGGTAAAAATCGGTACGTTGCTACACGTGATGACGTTCAATCATCGATTTCATTACCGCAACCGACTCTCCCTCTACACCGTAGCGTGAGTACTCATCCGCTTCAGCATCCGTCGACATTGACAACCCTGTGTTGCGATAACGCATGGGCGATGGCATCCATTTGCCCGCAGAGCTGTGAAGCTCCTCTACCCCGGCGTTTAAAAACAGTTCCATATTGCTGGCACGCACTCCCGCACCCGCCATTATTATTGGAACACCGGAATGTGCTTTTAGTTCCGTAATTAATTGCAGTCCTTTTTCAGCAGAGGACTGCTGACCCGATGTCAGGACCCGCGCCACGCCAAGTTCAGCAAGAATATCAAAGGATTGCAGGGGATCTTTACACATATCAAACGCGCGATGAAAAGTGACCGCCATCCCTTTTGCCGCGTTCATGACCTGACGCATGCGCGGCAGATCGACATTGCCGTCTTCATCAAGCAACCCAATAACCAGGCCGGGGAATCCCAGATCGCGAACGAGAGTGATATCTTCAAGCATGGCACTGAACTCGCCCGGCGTGTAACAGAAATCGCCGCCGCGAGGACGAATAATCGGGTGTACCGGAACGGTGACAGCCTGACGGGCAGACTTCAGCATCCCGTATGAAGGCGTTAACCCACCCTCTTTGGGTGCGGCGCACAGTTCAATGCGGTCTGCCCCGTGCTGTTGCGCGGTGACGGCACACTCCACGCTGTAACAACAAATCTCCAGCAGCGCCATTACATCCTCCTTAATATCCACTTAACGCGCCATCATGACACGCAGGCTACGCCCGGTCTCAGCGTACGGTCACATCTTATGCTTCGCTGGCAACAATCTGTTCAATCGTCCAGGGATGGAACTTCACGGTAACCTGTCCGTCAGTGACGGCCAGAGTAGGATTAGGCAGACGCTCACGTTCGCCTTTCGGGGAACTTATTTTCACAAAAATGCCAGGCTTGCTCAGACCCTCATCAGACAACAGCGCCAGTGCACGGGCATTCAGCGTTTCGGGTTCACCCGGCAGGACAATTTCGATATGCTCCCAGCCTTCATGCGGATAGCGTTTCTCGCCCGGCCAGGGCAATTCGACCACACTGAACTGCCAGTGAGCCACGCACACCGGTTCATGCAGTTTGAACAGGCAGATGGGGCGACCGTTGATGATGTTCTCTGAGAGTAACTCGCCACACTGTTCAAACCCGCGACGCCAGCGCTCGGCGGTTGCGTTCTGATGACAGCGCAAGGAGATGTGATCGGCCTCAAGCGGCGCAATATCCAGACCAAGGCGGGTGGCAAGTTCTGTGAACGCCTGGGTGAAGCGCGGTAAATCTGCGGAAATATCATGCAGTTCGTCAATGGAGTGCCAGTTCGCCATACGTCAGTCTCTTATCGTGTCGCAAAGCCGCTAATTTACTCTGTTGCCCTCTTTCGACCAACCTCTGAATAGCGGTTTTTACGACTGCATGTTTATGCATGCTTTCTTAGCCTGGATTCTGAGCAATCTTCGGCCCCCGCAATGCTGACGCCAGAAGGCATTTGCAGTATACTCCCGCCCTAAATTCTTTAACTGGCGCGGGCGGTTATTTGCCCGCATCAAAAATGTAAGGTATCCAGGTGAATATTCAGGCTCTTCTCTCCGAAAAAGTCAGTCAGGCACTGATTGCCGCAGGTGCGCCTGCGGATTGCGAACCGCAGGTTCGTCAGTCAGCAAAAGTACAGTTTGGCGACTATCAGGCTAATGGCGTGATGGCAGTGGCTAAAAAACTGGGTATGCCGCCGCGACAACTCGCCGAGCAGGTGCTGACTCATCTGGATCTCACCGGTATTGCCAGCAAAACTGAAATCGCCGGCCCTGGATTTATCAACATCTTCCTTGAGCCTGCTTTCCTGGCACGCCACGTTGACGCGGCGCTGAAATCTGACCGTCTGGGTGTCTCCCAGCCAGAAGCGCAGACCGTGGTGATTGACTACTCAGCGCCAAACGTGGCGAAGGAGATGCACGTAGGGCACCTGCGTTCCACCATTATCGGTGACGCAGCCGTGCGTACCCTGGAGTTCCTCGGACACAAAGTGATCCGCGCGAACCACGTGGGCGACTGGGGTACCCAGTTCGGGATGCTGATTGCTTACCTGGAAAAACAGCAGCAGGAAAACGCGGGTGAGATGGCCCTGGCAGACCTGGAAGGGTTCTACCGCGAAGCTAAAAAACACTACGACGAAGACGACGCTTTTGCCGAGCGCGCGCGCAGTTACGTGGTAAAACTGCAGGGCGGTGACCCGTACTTCCTCGAGATGTGGCGTAAACTGGTTGACATCACCATGTCCCAGAACCAGCTCACCTATAATCGTCTGAACGTTACCCTGACCCGTGACGATGTGATGGGTGAAAGCCTCTATAACCCGATGCTGCCTGGCATTGTGGCCGACCTGAAAGCCAAAAACCTGGCGGTTGAGAGCGAAGGCGCTACGGTCGTGTTCCTTGATGAGTATAAAAACAAGGAAGGTGAACCGATGGGCGTGATCATCCAGAAAAAGGATGGCGGCTATCTCTACACCACCACCGATATCGCCTGTGCGAAATACCGTTACGAAACGCTGCATGCGGACCGCGTGCTGTACTACATCGACTCCCGTCAGCACCAGCACCTGATGCAGGCGTGGACTATCGTGCGCAAAGCAGGCTACGTGCCGGATTCCGTGCCGCTTGAACACCATATGTTCGGCATGATGCTGGGTAAAGACGGTAAGCCGTTCAAAACCCGTGCAGGCGGTACCGTGAAGCTGTCCGACCTGCTGGACGAAGCGCTGGAACGCGCCCGCCGTCTGGTGGCCGAGAAGAATCCGGATATGCCTGCCGATGAGCTGGAAAAACTCGCCAACGCCGTGGGTATCGGTGCAGTGAAGTACGCGGATCTCTCCAAGAACCGTACCACCGACTATATCTTCGACTGGGATAACATGCTGGCCTTTGAAGGTAATACTGCGCCGTATATGCAGTATGCCTACACCCGCGTGCTCTCCGTGTTCCGTAAAGCCAGTATCGATGAAAGCGCGCTGGCCAATGCTGAGGTGATCATTTCCGAAGATCGCGAAGCCCAGCTGGCGGCACGTCTGCTGCAGTTTGAAGAGACGCTGGCCGTTGTCGCACGTGACGGTACCCCGCACGTGATGTGCTCTTACCTGTACGATCTGGCAGGTCTGTTCTCCGGTTTCTACGAACACTGCCCTATCCTGTCTGCGGAAAGCGAAGCGGTCCGCAACAGCCGCCTGAAGCTGGCTCAGCTGACGGCGAAGACCCTGAAGCTGGGTCTGGATACCCTGGGTATCGAAACCGTAGAGCGCATGTAATAAACAAACCCGGCCATCGCCGGGTTTTTTATGTTCAAAAATATTTGCGCAGGTATTCCGTTAAACACAGGATTGCCATGGCCTGTCCATAGGGCATCGACGTGAGTGGGATCTGGCGATAGAACGCCAGATCGCTGCCCATCCCCGTACCGAACGACGTCTGCAGTAACTCCCCTTCCGGCGAGATATTTTCCACAATGCCGCGAATCGCTTTCTCCGCCACCTCAGCATATTCCGCGCCGACATAGCGTTTACGCACCGCTTTCAGAATACCGTAGGCAAAGCCTGCCGTGGCTGACGCCTCAAGGTAGGAATGCGGATCGTCGAGCAGCGTATGCCACAGGCCGCTATCGTCCTGACATTTGGCGAGGGCCGCAATCTGCGCGTTCAGCACCTGCACAAGGTAGCGACGAACGGCGTTATGTTCAGGCAAATCCACCAGTTCAAGGAAATCCGGGATCACGATGGTCAGCCAGCTGTTGCCTCGTGCCCAGCGTGCCTTCGCAAAGTTATGGTGGCCTTCGTAATTCCAGCCGTGGAACCACAGGCCGGTTTCGCGATCCATCAGGTTCTGCACGTGCAGCAGAAACTGATACACCGCCTCTTCAATGTACTCCGGTTTATTAAGGAGCTTGCCGATTTTCGCCAGCGGCAGAACCGTCATCATCAGCGTGTCATCCCACATCTGCTGAGAATTCTCTTCCGCCAGGGTGATGTGCTGCATGCCGCCATGGTCGGTGCGCGGCATCTCATTCATGGCCCACTCCGCCCAACTTTCCAGCCACGGCAGCCAGGCCGGGTTTCTGGTCTCTTCGTAACGATAAGCCAGCGTCAGGAACGGTGACATGGTATTCACGTTTTTGGTGGTCGCCCCTTCCCTGAAACGATCGGCAAACCAGCGGTCAATGATGTCACGCATCGCTTCGTCGCCCGTCTGGCAGTAATACTGCCAGATACCGTATAACCCCACGCCGTGGGTCCACTCCCAGCCTGCCCATCCTTTGGTGTCAATGACCCGCCCGTCGTCCAGGCGCAGTAAAAACTCACCTGTTGTATCGTGGATATTAACGAGGTTATGCGTCACCTTTTCAATCAGCGATTTTAGCTCGTCCCGGGCGATGAAATGCGCAGGCTGACGCAGGAGTGGACTGTGTTTGACCGGCCAAACTTTCATTATCTTAACCTCTGTTGTATGTCGAATTCAGTACCGCGCGCCCCTTCAGCGAAGGTGCCGCAGGCTTATTACGATTCAGATAACCGATGTTGTTATTGCCCCAAAGCGACGCATAAGGCATACCGGCCAGCATCTCCACGGTGGCGCGGGCTTCTGGTGTCGCACTCTCAGGAATGGCGCGACCAGACGCGCGCATTTTGGCGGTCTCTTCACGCAGCGTGGTGTGGGTGTGCAAATTGAGTTTGAAACGCAGCGAAACCAGGAAGCCGCAGAACAGCACCAGAAGCGTTCCCACGCTCAGGATCAGCAGAATGGTGTGGCTCACTTCCGCGGGCTGGGTCTTCTGTCCGCTGACAAAGCCAGACATCTGCATCACAATACCCACCAGCATTACCGCCCCTGCCTGCGAGGCTTTACGGGTCAGCGTCATGATGCCGGCGAAAATCCCTTCGCGGCGCTGGCCGGTGATCACTTCATCGACATCAGCAATGTAGGTGTAGGTATTCCACGGCACATAGTTGATCCCACCGCGTCCCAGACCGGCAACTGCAGAGACCAGCAATAACAGAGAGTAGATATCACTCAGGCCCGCGTAATACAGCACGGCGTAGGAAAGCGATGCCAGGCCAAACAGCACCACGACCATTCGATAGGACGGCGCGGGTCCGAAGCGAATGCACAGCGGGATCATGGCGATAACCGCAATAAACTGGAAGATGGCCATCGTGCCGAGCAGGCTGGAGGCCATGGATGCTTCCTGCATCAGCACGAAAACCACGTAGTAGGTAAACACGGCATTAAAGACGTCCTGGGCGATATACCCGCCAAGGTACATCCCCAGATGCTGACGGAAAATTCTCACGCGCAGCGTAGAGCTCAACTCCACAAACAGGCGGTTGAGGCTCTGCCCGAGCGACAGTTTCTTCTTCTCCTCTTCGGCACGCAGGGCGGCTTCGCTCCACTCTTCCCGCGGTCGCTCCCAGGTGAAGAACCAGACGAGCATCAGCATCAGCGCGCACAGCACGGAGAAGACCAGGCTTGCATAGAAAAAGGAGACCGCGTTGTCTTTGCCGAAATGCGTGAGCAGGATCCCCGGCAGGAATGAGGCCAGGATGGCAGACATTTGCGCCATCGAGATACGGGCACCTGAGAAGCGGGTTTTCTGTTTGAAGTCATCGGTCATTTCCGGCACCAGCGTTTCATACGGCACCAGAATCATGGTGTAGACGATATCGAACACCAGATAGGTCAGCAGGTAATACCAGAAACTCATCTCCCCCACCCACATCAGGGAGTAGCTGAACACGCACGGGATCCCCAGCAGAATAAAGAACTTACGCCGACCGAAGCGCTTACCGAGCCATGTCGTGCCAAAGTTATCGGTCAAAAAGCCCATCAAAGGGCTGACGACGGCATCCAGTACCCTTGCGGCGGCAAAGATGAAGGTTGCTTCAATCGGGGAGAGTCCACAGAACGTTGTATAAAAATACAAAAGCCAGGCCGCCGTCAGGGCGGTGGTTCCCGCCCCGAGGAAATCGCCTGACCCGTAAGCAAGATAATTTGCGAGTCCAATTTTTCGTGTTTTCATTGCCGTCAACCCTACTCAGTTTTGGGAGACTCCCTGTAAGCAAAATCTGATCCGGGAGTTATTACACGGCTACAGTAAGAGTATCGACCTGGTGATACCTTTCTGTTTTTGCCATCACCGGCAAGCGGCTGGCAAAAATGCAAAGAGTGTCGTTACGCGTGTCACTGATTTATAAAACAGCGTTTCTTTTACATCAAAAGAGGAGGTCATTTTTTGCGAGCCAGCCATCAGAAATGGCTGATGGCGGGCGTAGAAAGCGGGGTATTAGCGGTAGTTGACGATAACGGAATTACGCTGAACTTTCAGCGCAGGGATCAGGCGTCCGCCGCCCGGCACTTCCCAGATAAAGCGCAAAGGTTCGACAGCAGGCACGCCGTTGAAGGCCTGAGTGGTGCCATTCTCTCCGTCAATTTCCGTACAGCGTGTCTGGGAGCACAGCCGTACCCGAAGCCCGGCAGGCGTTGGGCCAATAAGCGTGTAGTTCCAGACCACCAGGGTCATCAGACCGGACACCGGCTCAGTCGGTGATAGCGGTCGCGAAGACATGGCGACACCGCGGTTGCTGAGGGTCACGCCAATGCTGCTGGCCTGCCAGGTCCCTTCCCCGGCGGCCTGGGCCACCAGCGGAAAAAGTAAGATCCATAACCACTTACGCATTATTTTCCTCCGATCGTCGCCGTCATACGGATATGACGGTTATCCGACAACTCCATATTCGACAGCACGACCAGCTGGTTCAGGCTACGGCGCAGGAAGCGCGACAGCAGCGGACGCAGCGCATGGTTCACCAGCAGAACCGGTGGCGCACCCAGCATCTCCTGACGCGCCAGCGCCTCTTGTGTTTGCTCCAGCAGACGGTCGGCCAGGCCAGGTTCCAGCCCTCCACCGCCCTGCAGAGCCTGCAGCAGCAGACGTTCAAGCGGCGTATCGAGGCCGATAACCTGCACTTCCCCGGTGCCCGGGAACCACTGCTGCGTGATCGCCCGTCCCAGTGCCACGCGCACCACCGCCGTGAGCTCGTGTGGATCGCTTTGCAACGGTGCATGCTCGGCGAGGGTTTCCAGAATGGTACGCATATCGCGGATCGGCACTTTTTCCTCGAGCAGATTTTGCAGCACCTTGTGCAGCGTGGTCAGCGTCACGACGCCTGGCACGAGATCTTCCGTCAGCTTCGGCATCTCCTGCGTGACGCGATCGAGCAGTTGCTGGGCTTCCTGACGACCAAACAACTCGGCCGAGAATTGTCCAATCAGATGGTTCAGATGAGTCGCCACCACGGTACTCGCCTCCACCACGGTGTAGCCCTGAATTTGCGCCTGCTCTTTCAGCGCGCTTTCAATCCAGATGGCAGCCAGGCCAAAGGCCGGGTCGATGGTTTGCTCGCCCGGCAGCGTACCCGCCGCGGTGCCCGGGTTAATAGCCAGCCAGCGGCCTGGATAAGCATCACCGCTGCCAATCTCTACGCCTTTCATCAGAATTCGATAGCGCGCAGGCGGCAGATCCATATTGTCGCGGATGTGAACCACCGGCGGCAGGAAGCCCATGTCCTGGGCGAATTTTTTACGGATGCTGCGGATTCGGCCCAACAGTTCGCCATCCTGCTGGAAATCGACCATCGGGATGAGGCGATACCCCACTTCCATTCCCAGCGAATCTTCCAGTTGAACGTCGTTCCAGGTCGCTTCCACGGCCTGCGTGTTCTCCGGCATTTTTACCGGAGCAGGTTCCGCTGCCGGGGTCATCTCACGGCCACGCATCCACCAGGCAAGGCCCAGCAATGCCGCAGTGAACAGCAGGAACACCAGGTTTGGCATTCCCGGCACCAGACCGAGCAGGCCCAGTACCGCGGCGGCCAGCAGCATCACGCGCGGGTTGCTGAAGAGCTGCCCGACCATCTGCTCGCCAACATCCTGATCGGTACTGACGCGGGTCACGATAACCCCCGCCGCCGTTGAGATGACCAGCGCCGGGATCTGAGCCACCAGACCGTCACCAATGGTCAGCAGCGTATAGCTTTCCGCCGCGTGGCCCATGTCCATGCCGTGCTGCAGCACGCCCACCAGCAGGCCGCCGACCACGTTAATCACCATGATCAGGATGCCCGCAATGGCATCACCGCGAACAAACTTACTCGCACCGTCCATTGAGCCATAGAAGTCAGCTTCCTGCGTCACTTCCGAGCGGCGCTTTTTGGCTTCATCTTCGGCAATAAGCCCGGCGTTCAGATCCGCGTCGATGGCCATCTGCTTGCCCGGCATCCCGTCAAGCACAAAACGCGCGCCCACTTCCGCGATACGTCCGGCACCTTTGGTGATAACCATAAAGTTAATGATGACGAGAATGACGAACACCACGATACCGATGGCAAAGTTACCGCCGACCAGGAAGTGGCCGAATGCCTCAACCACTTTACCCGCCGCGGCAGCACCGGTGTGGCCTTCCATCAGAATGATACGGGTTGACGCCACGTTCAGCGCCAGCCTTAACAAGGTGGTAAACAGCAGAATGGTCGGGAATGCGGCGAACTCAAGGGTGCGCTGGGTGAACATCGCCACCAGCAAAACCATAATGGACAACGCAATGTTGAATGTGAAAAGCAGGTCGAGGATGAACGCCGGAAGCGGCAAAACCATCATCGACAGAATTAGCAGGATGAGAATCGGTCCGGCAAGGATCTGCCATTGCGTCGATTTCAGGTTGCCGGGCAGGCGCAACATTGCCACCAGATTAGCCATCAGTGTCCTTCTCGTTCATAAAATCCAGCGCGTCAGGCACCGGAAGGTTCTCAGGTTTCACAGGCCGTTGACCGCCAGCCAGACGCCAGCGTTTCAACTGCCATACCCAGGCCAGCACTTCCGCCACCGCGGCGTAGAGTTGTCCTGGGATCTGTTGTCCAATTTCCGCATGGCGATACAGCGCTCGCGCCAGCGGAGGCGCTTCGAGTATGGGCACCCGGTTTTCGGTACCAATTTCACGAATACGCAGAGCGATGAGCCCCGCCCCTTTCGCCACCACTTTCGGCGCGCTCATTTTGTTTTCGTCGTACTGCAGCGCAACGGAATAGTGTGTCGGGTTAGTCACAATGACGTCGGCTTTTGGCACATCTTCCATCATCCGCCGACGGGCGGCAGCACGCTGCATCTGGCGGATACGCCCTTTCACGTGCGGGTCACCTTCCATCTGCTTATATTCATCCCGAATATCCTGACGAGACATGCGCAGTTTCTTGAAGTGGCTGTAAAGCTGGAAGATAACGTCAAAACCCACCATGGGAATAATGCTGAGCACCACCAGCAGGGCACAGAGCCCGGCCAGGTTCAGCGCATTGCTCATCGCGGTTAACGGCGATTCGCTGATAAGGCGCATCATTTCCGGCCAGTGGTGCCACAGAAAAAAACCGCCGGTACTGCCCATCAGGACCGATTTCAGAATCGCTTTAAGCAACTCCGCACCGGTTTGCGCCGAGAACATTTTCGCAATCCCCGGCAGCGGGTTCAGTTTCGAAAACTTGGGTTGCAGCGATTTCCCGCTAAACACCAGACCGCCCAGCATCACGGGCGAGACCAGCGCCACCAGCACGACGCCGGTAATCAGGGGCAACAGCGCAAGCATGGCATCTTTAACGAGCAGGATTATCTGGCTGAGGATCAGGTTAGGGTCGTTGACCATACTGTGGTCAAAACGTAGGCCAGCCGAGAGCATTCCCGCCAGTTTGCGGGCGAGCGCCTCCCCACCCCACCAGATAATGCACACGCCTACGATGAGGATCAGCAGGGATGTCAGTTCTCGGGATCGGGGGACCTGCCCTTCCTCACGCGCTTTTTCTAGTCGGTGGGGTGTGGGGGCTTCCGTTTTGTCGTCGTTCTCTTCTGCCACAGTGCCTGCTCGCAGCCCATTTAGTCACGGGTATCATGCCAGCCTGACCTTTCATCAATGGGTTGAAAAAACCCAATAACCGGGTTCTTTTAGCCAGTTCAGCGTCGGAGCAATCGGGTGATGAGTAAAAAACGGCAAAAAAAAATTTGAGATAGCGTTTGGCAACACTGTCAGCAAGCAGGGCGTGAGCAAGGGCCAGCCACCCCAGCGTTATGCACTCAAAATTAAGCGGCATACCCTCAGGTTGCGCACGCAACCTGAGGGTCATCACCTCAATCAGAAACCAAGGCTGTCCAGCAGATCGTCTACCTGATCCTGACTTGCCACAACGCCCGCTTTGGTGGCGTCGAGCTGTGGACCGTTGAGCAGGCTTTCGTTCTCGCGTTTTGGACGAGCGGCCGGTTCCGGAATGTTCTCCAGCAGCACCATCAGCAGCTGACGTTCAATTTCCTGAATCACATCCATCATGCGTTTGATAACCTGGCCCGTGAGGTCCTGGAAATCCTGCGCCATCATGATGTCCAGCAGCTGCGCGTTGGTAAAGCTGGTGTGGCCCGGCACATCGCCCAGGAACTGACGGGTATCCGTGACCAGCTCGCGGGCATCCGCCAGCTCGATTGGATTCTCAAACCACTCATCCCAGCGTTTGGTCAGCGCTTTCGCGCCTTTCTCCATCGCATCCTGATGCGGTTGTGACGCTTCAACGCTGTTCAGCGCACGTTCAGCCGCCTGAGCGGTCATCTGCACAACGTAGTCCAGACGATCGCGGGCATCCGGAATGGCTTCCGCCGCTTCGGCAATTGCCTGGTCCAGCCCCAGTTCACGCAAGCTGTCACGCAGCATGCGTGTCAGGCTGCCGATGCGGGCAATGATATCGCTGGGCGAGTGTTCTTCAACGGGTTTCATAGCAGGTTGCATCATCATAACCAACACCTCACATGCCGAGTTTCTCGAAGATCTTACCGAGCTTCTCTTCCAGGGTGGCCGCAGTGAACGGCTTCACGACATAGCCACTAGCGCCCGCCTGTGCTGCGGCAATAATGTTCTCTTTTTTCGCTTCTGCGGTCACCATCAAAACCGGCAATGACGCCATTCCCGCGTCCGCACGGATGGTTTTCAGCAGTTCCAGACCGTCCATGTTTGGCATGTTCCAGTCGGAGATAACAAAACCAAACCCGCCCGCCTGCAGTTTGTTCAGCGCATCAACGCCGTCTTCTGCTTCTTCAACGTTGTTGAAGCCCAGCTCTTTCAGCAGGTTGCGTACGATACGACGCATGGTGGAAAAGTCATCCACAACCAAAAACTTAAGCTCTTTATCCGCCATAAAATAATACTCCTGAGTCAAATACGTATTGCCTGTCCGGCACTGATTTTCGCCAGCATCTGCTGGCTTACCTGGCTAAGATCGACCACTTCGCTCACGCCACCCATATTGATGGCCTCGCGCGGCATGCCGAACACCACACAACTTGCTTCATTCTGCGCAATCGTCCAGGCGCCAGCCTGGTGCATTGCAAGCATTCCGGCGGCACCGTCGTTACCCATCCCCGTCAGGATCACCCCAACGGCGTTGCGCCCCGCATGTTTCGCCACCGAATGAAACAGCACATCCACCGACGGACGGTGCCGGTTTACCGGCGGCCCGTCATGAATTTTGATTTGATAGTTAGCGCCACTGCGCGCCAGCTCCATATGCTTGTCACCCGGTGCGATATACGCATGGCCGGGGAGTACGCGCTCACCGTCTTCCGCCTCTTTCACGCTGATCTGACACAGCTTGTTCAGACGCTCGGCGAACGAGCGGGTAAAGCCTGGCGGCATATGCTGCGTGATCAGAATACCCGGACTTGAAAGCGGCAATGGCTGGAGTACATGACGAATTGCCTCTGTTCCCCCGGTTGACGCCCCAATCACCAGCAGTTTTTCCGAACTGAGTAAAGGACCGGCCTTCAGCGTTACCGGTGCATCCATCGGTTTGTGCGCGGCAAGCTTCGCACGTGACGCGGTGCGGATCTTCTCGGCGATCATTTCGCTGTACGCCAGCATCCCTTCACGAATGCCAAGCTGAGGTTTGGTGACAAAATCCACCGCCCCTAACTCCAGCGCACGCAGGGTAATTTCAGATCCTTTTCCGGTCAGGGATGAGACCATCACCACTGGCATGGGCCGCAGGCGCATCAATTTTTCCAGGAAATCAATGCCATCCATGCGCGGCATTTCGACATCCAGCGTTAACACGTCGGGGTTATATTTTTTAATTAAATCCCGCGCTACCAGCGGATCAGGCGCTGTCGCCACCATCTCCATATCGCTGTGGCTATTGATAATTTCAGTCATGATCTGGCGCATCAGCGCAGAATCGTCGACAGACAACACCCTGATTTTACTCATGCTTTTTCCTTACTCAGCGCATATACCGTTTGCCCACGCAGGCTAAACTCACGCACGAGGTTGCTGAAGTTTTCCGAGTGCCCGGCAAACAGTAAACCGTCAGGCTTGAGCAACGGAACAAACCGACGCAGAATGTCCTGTTGCGTCGTTTTATCAAAATAGATCATGACGTTACGGCAAAAAATAGCGTCGAATGGCCCCGGCACGTTGTACTGCTTATCCAGCAGGTTAACGGGCGCGAATTCGACACAGTTCGCCAGCTCCTGGCGCACGCGCACCAGGCCTTCATGCGGGCCGGTTCCGCGCATGAAGTAACGCTGCAACTGCTGAGGTGACAGCGTTTTCAGTTCATCCTGGCGATACACGCCGTTGCGTGCCTTCTCCAGCACTTCGGTATCAATATCACTGGCGTAGACTTTCCAGCGTCCAGGCGCCATGCCCAGCGTGTCGGCAAGGGTGATCGCCAGCGAGTACGGCTCTTCCCCGGTTGAGGCGGCCGCACTCCAGACGCGATACTCCCCGCTGCGGCGACGCGCGTGCTCCGCCAGGACCGGGAAGTGGTGAGCTTCACGGAAAAATGCGGTCAGGTTGGTGGTTAACGAGTTAATAAAAGCCTGCCACTCTGCGCTGTTCTGGTTCGCTTCGAGCATGCTCAGATAGCGACCAAAATCGTCCAGCCCAAGCGTACGCAAGCGCCGCACCAGACGGTTGTAGACCATGTCTCGCTTATGATCGGCAAGCACAATCCCCGCACGCTGGTAGATTAACTGACATATCCGACGAAAATGCGCGTCGGACAGCGCGAGGCGCTGTGTCATCTGCAACAGTAATGACGTTTGCCCTGGGGGCATTGGTGATGTCATAGCGCCTTCTTAATTACATTCAGGATACAACTGGCACGGCCTGCGACCGCCCGACTTCTGTTACTGCTTCAACGTGCTCTTTCACATTAAATACCGCGACCAGCCCGGTCAGATGATCCGCCTGGCTGGCCAGCTGATCGGTTGCCGCTGCCGCTTCCTCAACTAACGAGGCGTTTTGTTGCGTGACCTGATCCATCTGGCTTACCGCCTGGGCCACCTGCTCAATTCCGCGACGCTGTTCATCGGACGCAGAAGCAATCTCGCCCATGATGTCGTTAACCCGCGTAACGGAGGTGACGATTTCGTGCATGGTTTTCGCCGCCGTGTCCACCAGGGCAGAACCTTGCTGGACGCGCGAGACGGACTCTTCAATCAGCCCTTTAATTTCTTTCGCGGCGTTGGCGCTGCGGCTCGCCAGATTACGGACTTCACCGGCCACAACCGCAAAACCACGCCCCTGTTCACCGGCTCGTGCCGCTTCAACGGCCGCGTTCAGCGCCAGAATGTTGGTCTGGAACGCAATACCGTCAATCACGCTGATGATGTCGCCAATTTTCTGTGAACTGGCGGCAATGTCCTGCATGGTACTGGCCACGTGAGAGGCCTGATCGCCCCCCTTCTTCGCCGTCATCGCCGCCTGTCTGGACAGGTCAGACGCCTGACGCGCGTTATCCGCGTTCTGGCTTACCGTCGCGGTGAGCTGCTCCATGCTGGCAGCCGTTTGCGCCAGCGAAGCTGCCTGCTGCTCGGTGCGCGATGAGAGATCGTTATTGCCTGCCGCAATCTCCGAGATCCCGGTGTGCATGGCATAACTGCCCTGTCGCACATCGGAGACCGTTTCCCGCAGGGCGCCCTGCATCGCCTTCAGGCTGGCAAAAATCGCCGAAATTTCGTTCTTGCCGTACACCGCCACCGGACGCGCCAGGTTACCCTTCGCAATACTGTCGAAGTGGCTGCTGACGATCGCCAGCGGTTGCACAATCATTCTGCGCGACCAGTACAGGGCACCGCCGGTCAGCAGCACCGCCAGAATCACCACCACGGCAAAAATCACGCCTGACATATGGTAGTTTTTACGGCTGTCATTCCCGGCGCGTTGGACAAACTGGTTAATGTTCTGCTGCCAGGCATTAAAGCTCGCGTCAAACGCCGCCTGGGACACCTGGACTGGCGCGGTCATAAAGTCCGAGAGCTGGTTGTTCTCAAGCCAGGTCGCCTGGTGATCCAGGT
Organism: Enterobacter sp. 200527-13; assembly: GCF_027924865.1. Taxonomy (NCBI): domain Bacteria; kingdom Pseudomonadati; phylum Pseudomonadota; class Gammaproteobacteria; order Enterobacterales; family Enterobacteriaceae; genus Enterobacter; species Enterobacter sp. 200527-13. The sequence goes on from NZ_BSCM01000002.1 coordinate 144,490, forward strand.
CGCTGTGCCACTGATCAAAACGCTTCTTCATCGCGACTTTCAGCGCCTTCACTTCCGCGCTGCCGGCGTCCTGTGCCGCGAAGGCGTTAAACTGCGCGTCAGCCTGCTTCAGGCTGTCGCGCGCGGTCACCATCAATGCCTTGATGTCATCCGGCGGATAACTCAGGGCGGTTAAGGTTCCCGCTTTGTTCAGCGCCGTGCTTGCCTGCAACAGTACGGCGCGCGTCTGTGCCACGGCGGCGCGCTGCTGGTTACTCGCCTCAACTTCCTGCAAATTCTGATAGCCATCGCGAAACGCCCAAAAAGACAACCCGTTACTGCCAACCTGCAACACACCGCAAAGGATCAGAATCAAAAACAGTGTGGTCGAGATACGAATACGATTTAACATCCACGCTCCCATCATGCGGCAAGCAGCCGCGGTTTAAATGTCAGTCAAAATGTTTCCCAGTTTTCATGTCCGGTCGTCGCTGCAGGTTTACGGGTCGCTGCCGCTGCTGCGGCAGGCGCGAGATACGTTGCTTGCGGGGTGACCGTGTTTCCAGCGAGTGAAGCGAGACGAAACGCCGAGACGGCCATCTTCAGACGGCTTGCCTGGTCTTCCAGCGCAGCGGCCGCCGCAGCGGACTCCTGCACCAGCGCGGCGTTTTGTTGTGTCACGCGATCCATTTCCGATACCGCCAGAGCAACCTGGTCGATACCACGACTCTGCTCATCCGACGCAGAGGCGATTTCACCCATGATGTCCGTTACGCGGGTAACGGCATTCACGATGTCATTCATGGTTTCCCCTGCGCTTTCTACCAGCACGGAGCCGGTATCGACGCGGGAAACGGAGTCTTCAATCAGGGCCTTGATCTCTTTCGCCGCGTTGGCACTGCGGCTGGCAAGGTTGCGCACTTCCCCGGCCACCACGGCAAACCCGCGCCCCTGCTCGCCCGCACGTGCGGCTTCGACGGCGGCGTTGAGGGCGAGGATATTGGTCTGGAAAGCGATGCCGTCGATAACGCTAATGATGTCGGCGATTTTCTTCGAACTGTCGGCGATTTCGTGCATGGTTTTCACCACGCCGTCCACCACGCGACCGCCTCGCTGCGCCGTTTCGGACGCGCTTTCCGCCAGCTGTGAGGCCTGACGGGCGTTGTCCGCGTTCTGCTTCACGGTCGCGGTAAGTTGCTCCATGCTGGCGGCGGTCTCTTCGAGCGCCGACGCCTGCTGTTCGGTGCGCGACGACAGATCGTTGTTGCCCATCGCAATTTCGCTGGTACCGGTATAAATGGCTTCCGATCCGTTACGCACGTTGGCGACGGTCTCAATTAGCGAGCGCTGCATATGATCAACGCTGTTTGCCAGCTCGGTAATTTCATTGCGCCCGGAGACGGTCAGCGTTTTGGTCAGGTCACCACCGGCAATCTCGCGAATGTGGGCAATGACGCGACCGAGAGGATTAAGCAGGATGTGGCGAATGCCGTACCACACGCCCACCAGCACGATGACCAGCGCCAGCGCCATGACGGCCATCTGCCATTTGGCAAAGCGGTAATCATTCTGGCTTTGCGTAAAGGCCGAGTGATACAGGTCGCCACTGGCTTTGGCATATTCCCCGAGTGCCGCACCGAGGGCGTTTTGCATCCCCTGGGTAGGCTGCGCGAAATACGCGTCCATGTTGCCGCTTTCCAGGAACTGAATAAGCTCCGTCAGACCGGCATAGTAGGCGTTGTACTTTTCATCGATATTCTGGCTCACCTGCGCCATGGCAGGCTGTGGCGTGATTTTCTTAAAGGCGTCGTAGTGTTTCGCGGCGTCAGCAAGGGTCGCCCGCGCATTTTTCAGCAGTTCCGTTTTCGCACTGCTCTGCTGATTATTCGGATCCATCATCATGCGGGCGGAAGAGCGGCTCAGGTTGATACGCGTTTGCAGCATCAGATCCCACGTCGACGTCAGTTCACTCTGCTGTACGCGGAGATCGTTCGAGGCGGCGAAACTGTCCTGGTTTTGTTTAAGTGACGAGAAAAAAAGCCCGCCGGAGGTAAGCTGAAGAAGTGCGAAAATGACCAGCACCATCATAAGCATTGTGACAACGCGGATACGGTTCAACATACAACACCTTCTCATAGATTTATTAACGGTGTTATCGGCACTGACTACAGGAACTTTACATTTGAGAAAGGGAAAAGCGCGGGGTTAAAACGCAACGTCAACGATCAGCGTATCGGTATAGGTGCCGGCAGGCGGCGTAGACTGGCTGGTAAGGACTTTGGCAGTGTAGTTGTAGGTTCGCAATAAACCGTCGGTACTGACCTGCGAGGAGGTTGCGCTGGTCCAGCGCTCGGTACCGCTGCCACCCCAGCGGTTGGTCGTGGCTTCTTTATAAATGTCGTAACTCATGTAGTTACTGCCGCTCACCATGCGGCGAACATTATTCAGCGCGTTGGCACCATTATTAATTCCGATAGTGTAAGTGCTTCCTTTGGTACAGGTGACGGCAATCGCCTGCGAGACGGTGGGGAAACTTTGCACCAGCGGCGCACTGTTGAAGTTGACGTCCGGCGTGGTCATGGCGCTGCAGTCGTTGGTAACGGTCATGTTGAGAAGAATACTGGTGGTCGCCGTGCCTGTCTGCGGAACGGTGCAAAGGCCCAGCACGCCCACGGAACAGACGCTGTAGTTGATGCTGAAGGTGAGCAGCACCTGATAGGGCCCGGCCGTGACGTTTTGTCCGGCAACGGTGCGGAAATAAAGCGGAATGCTGTACTGTTTTGACCCCAGTAATCCCAGCAGGGTGTTGCCGCTCCAGGTATAAGCTTTGCTGATTTGCACTTCGCTGTTCCCCGAACACCCCGTTAACCCGCACAACCGGGTGGGGATCACATCCGTGATGGCCGCATTGTCGGTGCGTTTCATCGTGGCACGGCTGTTGCCTGAAACCGACGCGGCGGTGTAGTTCAGCGTCACCGAGTCGTTGGTCAGAAGATTGAGCACGGCGTCGCATGCCACGATCAGCCTGCCGGTGGTTTCGACCTCCCCGGTTCCGCTGAGCGCGAACGAGGTGACGCTACCAAATGACGCATTTACCGTACTGACGGTACACGCCGCCCAGCCGCCGCCAGAAAACAGCAGCAGCATCAACAGCAGTAAGCGCTTCACCGTTCCTCCTGGCAAATCAGCGGTCCGTATGTCTGCAGCTTATGTTCCGGATTGGCCCCCACGGTCAGCGTGGCCGAGCAGTGTTTTCCGTCTGGTGTAATCACCTCAAGCGGGTTTACATCGTTGAGATTTTCCAGCCAGGCGATGCCGTCATACCCCACCACCGCATTGTTGCGCGAGGCGCGTCGAACCTGGCTTCCCACCGGAATAGCCTGCCCCTGCTTGTCATGCAGAATGACGCTTGCCACCCGCTCCTGCTCCATCGGGAAATCGACCAGATAACCGCTGTGGCGGCGAATAGCGATCCGCCGCTCTGTCTCTTTCAGCCGGGTATCCGCGGGCAGATTCAGGGTATCAATGCGATAACTGGCCGGGTAATAAGCCGATACCCCGCTGACCAGCAGGTAGCCGTTATTGTTCGTTTTGCCGACCGGCTGGTTCTCATAGCTGACGGGAACGTCCGGGTGACCGTCGGTGCTGATCACCACAAACGCATCGTTGATTTTGTTTGCCGCAAACAGCTCGCCGTCCATCAGCACAACCGCGCCCATCGCCTCTCCCCACCAGGTCATCATGTCCCTTTCGCCATAACCACCGCCCTGAAGTTCGATGTTGTTATTGCGCCAGCCCAGCGTTCCCTGCTGATAATCATTGGCTTTCGACTGGTTGGCCCATGCCATGTTCCAGCTAAATCCACCGTCGGAAGGCATGGAGTGGTTGTAGTTGATACGCTGCGTGCTGCCGGCATCTGGCGTGTTTTCATAGGTTACGGCGGCACTGTCACGCGCTCCCAGCGGCACCTGAAGCGACATGGCCACCGTCCAGTCTCCCCGCTGCTGATCGCGGCTTGCGGCCAGATAAATACTGCTCGCCCCCCACAGATTGCGGCTCCAGGAGAGATTCAGCAGTTCGGTTTTTTGGTTGTCAAAGCTCTCCACGCCGATCCAGGCAGCACCGAGACTGCCATATTCGCCCAGGTTAAAGGTGAGAGAGTACTGGTCGGTGTTGCGACTAAAACTGGCGATGGGCCGGTCATTTTCGTCATAGACCGTCGGTTGGTCGTAGAGGGCGAGGTTGCCAAAGTCGCGATCGCGCCGCGTATGCTGTGTCGCTACACTAAATTCACTGGTACTGTACTGATAGCCCCAGTTGATTTGCCCGCCATTATCTCCGCGCATGCGGCTTTGAGAGTACGCGGTATTCACGACGCCAAACCGACCCAATTTAACCACCGTCCCCATCCCGCCCAGCGCCAGCGTTTCTGCCCCTTCGGCATGGCCCTCCAGCGTCAGCCAGTCCGTAACGCCATAGCGATACGACCCACTACCCGCCGCCGGGCCGTAGTCAAAATTCTTGATGCCGTAATTACGCCGCAGGCTGCCGAGCGTCACCGCCCCGTCGCTCAGGCCTTGTTTCAGCAATTCGCTGGTGACGTAAAACGGCAGCGTGGTACTCACCTGGCGGCCCAGCGCATCGGTGGTGACCAGTACCGCGTCCCCTGCTCCGTTGATATAGGGCAGATTGGTCAGGGTGAACGGTCCCGGCTGAAGCTGGGTCGAGCCGGAACGATAGCCATTGATAAAGAGATCCACCGAGGTGGGAACCGCCGCTTCGCCCGAGAACTCTGGGAGTGGCCAGGTCACGAGGTCAGGACGCAGGGAGAAATCCCGCCCGTAGCTGATCCCGCCCATACGCACACTGGTGCTCCAGCTCAGGGCATCGCTGATCACATCCCCGACGGTCCAGGTCGTTGCCTCGTCCTCGTTCGTCATCAGAAGCGTCGTGTCATAGCGCACATACCCTTCCTGCTGACCGTCGTTTCCGGTGAAATTTTCCCGGGCATAGCCGGTTGAAGAAAAGGAGCCGTTCTCATTGAAGTAGCGGAATTCATGCCAGAGCGAGGCCTGTCCGCCGACATGTTCTGTATGGTTGGTGTAGAGATCGTAATTAAGCAGTGCTCCCCGCCCGAAGTGCGGTTTGCTTTGTGACATTTGTCCGCTGAAAGGGGTCACGCGTGAGGCGACCCAGTCGGCCGGAACGCCCAACAGCAGACGCTGCGCGGCGCTGTCGTACTCTACGCGCACCTGCGGCAGGGTAGAAAGGTTCACGTCTCCGGCAGGCACATGCTCCGGCGGAAGCCCTGCCCGCAGCAGGTCGGCGCTGGAAATAAAGAATGCCCCCTCGCGCTGCGTCACGGGCACCACCATACCGGTGTCGTAGTGATTCAACACAATCGAGAGCTGAAAGACCGCTTCGCCGTTCAACGCCTGAGCCTGCGGCGGCGGCGGTAAACTGTCATCGCCGGGCTCAGCCCAGGTGCTGGTACTGACGCAGAGCAGGATCATCATCGCCGGTTTCAGTTGACGGGCGTCGACTGCCATTGCGTATCCCTGGCATTAATCTGCGCGCTCAGCCGGTCTGGCTGACCTATTCCGGCCGGGATTGACCAGGTGCGGGTGCTGCCCGCAAGCACATACCCGAGTAATCCGTCTGCAACCGTCCGCTTCTGCCCGCCCTGCTCCAGCGCCACCTGGCTGAGTTTGACGTGCACATCCCCCTGATTACGGACCTCCAGGGCAGGATGTCCCTTCTCCTGCGTCACCCGCCAGCTCAGATTTTTGGTCTCCACCAGCGCATGATGCGCCCCCTCTTTTAGGGTCGGGATCCCCTGTCCATAAACGAACAAAGGAATGGAGTAGCGCATTTGCAATTTCAGGCCAATGGCCGGCTCGGCTTTGGCATCCGGCTGGGGGATTTCATCCACAATAATGCGGTAGGCCTGTTCGACGCCGAGCGGCACCGTACCCTGCTTAATCAGACGAATAAGCTGCTTACTGCCTTTGCCAATGGTGACGATGGGCGGGCTGGCCACCACGTCCTGCTGTGCGGAGTAGCGTTCATAACCGCCCTCCTGCTTCCAGCGCACAATGCGGACCTGCATTGTCGTTGCGCTGTTCCCCTGATTCTGGATCCATAATTCAGTGGCTTTGGCATCCGCTGACAGCCACGGATCGATGGGCCACAACAGAATGGTTGCCGCCGCCTGCACCTGGCCTGTCGCCGCAGCCATTCCCCCCAACAAACTCACCAGACAAAGGTGTCTGAAAAATGGCTTCATCGACTGTCTCCCTTTATCACCATGACAAGGTCACGGTGAGCTGATCAGAATACGTTCCTGCCGGGCTAAACCCGGTCAGCAGCGCCACGCCAAAAAGCGGCAGCGCAATGTTATTACTGTTGGTATAGGTCACCGGTATTGCCTGATTGACGCCAATTTCGCTGTTCGCCGCCAGCGAACTGCTGCTGTAAAGGCGATATCCCACCACTTCCGTTCCCCCTGAGCGCTTCATACGCCGAACGGAGGAGTAATTCTGTCCGCCGTTAATGCTCATACTCAGCGCCACGCCGGGCGTGCAGGCGATGGACAAGGCCCCGTTAGGCACAAAACTGGTGCTCACCGGGGCACTCTCCACCCCGTTGTGGGTACCGAAATCGAGCGTACCGAAAAGTCCTCCGCTGCCCGTGGATACCGCGCACCCGGGCACAATGGTCGCGCTGACCTTAAATGACTGTGACGTCACAGCCCCCGCCGCAGGCACCAGCATCAGGCAGACGATCAGCGCGTACAAAGGCTGCACGATCCCCTCCGCGCTGTTGCGCAGACGCAAAATGGATGCCTTCATGGCTGCGTGAAACTAGTAGGTGACGCTGACGTTAATCGTGTCGGTGTAGGTACCCGGAACGACCGTAACGCTGTTACCGCCCCCGGTAATGCGCCCGTAAAGTGTGTAACTGTCGATGCCCCCGGCGGTTGACGCTATTGGCAGTGCCGCGTTGTTGGCAACGACGTTGTTAAATCCGCTGTCGCTATACAGGCTGTAAGCCACACCCTGTGCAGCATTTGTGGTGTTGACCAGATAGCGCGCAGGCGTGCCTGGCGTCCCCACAACGGTACCCGGCGCGGTGGAGTTGGTATTCCCGGTGATCGCCACCGTATAGCTGGCGGTCGTACATTGAATGGTGAACGTGTTACCGCCGCTGGCACCGGTCAGCTGCGTCGTCAGGGTGGAAAACGTTGCGGGATGGGTGCCGAAATCCAGGGTCCCGAAGTTAATGCCATTTTGCGTGGGCGAGCCGTTTATCAGACAACCGTTCGTTAGGGTTAACGTCGCGCCAATAGTACCGCTGCTGGTCACCGCCAGCGCCTGTTGGGCTGTTGTCGCCGTCAGCAACGTGCCTGCACAGATCAAAAGGAGTTTTCTTTTCATTTACCACCCTCCAGAAGACATTTCCGTTCGCTTGCCACATTTTATTTTTGCTGTTCAAGATGTTAGCCCCACTTAACGTTCCTCTTCCGGGGGTTATTGAGAATTTAGTTTATGGATACCGCTTCGACCACCCGCGCCGCGGAGGGCAAGACTAATGGCTTATTGACTGAATATTTATTTATAAAACAGGATGTTAATACTTTGTAAATGCCTTATTTCTCGTATACGCAGAGGATATATCCATCGAAATGTGATCTGCATCACAATATATCGTCGAGGCGTTAACAACAAAATTAATAAAAATTAAAAACTAGTTGTATCTCCCTCCGCTTTACTTCAATTTATGTGCCGAATAATTTCCTGCGTCGTAATAAAAAATCTATATACATCGGCGCAGACGGCAACCAAAGCGCATAGAGGGTCTTTTTTCGTGGCAAGTGCAAACAAACTCACACTCTTCATCGTGATATTCATGCTGGCGGGTATTCTTTCAGGGGCGGCGATTCATGAGTACGCCTCTGCGGATGCCATCAAAGCATGGTCGGATAACATCACGCTGCTGACCGATATTTTCCTGCGTCTGATTAAAATGGTTATTGCGCCACTGGTCTTCAGCACGCTGACCGTGGGCATTATGAAACTGGGTGAAACCTCCACCATTGGTCGCGTGGGCGGCAAAGCGATGGTGTGGTTTATTAGCTCATCCGTGCTTTCCATTCTGGTGGGACTGTTTATCGTCACGCTGGAGCGCCCGGGCAGCGGCCTGAACCTGGCTATCCCGAAAGAGGCGGTAGACACCGGCCTTGCGGTGGGGGGGATGACGCTGAAAGCGTTCTTGTCCCATACCATTCCGACCAGTATCGCCGGTGCGATGGCGAACAATGAAATCCTGCAGATTGTGGTCTTCTCTATGTTCTTCGGCATCGCCGGCGCGTCGCTGGGGCAAAAATTCAATGCCCCGCTGGTGGCCGCGCTGGATGTGGTCTCCCATATCATGCTGAAGGTGACGGGTTACGTAATGTACGTCGCCCCGCTGGCCATTTTCGCCGCCATCTCCTCAGTTATTGCCACTCAGGGTCTGGGCATTCTGCTGAACTACGCCTCCTTTATTGGCGGCTACTACGTGGCAATCCTTCTCACCTGCATGGTGCTGCTGGCCGTCGGCTATATGGTGCTGAAGAAAGAGGTGTTCCGCCTGGTCAGCATGCTGAAGGACCCGGTGCTGGTGGCGTTTACCACCAGCAGTTCAGAAGCGGCGTATCCAAAAACGCTGGAGCAGCTTGAGCGTTTTGGTTGCTCGCGCAATATCGCCTCTTTCGTTCTGCCGATCGGTTACTCCTTTAACCTGGTGGGCTCTATGGTGTATTGCTCTTTCGCCTCGATGTTTATCGCCCAGGCGTATAATATTCACCTGAGCTTCACCGAAGTGACCGTGCTGATGCTGACGCTGATGCTGGCTTCAAAAGGGATTGCGGGGGTGCCTCGTTCGTCGCTGGTGGTGCTGGCGGCAACCGTCCCGAGTTTCAATATTCCGGTGGCGGGTATTTTGCTGCTGATGGGGATCGATCATTTCCTGGATATGGGACGTTCAGCGATTAACGTGCTGGGTAACGGTATTGCGACTGCGATGCTGTCACAAAATGAAGGGGCGCGCGAAGCGGAGACTGAGCTGGTAGAGCAGGAAGCGTAACGGGTTGGCGGCATGGTTTCGTTCACCTTAAGACCAGCAGAAAATACTACGTCTGCAGTAAGTGAATAAGATAAGGGGGCTGCAATAGCCCCCTTAATACGTTCACCGCAGCGGGCGAATCAGATAACCGAAATGCCCGACTGAACGAAACGGTTCCACGAAAGCCTCACAGAACCGTTTAGAGAAACATTACGCCACGTGATTCGTCGCGATATCCAGCAGCGCCATCTCATCACTGTTCAGCAGCTTCTCAATATTCACCAGAATCAGCATACGCTCACCCAGCGCTCCCAGCCCCGTCAGATACTCGGTAGACAGCGTGACCGCAAACTCCGGTGCCGGACGGATTTGATCGGACGTCAGGGACAGCACATCAGATACGCCATCCACCACGATCCCAACCACGCGCTGCCCCAGATTCAGGACAATCACCACGGTGTTCTCGTTATAGTCCACGTCGCCCTGGCTGAACTTCACGCGCAGGTCAACGATAGGCACAATCACACCGCGCAGGTTGGTGACACCTTTAATAAAGGCAGGCGTGTTCGCGATGCGGGTAACCTGGTCGTAACCACGAATTTCCTGCACTTTCAGGATATCGATGCCGTACTCCTCATCGCCTAAAGTGAATACCAGGAATTCCTGCCCTGATGGCTCGCCCGCCAGTTTCGTTACATTACTCATACCGGTCATGTTATTACCTTCTACTTAATCAGGCGGCTGTGTACGCCACACGTTGTTCACGATTTAATCCCTGAAGCGCCGACACATCAACGATCAGCGCCACGCTACCGTCACCCAGAATAGTGGCGGCAGAAATACCTGGCACTTTGCGGTAGTTGCTTTCGAGGTTCTTCACGACCACCTGGTGCTGGCCAATCAGCTGATCAACCAGCAGCGCGTAGCGGCGACCCGCACTTTGCAGGATCACCACGATCCCCTGCGTGGCCTCGGTTTTCGCGCCATCCACTTCGAACACTTTCCACAATTCGACCAGCGGCAGGTACTCACCGCGCACTTCAAGAACGCGCTCACCACCCGCCAGCGGATGCAGATCTTCTTCACGCGGCTGCAGCGATTCCATCACCGCGTTCAGCGGCAGAATAAAGACTTCGTCCGCCACTTTCACCGACATGCCGTCGAGGATTGCCAGCGTCAGCGGCAGCAGGATACGAATGGTGGTGCCGGAACCTTGCTTAGACTTGATCTCAACGTGGCCGCCCATCTCCTGAATGTTACGCTTCACCACGTCCATTCCCACGCCGCGGCCGGAAACGTCCGTCACCTGCTCTGCGGTCGAGAAGCCTGGCGCGAAGATCAGCATGCCCACTTCTTCGTCAGTCATGTTTTCGTTGACCGCCATTCCCTGCGAAATGGCTTTCGCCAGAATGCGCTCACGGTTCAGGCCCGCACCGTCATCGGTCACTTCGATGCAGATGTTCCCGCCCTGGTGTTCGGCGGAGAGGATCAGATTCCCGACCGGGGATTTTCCGGCGGCAATGCGGTTTTCCGGCAGCTCGATACCGTGGTCGAGGCTGTTACGCACCAGGTGCGTTAACGGGTCGATAATGCGTTCGATCAGGCTTTTATCCAGCTCGGTGGAGCTGCCCATCAGCGTCAGTTCAATCTGTTTATTCAGTTTACTGGCCAGGTCACGCACCAGACGCGGGAAGCGGCTGAAGACATATTCCATCGGCATCATACGGATGGACATCACCGATTCCTGCAGGTCGCGGGCATTACGTTGCAACTGCCCCATGCTGGTAATCAGATCGCCGTGGGTCACCGGATCCAGTTCGTTAGACCGCTGTGCCAGCATCGACTGGGTAATCACCAGTTCACCCACCAGGTTAATCAGTTGGTCAACTTTCTCGACGGCGACGCGGATGCTGGTGGATTCACTGGAGCGCGCGGCCGGTTTGTCACCACGGCCTGGCGCGGCGGCATCTTTTGGCACCGCTTTCAATACCGGCGCCGCAGGCGCAACGGCAGGCGCGGCCGCCTGAGGAACAACCGCCACCTCTTCCACTGCCGCTGGCACGTCCACCGCCGCCGTTTCGGTTTCAAACGCGATCTGGTCGGCTTCGATAACAAAGCACAGGACCGCCACGATATCGTCCTGGCTAATCCCCTCTTCCAGCGTCGCACTCAGGCTGTCTTTGCCTTTCACCACGTTGCTTAATTTCGCCAGGTTACTCAGCTCTTCTTCAAGCAGGTCAACTTCGTTCTCTTTGAGGCGAGACAGCACCACGCGCACTTTACTCGCAGCGGCGGCCGGGGCCGCCTCTTGTGCGGTAACGGCATCGACAACGCTCAGTTTGGCTGCCGGAACAACGGCTGCGGCTGCGTCACCTTTGGCTTCCAGCGCGAGCTGGCGCAGCGCATTGCAGATGTATTCAAAGCTGGCGGCATCAGGCTCTGCCGAGCTTTTATAGGCGTCGAGCTGTTCCTGCATAATATCTTTGGTTTCCAAAAACAGGTTGATAATGTCGGTATTGAGCTGCATCTCACCGCGTCGTGCTTCATCCAGCAGGTTTTCCATTAAATGGGTCGTTTCCTGCAGGATGGTAAATCCAAACGTTCCGGCTCCGCCTTTAATCGAGTGCGCCGCACGGAAGATGGCATTGAGCTGCTCGGAGTCCGGTGCTTCAGGCACCAAATCCAGCAAATGTTGCTCCATATCGGCCAACAATTCGTCGGCTTCATCAAAGAATGTCTGGTAAAAATCGCTAATATCCATGCTCACGCTATCACCTCGGATTGGCTGGTGGCGATGTTGGAACGGCAGCCGAAGGAACGGCCCCAGGCTGTTTTAAATCGTCCAGTGACTCATTCTGACTTTCGGCGTTTTCGTGCAGGATGGCCTGCTCCGCCTGCTGGTTCAGCACTAAAAGACTGATACGACGGTTGATGGCGTCATCCGGCCCGCGGTCAGTGACACGCATAGTTGATGCCATGCCGACCACGCGCAGTACCTTGCCATCATCAAGCCCACCTGCCACCAGCTCGCGACGCGAGGCGTTGGCACGATCGGCAGAAAGCTCCCAGTTGCTGTATCCCTTCTCACCCGTGGCGTACGGGAAGTCATCCGTGTGTCCAGACAGGCTGATACGGTTAGGAATACCGTTCAGCACTGGCGCAATGCCGCGCAAAATATCGCGCATGTATGGCTCAACTTCCGCGCTGCCCGTTTTGAACATCGGGCGGTTCTGGCTATCAATAATCTGTATACGTAAACCTTCCTGCACCAGATCGATCTTCAGGTGTGGTCGCAGGGCACGCAGTTTAGGATCCGCCTCAATCAGTTGATCGAGATCGCCGCGCAGTTTCTTCAGGCGCGCTTGCTCCATGCGTTTTTTCAGCTCATCGATGTTCGGCTCTTTCTTCACCTCACCCTTCTGCTGGGTGTAATCATCGCCGCCGCCAGGGATCGGGCTGTCGCTGTTAGAGATTCGCTGCCCACCGGTCACGGCGGTCGCCAGCGGCGTTCGGAAATACTCGGCAATTTGGATCAACTCTTTCGGGCTGGAGATGGAGATGAGCCACATCACCAGAAAGAATGCCATCATTGCGGTCATAAAATCGGCGTACGCGATTTTCCAGGAGCCATGCGCGCCGTGCCCATGCCCCTTGTGCTTGCGTTTTTTTACGATGACGATCGGATGGGACTGATTTTTCATGCGTCCTCAGTTGTCGTCTGTTGGTTTGGGTTTTTCACCGCACGCACGTGTTCTTCAAGCTCGATAAACGACGGGCGCTCGCTGGAATAAAGCGTTTTACGGCCGAATTCAACTGCGATAGGTGGCGCATAACCGTTGAGGTTAGAGAGCAGCGTGATCTTCACGCACTGCATCATTTTGGTCGTTTCCGCGCTCTTCTGACGCAGAACGCTGGCCAGCGGAGAGATAAAACCATACGCCAGCAAAATACCGAGGAAGGTGCCCACCATCGCATGCGCAATCAGCGCGCCCAGCTCTGCCGCAGGACGATCCGCCGAGGCCAGCGCGTGTACCACGCCCATCACCGCCGCGACGATACCGAACGCAGGGAGGGAATCGCCCACCAGCGCCAGGCTGTTTGCCGGCACTTCGGATTCGCTTTCATGCGTTTCAATCTCTTCGTCCATCAGCGCTTCGATTTCGAAGGTGTTCATGTTGCCGCTGATGATCAGTCGCAGGTAATCGACGATGAAATCCAGCATCATTGCGTCAGCGAGAATGCGCGGGTAGCTGGCAAAAATTTCGCTCTCTTTCGGGTTTTCAATATCCCGCTCAAGCGAGAACATACCCTGCTGACGCGACTTCGCCATCAGACGATAGAGCAGCGCAAGCAGATCCATATACATGCTTTTGGTGTATTTAGAGCGACGGAACAGCAGTGGAATAGCTTTCAGCGTGCCCTTGATCGATTTACCGTTATTACCAACGATAAAAGCCCCTACCCCTGCGCCGCCGATGATAATAAGTTCAGCCGGTTGATAGAGTGCTCCAAGGTGCCCGCCGGTCATCATGTAACCGCCGAAAACTGTACCGAGAACTACCAGGTAACCTAATAAGATAAGCACGACATCATCCTTCCGCTAGTGACTATGGCAAGGATGTTCAGCTCGCAGCGTTTACCGTTTGCGGGGTAAAAAAAAGCAGCGGTAATTGCTTACCGCTGCTGGAATCTTGCCCACACGTTCGGGTTAAACAGCTTGTTCGATCTGTTCATCCAGCAGTTGTGGAATAATATCGGCAGCTTCCCGGGAAAGTTTACGTCTTTTTACTGCTCGGGATGGAGGCTGGCATAAACTACAGGCGAAGCTGCCTGCAGGCTGATGCGCATGGGTAATAAAATTGCCATCGCAGCAGTTACAGCGCGACAGCTCAAGCATTCCGCTTTCAACAAAACGCACCAGCGTCCATGCGCGGGTGAGCGCCAGCAAAGGACCCTCGTCCTGCTGCGGGCATTGTTCAAGGTAAAGTTTATACGCTTTGATCACGGCATCAACGCCGCTACACAAACCGGTTTTGAGAAGATACTGCCAGGCATTACAGAACATGGAGGCATGAATGTTCTGTTCCCAGGTCATAAACCAGTCCGTTGAAAACGGCAGCATTCCTTTCGGCGGGGGACTACCACGTAACTCTTTATACAATTTGATGAGGCGACCACGACTCAGCTGAGTCTCGCTTTCCAGCATTTGTAAACGAGCACCGAGCGTAATCAGCTCCATTGCTAACTGTATGTCACGCGCTTCCTGAACAATGCTTTTCTCGCTCATTGCTAGGCCCTTTTCTTACGGGCTGCGTCATCAGGCTGGCTGATTTCGGTAAGCAAGCGAGTGGAAAGAAGAATACCGGTATGGATCTGTTGAAGATCGTCAACACGGGAATCCTGCGTCAGACGCGTGATAGTCTGAGGATTGTCAAAACGGAACTGGCAAACCAGTTGGTTTGTTTCCGCCAGTTTAACCATTTGAGGAAGGGTTAACCCACCCAGCATGGTTGCCATTTCTTCATTAATACCCAGACGAAACATCGCGGACGCCTTGTCCTGACTAATCAAACGCTGCGCGAGCAGTAAATACGACAAATTGATGTCATAGATATGTTTTAGCAACTCGGATGTATGCATTGTTCCCATCCCGAATAACCAACTATTATTTTTATGCGGAAAGACCGCACCCCGTGATGTCGCCGGGAAATCACCCGGTATAAAAAAGAAAAGGCTAAATGCATAGTCGAATTTAGGTTTGTATTCATTGAAACGCGCAACAGCTGAAACGCGGTTACGTCTCTTACACGTTTTATCATTTCTTACAAATAACTAAGATTTTTCCTAATTCGACGCAAACTCTACTCGTCAGTTTTGACACATACAATGCAGCCACCCCCAAATTTAAAAAAAATGTGATCTACGTCACACAATTTAAGTGAATATCTCCCATAAATCCATCAGTATGACTTGTAAATTGGTTGTTTTTTGAACGATCGACACTGTTTTCTATTCTTTATGGGCGAATACTCATGCAGGAGTATGAGCAGAAGTGGCATGACATGTGCTGTTCGAAACGTGTCAGCGACCGGATGCGCGTCACAGCGAATCCATCGTAAGGTCACATTTTCATTACCTATAAAAAACATGTAGTTATGCAAAACGTCCATAACAATTGTTTCACATGGTAATCATTAGAAATGTGTTTATAACGCATTAAAACGATTTAACACCGGAAACGTAAAAAAGTGTGATTCAGGTTAAGTTGTTAATTTTTTTCATTTAGGCACGTTTTCCCGTTATTCTTCTTATAAGAATAATTAATGAATAATTATGATTAGCTTCACACTTATGTCGTATTCACCTCTTGCAGATCCGGTGAAATCGCGGTAATGGTGACTAAGACGCTGTCTTTCAGACACCTAAGGAGTGCGTTATGAGTTACTCCCATCTTCTTGTTTCTGTTGCGGTTTCGCCCGAAAGCCATGAACTCATCGCCCGGGCGGTTTCCATTGCCAGACCGCATAATGCCCGTATCAGCCTGATCACCCTCGCGGCCGAGCCTGAGATGTATAATCAACTGGCTGCCCCCATGCTGGAAGATATTCGTGAGGTTTTACAGGAAGAAACGCAGCAATTTATGCGCGAGCTGGTAGAAAAGGCGCAATATCCTATATATGACACCATTATTGCGACCGGGGAGCTTAATGCGCATATTCTCAGCATATGCAGTAAGCAGAATATTGATTTAGTAATATGCGGGAATCATAACCACAGCTTTTTTTCTCGCGCAGCCTGTGCGGCGAAATCGATTGTGGCGTCAAGCCAGGTGGATGTGTTGTTAGTGCCTCTTGGGGGTCGTTAAACCCCCAGAGGAAAATCAGGCGAGTTTAGGGAATGTCGCGATCTTTTTTTGCAGATGGCCTTCATTACTCTGCGGCGCAATATCACGAAGATCGCGAATAAAACGCGCCTGCCAGTGGTTAATATCGTTCTTACGGATCGTTTCCATCATCTCGGCATGGCGGGAAATACGCTCCGTGAGCGGCATCGTCAGCGCACGGTTGAGGGCATTCGCCACGTCGTCACGATCGTAAGGGTTGACGATAAGCGCAGACGTCAATTCATTGGCGGCCCCGGCAAACTGGGAAAGCACCAGCACACCCGGATCGGCGGGGTCCTGGGCGGCGACGTACTCTTTCGCGACCAGGTTCATCCCGTCCCGCAATGGCGTAACCAGCCCGACATCCGCATAGCGGAACACTTTCATCAGGATCTTACGGTCAAAGTGTTGATTGAGATAAAAGAGCGGCGTCCAGCCCAACTGACCGTAGCGGCCATTAATGCGCCCTGCTTCCGTCTCCAGCTGGTGACGAATATCCTGATAAGCCTGCACTTCACCGCGCGAGGTGGGCGCTATCTGCGTATAGCGGATTTTACCGTGATGCTGCGGGTACTTTTCCAGCAGCGTTTCATACGCCAGGAAACGTTCCGGCAGCCCTTTGGAATAATCAAGACGTTCCACCGAGAAGATATTCTTCACGTGCTTGAGTTCATTCTTAAGCTGCGCCAGTTTGGGCGGCAGCGGACCGGAAGCCTGCTCGGCAATCTCTTCAGGTTCAATACCGATGGGATACACTTCAGTGTGGAATGTCTTGCCCCAGGCCGTATGGGTTTTCCCCCCTTTGGTTACCACTCGCGTTTTGCCGGACACAGAATCGAGGAACGCAAGTCGATCATTCTCGGTCTGGAAGCCCAGCAGATCGTAGTCACACAGCGCATCCAGCAACTCTTCATGCGGCGGCAGCGCGGTAAAGATTTCTGGCGTCGGGAACGGAATATGCAGGAAAAAACCAATCCGGTTATTCACTCCCCTTTTACGCAGCTCTCTGGCGAAGGGCAGCAGGTGATAATCGTGGATCCATAAAATATCGTCTTCCTCGATTAAAGGCAGCAGTTTATCCGCCAGCAGCGAATTCACCCGCGTGTAGCCTTCAAAGGACTCGCGCTGGAATTTAACCAGATCCAGACGATAGTGAAACGCTGGCCACAGCACAGCATTGGAGAACTGCGAGTAATACTCGTCATAATCTTTTTCGTTTAACGCAAACGACGCCCACGTAATATTTCCGCGCGTCACTTTCTTGAGCGGTTTCTGTTCTTCACTGATTTCACCATTCCAGCCAAACCACAGCCCACCGGCGGCTTTTAAGGCACCTAATACCCCAACCGCCAGGCCACCTGCACTGGATTTTTTATCATCAGGCGGTGCAATTCGGTTAGAGACGACGACTAAGCGACCCATAATGGTTTCCCCCTTTGTTTTGCGCTATTTGTTGTTGTTGCTGGTTAGCGATGTCAGATATCCACTGCCAGACGCTGGCGACATCCGCCAGACGCCATTCGGCGACAGTCTCACCAGGCCCGACCTTGATGGCGATCCCTCCGGCCTGATTCACCACACGAAACCCTGCCTCATCGGTCAGGTCATCCCCAATAAAAACGGGCGTCCTGCCGTTAAAAGGCGGTGTCGCCATAAACGCAGCAATCGCCGCGCCTTTATTGATCCCTTTAGGTTTAAGCTCCACCACACATTTACCCGGCTGCAGCGCCAGCTCCGGATGTGCATTTGCTATAGCGGTCGCAAGCGCAAGCACAGCCGCTTCATGCTGCGGCGCCTGGCGATAATGCAGGGCAAAGGCCATCCCTTTGGCTTCAAGCTCCGTACCGGGCAGTTCTGCCAGCGCAGACGAGAGTTGAACCTGTAGCGCCTGGATTAATGCGTCGGGGAGTGAAACGATATGCGTTTGATCATGGATGTCGCGGCGCTCCGCTCCGTGTACACCGGCCAGCGGAAAGCGATAAGGCCTGGCAAGCTGGTCCAGTTCGGCCATCGAGCGCCCTGATATCAATGCCACTGCTCCCTCAGTCATCTGCGAGAGCTGATGCAACTTCTGAAGAACCGTGGCGGGGATCGCCACCAGGTCAGGATGCGGCTTTATCTCGGCGAGCGTACCGTCGAGATCAAAAAAGAAAGCATAGTGTCCGGGCAGTACAGGCGGTGCAGTTAACAAGTCAGCCACCCTATTCCTCCTTACGGTTTACGAGAGGTAAACGCCTTTACCTCTTTCATAGCCATGTAAGTATAGACAGTGTGACGTCGCTCGCCATTTGACAACCGCCCCGCCAGCAAAACTGGCGAGGCGGTTCGGGGGTCAGCTAAGGTTATTAGTTGAGCAATATAAAGATAGGAAAAACCTCAAACGGTACGCTTCGCTTTTTGCTTGTAACGGTCGAATATCACCGCTGCCAGCAGGATCAGGCCACGAACGACGTACTGAGAGAACGGCGAAATATTGAGCAGGTTCATGGCGTTCTCTACCGTCCCCAGGATCAGGATACCGGCCACCACATATGAGATTTTTCCGATGCCGCCTTTCAGGGAAACGCCCCCCAAAACACAGGCTGAAATGACGATCAGCTCATAACCGATAGAGGTCATTGGCTGGCCACTGGTCATTCGCGACGCCAGAATAATCCCTGCGGCTGCAGAGACCAGCCCGGAAAGAACAAAGATAATAATCTTGGTACGCACCACCGGCACACCGGCCAGACGTGCGGCTTCTTCATTGCCCCCGATAGCCAGGGTATTACGGCCAAACGTGGTCCGGTTGAGCAGGAACCCGAACAGGATAAGACAGGCCACGGTCAGCCAGATTGGCGCTGGCAGCCCCAGCCAGTTAGCGTAACCGAGGGTAAAGAAGCGCTCGTCTTCAATCCCCACCGCTTTACCGTCAGAAATGATATAGGCAAGACCTCGCACAATTTGCATGGTCGCAAGCGTTGTGATCAGGGCGTTAATCTTCAGACGAGCAATGACAAAGCCGTTCACCAGACCGCTGAGCACGCCCAGTAACAGACCCGCCAGCACACCAATCCACAGGCTCTCCGTCATGTTGATTACCACAGCCGTGGTGACACCGGCACAGGCAATAACCGAGGCCACCGACAGGTCAAAATCGCCCGAGGCCAGACAGAACAGCATACCGCAGGCCACCATGCCGGACATGGAAATGGCCAGCCCCAGCCCTTTCATATTAATAAAGGTGGCAAAATTAGGAACGAAGATCGCACAGGCGACAAACAGGGCGGCAAAGACCACCAGCATGCCGTACTGATCCCAGATTCGGCCAAAACTGAACGCCGACTTTGGCGCTCCGGATGTAGTAACAGAGGACATCATTAACTCCTTACTCAGGCGACAGCCTGGCTGACTTTAGGCATGGCGAGATTCAACGCCTGTTGTTCATTCGCCTGTTCATGAAGCAATTCACCGGCAATTTCACCTTCACGCATGACGACAATGCGATCGGCGACGCCAAGCACTTCAGGCAGATCGCTGGAGGCGAAAAGCACCGCCACGCCGCGTTTTGCCAGTTCATAGATCACGTTATAAATCTCGTGTTTTGCCCCCACATCGATACCGCGCGTCGGTTCGTCCAGCAAAATGACCTTCATATCCTCCGACAGCCAGCGGCCCAGAATGGCCTTCTGCTGGTTGCCCCCGGAAAGATTCATGATCAGCTGTTCCGGTCCCGGCGTTTTGATATTGAGTGAACGAATGTGGTGATCGGCATTGCTCGATTCCCAGCTATCGTTGATCAGGCATCCTGCGCGGATAAATTTGCGACGGGCGGAGATATTGATGTTGTCACGCACCGAATGCACCGGAATAATCCCCTCCGCTTTGCGATCTTCCGGGCAGAGCATCATGCCTGCCTTAATCGCGTGGGCGGGCTTCTGAATATCCACCGCTGCGCCGTCAATAGACACCACGCCTTCGGTAATGCGCGTGCCGCCGAACAACCCTTTCATTAACTCGCTACGCCCTGCGCCCACCAGGCCGAACAGCCCGACGATTTCACCGCTGCGTACCGATAACGAAACCGGCATGCGTACTCCCGGCGCTTTTACATTATCCAGTCGCAGGCGTTCAGGGCCGTACTCACGCGGTTTCCAGTGGTAAATGTCCCCCAGATCGCGTCCGACCATCGCCTGGACAAGCTGGTCATGGTTCACCTGCGCCATATCGCTAAAGGTGCGCACATAGCGGCCATCTTTAAACACGGTGATGGCGTCGCTCAGGGCAAATATCTCTTCCATACGGTGCGAAACATACAAAATCGTGCGGCCTTCCTGGCGTAACTCCCGGATCACGCGGAACAGGTTTTCGATTTCACGTGCGGAAAGCGAACTGGTGGGTTCATCAAAGGCAATAATTCTGGCGTTACGCGCCAGAGCCTTGGCAATTTCAACCATCTGCCACTGGCCGATGGAGAGGTATTTCAGCGGCGTCTGAGGATCGACGTCCAGCCCAAGATGTTTAAGCTGCAGCCCTGCTTCATAATTAAGTAGCGAACGATTAACCACGCCGCTTTTGTGCGGGAGCTGTCCTAAATAGATGTTCTCGGCCACGGTCATCTCTGGGATCAGGTGCAGTTCCTGATAGATAATGGCCACCCCGGCATTAAGCGCCGCCGTGGTATCAGCAAAAGCCACCTCTTCGCCACGAATGGCCAGTGTGCCGGTCGTAGGGGAATAGTTGCCGCTGAGGATTTTCAACAGCGTGGATTTCCCCGCGCCGTTTTCACCCATCAGGGCATGAACCTGGCCGGCATAGCAGTCGAAACTGATATCGGTCAGCGCGTTAACACCGGGGAACGTTTTCCCGATGCCGCGAAATGAGAGATACGGATCAGACTGTCGCATAACGTCTCCGTGATTCCTGTAGTGTGTACGTCTGGCCCCTCATGGTGAATGAGGGGCGCAATCACAGCGTATTACTTACCGCCCAGTCCTTTTTTCGCCAGTTCCTCCTTGAAGTTGTCGCGGGTAATCAGCACCACGTCGGTCACTTCAGTAAATTTCGGCGGTTCAGCCCCTTTGGTCACCCAGTTGTAGAGCATTTCACTGGATTTGTAGCCGTGTACGTCCGGGCTTGGCAGCAGAGAGCCGTAGAAGCCGGTCGCCTGCGCTTTGGACAGTTCGCTGACGGCGTCAACGCCGTTGATGCCAATACCGATAACATCCGGAGCTTTAAAGCCCTGACCTTCTGTCGCACGCACGCCACCCAGCACGGTGTTGTCGTTCATACCGACCACCAGCCAGTGTTTAACTTCCGGGTGTTGAACCAGCATTGAGTTCGCGGCGTCGAACGCGCCGGGGATATCGTTGGATTTGGTAGGAACTTTATAGATCTGTTTTTCCGGGAAGCCGGCGGCTTTCAGAGCGTCCATGGAACCGGTAGTACGACGACGTGCAGTATCCAGCTCATCAGCCGTGATGGCCATGACGCCCGTCTCTTTTACATCCCAGCCGCGCTTTTGCATCTCTTTATAGAGTTCCTGACCCTGGCGCTCACCAATTTTGGTCGCGGCCATCATTACCAGCGGCACGGTGTCCATTGGCTTGCCTTTGGCATTGACGAACTGATCGTCAACGGCAATAACCTTCATGTCGTAACCGCGCGCTTTAGCCGCAATTGCCGATCCCAGTTTTGGATCGGGTGTACAGATAACGAAACCTTTCGCACCGCTGGCCGCCAGGCTGTCGATGGCGTTCAGGGTTTTTTCACCGTCAGGGACGGCGATTTTAATGACGTCAAAACCTAAATCTTTTCCGGCTTTATCGGCGAATTTCCACTCAGTCTGGAACCACGGCTCTTCTGGCTGTTTTACCAAAAAACCGAGTTTTAAATTCTCTGCGATAGCGGATTGTGACATAACAGCAGCCAGACCAACGGCCGCCAGCGCTTTAGTAAATTTGTGCATGGTAAACTCCAGCTTTAGCATTCTTTTCTGTAGGGAATATTTGCGTGCTTCTTATTTAATCGGACTTAAAACAAGGCATTAGCGCTTACCTCGTCATAAGCGTTATTGCTGGTGATAGTTTTAGCGGGAAATTAATCATCCATAAGAGAGCGCCATCACACCGCAGAATTACAGTAATTGCGTACATAAATTCAGCGGAAAATGACATAAAAACGGCAGGAATTGTCGGACAAATGAAACGGGGTTAAGCAGAATTATCCATAAGATCAGCTAAGAAGTCCCTGAGCGCCGGACGCTCTAGCATCCGGCGGGAAATTTACCAGGCGTAATAGATGTGGTCAGCGTGATCGCGAACGGGCGTTTCGTCACCCAACAGTCGAGCAGCCAGGGCCAGCGCAAAGTCAAACGCATGACCAAGACCTTTGCCGCTGAGCAGGTTTTTATCCTGAACGACCGGTGCATCCACATATTCACCGTCTTTTACCGTCTCCCATAAATCCCCGGAGCAGACGTAGCGACGCCCCCGAAGCAGCCCATTTCCCCCCAGCACGCGCGCCGCTGCTGAACAAATAGGGCAAATCAGTTTTCCGCGCGCGTCATGTGCAGAAATAAAACGGATAACCTGCGGATCCGCGGCCAGATTTGCGCTGCCCTGGGGTCCCCCGGGTAGAACAATCGCATCGTAAAGCGAATCGCTGCGTTCTGATAAGGTGCTGTCTGCCACCATGGGAATGTTATGGTAACTGACCACTGCACGCGACTGCGCGCAGGCCAGAGTTTCCACGTCGATGTTCAGCCGGCGCAAAATATCAATGGTGATAATCGCCTCTGCTTCCTCAAAACCGGGTGCCAACAGCACCGCAACCTTTGCCATCATAAACCTCAATGATTGAAACAAGATAAAACAGTGTTTCATTTTTACATAATCATTAAGAACAATCTTGCACGGCGATCACACACTCATCTTTTAGCGATAAATTGATTTAGCGCAATTTTATTCCTCAAAATATATCCTGATTGATTGATCTGTTTTTCACATCGTCACAGAAGATTCTGTTGCCTTAATATTTTCACTCTTGAAAAAACGAGACAAACAATACACAAACACATAAAAATCAATTAGTTATCAATATGTTAATTTATATCCACCTGTTTTCATTTCTGTACTATATTAAATTTTGTAATGTATGGTAAACACAGCCTAATTAAGAGTTTTCTTAGACAGAATACAAGGGTATGCTTATTTATATCGAACACAGGAAGTGAATATTCGATCGACTTTTGTCGCCGCAGAAATGCCATTTCTGCATTCCATTATATGTGCCTGCCGGGTCAGGTTAGCCGCGGACATCACGTCCCACAGTCAATAAGGATATGAGTATGACTACCCAAACGATGATGCAAAAACTCAATGCCCAGTTGAACCTCGAGTTCTATGCCTCGAATCTGCACCTGCATATCAGCTCGTGGTGTTCCGAAAACAGTCTCAATGGCTCTGCCACTTTTTTTCGCAGCCAGGCGCAAAGCAACGTTACCCATATGATGCGTGTTTTTAACTTCATGAAAGCCGCAGGGGCGAACCCAACCGTAAAAGCGCTTGATACGATCGACGATAACTACTCTTCTCTGGAAGAATTGTTTGAGAAAACGCTGGAACAGTACGAACAGCGTTGCAGCACGCTTAACAAGCTGGCCGATGAAGCCAGAGCACAACACGACACCAAAACCCTTAAATTCTTACGCGATATGGATAAAGCGCAACAGCAGGACGGCATGCTGCTCAAAACGCTGGCGGACGAAATCCATAACGCGCAGCAGGCGGGTTTATGTCCGGAACAAACCGACCGTCATCTGCTTGACCTTGTGACGGTACAGCACCACTGATCATTTTTCCTGCTCCCTGCCAGGCGCGCTTTTCGGCCTACCGGGAGCAGGTTCCCCCTCTCGTCGCCAACCTTCTGCTTTTGCTAAGATTTAACAAATCAGATCTCGCTCTCAATGATTAACCACACAACATGTAATGATTTATTTAATTACATTATCATTGACGAGGGAGCATCATGATCACCATTGAGTTTATTGTCATCCTCCTCTGCCTGCTGACAGGTACGCGTTTCGGCGGCATGGGGCTTGGGTTGATAAGCGGTATTGGCCTTTTTATTTTATGTTTTGTCTTTGGTCTGCAACCCGGCAAACCGCCGGTTGACGTGATGCTGACCATTCTCGCCGTCATTGGGTGTGCCGCAACGCTTCAGACCGCAGGCGGCCTGAACGTCATGATGCAATTTGCTGAGCGCCTGCTGCGCAAACATCCTCAACACATCACGCTTCTCGCCCCTTTTACCACCTGGATGCTGACCTTTCTCTGCGGGACCGGACACGTGGTGTACACCATGTTTCCCATCATTGCGGATATCGCCCTGAAAAAAGGGATCCGCCCGGAACGCCCAATGGCCGTGGCATCAGTGGCATCGCAGATGGCAATTACGGCCTCGCCGGTCTCCGTGGCCGTTGTGTCACTGGTCTCCATTCTGGGCGCGCAGCATGGGCTCGGCCACGCGTGGGGAATACTGGAAATTCTCGCCGTCTCGGTTCCTGCCTCACTGTTCGGTGTGGCGATTGCTGCGCTGTGGAGTTTGCGTCGTGGGAAAGCGTTAGCGGACGATAAGGAGTTTCAGGAAAAGCTCAAAGATCCGAAGCAGCGTGAATTCATCTACGGCGGGACGGAAACGTTAATGAATCAACGTTTTCCAAAACAGGCCTACTGGTCCACGTGGATTTTCTTCGCCGGCATTGCCGTGGTTGTCCTGCTGGGGGCATTCCCTGACCTGCGCCCTGCATTTGAGATAAAAGGAAAAATGACGGCGTTGTCGATGAACCTTGTCATCCAGATGATGATGTTAATTGCCGGTGCCGTAATGCTGATGGCCTGCAAGGTCAATGCGTCTGCCATTTCTAACGGCGCGGTGTTTAAGGCGGGTATGGTCGCGATCTTCTCGGTGTTCGGGGTGGCGTGGATGAGCGATACCTTTTTCCAGGCGCATCTTGATGAGTTAAAGCTGGCGCTGGAAGGCGTGGTGAAAAGCCATCCGTGGACCTACGCGATTGTGCTGTTCCTGGTATCAAAGCTGGTGAACAGCCAGGCGGCAGCCCTGACGGCCGTTGCGCCTATGGGGCTGATGCTGGGAATCGACCCGAAAATGCTGATCGCCTTTTTCCCGGCCTCTTACGGCTATTTTGTCCTGCCGACCTACCCAAGCGATTTAGCCTGCATCGGCTTTGACCGTTCGGGCACAACCCGCATCGGCAAATTTATCATTAACCACAGCTTTATTCTGCCGGGATTAATTGGCGTTAGCTGCGCGTGTGCGGCGAGCTATCTGCTGGTACAGACGTTCTTTTAAGGTGAGCGAAGGGCGACAAACGGTCGCCCTTTTTAGCGTCAGGCGGGCTTTAGTGAGACTCGCCCTGCGGCGTGAATCGCAGTTCAATCAGCGCGATAGCTTTCTGAATAGCGCGAAGCGTGACCGGGTCAGCCGCAGCGGGATGGCTGTTGAAATCGATATTTTTCAGCTGCGTGGACATCTTCTCGCGCACTTCAACCGGCGCAATAACGTCCAGGACATCAAGGATTTGTTTGATAACTAACTGACAGGCGACAACGTCAGACACCAGTTCCTGATCGGCGCTCAGGTTTTGTGACATGGGGCTTTCTCCTTATTTAAAGGCCGCCATAGTAACAAAACGCAGGCCCATTCATCTCCCTCTCGTCGCTTACGGGCACAAAAAAACCCGCCGAAGCAGGTTTTTTTCATCAGAACATTGCGCCCGGTGGCACATCTTTAAAAGTGTTGCAGTAGTTAGCCCACATACTTTTCAGGATTTTGCGAAGTTTCATCAGGTAGCTCCATTAACTTGTTATACAACTTTATCGTCAATGTGCTTATAATATGACCATCGTCACAAAAATCAATATTTTTGTGACGCGCATCACAATTTTATTCTTCGTGCCAAACCTGAAAAGTGGGGCTCACGGCACCTGAAAGCGTCAGCCTACGATCCCGCGAACAAAAGCTTCAATCTCTTTGTCCTGGCAATTCTCAAAGAAGCACTGCTGGAAACGTTGACCCGAAACGGCCGTCTTCACCAGCTCGGGATCGATTGCGCGCAGCGTATCCAGATAGTTTTCTTTCACGACCGCCGCTTTAACCTGGTTCAGAATACCGGCGTTACGCACCTGCGGCTCTTTGCGCTCGGGCGGATAACCTTCACCGTTTCGACCAGTGAACGCTTTTTCAAAGATAAACCGAACGTTCAGTTCAGCCCCCCAACCGAAGCCTTTGGCAAACGGCAGGGAGAGCGCGTTACCGTTGTTGATCTGAGCAAACAGGAACGCATCCGCAGGATCAATGCAATAGCCGCAGATGACGCCCGGGTGGATGTTCAGCGACATCAATGCTCCCTGCCCCGTACCGCAGCCGGTCACAACAAAATCAACGGCTTTCGCATTCAGTAAAATGCTCGCCATAATCCCCAGATGGATATAGGTCAGGTGATGGTCATTCTCGTCGCTCATGCCCACGTTATAAACCGGGAACCCTTTTTCATCGGCTACCGTTTTCAACTCTTTCAGTATCACTGGGTTTTTCGCGGCCTGGCTGTTTTCCATCATCAGTGCAATTTTCATTTCATCTCTCCTGAATGCGTGGCGGGAGATCCCGCTATGGATACCTTTACCTGTTCACCCTACTATCAAACAAACAACCTTTCAAATTAAATGAAAGGTTGTTTTAAAAAAACAAAGACAGGTTCACAATTTAGCGAGAATGAGACCGTACGCCAAACATGCATTAAAAAGTTAAAGCAAACCTGTTGCCGCTTCAGCCCGTTAGCTAGACTGCAAAAGTACACGCTAAAACCGTATGGGGTTGACCTGTGAATCAGCGCTGCCGGATGCTTCGCTCCCTCTTTCTACTCGCGTTGACGGGTCTGTTGCTTGTTTGCCCCCCTGCCCGGGCAGAAGAGCCTGTACCGGTCTGGATCTTTGATGCTAACAACTTCGAATTCTGGCGCACACCGCAAGGAGAGTGGCAGGGTTTTTATCCTGAATTGATTAAGGCCATCAATAAACAGGCGGGTACGCAGCTGCAGCTGCGGCCGCTCTCCGGAGCCGATATTAGCCAGCGTTTTGCACAAAATGAGTATGGCGTGTATGCCGGGGTATTGCGCACGGAGAAGCGAGCCAGAACCAAAATTCTCTCAGCACGTTTATTTGATAACGACGTGGTGGCCGCCAGTCCATCGATGACGGTGACAACCGCCGGGCAGCTCAGTCATGCCCGGGTGCTGTTCCGTAAAGACGACGCGACGCTCGACAGCGTGCAACAACGTTATCCCGACCTTAAATTTCGTTCTCTGCGCCTCGTCGCCACCAGCGACGAGGCTTTTCGCTTACTGAGCGACAACCAGGCTGATTTCTATATTAATGACGCTCCGGAGATGGAAAATACCCAGCGCTATTATCTGGTCTCCCGGCCCTTTCCTGAGCTACGCATTCCTGTCGTCCTCGCCTTCAGCCCTGACCTGCTTCCCCTGCGGGATAAAATCAATGCGCTAATTGGCACCTGGTATCGCAACGGCGAAATCAACACGATGCTGGAGGAGAGCAAGCGCAATTACCTGCTAAGCCGTATCACCCTGTCAGAGGAGGAGCGAACCTGGATCGCGCATAACCGCCTGCAGATCAACCTGCCCAAAAACGAGAATTTTGCCCCGCTTATCTGGCGGGACAGCAAGGGCTACCACGGCACAGCCATTGATATGATTAACGACATGCGCGATTTACTGGGCATGAAGGTTGATGTCAATTTTATCGATCACTATTCGAGTCTTCCGCGACAGCAGTGGGCGGTTCGATTGATTGATATCGTTGATCGAAGCGACAGTGCGCATGCACAGGGTCGTATCGGCCCCGACATCGCCTGGCACAACGCCTATTACAATCGCAGCAGTCAGCCCTTCTTGTGGAACGAAGAGAGTATTCGCAGCCAGCGCGTCGGCGTAATCGACGGTTCGTTTGCCGCAGCCTATTTACGCCAGCGTTTTGGCAGCGATGTGATCATCGTGACCCGGCCAACCATTGACGGTCTTATCGACGCGATTGAGAACGATGAGATTGACTATATTCTGGGCGACCTCAGTTCGCTGGAGTCCACGCTTCGCGGCAACGAGTTGTTTCGCGGGGTGCTGAAAGTCGCGGGGGTCACCCGCTCTGAGTTTATTATTGGCCCGTGGGTGGATCCGCAGCATCCGCTCTTTCATCTGCTGACTCAGGTTCATCGCCTGTCAGAATACCGCACGCAAATAGAACGTCAGGATGAGCAGAGTTACTTACCCGATTTTTCTAAAAACACGCTGAAGATTATCAGCGTGATTTTGCTGATCGTGGCCCTGTTCAGCATCGGTATGCTGATCATGATGCGTCGCCATTTACGCCAGAACCGGATGGTTAACCGCAATATGGTGCAGGCGCTGGAGAAGGTAAACCGCGCGCACGATGACGAGACCGGCAGCCATATTCAGCGCGTCGCCCGATATTGCGGCTTGATGGCGCGTGAGCTGGGGCTTTCGCGCAAAATGACCCGTGAGATAGAACATTTTGCCTCACTTCACGATGTCGGAAAAATTGCCGTGCCGGAGCGTATTCTGCGTAAGCAAGGCCCGCTGACCCAGGACGAGTTTGCCGAGATGAAACTTCATACCGTGAAAGGGTGGCGGATTATTCAGGGCTTAGAGCTGGGCGCAGTTGCGGAGAATATTATCCATTTCCATCATGAAAAATGGGATGGCAGCGGATATCCGCAGGGGCTGCGGGGAGAACAGATCCCGCTGGAAGCCCGCATTCTGGCGCTGGCCGATGTGTATGATGCCCTGAGGCAAAAGCGGGTCTATAAGCCGGGATTCACACACGAGCAAGCCTGCAAAATCATTCTGGAGGGTGACGGCCGCCATTTTGACCCGCAGCTTATTGCGCTGTTTCGCCTGCATCATCTTAAGTTTAAAACCATTTTTGACAGCCTGGCCGACTAAACGGCCCGTCGCAAAGAGAAAGCGCAGATTGCCCGGCTATTCCTCGCATTGCGACTCACATCTGCAGGTACGATAACGTATTTCCACTCACTCAGAGCGAACCATGAAAAGAGTCTTCGTCGCCGGTACGATCCTGCTGCTGGCGGGCTGTAGCATTAATCGCCAGGCTGAGGTCAGCACCCTGGACGCGCCAAACGGCATCGTCCGCCTCGACTACGGGCAAGCAATGCTGCAAAACGCCTATTCCGATGAGTATGTTAATAACGGCACCGCAGCTAAAGCGTGTCAGAGCATGGGGTATGCCACCGCCTCTGCCTATGGCCAGCCCATTAAAACCTGCACCCTGACCAGCGGCTCTCTGTGTCTCAATGAGAGCGTGACGATCCAGTATAAATGCATGGGCTTTGCCGTAAACCCTAAGGCAAATAACCCGTGGTATTAATCTGTGCTGCCAGTATTGACTGGCAGTGTATTTCACTACGAACAAAAACAATTCTCATTAATAAAATATAAATCGGCAATGCGTTTTATTCCCATTCGTATTTTAAATAAAGAAATAATTATTTTACGTTTTGCAAATAATTAAATAACAAATTATAGTGTCGCTCATTGTGAACCAGAATTAATAACCCGGAGCGTCACCATGCTGAAAACTGAAATGATCGACAAGCTCAATGCGCAAATGAACCTTGAGCTTTTTTCATCCCTTCTCTACCAGCAGATGAGCGCCTGGTGCAGCTACCACAGTTTTGAAGGCGCTGCCGCCTTCCTGCGCCGCCACGCGCAGGAAGAGATGACCCACATGCAGCGTCTGTTTGATTATCTGACTGACACGGGCAGCCTGCCGCGCATCGATAACGTTGCGTCCCCGTTTGCCGAGTATAATTCGCTTGATGAGCTCTTCCGTGCGACCTATGAGCACGAGCAGCTGATTACGCAAAAAATTAACGAACTTGTTCATGCGGCAATGATCGGCCAGGATTATCCGACCTTTAATTTCCTGCAGTGGTACGTGGCAGAGCAACACGAAGAAGAGAAACTGTTTAAATCCGTGCTGGATAAATTGTCTCTGGTGGGGAAAACAGGCGAAGGTCTTTACTTTATCGATAAAGAACTTTCTACCCTCGATACACAGAAATAATATTGCTGCGGTGCTGTTTTCAGCGCCGCACTTTTTATTCTCCGCGCACAGATTTACATACACCCCGCACAGCTTGTACACCGCCAGTCCTGCGTATTGACCGCCTGGTAAAAATACCGGTAGTTAGCCGTCTCCAGCGGAATACCGGCGTCAAAAAAAACATCTGTCAGCCAGTCTACGTTTTCGATGATCCACTCATCTTCTTTTAGCCCCTGCGCAAAGGTGTCGTCCTCAGGATCGATGATCGAATAAATGGCCCAGGTGCCCATATCCTTTTCACGACGCGATTCAGGAAGCTGCAGGGCCTGGTTCTGCCAGCTGATTATCCAGTGACCATGGCACAGTAAATTACCGCCCCGGCTCCACGCCGCGGTAAAGGGATTATTTCCCGCCATCTGACCTCACTTTATTTGAAAACTTATAGTTATTGTTTAAGTTACGCCTGATTTTTCGGCAAAAATAGTGCCCTTACGAAGTAGGTATCCCCTCCCAAAGGGGCAGGTCCGGGTAAATTACTTAAAGTCGAAAAATATCGTAAATAATTCATTACACCCACTGTAACGGTCATTTGACGAAGCGGGGCTTTTCCCTTACTCTGCGCCGCAGAATTTGTCGCGATTACGAATCGTTGTAGAGGAATGCGTGAAAAACAGAACCCTGGGAAGTATTTTTATCGTCGCCGGAACGACGATTGGCGCAGGAATGCTGGCGATGCCTCTGGCTGCCGCAGGCGTTGGATTTGGAATGACACTGCTGCTCCTTGGCACACTCTGGGCGTTGATGTGCTACACCGCCCTGCTGTTGCTTGAGGTTTATCAGCATGTGCCCGCGGATACCGGCCTGGGTTCTCTTGCGGCACGCTACCTGGGACGCTATGGCCAGTGGATAACCGGCTTTAGCATGATGTTTCTGATGTACGCCCTGACCGCGGCCTATATCAGCGGCGCCGGCGAGTTAATCGCCTCCAGCGTTAACGACTGGTTCGACGCTGATATCACGCCTTCAACGGGCGTTATCTTCTTTGCGCTTATTGGCGGGGGGGTGGTCTGTGTGGGGACTTCGCTGGTCGATCTGTTTAACCGTTTTCTGTTCAGCGCCAAAATACTGTTCCTGATTGTGATGCTGGTTTTGCTGGCACCGCATGTTCACAAGGTTAATCTGCTGACGCTGCCGCTGGAAAAAGGGCTTGCGCTGTCCGCGATCCCGGTTATTTTCACCTCGTTTGGCTTCCACGGTAGCGTACCCAGCATCGTGAGCTATATGAACGGCGATATCCGTAAGCTACGCCGCGTCTTTATGGTGGGGAGCGCTATCCCGTTGATTGCTTATATTTTCTGGCAACTGGTGACGCTGGGAAGCATTGACGCGTCGACCTTTACCGGGCTGATGGCGGAACACGCTGGCCTGAACGGCTTTCTGCTGGCACTGCGCGAGGTAGTCACCTCCCCGCACGTTGAGCTGGCGGTCCATCTGTTTGCCGACCTGGCGCTGGCCACCTCATTCCTGGGCGTGGCGCTCGGCCTGTTTGATTACCTGGCCGATCTGTTCCAGCGTCGTAATACTGCCGCAGGACGCTTACAGACGGGGGCAGTCACCTTCCTGCCTCCTCTCGCGTTCGCGCTGTTTTACCCGCGTGGGTTCGTGATGGCGCTGGGGTATGCAGGTGTGGCGTTATCCGTGCTGGCCCTGCTGCTCCCTTCCCTGCTGGCCTGGAAGAGCCGCCAGCAGCATCCTCAGCAAGGGTACCGCGTAATGGGCGGCAAACCGCTGCTCCTCATTGTGTTTGCCT
The DNA here is from genome assembly GCF_027924865.1 of Enterobacter sp. 200527-13. Classification (NCBI taxonomy): domain Bacteria; kingdom Pseudomonadati; phylum Pseudomonadota; class Gammaproteobacteria; order Enterobacterales; family Enterobacteriaceae; genus Enterobacter; species Enterobacter sp. 200527-13. The sequence continues at coordinate 176,423 of NZ_BSCM01000002.1, forward strand.
GCGGAGTGATGATTATTCTGGTGCAGTGCTTGATTGCCGCAGGGATGCTACCGGAAGTGGGTTAACAAAAAAGGGGCTGAAATCAGCCCCTTTTTATTAGTGCAAACAGCAGCTCTTAAACTTCTTCCCGCTGCCGCACGGACACGGATCGTTACGCCCGACCTTTGTGCCGTTAACAATCGGTTTTTTTGCTTCCGGCTGCTGTGGGTTGTCCACCCAGTAATTGTACAAACGCAGAGCCGCAGGCTGAATGCTCTCAATGCTGGCTTTATATTCGTCTTCGCTCAGCTCATCCAGCTTCTCGCTGTTCTCGTCTGTACCGTGCAGCGCAATCGCATCAAGATCGGCCTTCAGTGCTTCCGGTAAGGCTGACCAGTCCGTCAGCGCCACACCGCGCATATAGCCATAACACCACTCTTCAACAACGGTATAGCTCTCGCCGTCGACATCGTTGTAACCAAACATCGGCTCAAACTGATCCGGGTATTCGCTCAGGCGCTCAGCAATGTCGTTCATATGCTTAAAGCAGAGATCGATAAAACGGTGCATTTCACGATCGTTTTTCCAGCGCGGAATGTATTTCTCGCCACCCCACACCGCCACCAGCCAGGTATCTGGCTCAACGACAACAGGGCCGGAAAGGACTGCGGTAAGCATGCCGTCCAGTTCGGACACGTCAATCACGGACGCATCGTCATGACCGTAAGACATTAATGTCTCTTCCAGCCACGCCATTTCGCTTTCATTCAATGGGCCTTCAGTCATCGCTGACACTCCTGATAAAAAAGGAAAAGATCCTGACACATATCTCACGGCTTTCCTATCTGAAGTTTAGGTCTTTATTGCTGCAAAAACGTGCAAATCGTGACCATTGCACAACTTATGGGCTTTGTTGTTAACGATATGTGATCTCCGCTGTAATTTCATCGCGTCCCACAAGGTGCCATATCACCGCACTCTATACTCAAACATGTCACAACCCGCTCAATGGGTTAACCATTCTGGCAACGATTTTGCTTAATGTTCTTCGCGCGAACCTGCGCAGGGAAACCTCGCCGTATTACGCAGGCGTTGTCTGGATCTTGTTCGTTTAGTGCATTTTGTTCTTGCTCGTGTTTTGGATTGGCTGCGCCGTCGGCGTCCGGGTTTACGCCGTGGTGCAAAAACCTCTTTGCTAAGGAACATAATAATGTCGCTGAAATTTATCAGAACTCCCCTTTCTCTCGTGCTGGCCGGTTGTCTGGTGACGGCATTTTCTGCGCATGCAGATATTGTCATTGGTGTGGCCGGGCCGTTTACTGGCCCAAACGCCACCTATGGCGATCAGTACTGGCACGGTGCAACGCAGGCCGCTGAAGACATTAACGCCGCAGGCGGCATTAACGGCGCAGGCGGCATTAACGGCGAGAAGATTAAGCTGGTTCAGGGGGATGATGCCTGCGAGCCGAAACAAGCCGTGGCCGTCGCCAACCGCCTGGTCGACCAGGATAAAGTCAACGCGGTGGTCGGCCATTTCTGCTCTTCTTCCACAATGCCCGCTTCCGAGGTGTACAGCGACGCGGGGATCCTTGCCATTACCCCCGGCTCCACCAACCCGCTCATTACCGAACGAGGCATGACCGACATGTTCCGCATGTGTGGTCGCGATGACCAGCAGGGCCAGGTCGCCAGCGATTTCATTATCGATAAGCTGAAAGCCAAACGTGTGGTCATCATCCATGACAAAGACACCTACGGTCAGGGGCTGGCAGACGCTACCAAAGCTGCGCTGGCGAAGCGCGGGGTTCAGGATGTGATGTATGAGGGCTTATCCCGTGGTGAGAAAGACTTTAACGCGCTGGTGACAAAAATCGGCGCGCAAAAGCCGGATGTGGTGTTCTTCGGCGGTTGTCACCCTGAAGCCGGCCCGCTGGTTCGCCAGATGCGTGAACAGGGCGTGCAGGCGAAATTCTTCTCCGGCGACTGTATCGTCAACGAAGAGATGGTGACCGCGGCGGGTGGGCCACAATATACCAAGGGGATTTATATGACCTTTGGTAAGGACCCGCGTCTGATCCCGGATGGGAAAGCGGTCATTGAGAAATTCCGCGCCGGAAAATTCGAGCCTGAAGGTTACACCCTCTACTCTTATGCCTCCGTTCAGGCCATTGCCACGGCCTTCAAGGCTACGGGCGGTAAAGACTCGGCCAAAGCCAGCGAATGGCTGAAAGCCAATGCCGTCGACACGGTTATGGGCAAAAAAGCCTGGGACAGCAAAGGCGATCTGAAAGTGTCTGACTACGTGGTGTATCAGTGGGACGATAACGGAAAATATAAGGAAGTTCAGTAACGGGACGGAGTCACGCTCAACGCCGGCAGGTTCGCCTGTCGGCGCGTAATAAACATCAGGCTGCGCGTGCCGCGCAGCTTAAAATAACGAGCGCGCTATGATGAGTACATTCTTCCTGCAACAGTTAATAAATGGCTTAACGCTGGGCTCCGTGTATGGATTAATCGCCATCGGCTACACCATGGTGTATGGCATCATTGGTATGATTAATTTCGCCCACGGCGAAGTGTATATGATCTCCGCCTACCTCTGCGCCATTGGCCTGGCGCTGCTCTCCTTCTTCGGCCTGCAGTCGTTCCCGTTGCTTATCCTCGGTACGCTGATCTTCACGATTGTGGTGACCGGTGTTTACGGCTGGACTATCGAGCGCATTGCCTATAAGCCGCTACGCAACTCTACCCGTCTGGCACCACTTATCTCCGCCATCGGGATGTCTCTGATTTTGCAAAACTACGCGCAGCTGAGCCAGGGGCCACGTCAGCAAGGGGTGCCCACGATGCTGGATGGCGTACTTCGTCTGCATATCGGTGAGGGGTTCGTTCAGATAACCTACACCAAAGTGTTTATTCTGGTTGCCTCGTTCGCCGGCATGCTGTTGCTGACATGGATAATCAACAATACCCGGCTTGGGCGGATGTGCCGCGCGGTGCAACAGGACCGCAAAATGGCCTCCATTCTGGGCATTAACACCGACAGAATCATTTCGCTGGTCTTTGTGATTGGCGCGGCGATGGCCGGTCTGGCGGGTGTGCTCATCACCATGAATTACGGCACCTTCGATTTCTACGTCGGATTTGTCATTGGCATCAAGGCGTTTACCGCAGCGGTGCTCGGCGGGATTGGCTCCCTGCCCGGTGCGATGCTCGGCGGGTTGATCCTGGGCGTCGCCGAGGCGCAATTTTCCGGCATGGTGAACTCAGATTATAAAGATGTGTTCTCGTTTGGCTTGCTGGTCTTGATCCTGATTTTTCGTCCTCAGGGTCTGCTTGGCCGCCCGATTGTCGCCAAAGTGTGAAGGAGAATACGATGACCTCTCACGGCTTTTCGCTTAAGCGCTGCATTCTGGACGCCATTTTTTCCGGGCTGATTGCGTTAATAATTTTTGGCCCGATTGCCGGCGTGGTGCTGGACGGATACAGCTTTAATTTCGCCGGACAGCGGCTCGCATGGATAGTCGGCATCGTGATGCTGGGCCGTTTTCTGCTGAGCGCTTTTTTAGGCACCGCTCCGGGTGCACGTTTCCAGGCACGTTTTGAAGCCGACAGCGCGGGGGTTTATGTCCGGCCGCCGGAATACAAAAGCCGCATGCGCTGGATAATCCCGCTGATTATCGCCCTTGCGATCTGCTTTCCCTTTGTTGCCACCAAGTACGTGCTCACCGTCGCCATTCTTGGGCTTATCTACGTGCTTCTCGGTCTCGGGCTGAATATTGTGGTCGGTCTGGCCGGGCTTCTGGATCTCGGTTATGTCGCTTTTTATGCCATCGGCGCTTACGGGCTGGCGCTGGGGTATCAGTATCTGGGATTAGGATTCTGGAGCATGCTGCCGCTGGCGGCAATTATGGCTGCCGCGGCCGGCGCCCTGCTCGGCTTTCCGGTGCTGCGCATGCACGGTGATTACCTGGCGATCGTCACGCTTGGCTTTGGGGAGATTATTCGCCTGATCCTCAACAACTGGCTGACCTTCACCGGTGGCCCGAACGGCGTTTCTGCCCCGCCTCCCACCTTTTTCGGACTGGAGTTTGGCCGCCGTGCCAAAGAAGGAGGCGTACCCTTTCACGAATTTTTCCATCTGACCTACAACCCGAACATGAAGTTTATCTTTATCTACACGGTCCTGTTCCTGGTGGTGATGCTGGTGCTGTATATCAAGCATCGTCTGACGCGGATGCCGATTGGTCGGGCATGGGAAGCCCTGCGGGAGGATGAAATCGCCTGTCGCTCAATGGGATTAAATCATGTGCTGGTCAAGCTCTCGGCCTTTACGCTGGGTGCGTCGACTGCCGGCATCGCCGGGGTGTTTTTTGCCACTTATCAGGGCTTTGTCAACCCGACATCGTTTACCTTTTTTGAATCGGCGCTGATCCTGGCGATTGTGGTGCTCGGCGGTATGGGCTCAACGCTTGGCGTGGTGCTGGCGGCGTTTGTGCTCACGGTGACGCCGGAGCTGCTGCGCAGTTTTGCCGAGTACCGGGTTTTACTGTTTGGCATGCTGATGGTGGTGATGATGATCTGGCGTCCACGCGGGTTGATCCGCATTAACCGCAGCGGGTTTGCCGTGCGTAAGGGCGTAGCGCCATGAACGGAACGATATTAAGCGTTGAACATCTGATGATGCATTTCGGCGGGATCAAGGCGTTAAACGACGTCAACCTGGACGTGCAGCGCGGTTCAATTACTGCGCTTATTGGCCCAAACGGCGCGGGAAAAACCACCGTCTTCAACTGCCTGACCGGTTTCTATAAGGCTTCCGGCGGCAATATTTTCTTCAATACGCGCAATAAGACGACCAACGTCATTCAGATCCTCGGGCAAAAATTCCAGCCAGGGGACTGGATCCACCCTGCGCAGTTTGGGCAACGCCTGTTCTACAAAATGTTCGGCGGCACTCACCTGGTGAACCGCGCCGGACTTGCGCGCACCTTTCAAAATATTCGTCTTTTTCGCGAGATGTCGGTCGTGGAAAACCTGCTCGTGGCACAGCACATGCGCGTCAATCGCAACCTGCTGGCCGGCGTATTCAATACGCCAGCGTACCGACGGGCGGAAAACGACGCGCTGGACAGGGCCTTTTACTGGCTGGAGGTGGTCGATCTTGTGGAGTGCGCCAACCGCCTGGCGGGCGAGATGTCGTACGGTCAACAACGGCGCCTGGAGATCGCGCGGGCCATGTGCACCGGCCCGGAAATGATCTGTCTGGATGAACCCGCCGCCGGGCTGAACCCGGTAGAGACACATAAGCTGAGTAACATTATTCGTTTTCTGCGCGACAACCACGGCATAACGGTATTACTGATTGAGCACGACATGGGGATGGTGATGGAAATATCGGACGACATTATTGTGCTCGACCATGGCGATGTGATTGCCCGGGGGAAACCTGAGCAGATCCAGCATGACGAAAAGGTGATTGCCGCCTATCTGGGCACCGATGAAAGCGAGGTCACCCTATGAATGAGCCGCTGCTGGCATTTCGCGAGGTGGATGTGTTCTATGGCGTGATCCAGGCGCTGAAGCAGGTATCCCTTGAAGTGCATAAAGGGGAAACGGTGGCGCTTATCGGCGCGAATGGCGCGGGTAAATCGACATTGCTGATGTCTATTTTTGGCCAACCGCGTATTCGTAACGGGCAGATCCTGTTTTGCGGCGAAGACATCAGCCATAAATCTACCCACTATGTGGCCTCCGGCGGCATAGCGCAGGCACCCGAGGGGCGGCGTATTTTTCCGGATATGACGGTTGAAGAGAACCTGCTGATGGGGACCATTCCTGTCGGCAATCAATTTGCCGCCGACGATATGCAGAGCATGTTTGAACTGTTCCCGCGCCTCAAAGAACGCCGTAAACAGCGAGCCATGACCATGTCCGGCGGAGAACAGCAAATGCTTGCCATCGCCCGCGCGCTAATGAGCCGCCCTAAACTGCTACTGCTGGATGAACCCAGCCTGGGTCTGGCGCCCATAGTGGTTAAGCAGATCTTCCAGACGCTGCGCGAGCTGGCTCGCAACGGCATGACCATTTTTCTGGTAGAGCAAAATGCGCATCATGCTCTGAAGCTTTCTGACCGTGGCTACGTCATGGTCAACGGGCAAATTCGCCTCAGCGGCAGCGGCGAGGAGTTGCTGGGAAACCAGGAGGTAAGAAAAGCCTATTTAGGCGGAGTGTAATTCATATGCGTGTCATACGCATGTCGCGCATAAATGTAACTATATGTCAGGCGATACGACGCGGGTGATTCAATTTACCGCTATTAACATCTTCGCTGATTATTTATGAAAGATAGACATTTGCGGCCATCGGTCCGCTGAGTCCGTTGATACGACAGAACTCAACGCGAATCCCGGGAAGGAGCGTTTCTTTTTCGTTGTTATTAAAGGCTGAAATGTGGAGAAAAACGTCCTTTCGACCATCTGAAGGGATGATTAGGCCTTTACCACTGTGCATATCAAAACTTTTGACAATTCCTGTCATTTTACGAGACAAATAAGATCCTCTTAGAAAACATGCATTAACTATACACACAAATTAATTTTAAGCTAATGCAGCGTGACACTTTTTATGTGAGCCTTCCGGAAGGCTAAAATAAAAATTGCTAATTCTCCCGCCTCATGCATTAATGAAGTCGTTGGTTTAATCCACACACGAGCGTAAAAAATTTTACCCGGCAGTCCTCATAACCAGGCGCTATCGCTGATATCCCCTCCTTTTGAGTCCATACGTTTAATATTATACGTTTCTTAGCATTTCAAATACTCACAAGGAGTCTGCATGTCTTCAAGAATTATAGGTTTGGTTAAGTGGTTTAACGAAGATAAAGGTTTCGGATTTATCTCTCCTGTCGATGGTAGCAAAGATGTGTTTGTGCATTTTTCTGCTCTGCAGGGCGATGATTTTAAAACTCTCTTTGAAGGCCAGAAGGTCGAATTTGCTATCCAGAGTGGCGAAAAAGGCCCTGCTGCTGCAAGCGTAATACTTTGCGATAGATAAAGTTATCACGGACCCGCGATCACGATGATGGATTTTTCCTGAGTAGACGGGTCCTGGATTAGAAGGCTTTTTCTGAGCAACAGGTCAGCATATTTTTCTCGTAGAAAGAGTGTGCTGACCGATGTGATGAAGTGCAGGTCTGCTGCACGAAGAGTCTTAAAGCAGAAGCGAGCTGCTTGTAAAATATCAAAGTGCGTAAGAGGTCAGGCAACCTCCAAAAGCATCACTTCTTCAATGTTGCTTTGCCAAATGAGATCGTCTTTAAAGACGCAAATTCATCATCTGGCAAATGCATTTTTAGAATTTTTGAGCGGTTTTGAAAAGAGTGCTGCAGTGTGGGCAGACAAGTTGAGCCCCTTTTTGTACACGGCTGAAACTATGCTCAGAGTCTTTTGAACAGTTTGGACATGGACATTTAACTAAGTAATTGCGACGGAATTGTGTATTTTTACGTCCTGACATAGGCATCTCCTGATTTAAACGACTGTCACCATACACGTTCACGAAGATGATTGCTTGCTTTTATTTCCGAATGATTGCAAAAACCAAAGAAAGTACAAATGCAACGCTTTTTCGAAAATTAAATACCGCTAATGTTAAAAAAGGTAAATGATATCAACTTAAATATTCACTTCAGATGCCCATGTTGTCATGGCTCCCAATACAGAACGTCGATTTTTGATGTGTCTGAAAAAAATCCTTATGGCGTTAAATGCATTTTCTGCAAATCGACGATGACATTCGCAGACAGACCTGACAGCCAGACAAAAATTTTCGCGCCGTCCTGATTCCCCTCACCTTCATAGAGAAGGTGCTTAAGCAGATAACGACCAACAAGGTGAGATATGAAGAAAGTCATCGTCTTTTTCAATGGTAAACCGAGCAATGTTGTCACCGTGCTTAAGGGTATTACATCCATACGGCAGGAATATCCGAATGGTGAAGCGATAAACCTGCAGATAATGTCCGCAGGTTTTCCTTCTCTGACCGGCGATCATGAAGTGGTTTATGTGGCGTCGGACAGGGAGCTGACTTCTCAGGAAATTCTGGATGCGGCTAAAAAATATTTATAATTATTCTGAATGTATGGCTGTTCTTGTAGATGCCCTTTTTCAAGGGTAATCCCCTTCTTATTTGTACTGCTAACATCTTTTGTTTACCCTCCCCCCCCACGTTAAAAACCTTATACGGAATGTATAATACGTTAACGCTATTGCCAATAAACACATCCCTAATTGACTTAATTGCGTCATAATATGTCAGGTGGCTTATTGTCTCAGCCCTGACTCATTCAGTTGTGTGTCAGACACAATATGCGTTACCTCATCCAGGTGCCCAATTCGGGCCTCCCCTGAACGGTTAAACTTACTCTTATCTATCAACAATAAAGACTGAGAAGCGCGCTTGAGTAGCAGCGATTTGAAGCCGGCGTTGACCCTGTTGGAATCCCACAACCCTCCATGACTGTCTATCCCTTCGCAGGAGAAGATAAACAGGTCGATGTCCAGCAGTTTGAGTTGTGAAATCAACGAGGGGTTAACGTAGCAGCCATACTTACGCTCGAGTTTACCGCCGGAGCTAATAAGTTGAATCTGTTCACGTTTGCCCAGTTCCAGGCAGATGGGGTGACTGTTAGTAAAGACCTGAATATCGATGTCAGGCAGTTGACGCGCAAGATACCAGCAGGTTGAGCTGGCATCCAGAGCAATGACCATCCCGGCTTCAATCCACTCCAGCGCTTCTCTGGCGATATCCGCTTTATGCGTGAAGTGGCTCTTAAGGCGAATATGAAAAGGATCACCGCTGTCCTGGTTTTCCCGGTGAATATATTTCGCCCGACCGTGGTTGCGCAGCACTTTTCCCTGCGCCTGCAGTTCGCTGAGATCCCGGCGAATGGTCTCTTTACTGACGTTAAGCTGGGTGGATAAAACGTCCGTCGTCAGACTATGATGCTGAATCAACAGGTCGATTATCGTTTGCTGACGTGCCTCTTTCATTTTTTCTCACCCATCATTCGATACACGCCCGCGCTGGCGGGCGCACCGGCATGAGATTACGGCGTTACCCCCTTTTTTAAAAGAATATTCCCGTATTTAGCACACTCCCCTGTGACAACGATCGCAAAGGATTTTTTGGCACGTGCGTAAAACGCATAGCGGTCAATGCGGGTAATTGCCGGACAGGGTGCCTGACGTGAAAGCGCATCGCGATAGCGAGCCTCAACACGGGGATCGAGGGAGTCACCCTCAACTGCAGCCATCATCACCAGTGGCGGCGCGTAGCTGTCGAGCTCAAACAGCGGGATAATTGCATGCAGCAATTCGCTGACCTTTAGCCCATCGGCGCGTATAACCTGCGGTCCCATACTGTGGGCGGGGAAATGGGCATCAGAAAAAATAATCTCATCGCCGTGGCCCATTTCGGCCATGACTTTCAGTAGTTCAGGTGATATTAACGGTGAAATCGTTTTTAACATCTCAAACTCCCTCGATCGGTGCAGATTCGGTTTCCGGAAAGAAGTAGCGGTACTGATAATGCATCTGCGCTCTGGCGTGTTCCGGGCTCGTAAATTCTCCGACCCCGTACCAGCCAAACAGGGCTGCCCCCGCGACAGTGGTTTCTGCATCATCAAGTACCTTGATGGGGATGCCGAGCATATTGGCTTTGATCTGGTTCCACAGCATGTTACGGCTGCCACCGCCGACCAGCAGCAGTTCAGTCGCATTGAAGTGACCGATCTTTTCCAGCGTGCGCAGATTCTGCGCCAGCTGCCCGGTGAGGCCCTCCAGCGCAGCGCGATAAAAATGACCGCGTGTGGTGTTGAGTGTGACGCCCTCCCAGCCTGCATGCTGACAGCCGAGGAGATCACAGTGCATTTTCACCCCTTCGGACCCCATGGGTATGCGGCGGGCTGTCTCAATCAGCGTTTGCCAGGGCGTCTCTTCGGTCCAAAGCAGTTTACGTACCCATTCAAGTACGCCCGATGCCAGCCACTGCATGCCAGGGTTATACAGCCCTGGCTGGCTGTCCAGTTCGCAGGTAGAGCCGACGTAGCGACTGAGCAGCGGCGTGTTGACCTGTGCACTGCGCACCATCAGGATCTCCCATGTTCCCGAGGAAAGGACGGGTTCATCCGGCGCGGCACCTGCACCAAACAGCGCAAACTGGGTATCGTGTCCGGTGGAAATCACCGGGATACCGGCGGGTAGATCAAGCCATTGGGCAGCATCAGACTGTAAATTACCGACGAGCTCACCGGCTTCCACCAGACGTGGGAAGAGCCGACGCGGCAAACCCGCCGCCTGCAAAATTTCATGGCTGAAATCGCGCTGTTGAATATCCAGCATCTGGCTGGTCCCTGCCATAGTAACGTCGGTGGTGAATTCGCCGGTCAGACGGTGGTTAATCAGCGACGAGATAAACAGCCAGGCGTGTGCCTGTTCCAACAGCTGCGGGTGATTTTCTTTTAGCCACACCAGCTTATACAGCGTATTGAAGCCAAATGCCCCCACGCCGGAAATGTCCTGAAGCCGCTGAGGTGACAGCAAGCGGTCAATATTTTTCATCACTTCGGTGGTGCGTGGGCATTTCCAGCTGATGATTGGGTAGAGCAGCCTGCCGTGCTCATCGACCAGCGCGCCATCAACGCCGAAGGTGGTCACCGTGACGCCGCGAACGCGACAGTTTGCCAGACTCGTCTTCAGCGAGCGGCAACAGTCCGCGAAGCGTTGCATAATGGCCTCGAGAGACCACTGGTGCCAGGCGCTATTTTCTATGGCGATGTCGCTGGCATTGGCCGTAGCGGCACGGGCGATAATTTTGCCCTGCCGGTCAACGGCAATGGCCCGGATATTGGTCGCTCCGCAGTCGAGAACCAGAATAACCTCTTGTTTCATAGCACCTCCTGAAACGTCGCCGGCTAACGTGTCGCTTATCGGGCCTGCAATTCGGTGTTTTACAGGCCCGGTAAACATACGCTACCGGGCAAAGACGTTACTCAACGTTTGTACAGCGGGCCATAGTTTTGACAGGCGCGGTAATCCTGGCCTTCGCTATCCATGCCGTGCGCAGCCCAGGCGGAAGGACGATAGACCTTCGACTCTTCCACATTATGCATGCAGACCGGAATTCGCAGCATTGATGCCAGGGTGATGAAGTCAGCGCCGACGTGGCCGATGGTCAGCACGCCATGGTTTGCCCCCCAGTTCGCCATCACGGAATAAACGTCGGTAAAGGGACCTTTACCCGTCAGACGTGGTGCAAACCAGGTGGTCGGCCAGGTTGAGTTGGTACGGGCGTCAAGCTGATCGTGCATCTCTTTCGGCAGTTCCACGCTCCAGCCTTCTGCAATCTGCAGAACCGGGCCAAGACCTTTGATGATATTCACGCGGGTCATGGTGAACGGCACGCCGCCTTCGGTCAGGAAGCGAGAAGAGAAACCGCCGCCGCGGAAATATTCATGTATCGCCGGACACCATTCGGTGGCCGCCAGGCAGGCATCAACCTCCTGCTGGCTAATGTCCCAGAATGGTTTCATTGTTGGCTTGCCATCGCTGCCGCGCTGTTTGCATGAGCCATCGAGAGCCGCAGAGCCGGAGTTGATCAGGTGGATAATACCCTTCTCAGCCAGACCGCTGAGCGGTTGACCGGTCACGCGCGCTACCGCGTCTGGAGACCAGTAGGTGCGCACGTCGGCGAACACCTGTGCTGTGCCGGTCAACTGGTGGCCCATTAGCATCGCCACGCCGTTGAGGCTGTCATTTTCGGTCGCGACGACAAAGGGTTCACGCACGCCATTCCAGTCAAAGGAGCTGTTAAGCAACGCTTCGGCGGTATCGCCGTTCGGGTATTGATCGGTCCAGTGACGCTGGCCCTGGAAGCCTGCCGCAATGGCGTTGTAGCCCAGCGATTCTTCCACCCGCCCTTTTTCCGCCAGTGCTGGGTTGCCCTGCATCATGTCGCGGATACACATCGCCATCAGCAGACTCTCTTTCAGCACCTCGCGGTTCTGCGCTTCGTTACGCTTATACTGCTGCGCGTTCTGGTCTTCGCCGTAGCGGAAGTTTTTGTCCGCCCAAGCCAGCGCCATTTCCAGTTCGGTTTCATCGAAGATTTTCTGATCAATGCGGCGGCGCAGTTCAGTCATATCAACTGCCTGTACCTTCATCCCCAGCCAGGATTCGAAGAAGTTAGGGTCGACGATGGAACCGGCAATCCCCATCGACACCCCCCCAATGGAGAGATAGCTTTTCCCTTTCATACTGGCGACGGCTAAACCGGCACGCGCAAAGCGCAGCAGTTTTTCCTCAACATCTTCGGGAATCGAGGTGTCGTCGGCGTCCTGGACATCATGACCATAAATAGAGAATGCCGGGATCCCTTTCTGGCTGTGTGCAGCCAGCGCGGCGGCCAGATAAACGGCACCCGGACGTTCAGTCCCGTTAAAACCCCAGATGGCTTTCGGACGCATGGGGTCCATATCGATCGTTTCGCTCCCGTAGCACCAGCACGGCGTCACGGTGATGGTCACGCCGACGTTCTGGCTGCTGAATTTTTCTTCACAGGCGGCAGATTCGGCCATCCCCGCAATGCAACCGTCAGCAATGACGCATTCAATTTGCTCGCCGTTGGGGTGACGAAGCTTTTCAGTGAGCAGCGCGGCGGTGGCGTTGGCCATATTCAGGGTTTGCTCCTCCAGAGACTCACGAACCCCCATACGACGACCATCAATCACCGGACGGATACCTATTTTCGGTAAGCTGATTTTTTTCATGACAGATCCCTCACGTTTTCGGATACAGGTTTAATTCGTTGCCGCTTGCGAACGGAAACGGGCAAAGATGAAGATGACGGCAAAACACACTGCCGGAACCAGTTCTGCTGTTGGGATATTGCCTGCAGCATCGCTGACAAAGCCCATGACCGGCGTCACAATCCCGCCGCCGATAATGGTCATGACGATGAATGACGAGCCGTATTTGGTGTCCTGACCCAGGTTCTTAATCCCAAGGGAGAAAATGGTTGGGTACTGAATAGACATAAATGCACTGCACAGCGTTAGCGCCAGTAGACCGAAATGGCCGCCGAATACGGCGGAGACCAGGCATAGCACCATGGCAAGCAGGGCATAAGCGGCCAGTACTTTATGCGGTGCGAAGCGGCTGATTAGCCATGTACCGGTAAAACGACCGATGAAGAAGCACACCATGGTGCCGGTCAGGTAGTTGGCGGCGAAACCTGGCGTCATACCGGGGATCTCTTCAATAGCGTACCGGATCAGATAACTCCAGCAGGCAGTTTGCGCGCCGACATAGCAGAATTGCGCCAGCACCGCCCAGCGCCAGTGGCGAATACGGACCAGACGGGAAAGAGAGGCAGAAAATGTGCTTTGTGTGCCGTCGACGTGATTATCGCTCTGAAGGACCGGAAATTTGGTCAACATAATCAGCAGGGCGACCAACAATACAATTGCCACGATAATCATATAAGGCGTTTGTACGGATAACACCAGGCTGTGCTTATAAATGCTTAGCTGTTCTGGCGTCATTTTATCGAGTACCGACTGAGAGTGATGGGGCACGTTAGACAAAATTAGGCTTTGTCCAAACACAACGGCAATAATCGCGCCAAAAGAATTAAAAGTTTGCGCCAGATTAAGACGGAAATGACCACCACTCTCTGGCCCCAGCACTGTCACAAAGGGGTTAGCAGCAGTTTCAAGGCAACCTAACCCCGCCGCTATAATAAAAAGACCGACAAGAAACAATGTATAATTCATTAACTCAGCCGCAGGCCAGAATAATGCAGCACCAATAGCATATAAAAACAGCCCGGTAATGATACCTGCCTTATAGCTGAGTTTTTTCATCAGTATCCCGGCAGGAACTGGAATGACAAAGTAGCCGAAATAGAACGCAGATTGTATTAGGCCAGCCTGGAAGTTTGTCAGGGTAAAGGCTTGCTGAAACTGTGGGAGTAAAATGTCATTCAGGTTATTAGCGACTGCCCAAAGAAAGAACAGTGAGCAGAGTAATGCGAAAGGAATAATGTAACGCTGGGCTTGCCCGGCATTGACCGCACGAAAACTCTGCGTTGGTATTGTTGTATTTCCCATAACACCCTCGTTAGTCAGAAGCGTCAGAATGTGACTTTCCTTTCTTGCCAGACGGTAAAAATAAAAAGGTGCTTTACTCTTACTGGCGCGAATCTGGCGATCGGAATGATCTCGTGAATGCATTTTCATGTAAAAAAGGGGGGCGAATATGATGACAATCACATTTAACGGCAACGCGATATCTTTATGTGATCGTTATCACTTTAAATTTAATAAAAACGCCCCCCGCCGGGGAAAATAAACATTAAAAACCACAACCCCAGTGACCGATTTAATGTATTACTCCGAAAACGGGCATTTTCACGGTAAAAATCATCAAAACGACTGTTTGAATAAAAATCTTCTGAATCGGTCATTTTTACCGAAATGAATTAATCGAATAAGGATCAATTCCCGACTATTAATTGATGGCGATCACAAAGTGAAACCACCGTAATTCTTTTAGCGTTATTCCCTATAAAGATGGTGCGCAAATATACGGTTAATTCATCAGGACAACAGGCTTGTTCTGCTGGTGCTTTAGATCATCAAGAGAGGTAAAAAATGGAACGAAATAGACTGGCGCGGCAGATTATTGATACCTGCCTGGAAATGACCCGCCTGGGGCTAAATCAGGGCACGGCTGGCAACGTCAGCGTGCGCTATCAGGACGGGATATTGATAACGCCAACGGGGATCCCCTATGAAAAACTGACGGAATCACACATCGTTTATATTGATGCCGACGGTCAGCATGAACAGGGCAAACTGCCTTCCAGCGAGTGGCGTTTCCATATGGCCGCCTACCAGACGCGTCCGGATGCGCAGGCGGTGGTGCATAACCATGCGGTGCACTGTACCGCCGTGTCTATTCTTAACCGCCCTATCCCGGCCATTCATTACATGATTGCCGCCGCAGGTGGTAATTCCATACCCTGCGCGCCATATGCCACATTTGGGACACGCGAGCTGTCCGATTATGTCGCCTTTGCCCTCAGGAACCGCAAAGCAACGCTGTTACAGCACCACGGCTTAATTGCCTGTGAAGCAAATCTGGAAAAAGCCCTGTGGCTGGCGCATGAAGTTGAAGTACTGGCACAACTGTACCTTTGCACGCTGGCAATAACGGATCCGGTCCCGGTACTGGATGACGATGCTATCGCCATTGTGCTGGAAAAATTCAAAACCTACGGACTGCGCATTGAAGAATGACATCGCATAGCAAACAGGAGAAATGCCATGGCGAAAAGAATGATTTTGAACGAAACGGCCTGGTTTGGCCGGGGCGCGACAGGGATGCTTTGCGATGAGGTAAAGCGTCGCGGCTATCAAAAAGCGCTGATTGTCACCGACAGGACGCTGATACAGTGTGGCGTGGTGGCGAAGGTCACGGATAAGCTGGACGAAGCGGGGTTGGCCTGGGAAATATACTCCGGCGTGCTTCCTAACCCGACAATCGGAATAGTACAGGAAGGGCTGGGTGTTTTTCAGAACAGCGGCGCAGATTACCTTATCGCTATCGGGGGCGGCTCGCCTCAGGATACCTGTAAGGCAATCGGTATTATCAGCAATAACCCGGCGTTTAAGGATGTTCGTAGCCTTGAAGGCCTGTCCCCAACCCGTAACCCCAGCGTACCCGTTCTGGCCATTCCCACTACAGCCGGAACAGCGGCTGAAGTGACCATTAACTACGTGATCACTGATGAAGAGAAGCGGTGTAAATTTGTTTGCGTCGATCCGCACGACATTCCGCAGGTCGCTTTTATCGATGCAGATATGATGGACGGTATGCCGCCAGTGCTGAAAGCAGCAACCGGCGTTGATGCGCTGACCCATGCGATTGAAGGGTATATTACCCGGGGTGCATGGGCCTTAACCGATGCGCTACACATCAAGGCGATTGAGATTATTGCCGGCGCGCTGCGCGATTCAGTCAAGGGCGATCGAGATGCCGTCGAGGCGATGTCGCTGGGCCAGTATGTTGCCGGCATGGGCTTTTCCAACGTTGGCCTGGGGCTGGTTCACGGTATGGCGCACCCGCTGGGGGCTTTTTATGACACACCGCACGGCGTGGCGAATGCCATTTTGCTGCCTCATATCATGCGTTACAACGCTGACTTTACCGGCGATAAATTCCGCGATATTGCACGGGCGATGGGCGTGAAGGTTGAAGGGCTGAGCCTTACGGACGCGCGCAATGCTGCCGTGGATGCCGTCTTCAGGCTTAATCACGATGTGGGCATCCCGCTCCATCTGCGTGAGGCTGGAGTACAAAAAGAAGATATCCCGATGCTGGCCCAGGCGGCATATGATGATGTCTGTACTGCCGGCAACCCACGGGAAGCGAGCCTGGCAGATATTAGCGAGCTGTACCATACCGCCTGGTAGTGCGACTGCGTTACCCGGTTTAGAGGACCCTTCTGGGCCGGGTGACGCAGAGAGACAGTGCCATCAGTATTTAAAACCGTGATTTCGCAGCTGACGACCGACGCCGACAGATCCTATCGCTAATGGCCATTGTTGGGCATGATTGCCCTCTTATTGTGGCGAAGTTGAAGGGTGAAACTAGGGTATACGGCGAAAAACAGGCACAAAAAAACCACCTTTCGGTGGTTTCACGACACTGCTTATTGCTTTGATTATTCTGCTTTTTCCCATGGTAGCCGGAGTGGGACTTGAACCCACACAGCGCGAACGCCGAGGGATTTTAAATCCCTTGTGTCTACCGATTCCACCATCCGGCCAGGGAAGAAAGTGGAGGCGCGTTCCGGAGTCGAACCGGACTAGACGGATTTGCAATCCGCTACATAACCGCTTTGCTAACGCGCCGTAAAACTTTTTTGCACGACACCCGCTATTGCGCATGTCTTTAATCTGGAGCGGGAAACGAGACTCGAACTCGCGACCCCGACCTTGGCAAGGTCGTGCTCTACCAACTGAGCTATTCCCGCATGTCATCAAGTTAACTTCTAACCACTTGATTTCATTATCGTCCGGCTAGCTGTGCCGCCGTTCGATGCGTTGCATTCTACTGATATGACGGTATGAGTCAACGTTATTTTTTGCATCCCCGGATCGTTTGCTGAAAATTACGTCGAAACGATCACTGATCAAGCAAATCGCCGCGGGCAGCGTTTAAATATTGCAGCATAGACCACAGCGTCAGTACTGCAGCAACCCACAGCAGCCCAATCCCCGCCCACTCAACCCAGGCGTTTGGACGCCAGAGCATCCAGACCAGCGAGGCCATTTGCGCGGTAGTTTTCACTTTACCAATCCACGATACCGCGACGCTGCTGCGCTTACCCAGCTCCGCCATCCACTCACGCAGCGCAGAGATGATGATCTCACGACCAATCATGGTTGCTGCAGGCAGCGTTACCCACCACGTGTGGTAGTGCTCAGCCACCAGCACCATCGCGATAGCGACCATGACCTTATCGGCGACCGGGTCGAGGAAGGCACCGAAGCGGGTGCTTTGGTTCCAGCGGCGTGCCAGATAACCGTCAAACCAGTCCGTAACCGCAGCCACCAGGAAAATCAGTGCACAGGCAAAAGGGGCCCAGACGACTGGCAGGTAAAACGCCAGTACAAAGAACGGGATAAGCACAACGCGAAAAAGAGTGAGCAACGTAGGGATATTAAATTGCATAATGACGGTAACTGTTTGTTGTCAGTAAAATTTAGCTCTATGTTGCTACAGAGCCCTCAATGTTTCAACGAGTAGTAGATCTTTTCTGCCAGCGCTTGCGAAATACCCGGCACTTTTGCAATTTCCTCCATGCTGGCATTGAGTAATCCTTGCAATCCGCCCATATATTTAAGCAACATCTGTCTGCGTTTTGGCCCTACGCCTTCAATGGTCTCAAGCGTACTGGTGTTTTTTACCTTCGCCCGTTTTTTTCGGTGCCCGCTGATGGCGTGATCGTGTGACTCATCGCGGATATGCTGGATAACATGCAGTGCCGGAGAATCCGGCGGCAGGCTGAAGCCCTCCCCTTCCGGTTCGAAGAAGAGCGTCTCCAGACCGGCTTTACGATCGGCCCCTTTTGCCACACCCAGCAGCAACGGATGGTTTTTATCCCAGCTCACATCAAGTGAGTCAAAGACGGCTTTCGCCTGCCCGAGCTGCCCTTTCCCGCCGTCAATCAGTATCACATCCGGGATTTTGCTCTCTTCGATGGCTTTACCGTAGCGACGGCGCAGCACCTGGTTCATGGCTGCATAGTCATCACCCGGCGTGATCCCGGTGATGTTATAGCGACGATATTCCGCGCGCAGCGGGCCGTTAGCATCAAACACCACGCAGGAGGCCACGGTCTGCTCGCCCATTGTGTGGCTGATGTCGAAGCACTCCATCCGTTTAACCTCCGGCAGCTTCAGGAGCGTAGCCAGTGCCGTTAAACGCTGGTGGACCGTCGATTGCTGGGACAGTTTTGTAGTAAGCGCCGTCGCCGCATTGGTCCGGGCAAGCTTCAGGTAACGCGCGCGGTCACCGCGCGGTTTGGTCTGCACGTTAACCCGACGACCAGCCAGTTCTGACAGCGAATCCGCCAAAAGCGTTTTATCATCGAGATTGAAATCAAGCAGGATCTCCGATGGCAGCGTGCGCATCTGACTCCCCTGAAGATAGAACTGGCCGACGAAGGTTTCAACCACCTCACCCAGCTCCGTCCCTCCCGGCACTTTCGGGAAATAGCTGCGGCTCCCGAGCACTTTACCCTGACGAATAAACAGCACATGCACGCAGGCCATGCCGGCGTCAAAGGCAACGCCGATCACGTCGAGATCGTCACCGGTGTTCGAGACGAACTGTTTCTCAGTGACTCTGCGCACCGCCTGGATTTGGTCGCGGATCCGCGCGGCCTCTTCGAACTCCAGCGCTGCACTGGCTTTCTCCATCCGGGCGATCAGCTGCGTTAATACCTGATCGTCTTTCCCGGCTAAAAACAGGCGCACATACTCGACCTGCTGCGCATACTCGTCTTCACTCACCAGCCCGGCAACGCATGGCCCCAGACAGCGGCCAATCTGGTACTGCAGACACGGGCGCGAGCGATTGCGATAGACACTGTTTTCACACTGGCGAACAGGGAAGATTTTTTGCAGCAGCGCCAGCGTCTCACGTACGGCATAGCCGTTGGGAAACGGGCCGAAATATTCACCCTTGGCATGTTTTGCACCGCGGTGCATAGCAAGCCGGGGGTGCGTATCGCCACTCAGGAAGATGAACGGATAGGATTTATCATCGCGTAACAGCACGTTGTAGCGCGGCTGATAGAGCTTAATATAGTTATGCTCAAGCAGCAGCGCCTCCGTCTCGGTATGCGTGACGGTAACATCAATATTCTGTATGAGTGCGACCAGTGCTTCGGTCTTGCGGGAGGCAAGGTTACTGCGAAAATAGCTGGAGAGGCGCTTTTTGAGATCTTTCGCTTTCCCCACGTAGATAACCGTACCGCCAGCGTCATACATACGATAGACGCCAGGCTGGCTGGTTACGGTTTTCAGAAATGCTTTTGAATCGAACACATCACTCACTGACTTAACAACGTCTCCGCATTACATAAACCATGCCGGATGGCCAGATGAGTCAGTTCAACATCACCATGAATGTTCAGTTTGCTGAACATGCGATAACGATAGCTGTTCACCGTTTTCGGGCTAAGATTCAGCTGTTCCGAGATCTCATTTACCTTCTGACCTTTGGTGATCATCAGCATAATCTGCAATTCACGCTCGGACAAACTGGCAAACGGCGATTCCGTTTTCTCGGGTTCGATCTGACTCAGGGCCATCTGCTGAGCAATGTCGGAAGCAATGTAACGCTGTCCGGCAAACACGGAACGGATAGCATTGACAACTTCCTGCGGCGCGGCACCTTTACTCAGGTAACCGGCAGCGCCCGCCTGCATCACTTTCGCGGGCAGCGGGTTTTCAGTATGCACGGTCAGCATGATGACTTTTGTATCAACAAAGGTACGCGCGATTTTGCGGGTTGCTTCAAGACCACCGATACCGGGCATGTTCATATCCATCAACACCACATCGGCCGAATTAGTGCGGCACCATTTTACGGCATCTTCGCCGCAACAAGCCTCACCAGCAACTTTAATACCTTTTATATCTTCAAGAATGCGTCGTATCCCTGCGCGCACCAGTTCGTGGTCATCAACAAGAAGGACGTTGATCAAAGGAAATGTCTCCAGAATAGGGATAACGCTACTGAGTGATAATTTGGTTTATATTAACGGTTTTCCTCACAAGATTAAAACGTTAAAAAATCGGCTATTCGATTTCGCTCTCGTTTTTGGAAATTAGGCTGTACAGAACGTGGAAAGAGAGCCCGCGCCACCAGGGCTTGTGCAGCTTTTTTTAAGCATCTGTATTCAAAAAGTTACAAAAAACCTGTCGCCTGAGTCCGTAAAAAAACAGTTCTTAAATTTTTGTAACAATAATTAACGGCAAGCGAACCGGGTATAAACAATTTGTCGCTATTAACGCCGCACAGTTTAGCGGCACGCGTTGTTTACGCAAATAAACATCCAGTGTAAAAGTACGAAAAACAACCGCTGCATTTTTTGCTGCGCCTTGTGGTATACTCCGCCGCCTTGACTTTCATCGTCGCGCACGAGCGCCGTTTTATAATGAGGAAAATAAATGAGCACACCTGAATTTGCCACTGCGGAGAATAACCAGGAACTGGCACAGGAAGTAAACTGCCTGAAATCGCTGCTAACGCTGATGCTACAGGCGATGGGCCAGGCTGACGCCGGTCGTGTGATCATTAAAATGGAAAAACAAATCGCGCAGATGGAAGACCAGGCTGAATCCGCGGTATTTGCCAACACCGTTAAGCAAATTAAACAAGCCTACCGCCAGTAATAAAAAACGGCTGGATGCGGTGCATTCAGCCGTTGCCTCGTCTGACACGCAGAACGTACTCTCTACTCAAATAAGCCCGGTCGCCGCCGCGTAACACGCGATCTGCGTCTTGTTAGGCGCATTGAATTTCTTCTGCATATTCTTCTGATGAAAGTTAACCGTATTCTCTGAGATGGAGAGAATGATCGCAATTTCCGCCGACGTCTTCCCTTCCGCGGTCCATTTAAGAATTTCCCGTTCACGTTTGCTGAATTTCATCTCAGGCGGCATCACCATCTCATCTTCAAATCGAATCAACGATGTTAAGGCCACTTGCACCAGCAGTTGTAACCGCAGCTCTATTTCCTCATGGTCTAGCGGGCTCTCCAGCATGCTAGTACGAGAAACCGACAGAAAACCGAGTGCATGATTCGGCAGCATCAGACACTGCGTTATTCCTGTACGTAAGCCGTGCTCCCGTGCGCTATGCCATAATTCCTCAGCATCCGCGAATAATTCGTCAGTCCAGGGTAAATGCCCCTGGATGAAATTCTCCGGTTTTAACACCGGGTCAATGGCGAAATAATTCTTCGACTGATATTGCGCCTGCCACTGTGGCGGATAAGTGGTATGCACAGAAATCTTAGGCCGCGTAAAAGGCACGGGATGGCGTACGCAGAGTGCGTAATAATCGAATTCTAGCGCCTGAGTTTGTCGCTGAAGTTCCTGATATACCTCGTCGGCACAGGTCAATTTCTGAAACCGGAGGGAGCATTCCCGTCGCCAGGTGAAAAAGTCTGAATCCTTCATACTTACTAAATGAAGCCTCTGAAATGATATTCATTATTATGGTGAATATAACCTAACACATAAAACTTATTTCTAACTACAAAATATCGGCAACAGCACAATTAACTTTACGTTTGATAAGGTTTATTGGGCCTGAGCGGAATAAAAAAACACGGTGTCGGGCGCAGGGGGAGAATAATTTGCCCCAGATGAATTTTCTGGAGCAAATTAGTGCAAAAATTCTACTGCATAAGGAATTTTTCAAGGAACTGACGGGTTCGCGGCTGCTGTGGGTTGGCAAATAAGTGTTTTGCCGGCCCCTGCTCCACAATCCTTCCCTGATCCATGAAAATGGCGCGGTCCGCCACATCACGAGCGAAGCTCATCTCGTGGGTAACGATAACCATTGTGCGTTTCTCCTGTGCCAACTGGCGGATGGTGTTCAGCACCTCGCCCACCAGCTCAGGGTCGAGCGCAGAGGTCGGTTCATCAAAGAGGATCACATCCGGGCGCATCGCCAGCGCGCGGGCAATCGCCACACGCTGCTGCTGACCACCTGACAGGCGGCGCGGGTAGCTGGTTTCTTTACCGGCCAGCCCGACTTTTGCGAGCAACTCGCGCGCGCGAACCGTCGCGTCCTCTTTGGCTTCCCCTTTTACAATGACCGGGCCTTCAATGATGTTCTCCAGCACCGTCCGGTGTGGGAAGAGATTGAAGTTCTGGAAAACAAAGCCCACATGCTGGCGCAACTGGCGAATCAGACCTTTTTGCTGGCTGATGGATTTGCCGGTATCAATCGTAATATTCCCCACCCGAATCGTGCCTTCTTCAGGCTGTTCAAGCAGGTTGATGCTGCGCAGCAACGTTGTTTTCCCGGAACCACTCGGGCCGATAATGGCGACCACTTCGCCCTGCTCTACCTCCAGATCAATCCCGTGGAGCACCGTTTGACCGTGGAATTTTTTCACCAGGTTTTTAACGTCGATAGCACTCATTTTGGATCACGCTCCTGGCGGTTAAGCTGGTTTTCGAAATAGTTTTGCAAGGCGGATAACACCGTCGCCATTACCCAGTAAATCAGCGAGGCCGCCAGATACATGGTGAACACTTCCAGGGTGCGCGAGGTAATAAGCTGCGCCTGACGGAACAGTTCCGGTACCTGAATGGTGGCCGCCAGCGACGTGTCTTTCACCAGGCTGATAAAGCTGTTGCTGAGCGGCGGAAGCGCCACACGCGCCGCCTGAGGCAGAATGGCTCTGCGCAGCGTTTGCCAGGGCGTCATACCGATACTAGCCGCCGCTTCCCACTGCCCTTTATCAATGGACGAGATTGCCGCACGCAGCGTTTCAGAGGTGTATGCCGCCGTATTGAGCGACAAACCAATCATCGCCGCCGGGATCGGATCCAGCTCAATACCAAACTGCGGTAAACCGTAGTAGATCATAAAGAGCTGCGCGATAAGCGGCGTGCCGCGAAACACAGAGATATAAAAACGCGCCACCCAGCGTACTGGTAAGACGGGTGACATACGCATTAAGGCCAGCACAAACCCGAGTACCAGACCGAAGAACATCCCGCCAATACTGAGCTGTAACGTAAATACCGCACCTTTAAGCAGGTACGGCAGGGAATCAATAACCAGTTGAATACTTTCTTGCATTATTATTTTTCGACCTGATTTTAGACATGAGGATGGTAGGCAAACAGCGCAGGTGCCCCGCCAGTGTGAACAAACAAAATCGGCCCTTCATCCTTAAAGCGCTTCTGTTCAATGCCATCGATAAGACCGGCCATCGCTTTGCCCGTATACACGGGATCAAGCAGTATACCCTCGAGGCGCGCCAGCAATTTCACCGCGTCCATCCCCTCTTCATTAGGCGTGCCGTAGCCTGGTGCAAAATAGTCGTCCCAGAGCTGGATATCAGCCGTTGCCTTCAACGCCAGTTGCTCTGCCACCGCCTGCTGTAAGGTGACCACTTTCGGCTTCTGGTCCGCGACGCTACGCGATACCGTCACGCCAATAAGCTCGACATCGGGTAATAATTGCTCCAGACCTACGGCCAGCCCTGCGTGGGTACCTGCACTGCCGGAAGCAACAACGACAGAAGAGAGGCTGACCGCCCCCTCGCATTGCTGGGCAATCTCCAGCGCACTTTCCACATACCCCAGCGCGCCCAGCGCATTCGAGCCGCCGACAGAAATAACGTAGGGACGAAAACCCTGCGCTTCCAGACGCGTCGCCAGTTCATCAAGTTGTGCGGTCGGGTCGGTTAATGCCTCGACCATTTCGACTTGTACGTTAAACAGATCCAGCAGCAGACGGTTGCCGTTAGTCAGATAGTTTTCTGCGTGCGTTCCAATTGGGTTTTCCAGCAATGCCACACAGTGGAGACCCAGCTTTGCGGCCACCGCGGCAGTCTGGCGGACATGGTTAGACTGAATGGCACCTGCGGTAATGAGCGTATCCGCGCCTTCACGCAGGGCGTCAGCGGCCAGAAACTCCAGCTTACGCAGCTTATTGCCCCCCATCGCCATCGGCGTTACGTCATCGCGCTTGATAAAAATATCGCGTCCTAAATAGTCAGAAAATCGCGGCAGATACTCCAGCGGAGTCGGCGCGCCGATAAACTCCAGGCGGGGAAAGCGCGTTAAATTCTGTAGTGACATGGGTTCTCCGGTAACACAGACTCAAGGTGATATTTTTCATTATGCACGCAGACGCGTAAGAAATAAAAAAGGCGCTTTTAAAAGCGCCTTTTTTTAACGTCAAAGACTTATTTCGTGACGTCTGCCCCGAACCACTTCTCAGAAAGGGCTTTCAGGCTGCCATCTTTTTGCATGTCAGCAATCGCGGAGTCAATCGCTTTAACCAGGTCGTCGTTGCCTTTACGAACGGCTACACCGGATTCCTGACGAGAGAACGCATCACCGGCTACCGCCAGGGTATTGTTGGTTTTCTTCACCAGATCCAGCGCGGCCAGACGGTCAACCAGAATCGCATCAATACGACCTACGCGGAGATCCTGGTATTTTGTCGGGTCATCATCGTAAGTGCGGATATCCACACCCTGAACGTTCTGGCGCAGCCACTCTTCATAGTTGGTTCCCAGACCGACACCGACTTTTTTGCCTTTCAGGTCAGCGGCCGTTTTGATGGTGCCTTCGTTACCTTTCTTCACCAGCGCCTGGATACCGGACACGGTGTACGGCGTGGAGAAGTCATACTTCTTCTTACGCTCGTCAGAAATGGTCACCTGGTTAATCACCACATCAATACGTTTGGAATCCAGCGACGCCAGCATACCGTCCCATTTGGTCGGTTTGATGGAGGCTTTCACGCCAAGGTGTTTCGCCAGTTCCTGTGCAAATTCCACTTCAAAACCGGTGAGTTTACCGTCATCGCCCTGGAAGCTGAACGGAGGATAGGTTCCTTCCAGCCCGACCAGCAGCGTACCGCGCTCTTTCACTTTATTCAGCAGATTTTCTGCGGCGAACGTTTTCACGCTCATACCCGCGACCAGCGCGACTGCCATTACACCCATCAGCGCCTGACGACCCAGAAGTGCTAATTTCATAAATACCCCGATATAGTGGAATTTTTGAGTAGTGTAGAGAAATCACCTGCAAGGTCAAAGGCGACTGCGCTACATCTTATTCTTTTTTAATATATATCAGAAGTTGTTCCAGCGTGGGCTTTCTGCTTTATGACACCCGGCATTTGTACCTTATATTGTGCATACTTGCGCAGCGCAATGCGGTAGTTGTTGGTGCTGGTCGCAGGCAGCCACGGCTCAAGATTCTCATCCAGATAGCCGGTCTTCAGCAGATCGCGGGAGATGTTGTTCACGGTGAGATGTTGTCCGAGACGGCGCAGGCGGACGACATATTCGCGTACGGTTCCGTGGCTCATCTCCGTTTGTTCAAACAGGAATTGTTTGAAGCCGATAATGTCGAAGAAGTCGCTTTGCTCTTTGCAGTGGAGATCACCGCAGAAACGGCAAAGCGCCACCCACTCTTTTTGTTCTTCGAGCCATGCTGCTTCATCCATCAACGTGTCGAGGCGTGAAATCGCGATCTTATTAACGATTTCGCCTCGACGAACCAGCGTGATACGATCGAGTAACTTGTTACAGTGGGCGCAATGCGTCTGGCTGTGTTTAAAGTCTTTCAGGTAGCGGCTTAAAGGCCGTCTTTTAGATTGCTGCACCGTCATGATAACTCCTGGTTGTCAATACGTTGTGCGGCATTTTTCAGGTGAATCAATCACCTATAACTTACCCAGCTTTGTGCGTAAACGTTTAATGGCCTGGCTGTGCAACTGGCTCACCCGAGACTCCCCCACTTCCAGAACAGCGCCAATCTCTTTGAGATTAAGCTCTTCCTGATAATAGAGGGTCAACACCAGCTGTTCGCGCTCAGGTAAAGCCTCAATCGCTTCCATTACGCGCTGGCGTAAATTACCTTCCATTAAATGGTGTAACGGGTTTTCTTGCTGATGTTCATCCGTCACCAGCTCGATGCTATCGCCATGCTCTTCTCGCCACTCGTCATAAGAGAAGAGTTGGCTATTATTGGTATCGAGCAACATCTGACGATACTCTTCAACAGCAATGCCAAGACGTTCCGCCACTTCTGTTTCCGTTGCGTTACGTCCCAGTTCCTGTTCCAGCTGCCCCATCGCATGCGCCACTTCGCGCGCGTTGCGGCGAACACTGCGCGGCACCCAGTCGCGGCTGCGCAGCTCATCCAGCATCGCACCACGAATACGCTGAACTGCGTAAGTCGTAAATGCCGTTCCTTGCAGAGCGTCGTATCGGTCAACTGCATTCAATAACCCGATACCGCCCGCCTGTAGCAGATCGTCAAGTTCCACGCTCGCCGGCAAACGCACCTGGAGGCGCAATGCTTCGTGACGCACCAGTGGGACATAACGCTGCCACAGCGAGTGTTTATCCATTACACCTTCAGCGGTATAGAGTGAATTCACGATAAACAGCCCTGCGTTAGTTGAGTTATCGGCATGATTATCCGATTCTGCAGGGCGTTCAATTGGATGAATAGTGGGTAAAATAAGGGGTTATTTGGGGGTTACCGATGCATGCAGGGATAACATGCATCCTGTGGTAAGGATAACGTCAGCCTTTTTTACATAGCAAGAATATACTTGAACATAAATCAGGGTATTGATGGCCTAACTCGTAGCACCCCTCAAGATATTGCTTTGAGATGATATCTGTCTGTAAAAGTTTGTCCCACTGGAAATTAGCGAGCGCCTTGAAAAAAATACCCGTGCGATAAACAACGTTAAGTCCCGCAAGACGGGCATCTCTTTCAAGAGTATCCAGAGAATAAGTACAACGATGGCCATGCTGAAACTCAGCCTCCGTCACCGCACTGTTATGCGAGATTAAGTTCATTTTTACGGCAATCTGTCGGGAGGCGGCATGCGCATTTGGACAAACCAGAAAAAAGTGGCCTTCATCCGTTAACCATTCATTATTAATGCGTTTTAAGAGGTTAACGGGATCGTCAATATGCTCCAGCACATGGGTGAGAATAATATTGTCATAACGCTCCGGCAGTTCAACATCCTCAAAGCGGGAATGCACAAACGAGACATTTTCCCCCAGGCGCTTACTGGCGATATTCATCGCCTCTGCCGAGGCTTCCACGCAGGTGATGTCGCTGAATTTTTCGGTCAATCGTGCGGTAAAATCACCTTTAAAACTACCAAGTTCAAGTAAATTACCCGGCTTAAAAAATGGTGTGAACGCACGGATCATAAAAGGGTGCATCACATCAAAATCAAAGTTATAGGCATACTGATGATCGGCAGTATCTTTGATTTCCAGATTGTAATCACGAAGGGTCATGTTGTTATCTCACTGTGCAAAGTCATGGTTATCTTTGAAGCGTTTGATCTGCCGAAGATAAATCCATGCTTTAGATATAAATGTTGTGCCGACACGTTATTCTTATCGACTTCAAGATTAATTTCCGTCACACCCTGGGACTGTAGATGTTCAATGCTTTGAATTAATAGCTTGCTACCCACACCGCAATGCTGGGCGTCAGGCAAAACGGAAACATGAGTAATAAATCCCTGCTGACGCTGCGCGTTATAATAGGCTGCAACCAGTCCGGTGAGCGTGTTGTTATGCCAGGCTTCGGTTCGCCATGCCCGCTCCGCTATTTTTTTGGCATAGTCCTGCAACGCGATTATTTCGGTAATAGACGCGACAAAAAGCGGGTCACACTGATTAAAGTGTTCGACGATCTCCTCCGGTGAGGCACGGTTCTGGCAAAACGCCCAGCAATTCATAACACCAGTTCCGCCAGGCCAAATCCTGCTTTGCCAAACGCGTTACCGTTATAAAGCAAATAAACTTTCTCATCGCAGCGGAACAGATGGGGATAGCACTGCATTTCGCTGTCCCAGTCATTCACGGACGCGAGCGACGCCATCTGGCTGTCGTCACGATGCCAGTGGTGTAAATCATCAGACCAGGCATAGCCCAGACGATAGCCGCGCCCCTGCTCTGTGCGGAAATCGAAACACTCACGGAAGCAAAAGACCATATGATAACGGCCATTGATTTCAATCACCGTCGGCAGTGCCTGGCATTCATCGTCCCCCAGTACGGAAGGGATAATTTGCTGGCTGTCACGCTGCCAGTGGATGCCATCGTGTGATTCCGCATGAGCAATTTTATAGATGCGATCCGGAACCGAATCCGGTGTGCGCTTCTTCCAGCCCGTTCCAAAGATGTACCACATGTGGAAACGTTCACGGGTATGTATAACAAAGGCATCTCCCACTAAGTGTGGCTCGTGCAATGAGGGGCCCATCACGGG
Source organism: Enterobacter sp. 200527-13 (assembly GCF_027924865.1). NCBI lineage: Bacteria > Pseudomonadati > Pseudomonadota > Gammaproteobacteria > Enterobacterales > Enterobacteriaceae > Enterobacter > Enterobacter sp. 200527-13. The sequence goes on from NZ_BSCM01000002.1 coordinate 205,059, forward strand.
CCCAGTACCGAAACGGGTGAAGTGTTCGCCATTGTCTGTGCTTACCGCAAAACCAATGGCTGTATCAACCGAGACCGAAACGCGACGATTCCAGCCCGTCGTCCATGCCATGATTTTTCCTTCATGACGCAGAACGTTACAAGGGAAAATACCGTGCTCATCGAATGTGCCCAACTCAGCAGATGCTATCACCGGCTCGGGACTGATACGAAGCACCTCCCGCAAAGATTTATCCATATCCACATAGCAGACACGGCTAATAAACTTTGCTGAATTCGCCTCCCGCTCACGCGTGGAAAAGTAGATTCGGACAAAGTCATTAAACACCAGCGCTTGCGGAGACTGGGCAAAACCCACCCCATTTGCCAGAGGAGGAACCTGTGAAGGCGAATAGATAAGCCCGTGCTTACGCCATTTCAGGGTCAGCATAATTTGCCCTCAAGTTGTGCCAGGCCAAAGCCATAGCGGCCCACCTGATCCCCCAGATAAGCCATGTAAATATTGCCATCGAGTTCAAAAACGTGTGGGTAGCTGATCATTTCTGCATCCCATCCGGAAGCAGAAACGTCAATGCCAGCTTTGCTATCATCCCGGTGCCACGACATCATATCCAGACTCCACGCGTAGCCGATGCGGTAACCGTTCTGCTTTCCGCGGTAATGGGCGCTGTAGCGGTAGCAAAAAAACATATGGTATTTGCCGTTGGCGTAAAAGACATCCGGGCTGGCCTGTGCCTCGTCCTCTTCGATACGGCTGGGGATCAGATCTTTATTCAGCTTCGTCCAGTTGATGCCATCTTCAGATGTCGCCATGCGAATCTTGTAGACCGGCTCTGCGCGGCCATCCACCCATTTCCATTTGCGACCAGCAATATAAAAAAGCTGCCATTGGTTATTGAATCTTCGAATTTTCGGCCCACTCATTACAAACGGCTCATCCGGAGAGTAACCGATTGCTGGCCCCGGACCCGCTTTAACAAAGGTCTCCCCCTGGTCATGGCTTACTGCCATGCCAATTGCCACGTTGAACGGCACCGATTCGCAGCGAGTCCAGCCTGCATACCAGGCTTTTACCACATCCTTATCGCGCATCACGGAGACGGGATAGGTACCAAATTCGTCAAATTCTCCGTATCCACCCAGCGGGAGAATCGGTTCACGGGCAAAGCGCAATACCTGGAAGAGATCGTCACGAGCCAAATCCACCCAAGCGGAATAGCTGACATATTTCCCCTGTTCATCAGCAGGCGGGCGGCAGGAGAAATAGACGCGCACGAAATCATCAAAGATCAGCGTCGCAGGGGCCTGAGCAAACTCTTTAAGCCAAGGGAGATGAGTCACCTCCTGCGGGGTAAAGACCTTACCCAATTTTTTCCATGTAAACATATTAAATTAACTCATAACCAAGTTGCAGGCGACGAACCACCTCATCGCGAGAGTTAAACATCATGACGTCAATAATGGACAGCCAGGGAATAAACGCCGCGTCAGAATGCGGGTAGTGCCACGGTTGCGGCTGGATAAATTGCAGCTGAAGCCCGCGTTCGACAAAATCCTGCCGGGAATAGAGCGCCATGCCCCCCGGGGGGTTAATATACGTACGGACGTTCATCACCTGACAAATATCGATGACGCGATCCTGAGACTTTAACGCGTGATTCGCCGGTAACGAAGACGAGACAATTAGCTCACACGAGAAGCCAAAATAGTCCCGCAACCGGTTCAGGCCCAGCCACAGATAATTAAAAAGATTATCCTCCGGGTTCTGAATAATCTCCTCAACGATCGGCATTACCGCGGAAAATGAGGGTGCGTGGCGATACGCACCGACAATTTGATTGCACAGCTTATTGCGGTCAAATGCTGCTGAGAGCTGCCGCTCCCTGATATCCAGAAAGTCCGAGTCTTTTTTTAGTGGCAGCGAGATTAATGACTCCGCACCGCGAACCTGAATACGGTTACGGTTAATCCACCCTTTTTTCGTGTACTTGATGTTGTCATACACCACGAAAGCATCCACTGCCGCCATCAGTTGGAAATAGCCGCAATACGGGAAAAAATAGGGTTGCATGATCGCCAGCTTCATCGGTTTTCTTTCCTATCCATTGACCACAAGCGCAGGCTCTGCCGCACGGGCGGCATTGATAAAGAGTTCCTGGATAATCTCAATAATACGACGTTGATCGGCCACCAGTAGTCCGGGATAGATGGGCAGGCAGAGCACCGCATGAGAAATTTCATCGGCAACCGGGAGATGTTGTGCATTCGCCGTCGGGAAGTGGCGATACATCGGGAACGCGCTGATAAGCGGATAGAAATAACGGCGGGCATAGATATTATGCTTGCGTAATTCCGAATAGATAGCATCCCGGCTGACCGCCGAATCTTCGCGGATAAGTACCGGGAAGTAGGAGTAATTCCATTCAATATTACTGGCAGGTTTAATGTACTCCAGCGCCGGAAGAGCGGAATCGAGCAGTTCAACGTAACGTTGATAAATAACCGCGCGTTCCTGCAGCGCACTGTCAATATACTTTAACTGCAGCAGCCCCATGGCCGCCTGCACTTCATTCATTTTGGCGTTAATACCCGGCGCCATCACAATGGTTTCATCGGCAAAACCAAAGTTTTTAAGATAATCAATGCGCTGCTTGGTTTTGGCATCATGGCAAATAATGGCCCCCCCTTCGAAGGTATTAAACACCTTTGTGGCATGGAAGCTCAGTACGGACAGATCGCCATAATTGAGAATGCTGGCGTTATCCTGTTTGACGCCGAAACAGTGGGCCGCATCGTAAATCACCTTCAGTCCATAGGTATCGGCAATCTTCTGGATGCGTTCCATATCGCACGGAATACCATAGCAGTGGACTGGCATGATCGCCGTCGTTTTAGGCGTAATCAGTTCTTCAATGCGATCCGGATCGATATTAAAAGTGGCGGGGTCAATATCAGCAAACACCGGTGTTAAATCATTCCACAGCAGGCTGTGAGACGTGGCGACAAAAGAGTATGGCGTGGTGATCACTTCACCGGTTATACGCAATGTCTGAAGCGCCGTCAGCAACGCGAGCGTGCCGTTGGAGAACAGGCAGACATGTTTTACCCCAAGATACGCCGCCAGCGCCTCTTCCAGTTGCTGATGGAATTGCCCGCTGTTGGTCAAAATTTTACTTTCCCACAAGGTCTCCAGGTAAGGGATGAACTCCTCAAGGGGCGGAAGAAGTGGACTGGTAACGTAGACATTTTTCATAAATTAATCCTCAGTACCTGATACCTGGAAACTGCGGGGTGCTTCATCAGCACACCATTTTCGCCAGGCCCCGCGCAGGGCCTGCTGGAAAGGAATCGCCACATTGCTCTGGCTCTGGAGTGGGATTGTGCTCCGCATGCTCTGACGCAAAGCGCTGAGGGTTTCCAGTCGGGTTTGCCAGCTAACGGCCTTGTCGAAATAGTCTTGCTGACTTTCCGCCACAAACTCATCCAGCCCGTAGATATGCAAGATCTCCAGCCCCTGCCGCGCGGGATAGGTTGCGCCTGCCAGGGTAAGCGTCGGGACGCCCATCCATATGCCATGACTGGTGGTGGTTCCCCCGTTGTACGGGAAGGAATCAAGCAACATGTCTACCTCATGATGCATATGAAGATACGACTCCAGTCCCGTCGTTTTACGGAAGATAAGCTGCTCATCCGATACGCCCAGCGCATTGAGCTTTTTGCGGTAGCGGGCGATCATCGCATCGTCATCCATAAAACCAATCAGCAAACGTGACGTGGCGTTATGCAGCAGAATGCGCGCCCACAACGCAAAGACCTGGTCATTCAATTTTTTCGGGCGGTTGAAACTACCGTAGGTAAACCAGCCGTTCGTTAGGGCTGGCAAGGCATTGACGTCAGGGCTGGAAGCATCCGGCTCAAAGAAGTTATCGAGTGGAATCGCGATCAGCTTTTCAGTGAACTGAGCGTCTATCGCAGCATTCCTGACAAACCCGGTGCTGATAATGCGGTAATCCATCTGCCGCATCCCGGTCGTGCCCGGGTAACCGAGCCAGGTGATTTGCACCGGCGCAGGCTTAAAGGCAAACGCGGGTAAACGCGTCCCGGTGGTATGACCCGAGAGATCAAAAAGAATATCAATCCCGTCGCTGTGGATCTGTTTTGCCAGCTCAACGTTATTGAGATGGGTAACAGATAACCACTTCGTCGAGGTGTTACGGAAGTGCTCCGTGACGGCATCATCTTTATCCAGCGTACTATATCCGTAGAGGGAAAACCGCTCCCGATCCATGCCGTCCCAGAACGGGCGCAGGAAGCGGCTTACGGGATGGTTACGGAAGTCTCCGGAGACAAAGCCGACGCGCAACGGCCGCTCAGGATCCTTACTACCCTGCCACGGCAGCGCCAGGTCGAAGTTTGTCGCCCACTCGGTCACCAGTTCACCATAGGCAAGATGGCGATTGAAAAGCACTTCCGGCGAGACAGAAAAATCGTGGGTAAGAACAAACAGCAGGCTGGTGAAACAGTCAAAATCACCCGGCGCAAACTCGAGCGATTTCTCGAGGAAATAGCGTGCTTCCGTCAGTTTCTGATTATCACTGAGAATAATGCCCATCATCGCGAGATGCAGCGGATTCGTGGCGTTATAGCGCAACGATTCCCTGGCGCAGCGTTCAGCCATGGCCATATTGCGACGCGCATGATAAACCACCGCCAGCGTATTCCAGAATGACGCATTATGTTTATTCAACCGCAGCAGCGCCTGCAGGATCCGGGCGGCATAATGCAGCTCACCTTTTTTCTGCAGCACGGTTGCCAGGTCGAACCAGATATCCTGCCCGGCAGAGTAGCGGCTCATGAGCTGGCAGAGTGCCAACAGAGCCTCGTCCCAGTCGCCCATCAGCAGGCTTGCACGGGAAGAGCAGCGAAGCAGATGCAGATTATGAGGATCGTTTTCAATCTGTCCCGTAATGTAATCGCGCGCGTCTTTCGCCAGACCTGCGGCAATCAGCGCGTTTACGTTTTGGTAAATGAGATCGATGCCAGGATCCTGTTCATCCCTCTCCCCTGCCATAATCTGCGCGTCAACAAGTAAACCGCCCTGTTGCGATCCGACATTAAGCAGTAAAAGCGTATCAATGTTGCTTTTAAGGTAGTCGACATCCCCCAGACGCAAAAAACGCTGCAGTGCTTTGCGCCAAGCTTCAGGGGTACCTTTCAATAGTCCTTTCGCCTTCAGTGCAGAAAAGCACTCTCGGCTTCTGGCCTGATTCACATCCATGCCGGCAATCGCGAACTCCCGTTCGTCGTCACTGAGGGTCACACGCTCCCCCCAGAGATTAAGCATGATGTCAAAGTCTTGCCCTACCAGAAGAGGAGCAATTAACGTGAGTTCACTTTCAGGCTGAACATTGTAAGGCCCCGGTGAACCCGCCCAGTGGAGCCCCGGAATTTGGTTGAGAAAGAGATCTTTTAGAGATTCAAGTACGCTCTGGGAGACATCCCCCTCTTTTTCGGGAAGACGAGCGTTGCTCACCAGTTGATCAAATGACAGGCTCAGCGGCCATGCGCCGCCAAGCAGATCGAGAATATGCAGCGTCGTGGTATTTTGCGTCGAGAAAAATTTCCCTTCAGCGTTGGTGTGAGCATTGACGATCTCGCCGCGATCGTTGCGGCAACGTCTGAAATCACCGGCCCAGTGCAGCGTGTTTAACCGGGTAAAATCCAGCGCCGCCGCGTTAACAGTATCATCACGGGAAAGCAGGCTGACGCGCTCGCGACGGTTGACGGCAAAATCGAGATATTGCTGCGCGGCAATCGATGCCTGCCCAGATGAGACCAGTGCGTGCAGCTGATGAATTTGCTCGCTAAAGCTCTCACCCGTTTCGTACTGAGGCAGCGCATCCCCCACGTAGCGCAGCCCGCAGGATGAGAGAGTATCGGTGAACTGAAGGAACTGCCCGGAGATGTGCGTGGCGCTTGCCAGGCTCTCAATAAGGGTCGTGTCGTCAACGCGCTCCATCGCGAGCACATAGTCTTTGATCTCCCCTTCCGGCTGGGTCAATGCCAGATAGCTGAGCATACCACGAGCAAAAGCAACCTTCTCATCTGACCGGCCCGCAAGGCGTGCGTGGAAGGCCAACGCATCCTGAACGTATTGTGCCGCGGATTCAGGCGGGGTAAAAATCTGGTGGATGGCAATAATGCCATACGCCGACAGGTGGCGACGACACCACTGCAACAGCGCGTCACGCTCTGGCATGCCTGCAGGAATAAAGTCCCCGCGAATAAGAATGTAATCGAACTCACCCGGTGACACGCTCAGCACATCGTTAAGACCCGCCGCAACCAGTTCAATACTGACGATACCCAGACGCTGCGCCTGCCTCTGCCCCGCTGCAATAGCGTCTTCGTTAATATCAATACCTATCCCGACACAATCAGGCCAGGCCAGCGCAGCGGATAACAACACCTCGCCCTGTCCGCAACCTAAATCCAGGACGCGTGCATTCTCAGGTGCCCCGGCAGGAAACTGATACAGGGCAGCGGCGGCCTGCAGACCCGATAGCGTGAATCGATTATCTGGATACAACATACAGAGAAAGTTCCATGAGTTCAGTGGTTAGCCAAAATAGGTTTGTTGCATCGCAGCTTTGTAGTTCTGGTACGCTTCGCCGCCTGATTTTTGCGTGGTCACTGTCCAGCTGAACGTGGCGTCGGTGTAGCGAATATCGATCAGTTTCTCCAGCGGCTCGCGATGAATGGCCATCTGCTCAACCGCAGGCAGTGCATCCAGCGCGACAGAAAGTGCGACCTGGTCGAGGAACCACTCCGCATTGCCGCGGCGTAGATTCCAGTCAATAAATGTCGCAACAAGCGACAGGTATTTACGCGAAAGCGTCCCCGGAACCGTATAGACAAAGCCGGCGGGAACCTGCTCCCATGGCGGTGCGCCGTTACTGTAAGAGAGGACAATTTCCTTATCAGGAAGATGTTGCTTAATATCGGCCCAGTTCTTACGCACGAGACAATCTGCATCAAGAACAATAACTGGAGAGGTGAACACGCTCAGTGCATAGCTGAGGAAAACAAAACGTCTTGAGGCGTACCAGACATTGATACCAAAAACGGGCGCAATCTTTTCGGCTGTCACCGATATCACCATTCCCGGAAAATGCTGGTGCAGCGAATGAACGTGCGCCTTTGTCTCATCATCAGGGTTATAAAGATGCAGGTGAACGTTAAGCTGGTCGCCGTTGGTATGGAAGATCGAACCTAACAGCGTCAGGGCGTGATCGAAGTAATAGCGTTTGTCGCACGCTACCAGAACCGTTGTTTTTCCGTTTTCCTCTGCCGGAAGAAGCCACTCGTAGTGCGAAAAATCAGGCTCATAATCAGGCATGTTCAGGGCGGAGAAATCGATGAACGTTTCAGGGCAGCCACCCAGTTTATGAATCCCCGTGACGATCATTAGCATCGTTAACGCGTCTTCACCAATATGTTCAGGATCGGCGGTCAGCTGCTGGATAAGCGTCTGCATCTGATTAAAATCATCTTCCATCAGGCACACTAACAGCAATATTTTCATCACGGTTGGGGATGGACTCACCACCGCGTAGTAGTTTGAAATCAGGAATAAGGCGGCGTCAATTTCGTTAATACGGAAGAAAACCTGAATACCCGCCACCAGAAGATTTATGCTGTCGTCATGCTGAAGCGCCTCTACGACCCAACCGGTAATGGTTTCACTCAGCTCTTGCGAAAAGGGTGTTGGCTTGCCCTGGTTTTTAAAATCAAACGCGGCGTTTGCTGCAGCGATCGCGCACAGCATGCGCTTAACAGCGAGTTCTTTTTGTGCATCCAGATCGGTCGTTGCGTCCATGATCTGGGGTTCGAGCGTGGCAATATCAGAATTTTTATAGTGCAGGATTTCGGTTACAACATGCGCAGGCAATGCATCCGTTTCTGGCAAAAAGATTAGCCGTGAAAATTCATCACGGTAATACTGATGCAGCGATCGTGTACGCTCGAACTTGTTCATCCCGATTCTCTTAGTAAGATTGCGATTCTTACCCATCGTACAAGGGAATATTCGAGATAATGGAAGGAACACCCCCGGTAATAATGGCTTATTTCGGAGATTGTCTGGCGGGCAAAAAAAAAGGTTGCTGTCTCCAGCAACCTTTATGAAACAGACGCGGCGATTAACGCAGCAGAGACAGCATAGCCTGAGGAACCTGGTTTGCCTGAGACAGTACAGAAGTACCAGCCTGCTGCAGGATCTGCGCGCGAGACATGTTGGAAACTTCGGTAGCGTAGTCAGCGTCCTGGATACGGGACTGAGCAGCAGACAGGTTATTGATAGAGTTGTTCAGGTTGTTGATGGTAGATTCGAAACGGTTCTGAATCGCACCCATGTTAGAACGCGCGGTATCAATTTTCGCGATTGCAGCATCAGCAGCAGAGATAACAGCCTGTGCAGAGGCGTTATCGGAGATTGCAGTGCTCAGACCAGCGCTCAGGGTACCAGAGGTCGCGTTGATCAGCGCGTTGCTGTCTACAGAGATGGTGTCGTTAGCAGAAGTACCAGCACCAACCTGAATTTTCAGCGCGGTAGATACAGAGCCGTCCAGCAGTTTTTTACCGTTGAAGTTAGCTGAGCCCGCGATACGGTCGATTTCAGCCAGACGCTGTTTGATTTCAGTGTTGACGGAAGTCAGGTCAGAAGAACCGTTGGTGTCGGTAGCAGCCTGAACAGACAGCTCACGAATACGCTGTAAGTTGGTGTTGATTTCGTTCAGGTTACCTTCAGCAGTCTGAACCAGGGAGATGCCGTCGTTGGCGTTACGCGCCGCCTGGGTCATACCTTTAATCTGGGAGGTCATGCGGTTAGCAATCGCCTGGCCAGCAGCGTCATCTTTCGCGCTGTTGATACGCAGACCAGAGGACAGACGCTCGATAGCAGTGCCCAGAGAAGACTGAGATTTGTTCAGGTTGTTCTGAGTGGTCAGGGACAACAGGTTAGTATTGATAACTGCCATAATTTTAATTCCTTCAAAAATGGTTTCTAGGGTCGGTGCCTAACACTCACGGCGTCTCTCACCGTCAACAAGGTTATCGACGCTCGAACAGCAGACTTTAGAAAATATCGAAGAAAATATTTAATTACTTGTTTTATAAGGATTTATTTTGCGCTAAAGCGGCTGCAGAGTGCATGATGAATAAAAGATTAACGCAAAAAATCACCGTCTTATTCTCTTCGGTATATTTCTTCGTCATGCACCCTGTTGATTTAAAACGCGTCATTTAGGTCGCTTATTCAGCGATATATTTTTTAAGCTTGCCGTAAACTTTTCGTCGAACGGGCCGATAAACGACTGAAACATCCATTAAGAAGGAACACTACATGGCGACTATCAGTAATCTCGGGGTGGGCATGCCCGGCCTGTCAGATCTGTACGATAAGCTGCAGGCAGCAGAAGAAACAAAATTGACGGCTATTGCCAAGCAAAAAACCACCTACGACGCGCAGATTACCGGTTACGGCAAATTACAAAGCGCCCTGACGAATCTGCAAACCGCAGCTGCTAAGCTCGCAAAAACAGATACGTGGAACTCAACCTCCATTAGCAGCACCAATACTGCTTTTTCGGCTATCAGTACCTCCGGCGCTAACGTTGGTGATGTGACAGTCAACGTGAGCAAGATTGCTAAAGGCCAGGTGCTGACAACCACGCCAGGCACTATCGACAGCAATACTAAGCAGTTAGGTGGCACCACAGGCACCAACAGCCGAACCATTACCATTACCCAGGCAGGCGCTGACAGTAAACCACTGACGGTAACCCTGGCCGATGGCGATACCTCCCTGAACGGGATCGCTAAAGCCATTAATGCTGCCAACGGCAGTGTCTCGGCAAGTGTGGTGAAAGCGGATGATGGCGACTATCGTCTGATGCTGACCTCCAAAACCACCGGTACCGATTCTGATATGACGGTAACAGTGACCGGCGACGATATGCTGAAAGGCATCATTGGCAGTGGCACACTTACCGAACAGGTAAAATCACAAAATGCCGTCGTTAACGTCAACGGTATCCAGATTGTCCGCCAGACCAACACCATCACTGACGCCATTCCAGGGGTAACATTAACCCTGAAAGCACAGAGCACAGCCGATGAAACCCTGACCGTAACCCGCTCTACAGACGATAACAAAAAAGCCATTACAGAATGGGTAACTGCCTATAACTCTCTGCAGTCCACCATTGCCTCATTGACGAAATATGAGCCACCTGCGGTGGGTGCAACCGCCCAGTCTTCGAATAACGGCGTACTGATGGGTGACAGTACTATCCGCGGAGTACAATCCGATCTGCGTGCTTTATTGACCAATGTGCAGAGCGGTTCCTATGCCATTATGGCCCAACTTGGCATCACACAGGACCCGGTCAAAGGCGCGGACGGCGCGGTTGGCAACCTGAAAATTGATGATAAGAAATTAACCAAGATCCTCACGGACGATCCGGCTGGTGTACAGGCCTATTTTGTGGGGGACGGGAAAACGACCGGTTTCGCTACCCAGATGAATAACAAGCTAACCGATATGCTGAGCACGTCTGTCGGCAAAGAAGGCGTTATTCAGAATGCGAAGGACGGTATTAACGCCACGCTCAAATCCATCGGCAAACGTTACGACGCGATGGAATTGACGATTGAAGCCACGATGGCGCGCTATAAAAAGCAATTTAACGATTTAGATAAGCTGGTCACAAAATTCAACGGCACGGCCACTTATTTGACCCAACAGTTCAGCAGTAAGTAAGAAAGGAAACGATATGTATAGCAAATCTGGTGTACAAGCCTATCAGCAGGTAGGTCTTGAATCTGCTGTCTTGAGTGCCAGCCCGCACCAGTTGGTTGTCATGTTGTTCGACGGTATCCATAGCGCGCTTATCCGGGCGCGCCTTTTCCTTGAGCAGGGGGACATCCCGGCAAAAGGAGAGGCCCTGTCTAAGGCCATTAATATTATCGAAAATGGCCTTAAGGCTGGGTTAAATATGGATGTGGGAGGAGAACTCCCCCGCAACCTTTCTGCGCTTTACGACTATATGGTACGCCGTTTGTTACATGCCAATCTGCGCAATGACATCGAGGCTATTACCGAAGTCGAGGCTCTGCTGCTCAATATTTCCGACGCCTGGAAGCAAATCGGCCCGGGTTATACTCCCAAGCAGGATTAACTTTAATGAACGACTCCAGCTTATCCCTTAAAAAGTGGCATGCTCTTTATGCGCTTAGCAATACAATGCTGAGCCTTGCTCAATCCGGGAAATGGGATGAGCTCATCGAACAGGAGGTTGCATACGTTTCGCTGGTTGAAGAGATCAGCACGACTCCTTTTCCACCCGACAGCAAACACATCCAGGATCAGGCGATGGTGATACTGAATCAGGTGCTGCAGAATGAACTCCTCCTCAAGGATTTGTTGCAGGAAAGAATGAGTGAGTTGAGCGGTCTTATTGCCCAAACCAACAAGCAAAAAAACGTTAACGTTACCTACGGGAAGTTGTCAGGCAACATATTATTTCCCGGAGAGATGAATCATTAATTCACATTAGCGATTCTTGATCCATACTCCAGAAGTCTGCCAAACGGCTTCTGGAGCACGGACGATGAAAAACCCCACCCTGTTACAATGTTTTCACTGGTATTACCCTGCGGGCGGTGAATTGTGGCGAGAGGTCACGGCGTTAGCCCCCAATCTTAACGAAATCGGCATCAATATGATCTGGTTGCCGCCAGCCTGTAAAGGCGCATCCGGCGGGTACTCGGTTGGATACGACACTTACGATCTCTTCGACCTCGGTGAGTTTGACCAGAAAGGCAGCGTCGCCACCAAGTACGGTGACAAAGCTCAGCTGCTGGAGGCCATCGACGCACTCAAAAGTAATGAGATCGCCGTCCTCCTGGACGTGGTGGTTAACCACAAAATGGGCGCAGACGAGAAAGAACCCGTCCGCGTTCAGCGCGTCAACGAACAGGATCGCACGCAGATCGACGATGAGATCATTGAGTGTGAAGCCTGGACACGCTACACCTTCCCAGCCCGTGCCGGGCAATATTCGCAGTTTATCTGGGATTACAAATGCTTCAGCGGCGTCGACCATATTGAAAACCCCGATGAAGACGGCATTTTTAAAATCGTCAACGACTACACCGGTGAAGGCTGGAACGACCAGGTTGATGATGAGATGGGTAATTTTGATTACCTGATGGGCGAAAACATTGATTTTCGCAACCATGCCGTCACCGAGGAGATCAAATACTGGGCCCGCTGGGTCATGGAACAAACTGGCTGTGACGGTTTTCGTCTGGACGCCGTCAAACACATTCCCGCCTGGTTTTATAAGGAGTGGATTGAGCACGTTCAGGAAGTCGCAACGCAACCGTTGTTTATCGTGGCGGAATACTGGTCCCACGAAGTGGATAAACTGCAGGCCTATATTGACCAGGTCGATGGCAAGACGATGCTTTTCGATGCCCCCCTGCAGATGAAATTCCACGAAGCATCGCGCCAGGGTCGGGAATACGACATGAGCCAAATCTTTACCGGCACCCTGGTCGAAGCCGATCCGTTCCATGCAGTAACTCTGGTTGCCAACCATGACACTCAGCCTTTGCAGGCACTGGAAGCGCCGGTTGAAGCGTGGTTTAAACCGCTGGCCTATGCCCTGATCCTGCTGCGTGAAAACGGAGTGCCCAGCGTCTTTTATCCGGATTTATTCGGTGCCAGCTATGACGATACGGGCGGTGACGGCGAAACCTACCATATTGATATGCCGGTCATCGAGCAGCTTCACGAGCTGATCCTCGCCCGCCAGCGTTTTGCCCACGGCGTGCAGACGCTGTTCTTCGATCACCCAAACTGTATCGCCTTCAGCCGCAGCGGCACCGAAGACGATCCTGGCTGTGTGGTGGTGATGTCGAATGGCGATGACGGCGAGAAAGTGATTTGTCTGGGTGAAAACTACGGCAACAAAACGTGGCGTGATTTTCTCGGCAATCGCGAAGAAACGGTCACTACCGCAGCGGATGGCGAAGGCACCTTTACCTGCAAAGGTGGAAGCGTCAGCGTGTGGGTGATTGAGGATGCGTTGTAGTTGTAAAAGCATCTGACGTGAATTGAATGCCGGGTCAGGCGAAGCTGCCACCCGGCAACATGCACTACGGAAGTTTACTCTCAAGCGGATTTTTGCTCAGATAATCTGCGCACTCTACCGTCGGGCGATCGACCTTCTGTAGCTCCATACCATCATACTCAAGAACAGAGCCATCGCGCTCCAGCGGATAAATATCCAGCTTGCGGGTGACGTTATAATAACTGTCTGAACGCAGCATGATTTTACCCGGTACAGCGATCACGCGCTGCCACTGACGGCAGTCCAGCGTATCGCCCTCCTCCGTCACTACCAGCGTGGCAATCGCCTCTGGGCTCACCATTTTGCTCTGCGGCCCTTTTGACTGCCAGTACCCTGCCAGATGCGCCGGGACGGGGTGTTTGATCACTTCCTGATAGTTATCCACCTGAACGCACCCGGTCAGTGCCAGCAGCGCACCAGCAATTGCTATTTTTTTCATCATCTTTCCTGCATTCGAAGAAAAAAATATTGTGGCATTAAAGCGCTTGGGCTGCCAGCGAAGATCGACGGGTCTTAAACCTGCATCCCCATCACTTCCTGATAAGCAGACACAAGCTTGTTACGCACCTGAATCCCCATCTGCAGGGAAACCGAGGCTTTTTGCAAATCGGTCATCACATCATTCAGTGCCACGCCCGGCTCGCCGAGGGTGAACTTCTCCGCCTGAGTACGTGCGGCGGTCTGGGTATCGCTGATACGGTCAAGCGCGGCGTGCAGTTGTCCTGCAAAACTGATGCTCGGTTGTTCTGCCACATTCTGATTACGGGCCGTCATCGCCGTTGCCTGCAACTGACTGATCACCCCTTCAATACCCTGTATAGCCATGACTCTCCCCTGAATGGTTTTTTACGGGGTCAAGACTAACAGCTTGTCAATAAGATAATGGCGGTAAATAGCGTGAAAAAACCAGGTTATTTGACGCATAGAAAATCCTGAATCATCAAATAATGGCAGGGCCATCAATATGGAACTTTTGTCGTGTTTGCCGACCCGGGAGTCAGTTTTGTTTCTCTACACGAATAACGTAAACCACCAGGATTTAAGAGGTGCGCAATGAGTGCAACAGCATCGACAGCGCCACAAAATAAATCACTCGAGTGGATGAACCGCCTTCGCGCGAATCCTAAAATCCCGTTGATCGTGGCAGGCGCTGCCGCAATTGCGATCCTTGTAGCGATGGTCTTGTGGGCGAAAAGCCCTGATTACCGCACGCTTTACAGTAACCTTTCCGATCAGGATGGCGGTGCCATCGTCACCCAGCTTACCCAGATGAACATCCCTTATCGCTTTGCGGATAACGGCGGTGCGCTGGAGGTACCGGCTGATAAGGTGCACGAACTTCGTCTGCGCCTGGCGCAACAGGGACTGCCAAAGGGCGGTGCGGTAGGTTTTGAACTGCTGGATCAGGAAAAATTCGGTATCAGCCAGTTCAGCGAGCAGGTGAACTACCAGCGTGCGCTGGAAGGTGAGCTGGCCCGTACGATTGAAACATTGGGTCCGGTGAAGAGTGCCCGTGTGCACCTGGCCATGCCTAAACCCTCCCTGTTTGTCCGCGAGCAGAAATCCCCGTCGGCCTCCGTCACCGTTAACCTCCAGCCTGGCCGTGCAATGGATGAAGGACAAATCAGCGCGGTGACCCATCTGGTCTCCAGCGCTGTTGCCGGTCTCCCGCCGGGTAACGTGACGCTGGTTGATCAAAGTGGTCATCTGCTGACCCAGTCCAATACCGCAGGCCGCGATCTGAATGACGCGCAGCTGAAATATGCCGCGGACGTGGAAAGCCGCGTGCAGCGTCGCATCGAAGCCATCCTTGGCCCGGTCGTGGGTAACAGCAACGTGCATGCGCAGGTTACCGCGCAGATTGACTTCTCTAATAAAGAACAGACCGAAGAGCAATACAGCCCGAATGGCAACCCGGCTCAGGCGGTAATGCGCTCTCGTCAGGTCAATGAAAACGAACAGGTTGGCGGCGCATACCCAGGCGGTGTGCCAGGCGCATTGTCTAACCAGCCAGCACCGGCTAACGCGGCACCAATCTCAACGCCACCGGCTAATCAGCAGAACGGTCAGCAAACGAATCAGCAGACCACATCAACAGCCAGCACCGCCGGTCCGCGTACCAGCAGTCGTAACGAAACCACCAACTACGAAGTGGACCGTACTATCCGCCACACCAAACTGAACGTGGGCGATGTACAGCGTCTGTCGGTTGCGGTGGTGGTGAACTACAAGACGCTGGCGGATGGCAAGCCGTTGCCGTTGACCACCGAGCAGATGAAACAGATTGAAGACCTGACCCGTGAAGCGATGGGTTACTCCGAGAAGCGCGGCGACACGCTCAACGTGGTGAACTCACCGTTCAACTCGGTTGAAGAGTCAGGTGGCGAACTGCCGTTCTGGCAACAGCAGGCGTTTATCGATCAGCTGCTGTCCGCAGGTCGCTGGCTGCTGGTTCTGATTGTCGCGTGGCTGCTGTGGCGTAAGGGCATTCGTCCTCAGCTCCAGCGTCGTGCAGAAGCTGAAAAAGTGGCGCGCGAACAGGTCAGTACCCGTCAGGAAGTGGAAGATGCAGTTGAAGTTCGCCTCAGCAAAGACGAACAGATGCAGCAACGCCGTGCTAACCAGCGTATGGGCGCCGAGGTCATGAGCCAGCGCATTCGCGAAATGTCAGATAACGATCCGCGCGTCGTGGCGCTGGTCATCCGCCAGTGGATGGGTAACGAACATGAGTAACACGCTTTCAGGCACCGATAAAAGCGTCATCCTGCTGATGACCATTGGCGAAGACCGTGCGGCCGAGGTGTTCAAACACCTCTCGCAGCGCGAAGTACAGATTCTCAGTGCGGCAATGGCAAACGTACGCCAGATCTCTAACAAACAGCTGACGGAAGTGCTGTCTGAATTTGAGCAGGAAGCCGAACAGTTTGCCGCGCTCAACGTCAACGCCAACGACTATCTGCGCTCCGTGCTGGTCAAGGCGCTGGGCGAAGAGCGTGCTGCCAGCCTGCTGGAAGACATTCTGGAAACGCGCGATACCGCCAGCGGTATCGAGACGCTCAACTTTATGGAACCGCAGAGTGCCGCCGACCTTATCCGCGACGAGCACCCGCAGATTATCGCCACCATTCTTGTCCACCTCAAACGTGGCCAGGCGGCCGATATTCTGGCGTTGTTCGAAGAGCGCCTGCGTCACGATGTGATGCTGCGTATCGCGACCTTCGGTGGTGTCCAGCCAGCCGCGCTGGCGGAGCTGACCGAAGTGCTGAACAACCTGCTCGATGGCCAGAACCTCAAGCGCAGCAAAATGGGCGGCGTGAGAACGGCGGCAGAGATCATCAACCTGATGAAAACGCAGCAGGAAGAAGCGGTCATTACCGCCGTTCGCGAATTCGACGGCGAGCTGGCACAGAAAATTATCGACGAGATGTTCCTGTTCGAAAACCTGGTCGAAGTGGACGATCGCAGCATCCAGCGTCTCCTCCAGGAAGTGGACTCCGAGTCGCTGCTTATCGCCCTCAAAGGTGCCGAGCAGCCGCTGCGCGAGAAGTTCCTGCGCAACATGTCTCAGCGTGCGGCAGATATCCTGCGCGACGACCTTGCCAACCGTGGCCCGGTCCGTCTGTCTCAGGTGGAAAACGAACAGAAAGCCATCCTGCTTATCGTTCGTCGTCTGGCGGAAACCGGCGAGATGGTGATTGGCAGCGGAGACGACACCTATGTCTAATGAACTGCCGTGGAAGCGCTGGACGCCCGACGATCTGGCGCCTCCCCTGTCAGAGTTCACACCCGCCGTGCTGTCGCCCGAAGAGGGCTACCCGGATGTCGAGCAGCCTGAGCTGAGCGAAGAAGAGCAGCGCGCGCAGATGCTGGCCCAGTTGCAGATGCAGGCCCATGAGCAGGGCTACACGGCTGGCCTGAACGAAGGACGTCAGAAAGGCCACGATCAGGGGTATCAGGAAGGTCTGGCCAAAGGGTTAGAACACGGCATTGAACAGGCGCGCCAGCAACAGGCTCCGCTTCACGCCCGTATGCAGCAGCTGGTCAGCGAGTTTCAGCACACGCTGGATGCCCTGGACAGCGTCATTGCCTCAAGGCTGATGCAGATGGCGCTGGAAGCCGCCCGTCAGGTGATCGGCCACGCGCCGGCGGTGGACAACACCGCGCTGATTAAACAAATTCAGGGCCTGCTTCAGCAGGAGCCGCTGTTCAGTGGGAAACCGCAGCTGCGCGTGCATCCGGACGACCTCCAGCGCGTGGAAGAGAGTCTGGGCGCGACGCTGAGCCTGCACGGCTGGCGTCTGCGCGGCGACCCGTCGTTGCATCACGGAGGCTGCAAGGTCTCTGCCGATGAAGGTGACCTGGATGCCAGCGTTGCGACCCGCTGGCAGGAACTGTGCCGCCTGGCAGCACCGGGAGTCGTCTGATGACTGCACGCCTCACCCGCTGGCTCAACACGCTCGATAATTTTGAAGCGAAGATGACGCAGCTGCCGTCCGTTCGCCGTTACGGACGACTCACGCGTGCCACCGGCCTGGTGCTGGAAGCCACTGGCCTGCAGCTTCCGCTGGGAGCCACCTGCGTGATTGAGCGTCAGGATGGACTAGAGACGCGTGAAGTTGAGAGCGAAGTCGTCGGCTTTAATGGCCAGCGCCTGTTCCTGATGCCCCTTGAAGAAGTTGAAGGCATCCTGCCCGGTGCGCGCGTGTATGCGAAAAACATCAGCGGCGATGGACTGCAAAGCGGGAAACAGCTCCCGCTTGGCCCTGCCCTGCTTGGCCGCGTTCTGGACGGAAGCGGTAAACCGCTGGACGGCCTGCCCTCGCCGGACACCACCGAAACCGGCGCGCTGATCACCCAGCCGTTTAACCCCCTTCAGCGTACCGCCATCGAACATGTCCTCGACACCGGCGTGCGCCCGATTAACGCCCTGCTGACCGTAGGCCGCGGGCAGCGTATGGGCCTGTTTGCCGGCTCAGGGGTGGGCAAATCCGTCCTGCTTGGCATGATGGCACGCTACACCCAGGCCGATGTCATCGTCGTGGGTCTGATCGGTGAACGTGGTCGCGAAGTAAAAGACTTTATTGAAAATATTCTCGGTGCAGAAGGCCGTGCCCGCTCGGTGGTCATCGCCGCACCGGCGGATGTCTCACCGTTACTGCGTATGCAGGGTGCTGCGTATGCCACCCGTATCGCGGAAGATTTCCGTGACCGCGGCCAGCACGTGCTGCTGATTATGGACTCCCTGACCCGCTATGCGATGGCGCAGCGTGAAATCGCTCTCGCCATCGGAGAACCTCCGGCGACCAAAGGTTATCCGCCTTCGGTCTTTGCCAAGCTCCCGGCGCTGGTCGAACGTGCAGGAAACGGCATCAGCGGCGGCGGCTCAATCACCGCTTTTTATACGGTTCTGACCGAAGGCGATGACCAGCAGGACCCGATTGCCGACTCCGCGCGTGCGATCCTCGACGGTCATATTGTGTTATCGCGCCGT
The DNA here is from genome assembly GCF_027924865.1 of Enterobacter sp. 200527-13. Taxonomy (NCBI): domain Bacteria; kingdom Pseudomonadati; phylum Pseudomonadota; class Gammaproteobacteria; order Enterobacterales; family Enterobacteriaceae; genus Enterobacter; species Enterobacter sp. 200527-13. The sequence continues at coordinate 223,748 of NZ_BSCM01000002.1, forward strand.
CTGGCCGAAGCCGGTCACTACCCGGCAATTGATATCGAAGCATCAATCAGCCGTGCAATGACGGCATTGATCACAGAGAAGCACTACGCCCGCGTGCGTAACTTCAAACAACTCCTCTCCAGCTTCCAGCGCAACCGCGATCTGGTGAGCGTGGGGGCGTATGCCAAAGGCAGCGACCCGATGCTCGACAAAGCGATTAGCCTGTGGCCGCAGCTGGAGGCGTTTTTGCAACAAGGTATTTTTGAACGCGCCGACTGGGAAGACTCACTCCAGGCACTGGAGCTGATTTTCCCGCAGGTGTAACACAGGTGGAGGGCGAAGGTCATGGCGCAAAACAGCGCGTTATCAACGCTGAAAGATCTGGCTGAGAAAGAAGTTGATGATGCCGCATTGCAGCTTGGCGCAATGCGACGCGGGTGCCAGCAGGCTGAAGAGCAGTTGAAGATGTTAATCGACTATCAGCATGAATATCGCACCAACCTCAATACCGATATGACACAGGGCATTGGAAGCCAGCGCTGGATTAACTATCAGCAGTTTATTCAGACGCTGGAAAAGGCGATAGAACAGCATCGCCAGCAGCTTAACCAGTGGACCCAGAAAGTCGACACCGCGCTGAATTTCTGGCGCGAGAAAAAGCAGCGACTGCAGGCCTGGCAGACCTTACAGGACCGACAGATCGCGGCAACGACCCTGGCGGAAAACCGTCTGGATCAGAAGAAAATGGATGAGTTTGCCCAGCGCGCATCAATGAGGAAACCGGAATGATCACATTGCAACAACTGCTGATGACCGACAGCGACCTGTCGGGCGGCATGCAAACAGGGAAAGGCACCGACGGTGCACAAGACTTTCTTTCTCTGCTGGCAGGCGCCCTGACTGACGCAACAGGCCAGGGCAACGATGCGCCGCTGACGCTGGCTGACCTGAAAGCAGCCGGCAGTAAGCTGTCAAAAGTTGCTCAGGAAGCCGGGGGAGAGAACACCCTGCAGGCCAAAATAGCCAACCTGCTCTCGCGTCAGCCAGCCCTGACAGGCGATGAACCGACAGCAGCCACCCCGCTGGACACCCTCGTTTCCGGGCTGGTGCCGGTTTCAAAAGGTGATGCCCTGAAGACCCTGAGCGCGGTGAAAACGCAGGATGACAGCAAAAGCGAGCTGAGCGAAGAAGAGCTGGCAGGGTTGAGCGCGCTGATGGCGATGCTGCCCCACCAGCAGACGGCAACGCCGGTGGCCTCTGGCGCGACAGGTATTGGCGTGACGGCGAAATCAACGCTGAACGCTGCCGCGCTTTCGCAAAATGGTGCAGGTCAACAGTCCATGAGCACCCTGCTGGCGGGCCATGAAAAAGCGCAACAAGCGTCGACTTATCAGGCGCAGGCGCAGGCGCAAAACGCCGATCCGTCTCAAGCGGTCAACGCACCGGCGACCCCGATCGTGGCCGCCGCCGCTGAGAAGCAGGATCTCGCCAGTTCACCCTCTTCAACAGCCCCGACCGCAACGCTTGCGCCCGTCATTTCCAGCAACGTCACCAGCCACGCTGCCGCAACCGTTGCCACGGCACCGGTATTGAGCCAGCCGCTGGGAACCCAGGAGTGGCAGCAATCCCTGAGTCAGCACATTACGTTGTTCACGAAACAGGGCCAGCAGACCGCAGAGTTGCGTCTGCACCCGGAAGATCTGGGCCAGGTCCAGATTACCCTGAAACTGGATGATAACCAGGCACAACTGCAAATGGTGTCGGCGCACAGCCACGTGCGTGCGGCCCTGGAAGCTGCACTGCCGGTCCTGCGCACGTCGCTTGCTGAGAGTGGCATTCAGCTCGCGCAAAGCAGTGTCAGCAGCGAGAGCTTTGCCGGACAGCAGCAGTCCTCCTCTCAACAGCAGCAACAGGCTTCACGTTCCGGTAATACCGGCGGTTTTAATGAGGAGAGCGATGAGTTACTGCCTGCCCCTGCCGCCCTGCAATCCGCGGCGCGTGGCAACAGTGCCGTAGACATCTTTGCCTAAACGCCAGAGGTAGCGTGATTATCCCCGTCTTTTCCACGCTTTGACGACAGCAGGACACGGGATAATCACCTTATTAAGCTGTACCGAAACAGGAAGCTCGTATCAGATGACTGACTCCGCGATCACCAAAAAAAGCAAGCGTTCCATCTGGATCCCGCTGCTGGTGTTAATCACGCTCGCCGCCTGCGCTACCGCGGGCTATAGTTACTGGCGTATGCAGCAGGAACCTTCTACCGCTGCGGCCAAAGCCGAACCGCCTCCTCCGCCGGCACCGGTATTCTTCCCACTGGATACCTTCACCGTGAATCTGGGTGATGCGGATCGTGTGCTGTATGTGGGTATTACGTTACGCCTGAAAGATGAAGCCACGCGTGCGCGCCTGAATGATTATCTTCCTGAAGTGCGTAGCCGTCTGCTGCTGCTGTTCTCTCGTCAGGATGCCTCAACGCTTGCTACCGATGACGGTAAGCAAAAGCTGGTCGACGCCATTAAACAGACGCTGGCGACCCCGCTGGTAAACGGTCAACCCAAGCAGGAAGTCACTGACGTTCTGTATACAGCCTTCATACTGCGGTAACGACATGGGCGACAGTATTCTTTCTCAGGCAGAAATCGACGCGCTTCTTAACGGCGACAGCGATAAGAACGATGATCCGCAACCGGGTATTGGCGGCGATAGCGATATTCGTCCCTATGATCCCAATACCCAGCGCCGCGTAGTACGTGAACGTCTGCAGGCGCTGGAGATCATTAACGAACGTTTTGCACGTCAGTTCCGTATGGGGCTGTTTAACCTGCTGCGTCGTAGCCCGGATATCACGGTCGGTGCGATCCGCATCCAGCCGTATCATGAGTTTGCCCGCAACCTGCCGGTGCCAACGAACCTTAACCTGATCCACCTGAAACCGCTGCGCGGCACAGGTCTGGTGGTGTTTTCGCCAAGCCTGGTGTTCATTGCGGTGGATAACCTGTTTGGTGGCGACGGGCGTTTCCCGACCAAAGTGGAAGGGCGTGAATTTACCCACACCGAGCAGCGCGTCATCAACCGCATGCTGAAGCTGGCGCTGGAATCTTACAGCGACGCGTGGAAAGCAATTAACCCGCTGGAAGTGGAGTACGTACGTTCTGAGATGCAGGTGAAATTTACCAATATCACCACCTCCCCGAACGATATCGTCGTTAATACCCCGTTCCATGTGGAGATCGGTAACCTGACCGGTGAGTTCAACATCTGCCTGCCGTTCAGCATGATCGAACCGCTGCGTGAACTGCTGGTCAACCCGCCGCTGGAGAACTCGCGCAACGAAGATCAGAACTGGCGTGAAAACCTGGTGCGTCAGGTTCAGCATTCTCAGCTTGAGCTGGTGGCGAGCTTCGCGGATATCCCGCTGCGCTTATCCCAGATCCTGAAATTACAACCCGGCGATGTTTTGCCGATAGAAAAACCCGACCGCATTATTGCCCATGTGGATGGTGTCCCCGTGCTGACAAGTCAGTACGGCACAATTAACGGTCAGTATGCGTTACGCGTTGAGCACTTGATCAACCCGATATTGAATTCGCTGAATGAGGAACAGCCCAAATGAGTGACATGAACAATCCGTCCGATGAAAACAGCGGAGCACTGGACGATCTGTGGGCTGACGCGTTAAACGAGCAAAAAACGACTCCGGCCAAAAGTGCAGCGGATGCTGTGTTCCAGCAGCTCGGCGGCGGCGATGTCAGCGGTACGCTGCAGGATATTGATCTGATTATGGATATCCCGGTTAAGCTGACCGTGGAACTGGGCCGCACCCGCATGACCATTAAAGAGCTGCTGCGTCTGACGCAGGGTTCCGTGGTGGCCCTTGACGGTCTCGCCGGCGAACCGCTGGATATTCTGATCAACGGTTATCTCATTGCCCAGGGTGAAGTCGTGGTGGTTGCCGATAAATACGGCGTGCGCATCACCGACATTATTACGCCATCTGAACGTATGCGTCGTCTGAGCCGTTAAGCATGAAAACCCAGGCAACAATATCACAGCCCTCTGCCGTTCCCGGCTCTCCGCTGCTCCAGGTGAGTGGCGCGTTGCTCGGTATTATTGCCTTTATTCTTATCGCCGCATGGCTGGCGAAGCGCTTCGGCCTGGCGGGTAAAACCGCCGGTACCCGCGGTCTGAAGGTCAGCGCCAGCACGACACTGGGGCCACGCGAGCGCGTGGTCGTTGTCGATGTGGAAGATGCACGGCTGGTGCTGGGCGTGACTGCCTCCAGCATCAACGTCTTGCATAAACTGCCGCCAGCCCCGGCAACGGGTGACGAGCGCGCAGAAGTCCCTGCGGATTTTCAGTCCGTCATGAAGAGTTTGCTTAAGCGTTCCGGGAGATCCTGATGCGCCGTTTGTTATCCCTTACGCTTGCGGGCGTCGGCCTGTTTGCCCCTGCGGTTTATGCACAACTGCCCGGTCTGGTCTCAACCCCTCTTGCAGGCGGCGGGCAAAGCTGGTCGCTGCCGGTGCAGACGCTGGTTTTCATCACCTCGCTGACGTTTATTCCGGCGATCCTGCTGATGATGACCAGCTTCACCCGAATCATCATCGTCTTTGGCCTGCTGCGCAATGCGCTGGGCACCCCGTCCGCGCCGCCTAACCAGGTACTGCTGGGCCTGGCGCTGTTTTTAACCTTTTTCATTATGTCGCCGGTTATCGACAAGATTTATACCGACGCATACCAGCCGTTTAGCGAAGATAAAATCTCCATGCAGGAGGCGCTCGATAAAGGGGCTCAGCCGCTGCGTGAGTTCATGCTCCGCCAGACCCGGGAAGCGGACCTGGCACTCTTCGCCCGCCTGTCCAATACCGGCGAGCTTCAGGGACCGGAAGCCGTTCCGATGCGTATTCTGCTGCCTGCGTATGTCACCAGTGAGCTGAAAACGGCCTTTCAGATTGGCTTTACCATCTTTATTCCGTTCCTGATTATCGATCTGGTGATCGCCAGCGTTCTGATGGCGCTCGGGATGATGATGGTGCCCCCGGCCACCATTGCCCTGCCCTTTAAGATCATGCTCTTTGTCCTGGTCGATGGCTGGCAACTGCTGGTCAGTTCGCTGGCGCAGAGTTTCTACAGTTAAGGAGCCGTAATGACGCCAGAATCGGTCATGATGATGGGCACGGAAGCGATGAAAATCGCGATAGCCGTTGCCGCGCCGTTACTGCTTGTCGCACTGGTGACCGGTCTGATTATCAGTATCCTGCAGGCCGCCACGCAGATTAACGAAATGACGCTGTCATTTATCCCAAAAATCATTGCCGTGTTCGTGGCGATTATCGTTGCCGGGCCGTGGATGCTGAACCTGTTGCTGGACTATATGCGCAACCTGTTTACCAATCTGCCGTACATCATCGGCTGACCCGACGATGCTGCACTTCACCAGTGACCAGTGGGTTCAATGGCTTGGCGTCTATTTCTGGCCGATGCTGCGTATCCTGGCGCTGATTACAACGGCCCCCATTCTCAGTGAGAAAACGATACCCAAGCGCGTCAAAGTGGGGCTGGGCATCATCATCACCATTATCGTCGCCCCTTCTCTCCCGCCCGTGGATATTCCGATCTTCTCGGCGAAAGCGGTGTGGGTTGCACTGCAACAGGTGATGATTGGCGTGGCCGTAGGCTTTACCATGCAGCTTGCCTTCGCGGCCGTGCGGACCGCCGGCGAACTGATTGGCCTGCAAATGGGTTTATCATTCGCCACGTTTGTGGATCCCGGTAGCCACCTCAACATGCCGGTGCTGGCGCGCATTATCGATCTGCTCGCCATGCTGCTGTTCCTGTCGTTCAACGGCCATCTGTGGCTCATCTCCATGCTGGTGGATACTTTCCATACGCTGCCGATTGGGGAAAACCCGGTGAACAGCAACGCGTTTCTGGCGCTTACGCGTGCGGCCGGGCTTGTTTTCCTGAACGGCCTGATGCTGGCGCTGCCGATCATCACCCTGCTGCTGACCGTGAACCTCGCCTTAGGCTTACTCAACCGAATGGCACCGCAGCTCTCAGTGTTCGTCATTGGTTTTCCGCTGACGCTGACGGTCGGTATTTTATTAATGTCATTACTGATGCCCCTTATCGCCCCCTTCTGTGAGCACTTATTCGGCGAGATATTCAATCTGTTAGCAGATATTGTCAGTGAGCTACCGCGTAAATAATAGCCCTCACAGTTGATATTGTCTTTCTGAGGATATTCCTAAAATAAAACGTGAAAAACATCTTCCAGGATATATCTGACGCGGTTTAATTGTTTCTAACCACCTCACAATACTTAATATTTACTTTACTTTAAGAAGATTCCTGGCAAATTATACGTAACTTTACGGGATAGTGAGTCCGCCTGAAAGTCTTTGTCATGCTCACAGGTTTATTAATTTTTTCCATCCCGTATGGCTGTTATGAGCTCTCAGGCAGATGGTGAATTATCGTTACGCATTGAGTGAGGGTATGCCATGTCAACGATCATTATGGATTTATGCAGCTACACCCGGCTAGGGTTAACCGGGTACCTGGCAAGCAGAGGGGTAAGAAAGAGAGACATCAACGATGCACACACCGTTGACGAACTCGCAGCCGCTTGTGACGAACTTAAACCAGGCGTGGTGTTTATTAATGAGGACTGTTTCATTCACGATCCAGCCAACAGTCAGCACATTAAGCAAATCATTAATCAGCATCCAAAAACCCTGTTTATTGTTTTTATGGCGATCGCGAATATCCATTTCGATGAGTATTTGTTGGTTCGTAAAAATTTATTGATCAGTTCTAAATCGATTAAACCAGAGTCGCTGGATGACATTCTGGGTGATTATTTGAATAAAGAAGTTAAAAATGTAGGAGCGGTTAACTTACCCACCCTATCATTAAGCAGGACTGAATCAAGCATGCTGCGAATGTGGATGGCAGGGCAAGGGACTATTCAGATCTCAGACCAGATGAATATTAAAGCCAAAACCGTTTCGTCACATAAAGGAAATATTAAAAGGAAAATTAAAACGCATAATAAGCAAGTGATCTATCACGTGGTACGCCTCACCGATAATGTGACGAACGGGATTTTCGTCAACATGCGTTAGTCGCTAAAAAAACCCTTTGCACCCTACCTTTGATCTCTGGCCTGGCCAGAGATTTTTGCTTCTGTGGACAGTGTCGGGCGCGCCAGTCGCCACCCGACGCCATGCTATTGCGCTTTCTCTACAAAGATGCCATCCGGGTGTCCCAGTTCGTTAAAAAACCAGATGCCGAGCGGGTAGTCTTCAAGTGATACCAGGTACATCGTGCCTTCACTAAACTCTTCAATTGCCAGGACCACACCCGGGCGGCGCGGTCCACCGTCCGTTTTAACGGTTACCCGATCGTTGACCTTCATACGTTCCTCCTCTGGTTTTGAGCCAGTGTAGAACAAAACGCCTTAACTGGCATCGCTGCCCGGTGTGAATGGCGTTTTTGTGCGCAGTCTATACTTACGGTTGGAGACGGCAAAATGAGGTACCCCGTAATGAAGACCGACAAAGAGTACAGCGACACCATCAAACGCGAGGTTGAGGTGGATGTCGATGCCCTGCTGGCCGCCATTAATGAGATCAGTGAGTCAGAAGTCCGTCGTTCAGACGACAATTCCGACAGGGTCATTGTGAACGGAAGGGATTATCACACCTACCGTGAACTGGCGGAGGCCTTCGAGCTTGATATACACGATTTTAGCGTGTCTGAAGCAAATCGTTAGGACGAAAAAAATCCCGGTCATGGGGATGGCCGGGATCAAAACTTGCTTATGCAAGAAGCACTTGAAAATTCGTTACACCAGGAAATCTGATGTACACAAAACACTATCCTCAACCATTTTGTATGACAAGCATATATTCTCATGGCGAATATAATATTTGGTACATAATAAATTTAGTTATGAGGGACAACATGCGCCGCATGCGGGTTTGGCAGGAGAGATACCCTTTTGCCTCACTTAAGCGTTAGGAATTTTTTTAGGAATATTCTTAGGTGGCAGTTTGTCAGTTATCAGGAGTCGTTATGCCTTCACTGCAGGATAGCCTGCTGATCTTTTCCGATCTCGACGGCTCGTTGCTCGATATTCATACGTACGAGTGGCAACCGGCCATGCCCTGGCTGGACACCCTCCAGGATAATCAGGTGCCGGTTATTCTCTGCAGCAGCAAGACCGCGGCAGAAATGCTGGATATCCAGCAGGATCTGGGTCTGGAGGGGTTACCCTTCATAGCTGAGAATGGCGCGGTAATTCAGCCCGACGTGCGCTGGGAGACAGGTCAACGCCACATCAGGGGGATGACGCACCGTGACATTCGCCCGCTGATCGACCAGATTCGCCAGCAGCGGGGCTTTAAATTCACCACCTTTGATGACGTCGACGAACGGGTTATCAGCGAGTGGACGGGGCTGACGCACTATCGTTCGACCCTCGCGCGCCGACACGAAGCCTCCGTCACGCTCATCTGGCGCGACAGCGATGAAAAAATGGCGCAATTTGACGAGGCGCTGGCGCAGTGCGGCCTGAAATGCCTGCAGGGAGCCCGCTTCTGGCATGTTCTGGATGCTCGCTGCGGTAAAGACGTTGCGGTTGACTGGCTGATTGAGCAGTACCGTGCGCGGGAAGGCATTGTGCCGGTCACCCTGGGGCTCGGCGATGGTCCAAATGATGCCCCGCTGCTGGACAGCGTGGACTACGCCGTGGTGATCAAGGGCATTAACCGGCAGGGCATCACGTTACGTGACGATAACCCCGCCCGGGTGTACCACACGCAACAGCCCGGCCCCGCGGGCTGGCAGGAAGGGCTGGATCACTTCTTATCCTGATCGTGCCAGAACACCCGGTTGCGCCCGCACTGCTTGGCCTGATACAACCGGGCATCCGCCACTGACTGCAGCTGTTCGAAATCGTAATTGTCCTTTTCCTGGGCGCTACTTACCCCCAGTGAGGCACTGATACGCACGGTGGTACTCTTTTTCACCAGGATCTCTTTACTGTTGATGCGTGAGCGAATGCGTTCCGCAATCCCCCTCGCCTCTTCAAGCCCGCTGCCGGGCAGTACCACGCAGAACTCTTCCCCACCCACGCGTCCGGCAACATCATTCTTGCGCAGTGCGCTGCCAATCAGGCCTGCGGCATGGGAAAGCACTTTGTCCCCGGCCTGATGGCCAAAGCGATCGTTAATGCTTTTAAAATGGTCGAGATCGATTTGAATCACCGAGAACGGCAGCGACTGCTGCCGACATTTTTCCGACAGCATTTTGGCACGCTCAAACAGGGCACCACGGTTATTCAGGCGGGTGAGCGGATCGTGCCAGGCCTGCCACTGCAAAGAGTGCTGAAGCGTATACATATTGCTGACCATCCGACGGATAACCAGCCACGAGATAAGAAGCATGGCGGTGAAGAGTGCCCAGAGCAGCGCCAGCACGATACTGATACTGCCGAAGTCCCCCTTAACGCCTTCATGAAGGGTATGAACGCGTAAAATCACACCATCGAAGTGGTCGAGCCGCTCCCAGCTGATAAAGCGGCTTCCGAGACGGATCCCCCCGCCGGTATCGTTCTCAATCGCGTGCGCTATCTGCGCCGTTTCGCGTTCGTCAAACCGGTTCACCAGACTACCGGCCTCTTCTGACGTGGCAATCATATTCAGCCGGGTGTCGTACAGCTGATATTCCCCCTCTGTACGCTCTTGCGTTGCCTCTTCCAGCAGATGTTTCATGGTCTTCAATGAGAAATCCATCGCCACAACGCCATACCAGTAATGGTCAAAATAGATCGGCACGCTGGCCGTGATCATCCGTTCACCACCGGTCCAGGGCGACGGGCTGGAGATAAACCAGCGCACCGCGCGAGCGCGATTGTTACGTTCAGACTGCTGGGTAAACCACGGCTGGATAACCAGATAGTAATAGCGCTGGCTAATATCACTCGTCTGTTCAGGCGTGTCCGTCGCAAGGTAAAACCCGGCGCGTGACGCATAGATAACCCGCTCTTCACTTTGCCCCACCGAGGACGCCAGTCGGAGTAAATACCCCACTTCGAGGGCGGCAGAAATTTCATTGCTGATACGCTCAGGATCACGATTCAACAACGTGGTTTTTTCGACGAACGCATCCGACACGCCGTTAATGGGGAGAGTGCGTTTTTTATCAACGGCGAGCTGCCAACTGGGGCGCGTGCGAAAGGCGTTAAAGCGTGAAATCGCTTCATACAGGACATCAAAGGCCAGCGGCGTCTGGATGGCATCACGCATGCTTTTGCGGAAAAACAGCATTTTATCCACGCTGTACTGTAACTGCCGGTCCAGCGAAGTGGCTACCGTTTCCAGATGATTACGCTGGCTGGAAATATACGCATCTTCCAGTACCACCACCTCTCGCCAGGTCAGGAGCGTGGAAAATATCAGTACGATGAGAAAACAGAGATTAACAATCAACCCCGGATTGCTACGCATATGCAGCCATTGCAGAAAAGATCGTCTTACAACAAAGGTCTCGCGCTGCACACACACTCCCTGATTACTGCCCGACGCCGGATACGGAAGGTAAAAACGCCCGGCAAAGCCGGGCGTTATGTCATTAAGCCTTGTCTCGCTTGCGCTGCCCGTCTCCCGGTTGAAGCTCATCTTCACGGAACGCTTCCCGCTTGATGCTATAACCGTCGTGCCACCGGCATTCCACCATACCGCTGGAATACCCGGTGACAATCATACGTGGGCCGCCCTTCTTAGGCTTAACTTCATCACTGACCAAAAAGACCATACCTGCCTCCTGTATCAGGGTGAAACGTTTTCAATTTAGACGAGGAATGATCTTTTTGCACCCCGCAACAGGTAACAATTAGTGCGACGTTCCGCGGATTTTTTCGACCAGTTTTACGGCCCCAACCACGATAATGCCAATGATAAAGCCCAGCACAAGATTAAGCAGCGTGGGCAGAATTGCCGCCACTATGCTGCCCTGCGCCGAGGCGAAATGTTCAATAGCATGATGCAGCGGCGCGATACCGTGAACCACAATACCACCTCCGACAAGGAACATCGCCAGCGTACCAACCACTGACAGGCTCTTCATCAGCCAGGGCGCGGTCACCAGCAGGCTTTTGCCGATACCTTTGGCGATAGCGCTCGATTTTTCTTCCAGCCAGTAGCCGATATCATCCAGCTTAACGATAAGCCCCACCAGCCCGTACACCCCCACCGTGACCAGAATGGCGATCCCGGAGAGGATCAGGACCTGGTTCAGAAGCGGTGCTTCAGAGACAATACCTAACGTAATGGCCACGATCTCCGCCGACAGAATAAAGTCGGTACGAATGGCACCTTTCACCTTATCACGCTCGAAGGTTTTAGGATCCTGCGCGGCCAGCGCCTCAAGACGCTGCTGGCGCATTTCCGGCGTGTCGCTGTTCTTACGTGCGGCGAACGAGTGCAGGATCTTCTCAGCGCCTTCGAAGCATAAAAATGCGCCGCCAATCATCAGCAGCGGCGTGATCGCCCATGGGATAAACGCGCTGATCAGCAGCGCAAGCGGCACCAGGATCACCTTATTCAGGAATGAACCTTTCGCTACACCCCATACCACCGGTAATTCACGGTTGGCCCGAACGCCACTCACCTGCTGGGCGTTGAGCGATAAATCGTCTCCCAGAACCCCGGCGGTTTTCTTCGCCGCCAGTTTTCCCATCACCGAAATGTCATCCAGTAAGGTGGCAATATCATCCAGTAATGTTAATAAGCTACTTCCTGCCAAAATCTCATTCCTTCTTTTTTTGGTAATTAAGTGAATAGTATGGAGCAAAAGTGTAAACCCGGAAACAGGCACCTCGCGTCAACAAAAAATTCACATCAACTACACAATTAAAGCGCTCGCCAGCCCGATAGTTTTGGCGTTTACTGTCAGCGACCTTTTCATTTTGTCGCGAGGGATTATGCGTTTCCGGCAACTGCTACCGCTCATTGGGGCACTTTTTTCGCTGTATATCATCTGGGGTTCCACCTACTTTGTCATTCGTATCGGCGTGGAGAGCTGGCCGCCGCTCATGATGGCGGGCGTACGCTTTCTCTCGGCGGGCGTGTTACTGATGGCCTTCCTGCTGTTACGGGGCCATAAGCTGCCTCCGCTTCGCCCGATGCTCAATGCCGCTCTGATTGGCCTGCTGCTACTGGCCATAGGGAATGGGTTTGTGACGGTCGCCGAGCACCAGCACGTGCCGTCCGGAATCGCCGCCGTCGTGGTCGCGACCGTCCCGCTGTTTACCCTGTGCTTTAGCCGTCTTTTCGGCATCCGCACCCGCAAGCTCGAATGGGTAGGGATTGGGATCGGGCTTGCCGGGATCATCCTGCTCAACAGCGGCGGTAACCTGAGCGGAAATCCGTGGGGCGCAGTGATTATCCTGATCGGCTCGATGAGCTGGGCATTTGGGTCGGTATACGGTTCACGAATTGAGCTACCGACCGGCATGATGGCGGGCGCGATTGAAATGCTCGCGGCGGGAATTGTGCTGCTGATTGCCTCAACGCTGACGGGCGAAAAACTGACAGCCATGCCGGACCTTTCGGGCTTCCTGGCCGTGGGTTACCTGGCTCTATTTGGCTCTGTCATCGCCATTAACGCCTATATGTTCTTGATCCGCAATGTCTCGCCGGCGATCGCGACCAGCTACGCTTACGTGAACCCGGTGGTTGCCGTACTGCTGGGCACCAGCTTTGCGGGCGAAACGTTATCTCCGGTGGAATGGCTGGCGCTGGGCGTGATTGTCTTTGCCGTTGTGCTGGTAACGCTGGGGAAATATCTGCTTCCTGCGAAGCCGGTTGTTACGCCGTGTGAGGTGGAGAAACCGTAAGCGGGTGAATACCCTGGGTGTCGATCTGCGCGGCCTGCCCGCCGCCGCAGATCCACTCTTCCAGCCGTTCTGTCAGGTCGGCATCGGTACGTCTTAATCTGCCGCGCAGCGCGCACTCCCAGACAATCAACACCCGCCAGCCCTGCGCGAGAAGCGTGCTAAGGTCACGGTTGTCCCGCGCGACGTTCTTGCCAATCTTCTCCAGCCAGAAATCCGTACGCGTCGCGGGAACCTTAAACAGGTAGCAGTCGTGGTGATGCCAGAAACAGCCGTGGGTAAAGATGATGCATTGATACGCATCGATAACGAAATCAGGACGGCCCGCAAGCGCGGCATCCTGCACGCGGAAATCAAACCCCGCCTCGGTCAGCAGCCCGGCTAGCCGCTTTTCAATGGCGGTATCACGCGTGCCGATGGCACGCATGTTTTTACTGCGCGTCGCCTTATCGTGAACATCCGTCATTGACGGCCTCACTCTCACGTAACGCCACGGCCTGTCTGATGCGGGAGGCCAGCAGTTTTGCCACCGCCGCAAACGCGGGAACGACCACCGAGTTACCAAACTGCCGATAAGCCTGGGTGTCCGACACCGGAATGCGGAAGGTGTACCCCTGCGGGGTCTCAAACCCCATCAGCCGAGCGCATTCACGCGGCGTTAAGCGGCGCGGACGGTGACGCTGGTTATCGGGATCGTCAAAATCTTTCTCCCCCAGCGCTTTATCCCAGCCCCGGTCGATCAGGATCTCTGCGCCATCTTTATAGTAGCGAGCGGACAACGTGCGCGTCACACAGTGCGGATCGTTCGGATTAACCATCCCGAAGCCAAAACCGTTGCCTTTGGCCTGGTGTTTTTTCGCATAGCGGTAGAGGTATTTCCACAGCACCGGGGTGAGGATAAATTTCGCGTCGACGACAGGTTCCAGCAGGTCGGCCACGGTTGGGCGACGCGCAGGGTATAAAGAGGGAATATCCCGCAGGGTAAAATCCCCCTTCAGGTTGAGATCGCGGCGAAAACCAACCAGCACAATGCGTTCGCGGTGCTGTGGCAGGAAATGTTTACCGTCGATGATTTTCGGGTCATCCGCGCCCATATGCTGAGCATCCGCTACGTCATACCCCAGCTCATCGAGCGTTTGCATGATAATGCGGAAGGTCTTCCCGCCGTCATGGCTCTTGAGATTCTTGACGTTCTCCAGCACGAAAATCGCCGGACGACGGGCGTCGATAATGCGGACAACATCAAAGAACAGCGTGCCTTGCGTATCGCAGGCAAAACCGTGGGCGCGTCCGAGGGCATTCTTTTTCGACACGCCGGCCAGCGAGAAAGGCTGGCACGGGAAGCCCGCCAGCAGCACATCATGGGCCGGAATTGACTGGCGAATGTGCTCAGCCGCCTCTTCATCACTCACGCCGCTTTTGTGGCTCAGCGTAACATCACGGATATCGGCGTTGAAACGGTGTTCATGGGGATCGCAGTACCAGTTGGCTTTGTAGGTACGGACCGCATGTTTGTTCCACTCGCTGGTAAACACACACTGCCCGCCAATCGCCTCAAACCCGTGTCGAATGCCGCCAATGCCGGCAAACAGATCGATAAAACGGAAGGCATAGTTTGGGTGCGCGGCTGAAGGACGCGGAAGCAGGTTTTGCAGATAACGAAACTCGCCCTCACTCAGACGCTGCCCTGCCCGCTCGCTGGTCAGCAGTCTCTTCAGGATTGCCGGGCTCCAGTGGCTCTCACCGTGCGCCACCAGCTGATTCGCCAGCGTTTTAGCATCATAGATATCCAGCAGCTGGCGCAATAAAGCCTGTACCGTTGCCGTTGATTTCTCAGCCTGCTCTGGCGCGGGCTCACTCACTGATCGATTTTCCTGCATTCTTTTAACCGGAGAATAAAGACTGGAAACAGATTACCACAGTTCACTCGCTCAAACTGCGACGGAAGCGGCTCAGCACCTGGGTATCCAGCCCCAGGCAGTCGCCCTGTAATTCGGCACTTAATTTCGCCATAAACTGGATGAGAAAATCGGCGTTGTGTTGCGCAAGTTCGCGCCCCACGTCTGTGTGCATTGTATCAGGCAAGCGCAGCAGCTTGGTCTGAAAATGGTCGAGGGCAAAGGCGCGATCATTAAGGGTGCGCGCGTCGGCAAACGGGTCTTCAGCGTTAAAGAGCGCCACGCCCAGCGCCCCCGATACCGCAAAGACGCGCGCAAGACCAATAGCACCAAGCGCTTCCAGCCGGTCAGCATCCTGAACAATTTTGGCTTCATGACTGTGCGGCGCGATACCGGCGCTAAAACTGTGCGCTTCAATGGCATGCTCCACGGCCGCAAAGCGTTCAGAGGAGAAATCCGGAAAATCGCGACGCAGAATATCGAGCGTCTTGCTGGCCGCCAGACGTGATGACTGGCTGCGTTGGGGATGGTTTTTCGGCAGGCTGACAATGTCATGGAAATAACAGGCGGTCAGTACCACCAGTGAATCGACCGCCTGGTTCGCCATGATTTTTTGCGCCGTCATCCAGACACGACGAAAGTGCGAAATATCATGCGCAGCGTCGTGGGTCGCGTGGTTTTTATCGAGCCAACGCTCAAAGCGAGACTGCCACTGCGTAAGTTCCATCATCACGTCCTGTTGTTAAAACGGCTACAATAGCAACTTTCCCCGCCGCTATCACGGCTTGTCCTGACAGGGACGCGTGTACCCTGCATTCCCGAGGAAATATATTTAATATCAATTGGAGATATTAAATAATACTGCCGCTAAATACTTAATGATAATTTATTTCTATATATTCTAAACTCTAATTCACCAGAAAAATAAAGCGACAGATAGAAATGTTTTGCAATATTTCTACGATTTTAATTACATTTATTTTTGAACCAAAACGACATTGCGTAGAATAGTATCAATCCTGTAATGACAGAGAGTGATTACATATATTCATATTAATTATCTTTAAAGGGAATATATAATGAAAAGAAAAGTTCTGGCAATTCTCGTACCCGCATTATTAATGGCTGGCGCAGCACATGCAGCTGAAATGTATAACAAAAACGGCAATAAAGTTGATCTGTACGGTAAGATCGATGCGCGTCATACTTTCTCTGATCACCCTGGGGATGATGGCGATGAAACCTATGTACAAATTGGTTTCAAAGGCGAAACACAAATCACTAACGATGTTATTGGTTATGGCCAGTGGGAATATAAAACTTACGCCAATAATACCGAAAGTGCCGGTGATACTTCATTTAACCGTCTGGCGTACGCTGGCCTGAAATATGGCGAATACGGTTCGTTCGATTACGGTCGTAATTACGGCGTCGTGTATGATGTTGAAGCCTGGACCGATATGCTGCCCGTATTTGGGGGCGATTCTTATACCTGGACCGACAACTTCATGGTCGGCCGTGCAAACGGTGTGGCGACCTACCGTAATGCCGATTTCTTCGGCCTGGTTGAGGGTCTGAACTTTGCGCTGCAGTATCAGGGGGCAAACGAAGGTCAGGACGCAACAGAAGATCAGGAAGGGACCAAGAACGGTCATAACGACGTGCGTTTCCAGAACGGTGACGGCTTCGGTATGTCCACGACCTATGATTTCTCCGGCGATCTGTCTGGCCTGACCTTAGGCGCGGCCTACTCCTCTTCTGACCGTACCAATGAGCAGGAAGCGAAGGGTATACAAGACAGCGCACGTTTCGCCGGCGGTAAGACTGCGGAAGCGTGGACCGTTGGCGCGAAATATGATGCCAACAGCGTTTATCTGGCGATGATGTATGCGCAAACCCGTAATATGACGCCATATGGCGATACCGGGATTGCGGATGAGACGCAGAACTTTGAAGCCGTAGCGCAATACCAGTTCGACTTCGGCCTGCGTCCGTCCCTGGCATGGGTTTACTCCAAAGGCAAGGACATGACTTATCCTGGCAAGGCGGGTAACCCACAGGGCCAGCATGGCGACATGGATCTGGTTAACTATATCGACGTCGGTATGACCTACAGCTTTAACAAAAACTTCTCCACCTATGTTGATTACAAAATCAACATGCTGGACAACGACGAAAGCTTCTACGAAGCAAACGGCATCTCTACAGATGACATCGTTGGCGTAGGTATGACGTACCAGTTCTAACTTCCTACTATGATAAAAGCCCGCATCGCGGGCTTTTTTTATTCAACAGAGAAATGTTACGGAGCTTCCTGCAGTGCCAGACGAATAAAGCCGTTGTTCTGCGCCAGCAGTTCATGCGCCTTCCAGGCATCCAGCCCTGTCAGCACCATCAGCACCGCTGTTTTACAGTTATGGTTGCAGCTCTCCAGCGCGGCTTTCGCCTTTGACCGGGTGCATCCCCCCGCTTCCATGACGATGGCAATTTGCCGTTCAGACCATTTGGTGTTGCTGGCGTCCAGATCCACGCGCAGGTTGCTGAACACGCGTCCGGTTCGAACCGCCAGGCCGGTGGTTATCATGGTCAGGATCATTTTTTGTGCGATCCCGGCTTTGGTATTGATATAACCCGCGATCGCGTCCGCGCCGAGTTCCGGGGCAATCACCATGCTCGCCAGCTGCGCGGCTTCACTTTGCGCGTCATCCGTAATAGCCGCGACCGGGGAACCCAACGACCACGCATGGCGCATCGCGCCCCAGACCCACGGTGTTTTTCCGCTGACGGTGACCGCCAGCATCATATCCTGTTCACCAAATTTGATGGCCTGCAGGTCGGCGACACCGCGCTCGTAGCTGCCCGCCTCCTCTCCCGCCGTTATGGCGATCACTGGCGTTTTTCCCGGGGCATACTCATCGGCTGCCTGCTGCGCGACACGGCCTGACGGGCCGGCGCCAACAATGACCAGACGACCACCGTGACTCAGGGTCGCAGCGGCGTTATCCACCACGCGGGCGATCGTTGTTAAACATGGGGTTATTGCAGTGGAGATGAGGGCATCATCCTGGTGAATGACTTTCAGCATGTCCAGCGTGGACAATCTATCGATATTCATCGTGCTGGCGTGCCGTCTTTCCTTGACCGAACCGGTAAGCGTAATGCTCATAAACAACCTCCTTATTATGAGTACCCCTACACTATAAAGTGTTTTAGACCGGTGACCTGCGAGGAGGGTCACGAAAAGAGGACCGAATCCATGCCTTTACATGGCTTTAAGAAACGCGCGTCATCGGCGATAATTACCCCTTTCTTAATCATCGCGGAGTTTTGATGAGCGATTTGCAGCCCTTCCCCCTGACGCGCAAGCGCCCCATGAAACTGAACACCCTGGTCACGTTAATGGTGTGCGCGATTATCGGTTCTGTGCTGCTGGTGGTATTTGCGCTCTATTCCGTCCAAATCACCCGCGCCACCCGCGATGATGTTAAGGATACGGCCCTTGGGATCGCGCGAACGCTGGCCGACAGTCCCGAAATCCAACGCGGTCTGATGCAGGCTCCCCAGGCGGATATTATTCAGCCTATCGCCCAGGCGGTCACCAGGCGCAACGACCTGCTCTTCACCGTGGTCACCGACATGCGCGGTATTCGTTACTCGCACCCGAACGAAGCCCTGCTAGGTCTGCACTTTATCGGCGATGACCTGACGCCCGCGCTGGAAGGAAAGGAACATGTCGCCGTTAACCGGGGTGCCCTCGCCGAAGCGCTTCGCGTCTTTACTCCCGTCTTTGATAGCCAGCACGAGCAGATCGGCGTAGTGGTGGTCGGTATCTCCCTTAAAAAAGTGGAAGATCAGATTGCCCGCGGGCGGCTTAACGCCGTCTGGACCATATTATTCAGTATATTGATGAGCTCGCTGGCCATCTGGGGTCTGGTTCGCGTGCTCAAACGTATCCTGTTCGGCCTTGAGCCGTATGAGATCTCGGCGCTGTTCGAACAGCGGCAGGCGATGCTGCAGTCGCTTCGCGAAGGGGTACTGGCCGTGGATATTCAGGGGCGGGTGACGATGATTAACCACACCGCCAGAGAAATATTGCTTCTGCCTTCCGGCAAACAGACCGAAAATGCCAGTGCTCCCCTGCTGGCAAGCCTGCGGGAAGTCTCGAAGAGCGGCATTGCACGCAAGGATCAGGAGATCAGCTGCAACGGGCGACTCTTGCTGTGCAACATGGTGCCTGTAAAAAGCCAGGAGCGGGTTATTGGTGCCATCACCACTTTTCGCGATAAAACGGAAATCAGCCAGCTGATGCAGCGTATTGATGGCATGGTCAATTATGTCGATGCCCTGCGCTCCCATACGCACGAGTTTATGAACAAACTGCACGTGATCCTCGGTCTGCTGCATATGAAGCGCTACGACAAACTTGAAGAGTACATCATCCAGACGGCGCATAATTATCAGACCGATATTGGTACCATTCAGAGCAAAGTTAAATCTCCGGTGATAGCCGGGTTCCTGCTGGGTAAAATCAACCGGGCTAAGGAAGCAGGGATCGCCCTGACGCTGGCCGATGAGTGCCAGATACCGGATACCGCCAACGAAGAGCAGGTTGCGGTGCTGATTACCGTGCTGGGTAATCTCATTGAAAACGCGCTCGACGCGATGGCAGGACAGCAGGAAGGCGAAATTGGCCTGCTGCTACATTATCAGAATGGCTGGCTCAGTTGCGAAGTCAGCGACGATGGCCCCGGTATTGATCCGGCTCAGCTCGAGGCTGTTTTTACAAAGGGCTTCTCAACCAAAGGCGAAAATCGCGGCGTTGGGCTGTTCCTTGCTCGTCAGCAGATCCAGAACCTGGGCGGAGACATTACCGTCGAGTCTGAGCCTGGCGTATTTACCCAATTTTTTGTTCACATCCCCTGGGATAGCGAGAGGAATATCGCGTGATAAATGTGTTAATTGTCGATGATGACGCCATGGTGGCCGACCTCAACCGTCTGTATGTCAACCGTGTTGAAGGCTTTAGCTGCTGCGGCGTCGCCTCCACGCTCAACCAGGCCAGGGCCATCATTAACGACCCCAGTCAGCCTGTCGATCTGGTGCTGCTGGATGTCTATATGCAGCAGGATAACGGGCTGGATCTCCTTCCCGTCATCCGTGCCTCAGGCCGGCCGATTGATGTCATTATGATCTCCTCCGCCGCCGATGCCGCCACCATCCAGACCTCCATCCATTACGGTGTGGTGGATTATCTGATTAAACCGTTCCAGTTCCCGCGTTTTGAAGAGGCGCTGAACGGCTGGAAGGCAAAGCACAGCCTGATGGGATCGCATCAGTACTATGAGCAGGCCGACGTCGACAGATTGATCCACGGCGGTGCGCCGGAACTGGCGGACAGTAAAAAACTGCCGAAAGGGTTAACGCCGCAAACGCTGCGTACGATTTGTCAGTGGATTGATGCGCACCCGGAGACGGAGTTTTCCACCGATGATCTGGCAAACGCGGTTAATATCTCGCGCGTGTCCTGTCGCAAATACCTGATCTGGCTGGCGCAAATCAATATTCTGTTCACCAGCATTCATTACGGTGCCACCGGCCGGCCAGTGTATCGCTATCGCCTGCAGCCCGAACAGACGGCACTGCTCAAACAGTACTGTCAGTAACGCGGTAGCTGTTATCCAGCAAGGTAAAGCGGAAGTGGTGCGCTGAAGAGAGCACCACTTCTTTTGTTTTGGTCACGAAGATTGCTTCAATGTCGGGTCGTGCACGCAGCGCTGAACAGCCTTTACTGACGCCCATGCCGTACATCAGCGTGGTCCAGATATCACCGTCAATGGAGTTTTTCGAAATGATGGTGACGCTGTCCAGTTCGTTATCCAGCGGATAGCCGGTACGCGGGTCAAGTATGTGGTGATAACGCCTGCCATTTTGCTCAAAAAAGCGTTCGTAGGTACCCGATGTCACCACCGACATGTTCTCTACGGTCATCGTACCGATCAGCGCCTCCCCGGCGAACGGTTTTTTGAGCCCCACGCTCCAGCCCCCTTCTGGTGAACCCAGCGTCTGGATATTACCGCCAAGATTAATAAGCCCCAGTTGAGCACCCTCTTTACGCAGGTAATCGCGCACTCTGTCGGCGATATAGCCTTTGGCGATAGCCCCCAGATCAATCTCCATGCCCGCCCGGGTAAGAAACACGCTGCTGCTGGCCTCATCAAGGACCACATCCTCAGGATGGGTAATGGCGAGCAACGACGCGATTTCATCGGCAGGCGGAACGCTATCTCCCCGAAAACCGATTTTCCAGCGTTTCACCAGCGGGCCGATGGCCAGGTTAAATGCGCTGTCCTTGAGCTGGCTTGCCGCTTTCGCACAGCGGATAAGCTCAAAAACCGGGCGACTGACGGTGACAGGATGCTGGCCGGCAGCATGGTTGATATCCATCACCTGCGAGCTGGCACGGTTGACGGTCAGCAGGTCTTCATACTGTTTAATCAGTCTAAAAACGCGAGAAGCGAGGGCTTCATCATGAGAGAAAAGCTTCAGGAGAATGGGCGATCCCATCAGAACGGCGGAGTAACTGTAGACGCGGTGGTCAGAAGACATGGTGCAAGCTCCCTGGTTGAAATGCCGGATACACGGTGCGTATCCGGCATACCCTTATGGCTGACTTACGCCCTTTTCGCGCGCATCGCCGCCTGATGTCCGGCAAGCGTACCAAAAATAATGATATCTGCCACCGCGTTACCCCCGATGCGGTTACCACCGTGGATACCACCGACCACTTCACCGGCCGCAAATGCCCCTGGCAGCACGTTGTGGTTGCTGTCCAGTACGCAGGTTTCGGTGTTAATGGTCACACCGCCCATGGTGTGGTGCACGCCCGGCGCAATCTGAATGGCATAAAATGGCCCTTCGTTGATTGGTGCACGCAGCGCGGTCGTACGGCCAAAATCGTCATCGTGCTGTTTTTCAACAAACCCGTTGTAACGCTCCAGGGTCGCCAGGAAAGCGTGATAATCCATACCCAGGGCTTCAGCCAGCGCTTTAGGTGAGCTGGCGCTGGTGACAAATCCTTTGGCGATGTACTCATCTGCCGCTTTGTTTTTGGCGCGGACATGCTCATCAAAGACGATGTAAGCGTATTTCTCCGGCAGGGCGATAATTTGTGCAGAGACTTTATCGCGGGTTTCCATCTCGTTGAAGAAACGGTTCCCCTGCTGGTTCACCAGAATCGCCCCGCCACCGCGGATGGATTCGGAAATCAGGTACGAGGTTTTCTGCTCAACAGTTGGGTGGATCTGGATTTCCCCCATATCGACCGTACCGGCGCCAATACGCTCCAGCAGCGCGATACCGCCCCCTGTCGCCCCTTTGTGGTTGGTGGTCACGAAACCTTCCAGGTCAGGACGGTACTTCACCACCATCTGGCTATTGGCGCTGAAACCACCGGTAGCCACAATGACGCTTTTGGTTGCTACGGTAAGGGTTTCGTTTTCTTCCGTGGTCAGACGTACGCCGGTGACTTCGCCGTTCTCGAAAAGAATGTCGCTGACCGACGTATCGAGCATGACCTCGATGTTGCGTTTGTTGACGTTACGCACCAGGCCGCTAATCAGATAGCCGCCCACCGCAGAACCGTCTTTTGGACGGTGAGTACGGTCGATGCTCATCCCGCCGGTGGTGGTGATGTCGTTGAGCATAATGCCGCGGGTCGCCAGCCACTCTATCGCCTGCGGGGCATTTTCCACAAAGCGGCGCAACAGTTCCGGGTTGTTCTTGTTTTTACCGCCTTTCAGGCTTTCCTGATAGAACAGCTCTTTGCTGTCCTGAATTCCTTTCACCCGCTGGAAGCGTGTTTCCGCGGCGTTCATCCCCGCAGACGCTTTAATGGTGTTACCGCCGATGGAGGGCATTTTCTCGATAATCAGCACGCTTGCGCCTTCGTCATGCGCCTGGATTGCTGCGGCCAGACCCGCGCCACCGCTACCGACCACCACAACGTCAACGCTTCGGGTCTCGTTCGGGTCGACACCCACTTCGGCTGCCAGCGCTTTGCTGGATTTCAGCATGGCTTTGGACACCGCTTTTTTGACCGCTTCACTCTGGCTGGTTGCACCGGTAATGGCATCCACGTGCGGGGTGTTTGCATCCAGAATACGGGTGCGGATCTCTTCGAAGCTGGTGACAAACTCAACGTCCTGGGTCGGGCCAGAAGCCAGTTCAATGTCGGCGATGCGGTCGGTCTCCAGGCTGACGTTAATCACCAGTTCATTGCTATCGTCCCGAACATTTTCAATAAACATGCCCGGTTTAAATTTCGATTCACCCATGCTCATATCGCGGATCATCGCCTCCACCAGCGAGAAACGCCACAGCGGCTCAGGGATGCTTAGCGCTTCGCGTCGGGTGCTGTCCATAAACAGTTCCAGCGTTTCTCCCGCCGCGATGCGGTCTGTCCAGTCCGGATAGGCGATGGTGGCGCGGCCTACGGCGATAAGATCGTAGCCATGTTCCAGCGCCTCGTTCGCATCCGCGGCATTGACCACGCCACCGACGCCCATGACCGGCACCTGCGCCAGCGTGTCAGAACGCATTGCGCGGTATTTTTCGATAAGCGGGGTCGGATCCTGCGTGTCGACAATAGAAGGACGCAGGGTTGCGCCAACGGAGAAGTGCAGGTAATCCACACCGCGCGCGGCCAGCTTTTCCAGCAGGTACATGGTGTCTTCAAAGCGGATGCCCGGCTCTTCCAGCTCTTCAGGGGAGAAGCGATAGCCGATGATAAAGGCGTCATCGGCGTACTGGCGCACCATTTTATGGGTGATGTCGAGCACGGCCAGCGGGAATTTCGCGCGGTTATCGCGGCTGCCACCCCACTCGTCGTCACGCTGGTTAGAGTTTGGAGAGTAGAACTGCTGAATCAAATAGGTGTTGGCCCCATGGATTTCAACGCCATCGAAACCCGCCTGAATCGCACGGCGTACTGCTTCACCGAACTTACCGATCATCCCTTCGACGTCTTCCCCCGTCAGGGCAACCGGCGTGGCGGCGCCGTCACGTGGCGCGGCAACGGCACTTGGCCCCACCGGCGTGCGGCCACCGATCAGTTTCGGATCAACCATGCGGCCGCCGTGGTAGATCTGCAGCAGCGCTTTAGATCCTTTGGACTTAATCGCCTCAGCGATCTTCGCCAGCCCGGCGATTTTCTCGTCGTTATCAATGCCAATCGCACCCGGGAAGGCGAGACCGAGATCGTCAACAAAGCAGCACTCAACAATAATGGTACCAATACTGCCTGAGCGGGCGCGATAGTACTCAACCAGCTCGCTGGTCACCGTACCGTCGTAATAACCGGTACAGGTCGTCATAGGGGCCATTAACAAACGGTTTTTCAGTTCGGTACCATTCGGTAATGTGAAGGGGCTTAGAATACGTTCGTTAGTGCTCATAATAGAAACTCCAAACTTTAAAATTAAGAATTCGTTATCGGGCTCAGTTTTATTTCGATTTTTTATTCCGATGTCATAATACTAATATAATGATTTTTTTAGTTTCTAAAGCTATTACGTTAGTTAAAAAACTATTTAATCCCTTCAATAACATTAATAACACATTGGTGTTAGCAATATTAATTACTCCATTCACAATCCTTTAAACACTGTTAACGTATCAATGACCTTTTCACGATCCCAAGAGACAAAAACAAACCATTAAAAACAAATAGTTATATGAAAATGGTTATTTGAAATGTTAACAACATTGAGTAAAATCCATATCAAAATAAATAATACCCACATACACCAGAGTGGTTATTATCAGTTGAACAAAAACACCACTGCAACTCTATTTTTTTGATCGCGATCAAGCATCGAGACAGTCAAAGGCGCAATATATAAATATCATCAATTTTTAATTTAGCGCATCAAAAATGCGTTAAATCGCTATTGCTGAAATAGCAAATGCGCACCTTTAGTAACTAAATAAAATAAAAACAAACTAAAGAAAGCAAATGAATATTTCAGCGCATAACCGAATTCCTGACAACTTAAGACGCGAAACTATGAATACAAAAACTGCTGTAACGCCCCCTGTGGCGAGTCAAGCATCCAACGGAAAGGCAAAACGTCTGCTAATGATGGCATTGCCCGTTGTCGTTGCCGTGCTGTTACTGTTTGTTCCGGTCCCGGAAGGGCTTCCTCCTTACGCGTGGCACTACTTCGCTATCTTTGTCGGCGTGATTGTCGGTTTGATCTTCGAACCGCTGCCAGGCGCGGTCATTGGCCTGACCGGCGTCGTGGCGATTGCGCTCTGCAGCCAGTGGGTGTTGTTCAGCCCGGAACAATTGGCCGACCCGAAATTCAAACTGGCGGGTGCCTCCTTTAAATGGGCCGTGAGCGGTTTTGGTAACTCTACCGTATGGCTGATTTTCGGTGCCTTCATGTTTGCCGCAGGCTATGACAAAACCCGCTTCGGCCGCCGTCTGGCGCTGATTCTGGTGAAATATCTGGGTCGTCGCAGCCTGACGCTCGGTTACGCTATCACCTTCGCAGACCTGCTGCTGGCACCGTTTACACCTTCCAACACCGCGCGTAGCGGCGGGACCATCTATCCGATTATCGCTAACCTGCCGCCGCTGTATGGTTCGAAACCAAACGATCCAAGCGCGCGTAAAATTGGTTCTTACCTGATGTGGGTGGCGATCACCGCGGCCTGTATTACCAGCTCAATGTTCCTGTCCGCCCTCGCACCGAACCTGCTGGCGCTGGCGCTGGTGAAAAGCACCGTGGGGATCGACATCTCCTGGGGCACCTGGTTTATCGCATTCCTGCCGCTGGGCGTGCTGCTGATTCTGACCATGCCGCTGCTGGCCTACTGGTTCTACCCGCCTGAAGTTAAAGTGAACAACGAAGTGCCGCTGTGGGCGACCCGTGAACTGGAAAAACTGGGCAAACTGTCCCGTAACGAAATCCTGCTGCTGATTTTCGTCTGCTGCGCGCTGCTGATGTGGATCTTCGCCGCCGCGTGGATTGAACCGGCGATGGCTGCACTGTTAATCGTGGGTCTGATGCTGTGGACCGGGGTGCTGGAGTGGAACGATATCACCGGGAATAAAGCCGCCTGGAACACCTTCGTCTGGTTCGCCACCCTGGTTGCGCTGGCGGATGGCCTCTCCTCCACGGGCTTCATTAGCTGGCTGGGTAAAGAAGGCGGTCTGCTGATGAGCGGTATCTCGCCGGGTGTTGCCACCATCGTACTGCTGCTGGCGTTCTACCTGCTGCACTATCTGTTTGCCAGCACCACCGCACACACCACGGCGCTGCTGCCAGCGATGCTGACCATCGCCTCTACCATTCCTGGCATGAATATGGAGGTGTTCGTCCTGCTGATGGTGACCTCCCTGGGTGTCATGGGGATTATCACCCCTTACGGTACCGGCCCTAGCCCTATCTACTACGGTAGCGGCTACCTGCCAACCAAAGACTACTGGCGCCTCGGCACCATCTTTGGTGCCATCTTCCTGGCGGCCCTGCTGCTGATTGGTTATCCGTGGATGTCCATGATGTTCTGATCCCTGACCGCCGGGCTACCTCTCCGGCGGTTTTATTTTTTTGGAGCAATACGCTATGTCAAACAAACCGTTTTACTACCAGAACCCCTTCCCTCTCGCACACGACGATACCGAATACTATCTGCTGACCAAAGAACACGTCTCTGTTGCCGAATTTGAGGGTCAGGAGATCCTGAAAGTGGAACCCGAAGCGCTGACGCTGCTGGCACAGCAGGCCTTCCACGACGCCGCCTTTATGCTGCGCCCTTCGCATCAGAAACAGGTTGCCGCTATTCTTAACGACCCACAAGCCAGCGAAAATGATAAATACGTTGCCCTGCAGTTCCTGCGCAACTCTGAAATCGCGGCCAAAGGCGTGCTGCCCACCTGCCAGGATACCGGCACAGCGATCATCATGGGTAAAAAAGGCCAGCGCGTCTGGACCGGTGGCGGTGACGAAGCCGCGCTGAGTCAGGGTGTCTATAACACCTACATCGAAGATAACCTGCGTTATTCCCAGAATGCCGCGCTGGATATGTATAAAGAGGTCAATACCGGCACTAACCTGCCTGCGCAGATCGATCTCTACAGCGTCGACGGGGACGAGTATAAATTCCTGTGCATGGCAAAAGGCGGCGGTTCCGCGAATAAAACCTATCTCTATCAGGAAACCAAAGCGCTGATTACCCCGGCGAAGCTGAAAAACTACCTGGTTGAGAAAATGCGTACCCTGGGTACCGCGGCCTGCCCGCCTTACCATATTGCCTTCGTGATTGGGGGAACCTCGGCTGAAGCGACGCTGAAAACCGTTAAGCTCGCCTCAACGCGCTATTACGACGCGCTGCCCACCGAAGGCAACGAACACGGTCAGGCGTTCCGTGATGTTCAGCTCGAACAGGAACTGCTTCAGGAAGCACAGAACCTCGGCCTGGGCGCACAGTTTGGCGGGAAATACTTCGCCCATGATATTCGCGTGATCCGTCTGCCGCGCCACGGTGCCTCCTGCCCCATTGGCATGGGCGTCTCCTGCTCCGCTGACCGCAACATCAAAGCCAAAATCAACCGCGACGGTATCTGGATTGAAAAACTGGAGCACAATCCGGGCCAGTATATTCCTGAATCCCTGCGCCAGCAGGGCGAAGGCGACGTGGTCAGCATCAATCTGAATAAGCCGATGAAGGAGATCCTGGCCCAGCTTTCTGCTCATCCGGTCTCTACCCGCCTGTCGCTGAACGGCACCATCATCGTGGCGCGCGATATTGCCCACGCGAAGCTGAAAGAGCTGCTCGACAACGGTGAAGAACTGCCGCAGTACGTCAAAGACCATCCAATCTACTACGCAGGCCCGGCCAAGACTCCGGAAGGCTATGCATCAGGCTCTCTCGGCCCAACCACGGCAGGACGGATGGATTCGTACGTCGACCTGCTGCAGTCTCACGGTGCGAGCATGATCATGCTGGCGAAAGGCAACCGTAGCCAGCAGGTGACCGATGCCTGTCATAAGCACGGCGGTTTCTACCTCGGCAGCATCGGCGGCCCGGCGGCGGTACTGGCACAAAACAGCATCAAGCGTCTGGAGTGCGTGGCCTATCCTGAGCTGGGTATGGAAGCCATCTGGAAAATCGAAGTGGAAAACTTCCCGGCGTTTATCCTGGTGGATGACAAGGGTAACGACTTCTTCCAGCAGATCCAGAATCAGCAGTGCAATGGGTGTTCACAGCGCTGAGTTTTTCCACAACGCCGGTAACAGTGACAGCGTTTCAGCGATCCTCTCTCGCTTGTCGCTTCCCGGCTTCCAGATGGTCACCATCGTCTGACTTATCCCCTGGCTGCCCACTTCGGTGTGCAGCCTTTTTACCTTTTTCCACCCGGTCGGCTGGAAATGCGTCGGTAAAAACCCCCAGCCGCATCCCTGCTCCAGCAGGCCCCGCAACATCTCCAGCTCGTTGGTAAAAAGGGTGTGCCCCGAAATCTGCAGACGACGCGCCACCGGCTCATCCGAGGCGGCGTGCATAATCACCTGCGGCACCAGCGACAACTCAAGCAGCGACAGCGGCTGCGTGGCTTCGGCGAACAGCGTGTTGCAGGCGTAGAAATCCATATCGATCGCCCCGAGCGCCCGCCACTCCATTTCATTACCCACACTGCGATTACGTGCCTGGCAAATGCCCAGATCCGCCTGCCCGCTGGCCAGCATCGCTTCAGCCTCATCCCGGGAGGCGCTGACCAGGCTCAGACGTAAATGTCGCTTCGCCATCTCGCCAATCAGCGCCTACAAAAATGGCCTCGAGGTAAAGGGATCGTAAACCAGCGTGATGTCCTGCGTAGCACGCTCCGGCACTGCGCTGGCAAATGCCTCAAAGGCTTTCACCTGGCGCATCAGCAGGTGCGCCTGCCGCTGCAGCTGCTCGCCCTCAGGGGTCAGACGCAGCGTGCGTCCTTCACGCACAAACAGCCTGTACCCTAATCCATCTTCGAGAAAATCAATCAGGTCGCGCAGCGTCGTACGATCTTTCCCGAGCTTCATCGCCGCTTTTGTCAGGCCACCGTATTCCACCACGGCGGTAAACGCTTCCAGTTGGGCAAAGGAATAAATTACCGTCGACACGCCACTCTCCATTCAGTTTTCGGGGGGAATTTCCCCCATTACGCGTTTTTTATTATAAGTCGCGGGTTCTTAAACTGAAGGCGTTCCTAATCACAGCGAGAAAAATGATGAATTATCCTTCACTGAACCGCACGCTGCTGGCGGGCGTTGTAATTAGCCTGTGCAGCGGTCTGTTTGCGCCTGTCGCGCTGGCTGCCTGCGACGGTACTGACCTGAACACCTGCCCTGCTCCGTTCGACAAACAGCTTCCTGACACGCACAAGATGCTCACCTGGAGTCAGGCGGATCGCGTGGTCGGCTTTCGAAATGACTACCGCAACTACGCGGGAGATGTGTTCCATCACGGCAACGCCACGCCGCTGCTCAGCGCAGAGAAACCGCTCACTGACGCCCGCTATCAGGTCAACGGCAAGACCTATAACCTGCAGGACTACCTGAAACGTCAGAACGTGAGCGGCATGCTGGTACTGAAAGACGGCAAAATCGCGTGGAAATATCTCGGCGAAGGCAATACGGATACGACGCTCTGGACCTCCCGTTCGGTCGGGAAATCCGTGGTCTCAACGCTGGTTGGCGTGGCTCTCAAAGAGGGAAAAATTCGCTCACTCGACGACCAGGTCACGCAATACGAGCCAGACCTGAAAGGCACCGCCTGGGACGGCGTGACGTTAAAACAGCTGATCACCCACACCTCCGGCGTGGCATGGAACGAAGACTACACTAATCCCGCCTCCGATTTCGCGCAGCTCACCGAATGCGAAGCGAAACCAGGCACCTATGACTGCGTGCGTAAGCTGGTGTCCGGGCTGAAACGCGAACACCCGGCAGGCCAGCACTGGTCTTACTCCTCCGGTGGCGCCTGGCTGTTGGGTGACGTGCTTGAGCGTGCAACGGGCATGACCCTGGCCGCCTATCTTGAGAAGAGCATCTGGCAGCCGTACGGCATGGCGAGCGACGGTGTGTGGCATGCCTACCGTAAAGGTCAGCATGATGTCGGCGCGCATGGCTTTAACGCCACGCTGGAAGACTGGGGACGCTTCGGGGAATTTATCCTGCATAACGGCACACTACCGAACGGTAAACAGATCCTGCCTGACAACTGGGTGAAAGACGCCTCACGCTGGACGCAGGCTGATGGCTCTGTCTCTGACGCACACCCGACCGGCTTGTACGGCTATCAGTGGTGGAACAACGAAGTGCCCGTCACGGCCACGAAGGTGGTGCCCGCGGCGAATGAGTCGCTGAAAGGCTCGCTCTGGGCGCTGGGCATTTTTGGGCAGATGATCATGGTAAACCAGGCGGAAAATCTGGTGATCGTTCAGTGGTCCACCTGGCCGCAGGCCGAACCGTCGTTTAGCGCACAGCCGCTGGAAGCCTCACTGATGTTCAGTGCGATTGCCAACGCGTTGCGGTAAGTGATAGTTAACAGCCAGGCATCGCCTGGCTTTTGTATTCGCTGCAAACAGGGGTGCCTCTGCGCGATGTCACAAAACGGCAATATCAGTGACTTACCCAAACTGGTGAATAAAAAATCAATTAATTGTTAAGTTGCTGTTACGACAATCACTCCCGATCGGCTCTTCGCCATTGATGCGTTAAATGCATCAGTCCATGTATTAATTGCGCTTATAAATTTGGGGTTCTTGATCCAGTTTTCAGAAACAGACGAGCAAAACGTCAACAATAAACTGGAGATAACCATGTTTTCCTCAACCTCACCTGCAACCGTTCGCTCGAAAGCGGGCGCGATACTTCGCGTGACGTCCGGCAACTTTCTCGAGCAATTCGACTTCTTTCTCTTCGGCTTTTATGCGACCTACATCGCGCATACCTTTTTCCCGGCGAGCAGTGAATTTGCTTCCCTGATGATGACGTTTGCCGTCTTCGGCGCAGGATTTTTAATGCGCCCCATCGGGGCAATCGTACTGGGTGCCTATATCGACAAGGTTGGGCGCAGAAAAGGACTCATCGTGACCCTGTCGATTATGGCGGCGGGTACCTTCCTGATCGTACTTATTCCGTCTTATCACAGCATAGGTCTGTGGGCACCGTTACTGGTTCTGACTGGCCGACTGTTGCAGGGTTTTTCTGCCGGAGCGGAGCTAGGTGGCGTATCGGTCTATCTGGCAGAAATTGCCACGCCCGGCCGCAAAGGTTTTTACACCAGCTGGCAGTCCGGCAGCCAGCAGGTCGCTATTATGGTTGCGGCAGCCATGGGGTTTGCGCTGAATGCGCTGATGGCAGAGAGCGCCATTCGTGAATGGGGCTGGCGTATCCCGTTCCTGGTCGGTTGTTTAATCGTACCGTTTATCTTTTTCCTGCGCCGCAAGCTGGAGGAGACAGAGGAATTCAACGCACGCCGCCATCATCTGGAGATGCATCAGGTCTTTAAAACCCTGCTCGGTAACTGGCAGGTGGTCATTGCCGGCATGCTGATGGTGGCAATGACCACCACGGCCTTTTATCTGATCACCGTTTACGCGCCGACTTTCGGGAAAAAAGTGCTGATGCTCAGCGCCTCGGACAGCCTGCTGGTCACGCTTCTGGTGGCAATTTCCAACTTTATCTGGCTGCCGGTAGGCGGTGCGCTATCGGACCGCTTTGGGCGTAAACCGGTGCTTATCGCCATGACGCTGCTGGCTCTGGCGACGAGCTACCCGGCACTGACGCTGCTGGCGCAGGCACCGAGCTTCTCAATGATGCTGAGCGTCCTGCTGTGGCTCTCTTTCCTCTATGGCCTGTACAACGGTGCGATGATCCCGGCGCTCACGGAGATCATGCCTTCTGAAGTTCGCGTGGCGGGTTTCTCTCTGGCCTACAGTCTGGCAACGGCGGTATTTGGGGGGTTCACGCCGGTAATGTCTACCGCGCTGATTGAATATACCGGGGATAAAGCCTCTCCCGGCTACTGGATGAGTTTCGCCGCGGTATGCGCCCTGCTGGCAACGCTCTACCTGTACCGTCGTCGTGCAGTGACGCTGCAAAATACCGTGAAATCAGAGGGGGCGGCATGAGACTGATTCCTCGACTGACCACCAGCGCGTTGATACTGACCGTCCTGAGCTTTAGTGCCTCAGCGAAAGAGGTGACGGTCATGATCTCAGGCGGTTTCAAAGCCGCCCTTGAAAAGCTGGCACCGGAATATGAACGCCAGACCGGAGATAACATTGTGCTCATTCCCGGCCCGTCTATGGGAACGACTCCGCAGGCAATTCCTAACCGGCTTGCGCGTGGGGAAAAAGCCGACGTGGTGATCATGGTGGGCGATGCGCTGGCAACACTTGAAAAGGACAACCTGACTCAGCCTGGCTCGCGCACGGAACTTGCGGACTCCCCTGTCGGTATGGTGGTAAAAAAAGGCGCAGACGTCCCGGATATCAGTAACGAGGCAAAACTTCGCCATACGCTGCTTCAGGCGGAGTCCATCGCCTACTCCGACAGCGCCAGCGGCAGATACGTCAGCCAGACGCTGTTCAAAACGCTGGGGATTGAAAAAGAGGCGATGGGTAAAGCAACGAAGGTTGAGCGCATCCCCGTCGCCGAAGAAGTGGCGAAAGGGAAATACGCGGTAGGTTTCCAGCAGGTCAGCGAACTGCTGCCGATTCCAGGGGTGACGTTTATTGGCAAACTCCCGGACAACCTGCAATACATCACCCGCTTTGCTGGCGCCGTGACCCTCCACGCCGACCATCCTGGCGAAGGGAAAGCGCTGCTGGATTACCTTTCCTCGACACAGTCCAGCGCCGTGATTCGCGACACGGGGATGAGCCCCGTCACGTCCCGCGGTACTGCTCAGTAATGTGTTTTTCCAGTTCAGCCGCAATGTAAGACTGGATACGCCCCCGGCGTCGAATCAGCCCCACAGTGCGTTTCACCTCCGGTGCCACGAGCGGGACAGACGTCAGTAGCGAGTGCTCTGACGTCGGCATCGACATGGCGGGCACGGCAGCAATGCCGATGCCCGCCTCTACCATACCGAGCATCGTGGTCACATGGCGCGTTTCGCAAACGCTGGGACGCGCAGGCACGATATCCCCCAGCATCCGGTCGAGCAGGTTACGGTTGCCTGACGTTTTGTCGAGGATGATATAGTCCTGCTGATAAAACGCCTGCCACGTCAGGTGAGTCTTTTTTGCCAGCGGGTGATCGCGCCTGCACGCGGCGACATAGCTATCTTCCACAAGGGGGAAAAACTCGATTTCAGAGGGCAAACTCCCGGCGAAACAGATCCCGAAATCCGCCTGGCTACGGGCAACCGCGTCAATGACATTCCCCGCGCTGCTGTCGATGAGCTTAATCCGGACACGCGGATAACGGGACTGAAAGCGACGAATGACATCCGGCATAAAGTAATAGGCCGCAGACGGTACCGTAGCGACGGTAATCAGCCCGGTCCGCTCTTCACTCACTTTATCAATATCAGCCAGCATGGACTCAACGTTATCGAGCAACTGCGTTGAACGTTCAGCAAAGTTCTGCCCGTACAGTGTCAGAGCCACGTGGCGGGTGGTCCGGTCAAACAACTTCGCTCCCAGCGCCGCCTCCAGTTTTTCAATCCTGCGGCTCAGTGCTGACGGGGACAAACAGATAGATTCAGCAGCAACCCGAAAGTTGCCGTATTCCACTAACGCTCTGAAAGCATAAAGATCGTTAAGGTCAAAATTTACGGGCATAGCGTCTGAATGTCCTGTCTGGCAATACGAACGAAAGTCAAAAATAATAGCGGCTTATTGTCCTGCCGCAACCGGTGAAGCGCCGAAATTCCTTAAGGAGTTGGTTTTCACGCTGACCTTAATGGGGTAAGTGTCATAAGATTAGGCTTCGACTGAGTTCACAAAATGAAGGTGATACCAGCAAACCGCTATCCACCGTTACGTACGAAGTGATAGTTTATCCAGGCTGGAATTGAAGCAATGACCGAATGTCTGGCATTTTAACAGAACCTTACCTTCCCCTTTTGTTCAAGTGACGAGTTTGCGAGCAAAGCGATGATTAAGTGGCCCTGGAAAACGAATGACGCTGGCCGAAATATGGCGCTGCCGTGGGATGAAGCGCTGGCGATCCCTGTTCTGGCTAATCTTCAGCCGGATGAACAATCAAAACTGGTTCAACTGGCGGATCGCTTTTTGCAGCAAAAACGTCTGGTTCCGCTGCAGGGCTTCGAGCTGGATCCCCTGAAAAACGCGCGTATCGCCCTGCTTTTCTGTCTGCCGGTACTGGAACTCGGTATTGAGTGGCTGGATGGCTTCCATGAAGTACTCATCTACCCTGCACCGTTCGTGGTGGACGATGAATGGCAGGACGATTTCGGCCTGGTGCATAACCAACGGGTGGTGCAGTCCGGGCAAAGCTGGCAGCAAGGGCCCATCATCCTGAACTGGCTTGATATTCAGGATTCCTTCGACGCATCTGGCTTTAACCTGATCATTCACGAAGTGGCGCATAAGCTGGATACCCGCAATGGGGATCGCGCCAGCGGTGTACCGCTGATCCCGCTTCGTGAGGTTGCAGGTTGGGAACACGATCTGCATGCGGCAATGGATAATATCCAGGATGAGATAGATCTGGTGGGCGAAAGTGCCGCCAGCATCGATGCCTATGCGGCAACCGATCCTGCGGAGTGCTTTGCGGTGCTGTCAGAATATTTCTTTAGCGCGCCTGAGCTTTTCGCCCCCCGTTTCCCGGCCCTCTGGCAACGGTTCTGTCAGTTTTATCAGCAAGACCCTCTGCTGCGTCTGCGGCAAAATGAGGATCCTGCCGGCAATTCATCTCACCAGCTCCATTAAGACGGGTCGACATGGGTACGATTGACCGCCCGTACCCATAGGCTCATCACCAGAAACATCAGCGCCATCACCCAGGCGGCCTGCGTTAAAAATACCTCGCCGAATAAACGCGTGACGACAGGCACCAGCAGCGCACTCAGGCCGTAGCCCAGCGTGTGGCTGGTGGCAATCACTCCCGCCCCTTTTCCGGTGGTCAGCCGTTCATTCAGCAGCAGCTGGTATCCCGGCGTCGCCATGGCGGCTCCCAGCGACGTCATGACAATCCCCACGTAGAACAACACCAGACCGGCAATACACATTAGCCCCAGTCCCGTCACCATCAGTACCGCGGCCAGGCAGAGCAATGTCACTGGGCTGAAATGCTGCGGACGGACCACCAGAAATTGTGCAGCGAGCGTTGCCAGCGCGGCCAGACTCAGCAGCAGCGCGACATGATGGCTCACCTCTCGTGGGTTACCGTCCAGCAGAGGGCTGAGATGCGGTGACAGGCCAAGCTGCATCAGGCTCACCAGTGCGGCCAGAAGCAACGCCAGCACAAGGTACGGCAGCATTGAAACCTGCACACGCGTCGCCTGATGTGCGACCGGCGGCAGCGGCGGATCGGCGACCTCTCGAAGGACCAGCAGGAGAGCGATAAACGGTGCAATCGCCATCAACCAGAGGGGAGCCACCGGATTGACGCTGAGCATCATCGCCGCCAGCGGCGGCCCCAGCAGACGACCGCAGCTGAGGCCGGAGCTTATGGTCGCCAGCGCGGCCATGCGTTTATCCAGCCCCGCGCGCTGGATGGCCCATGTCTGAGCCGCGGGCACCAGCCCTGAGACGGTCAGGCCGTACAGCGTACGCGAGAGGATCAGGCCCGCCAGCCCCCAGACAGCACTCATCATCCCGCTTGCCATCGCCCAGACCACCAGCGCCATCACGACGAAACTTGCCAGATAGCCACTTAGCGAGGCCTGCATCACGACCTTGCAGCCGTGTCGCTCGCTCTGACGCCCCCACCAGGGCGATGCGGGTAAAAAGAGCATGGAGCCGAACATTAACAGCCCCGCCCAGACGGAGAGCGATAACCCGGTCAGGGTGACCAGTTGCGGCAGCATGACCAGCAACCCGTTTTGCCCAATACCTAACAATCCGGCGCATAACGCCAGTGGCCAGTTCGCTTTCGGGGTGAGGTTTTCCGTCAGTGTTTCAGGGTAAGTGCGCATGAGAATGTGAACATAGTGTCAATAAATGTGTGGAAATCTTGAAGTTTATGAAAACAAATATTGCAAAAATAGTTGCGACTGTAAACAGAATGCATATCATAACGATAATTATTATCAATCATGGAATGAGGTACACCTATGCGTACTCTGCCCCGCTCCGCCGGTACAGACGTTGCGGCCCAGTGTTTTTTGAACGCCCTGTTGCGTGAAACGAAGGACTGGCGCTATCTCCCCGCTACCGTTGCGGATGAGCTATCGCAGATTCATATTCCGCTCTCTTCAACCCAGGCCATTCGGGTTCCGGTACGCTATTTCTCTCCGACTCAGCATCATCAGTATCACTTTCCGGCGATGCTTATCCAGCGCGACAGCGACAGCGGTGACGCCGTCACTTTCACGCAACTGATTGATTTAATCTTGGAAAAACCTTCAGTTAAAGGCTCACTCGATACCGAAACGCTGGCTCGCTTTAAGCAACGTGCCCTTGAAAGCCATGCCCACACCTGGCAGGCCATCGATTTGCGCCACAACTGGGCAAACCTGCGTGACAAACCGCTGAATTTTGCGCAAGCAGAACAGGCGCTGCTGGTGGGCCATGCGTTTCACCCGGCCCCCAAATCTCACGAGCCGTTTAACGAAAGTGAAGCGCGCCGCTATTTGCCTGATTTTGCCTCCCGCTTCCCGCTGCGCTGGTTTGCGGTTAAGCGTGAATTGATTGCCGGCGACAGCCTGGCCGTCTCTCTTCGCGAACGCCTGCTGCGCTTCGCAGCGCAGAGTGCCCCTGAGCTCCTCGGTCACTTCACCGATACCTGCTGGCTGCTGCCGATGCATCCGTGGCAGGCCGAGCATCTGCTGGGTCAGGCCTGGTGCCAGCGTCTTGTGGCTAACGGCGACCTGCAGGATTTGGGCGAAGCGGGCGCGCAGTGGCTGCCCACCAGTTCCTCGCGCTCGCTCTACAGCGAAACCAACAGCGACATGATCAAGTTTTCCCTCAGCGTGCGCCTGACCAACTCCGTGCGCACGCTGTCGGTGAAAGAGGTTAAACGCGGTATGCGCCTGGCGCGTCTGGCTAAGACAGCGCGCTGGCAGACCTTACAGGCACGCTACCCGACCCTGCGTGTTATGCAGGAAGACGGCTGGGCGGGGCTGCGTGATGAAAATGGCATCATCCAGGAAGAGAGCCTGATGGCCCTGCGCGTGAACCTGCTGTTCGAGACGCCAGAGAGCCAGACCAACGTACTGGTGAGCCTGACGCAGGCGGCCCCGGACGGAGGTGACAGTCTGCTGGTTGCGGCGGTACGTCGTCTGAGCCAGCGCCTGGATTTACCCCTCGCCGAGGCTGCGCGCTGCTGGGTGCAGGCGTATTGCGATCGCGTTTTACTTCCGCTGTTTAGCGCGGAAGCGGATTACGGCCTGGTTCTGCTGGCGCACCAGCAAAATATCCTCGTTGAGATGCAGCAGGATTTCCCCGTCGGGCTGATCTACCGCGATTGTCAGGGCAGCGCCTGGACTGAAGGGGCCGATGAATGGCTAAAAGAGGCGGGTGAACATGATGTGGAAAACCGTTTTGGCGAAAGCCAGCTGCTGCGCTACTTCCCCTACTACCTGCTGCTGAACTCAACGCTTGCCGTGACTGCCGCCCTCGCCGCCGCCGGTTTCGACAGCGAAGAGAGCCTGATGGCGCAGGTGCGTGACGCACTGGCCGAATTACGCAAAACAGCGAAACAGACCCGCTGCCTCGACTACGTGCTCGACAGCCCAACCTGGAACTGTAAAGGCAACTTTTTCTGTTACCTGCACGATCGCAACGAAAACACCATCGCCGATCCGGCAGTGATCTATTTCGACTTTAGCAACCCGTTTTACAAGGAGAAGGCGTGATGGCAAACGCGAATATCGTCCATTCTGGTTATGGCTTTCGCTGCACCGCAACGGAGAACACTCTGCCCCTGACGTTAGGTCTCGACGGCAGCGCAGTGCTTGAGCGCGTGGGTGGTATCCCGGAAGGCTGGTTAGTCGACGCGCTGGATCAGCTGTTTATCGCCGCACCGGCACTGACCGGCGTCACGCTCCCCTGGTCCGCCTGGCAGGATGAACCGCAGGCGCAGGCGCTGTTTACGCTTGCCAGCGGAGATTATCTGGCGCGCGAAACGTTCTGGCAGTTACCCCTGTGGCTGCAGGGAGAACGGCCCCAGAACCACGGCGGCATGCAGTTCGATGAAAGCCGTCAGCTTTACTTCCCGCTGCGCCCTCACCGCCCGCAAGGTGAAGTCTATCGCCGTTACGACCCGCAGATTAAACGCATCCTGAGTTTCCGCGTGGCCGATGTGGCGCAGGACGGCGAACGTTTCACCCGCTGGATGAACACCCCACGCGTTAACGCCTTCTGGGAGATGGCCGGCCCGCAGGCGGAGCAGGAAAATTACCTGCACCGTCAGCTCGACTCGACCTATTGTTATCCGCTTATCGGCTGCTTTGATGACCAGCCGTTCGGCTACTTTGAAATTTACTGGGCGGCGGAAGACCGTATTGGCCGTCACTATCGCTGGCAGCCGTTTGACCGCGGCCTGCACATGCTGGTTGGGGAAGAAAACTGGCGCGGCGCGCAGTATATCCGCAGCTGGCTGCGCGGTCTGAGCCATTATCTGTGGCTGGATGAGCCACGCACAACACGCATCGTTGCCGAGCCGCGTTTCGACAACCAGCGCCTGTTCCGCCATCTTTCGTCTGCCGGTTTCGAAACCGTGAAAGAGTTCGACTTCCCGCATAAACGCTCGCGCCTCATCATGAACCAGCGTCACCGCTTCTTCAGCGAGGTGGGACTGTGAACGTGTACTGGCAGAAAGTGAACCGCGACATGGTGGCGAAGATCCTCGCCGAACTGGAATATGAACGCACCCTGAGCGCCCGGCAGCTGGCAGACAATCGCTGGCAAATCACCATGGGCGCGGAGACCTGGCAGTTCCAGGCCACGCGCGGGATCTGGGGCTGGCTGCATATCGACCCCGCGAGCCTGACCACCGTCAGCGGTAAGGCAGTGGACGCAGAAACTGCACTGCTGCAGCTTGCGACGGTACTGGAGATGAGCGACGCGCAGACCGCGGAGCATCTGGAAGATCTCTATGCCACGCTGCGGGGTGATATTCAGCTGTTACAGGCGCGCGAAACGCTGGATGCTGATGCGCTCATTCATCTCGACCCGGACGAATTACAGTGCCTGATGAGCGGCCATCCTAAGTTTATCTTTAACAAGGGACGCCGCGGCTGGGGGCTGGATGCGCTACGCCAGTATGCCCCGGAATACCGTGGCCGTTTTCGCGTGCACTGGGTCGCCGTGCAACGTGCGCACCTGGTCTGGAGCAGCGATGTTGATTGCGATATCAATACCCTGCTGGCGAGCGCCATGGATAACGCCGAGCGCGCCCGGTTTGATGCCCGCTGGCAGGCGCTGGATCTTGATGATAACTGGCTGCCCGTGCCGCTGCATCCGTGGCAGTGGCAACAAAAGATTGCTGTCCATTTCCTGGCGCAACTCGCGCGCGGCGAAATGGTTGAGCTGGGCGAGTTTGGCGACGAGTACCTGGCGCAGCAATCGTTGCGTACCCTCACCAATGCCAGCCGCCGCGCGCCGTTTGACATCAAGCTGCCGCTGACCATTTACAACACCTCCTGCTATCGCGGTATTCCGGGTAAGTACATTGCCGCTGGCCCGCTGGCCTCACGCTGGTTACAGCAGCAGTTCGCCAGCGATGCCACGCTTATTCGCTGTGGCGCGCAGGTGCTTGGCGAGCCCGCGGCCGGGTATCTTTCCCACCCGGGTTACGCCGCGCTGCCGAAAGCGCCTTACCGCTATCAGGAGATGCTGGGGGTTATCTGGCGCGAAAATCCGTCCTGTTATCTTCAGCAGGGTGAAGAAGCGGTGCTGATGGCTGCGTTGATGGAGAGCGATAACGCCGGACGCCCCTTGATTGACGCATGGATCGCCCAATCCGGTTTGACCGCTGAAGCCTGGCTGGAAAAGCTCTTTGACGCGACGATTATCCCCTTCTATCACCTGCTCTGCCGCTACGGCGTGGCGCTTATCGCCCACGGCCAGAACGTGACGCTGGTGATGAAAGACGCCATCCCGCAACGCATCCTGCTGAAAGATTTCCAGGGGGACATGCGCCTGGTGGATGAAGATTTCCCGCAGGCAGCAAGCCTGCCTGAACAGGTGAAGTCCGTCACGGCGCGCCTGAGTGCGGATTACATCATTCACGATCTGCAAACCGGTAACTTTGTCACGGTGCTGCGGTTTATTTCACGCCTTACCCTGCAAAGCGGCGTCAGCGAAACCCGTTTCTACCAGATCCTGGCCGAGGTATTGCGCCGCTATATGGCCGCGCATCCCGATCTCGCCGAACGCTTTGCGACGTTTGATCTGTTTAAGCCGCAAATTATTCGCGTGATCCTCAACCCGGTCAAACTGACCTTCTCCGAACACGACGGCGGCAGCCGCATGTTGCCGAACTATGTCACCGATCTTGATAACCCTCTTTTTCTGGTCTCCCAGGAGTCAGCGCAATGAAAACGTATGATTTCATCGGCATTGGTATTGGCCCGTTTAACCTCAGCATCGCCGCACTGGCTGAAGGACTGGACGGTTTTAGTTCGCTGTTTCTTGAACGCAAGCCGCATTTCTCCTGGCACCCTGGCATGATGGTGCCGGACTGCCATATGCAAACCAGCTTCCTGAAAGATCTGGTGAGCGCCGTGGAGCCCACCAATCGCCACAGTTTTCTTAACTATCTGGTGCAGCGTAAAAAGTTCTATCGTTTTCTGACCACCGAGCAGCGTACCGTCTCTCGCGAAGAGTTTGCCGATTACCTGTGCTGGGCCGCGGAAAACCTCACCAACCTGTCCTTCAGCCAGCAGGTACAGCAGGTCAGTTTTGATGAAAAAAACGGTCTGTTCGACGTGGTGACTCAGCGCGATCGCTTCCTGGCGCGTCACGTCTGCGTGGGAATTGGCAAACAGATTAACCTGCCTGACTGCGCTCCGGCGCAGGATGACAGCTGCTTCCACGCCAGCGAGATGATGCTGCGCACGCCGGACTTAGCGGGCAAGCGCGTCACCGTCGTCGGCGGAGGTCAGAGTGGTGCAGATCTGTTTCTAAATATCTTCCGCGGGGAGTGGGGTCAGCCACTGAGCCTGAACTGGGTTTCCCGACGCAACAATTATAACGCGCTGGATGAAGCGGCTTTCGCCAACGAGTATTTCACACCGGAATATGTAGACAGCTTCTCCACGCTTGGCGAAGAGGCGCGTCGTCAGATGCTGCACGAGCAGAAGATGACCTCTGACGGCATCACTACGGAGTCTCTGCTGGCGATTTATCGCGCCATGTATCACCGCTTCGAAGTGCTGCGGGAAAAACCGTGGGCACACCTCCTGCCCTCTCGCTCGGTCACCGCGATCGCGCAGCAGGAGAACGGTAAGCGCCTGACGTTACAGCATCACCTTGACGGTGGCCGTGAACAACTCGATACCGACGTGGTGATTTTCGCTACCGGCTATCGCACCGTGCAGCCTGCGTTTCTGGCACCGCTCTCCCATCGCCTGCGTCTGGACGCCGACGAAACCTTCTGCATCAACAATGATTTCACCCTTGAATGGGACGGTCCGCAGAGCAACCGCCTGTTCGCCGTGAATGCCGGGATGCACCGTCTTGGCATTGCCGAACCCCAGCTCAGCCTGATGGCCTGGCGCGCCGCGCGAATTCTGAATCGCGCGCACGACGACGAGCCGTTTGAGCTGGCCACCACCCCTGGCGTGATCCACTGGCGTAGCACTCCCCGCCCGGACAGCAGCCAGGTTTATCAATCTTTAGCAAGAACCACCGAGTACTGACACACACATTCAGGAACTACATAACAATGAAACGTTCTCATCTTTGGGTTTTAAATCCTTGCTTGCTTGCAATGCTTTCTACCTCTGCGTGGGCGGAAGAACAAAAGGAAGAAAATATTGTTGTCTCCGCCAGCCGCGCGCACCGCAGCGTGGCGGAGATGGCGCAGACTACCTGGGTTATTGAGCGTGCTGAGATTGAACAGCAGGTTCAGGGTGGAAAAGAGATTAAAGAGGTGCTGGCGCAGTTGATCCCGGGCATGGACGTCAGCAGCCAGGGCCGCACCAACTACGGTATGAACCTGCGCGGCCGCTCGATGATGGTGATGGTGGATGGCGTGCGTCTTAACTCGTCCCGCAGCGACAGCCGCCAGCTCGACTCCATCGATCCGTTCAACATTGACCGTATCGAAGTGATCTCAGGTGCAACCTCGCTTTATGGTGGTGGCAGTACCGGCGGTCTGGTGAATATCGTGACCAAAAAAGGCCAGCCTGATACCGAAGTGGAGTTCCAGACCGGAGCAAAGAGTGGCTTTAACAGCCATAACGATCATGATGAGAACGTGTCAGCCGCGGTGAGCGGCGGCAACGACAATGCCTCTGGCCGGTTGTCAGTATCGTATCAGCGCTACGGCGGCTGGTACGACGGCAAAGGCAACGAGGTGATTATTGATAACACCCAGACCGGATTACAGTATTCCGACCGTCTGGATGTGATGGGAACAGGCACCCTCAACATCGACGATCACCAGCAGCTGCAGCTTACGACGCAATACTACAAGAGCGAGTCCGACGGGAAGCACGGCCTTTTCCTCGGGGAAAACTTCTCCGCGGTTACGGGTGATGCCAAAGCCTACAATAAAGGCAACCTGAACTCTGACCGCCTGCCGGGCACAGAGCGGCATCTGATTAACCTGCAGTACTCCAACACCGATTTCTGGGGCCAGGATCTGGTCGCACAGATTTACTATCGTGACGAAAGCCTGACCTACTACCCGTTCCCGACACTGACCAAAGGCGTGGTGAGCAGCATCGGTGCGTCGCAGCAGAAAACCGATTTTTACGGCGGCAAGCTGACGCTGAACAGCAAACCGATGGATGATTTAACGCTGACCTGGGGTGTGGATGCTGACCACGAAACCTTCGACGCTAACCAGCAGTTCTTCAATCTGGACAAAGCGGCAGCAAGCGGCGGTATGGATCTGGAGAACGCTTATAACGTTGGCCGTTACCCGGGTTACAGCATTACCAACCTCGCCCCGTTCCTGCAGGCCAGCTACGACATTGATGCCATTACCCTGAGCGGCGGCGTGCGCTATCAGTACACCGAAAACAAGGTGGATGACTTCGTTGGTTATACCCAGCAACAGGCCATCGCTAACGGGAAAGCCACATCGGCTGATGCGGTACCGGGCGGGAAAACCAATTACAACAATTTCCTGTTCAACGCCGGGATCCTTGGCCGTCTGACCGAACAGCAGCAGCTGTGGTTTAACTTCTCCCAGGGCTTCGAAATTCCGGACCTGGCGAAGTACTACGGCTCCGGTACTTACCAGCTTGTCGACGGGCACTATCGCCTGCTGAACAGCGTGAACGTTAACGACTCGACGCTGGACGGCATTAAGGTTAACGCGTATGAGCTGGGCTGGCGCTACACCGGCGATAACCTGCGCACGCAGGTTGCGGCGTACTACTCGCTCTCGGATAAAACCATCACCATCAACAAAACGGACATGACCATCAACCTGGAAGACGACAAACGTCGTATCTACGGGATTGAAGGCCAGGTGGACTATTTCTTCACCGACAGCGACTGGAGCACCGGCGCGAACTTTAACGCCATTAAGTCTGAAACCCGCGAGAACGGTAAATGGGAGAAGCTGACGGTAGACAGCGCCAGCCCGTCGAAAGCCAGCGCCTGGGTCAACTGGGCACCGGGCGACTGGACCCTGCGCGTGCAGAGTACGCAGACCTTTGACGTGTCAGATGCCGACGGTAAGAAGATCGATGGCTATAACACGGTCGACTTCCTGGGCAGCTACGACCTGCCGGTGGGTAAAGTCAGCTTCAGCGTGGAAAACGTGCTGGACAAAGACTACACCACCGCCTGGGGTCAGCGTGCGCCGGGGCTGTATAGCCCAACCTACGGTGCACCAGGTCTGTATACTTATAAAGGCCGTGGCCGTACGTTTGGTCTGAACTACTCCGTACTGTTCTAATCCTGCGCGCCGCCTGCGGGCGGCGCAATTTACTGTGTAATTTCAGCGCGAATTTGCTATAAAATCAGCGATTTGCTGAAATTGTCGGCAAACGAACGAAAAGTGCGTTTTCCCCCTTTGACAAGACGAACTGAGGTCGATACTATGCGCCTCGTTCACACGATTCCTCTGTAGTTCAGTCGGTAGAACGGCGGACTGTTAATCCGTATGTCACTGGTTCGAGTCCAGTCAGAGGAGCCAAATTTGAAAAGCCTGCTTTTAAAGCAGGCTTTTTGCTTTTCTGTTAGCCGTTACTTTCCACAGGCCCTGTCAACTGACGCCAGGCCGCCACTTCCTCATCCAGCCACTCACCAAAGAGAGCCACCTCCGGTTTCGCTTCCGTTAACTGCAATGTCACCAGCCAGTAAGGCCAGGGATAAGGTGCAGTGAAAGGGGTAAGCTGGACCCGTTCGCCTCGGGTGATGGCATCCTGTACCAGAGAGCGACGCTCCAGCGCGATACCTTTACCGAGTCTGACAGACTCAAGGACTAAATTTGAGTCGTTAATGCATA
The DNA here is from genome assembly GCF_027924865.1 of Enterobacter sp. 200527-13. Taxonomy (NCBI): domain Bacteria; kingdom Pseudomonadati; phylum Pseudomonadota; class Gammaproteobacteria; order Enterobacterales; family Enterobacteriaceae; genus Enterobacter; species Enterobacter sp. 200527-13. Next base: position 268,339 of record NZ_BSCM01000002.1, read on the forward strand.
ACCCGCCGGGCACAATATCTTTTTCCAGTCCCGCATTGAAACACCAGGTTTTCCACGACTCCATGGAGAATATGATTTTACTCTTCGCCACCTCAGCTGGTGTTGCCGGGAGGACGCCGCCGTTATAACCGGGTGCTGCAACCACAATCAGTTCATCTGAAAAAAGATAATGGCAGTTGCTTCCTTCCCAATTACCTTTCCCCATGCGTATCGCCACATCTATCCCTTCCTGCTGCATGCGGGTGATCGTCAGACTGGCCAGGATTCGCAGCGTGATGTGTGGATATTTTTCCCGAAACCGCTCCAGACGCGGCAACAACCAGTGACAACCAAAAGACGGCACCATCGCCAGCGTCAGTTCCAGTATTCTCGGTTTCACCTGCACTAACCGGGTGGCATCTGCGATATGATTCAGCGCTTCGCGCACCTGTAACGCGTAGAGACGCCCCTCTTCGTTGATCTGCACCCCTCGCCCATGACGGATAAACAGCTTCACCCCCACCATTTCCTCCAGCACTTTAATCTGCTGGCTGAGGCGGAATGGGTAACATGAAGCTCTTTCGCCGCAAGCGTTACGCTGCCAAGGCGAGCCACAGCTTCAAAACTACGCAAACTTGCGATAGGTGGAAAATCCGACATGAAACCACGCCCTCATACACTGAATCTGATAAACGCTAACCGGCCAATCTGTCAGTAATACTCACTCAGGCCGTAAGATACTGATGATATTCGCCATAACGAATTTATTGTAATGTCTGTTTATCATCTTCAATGAAGCGTTTTTTCACACAGACAGGAAAACGGGAATCATGATAAAGCTGATTGGCATGATGGATTCTCCTTATGTACGCCGCGTGGCGGTCTCCCTGGAACTTTATGGCGTTGCGTTTGAAAGCCAGCCGTTGTCCGTATTCAGCACATTTGAGGAATTTTCCCGGATTAACCCTGCGGTAAAAGCGCCAACGCTGGTTCTGGAGAATGGAACACGTCTGATGGACTCGTCTCTCATACTGAATTATTTTGAGGCTCAGGCCGCGCCTGAACGGAGACTCCTGCCCGTGACGCCGGATGCACTGGCGAACGATCTCCAGACGCTGGGCTTTATCCTCGCCGCCGCAGAGAAAGCTGTGCAAAATGTGTACGAACACAATCTGCGCCCGGCGGAGAAACAACATAATCCGTGGATAGAACGTATTACCGTCCAGCTACTGGCTGCCTGTCGGGAATGGAACGCGCTGCTGGAAGCACGCCCGGAAAACGCGGTGGCCGATCAGGTTGCTGTTACCAGTACGGTTATCTGGACATTTATTCAGTCAATGATCCCTCACGTCGTTAACGCCGGGGATTTTAAAAAGATTCAAGCGGTAGCCGACATTTTCGAAAACCAGGCGGCATTTAAAAAATACCCTTTTAGTTAACGCTTCGCTCGGCGTGTTATAGGGCTTTTCAGCCCCTTTTTTTTGCCGCACGCGAGTATTATCCTCATCTAAAAGAATCATATTTCTTTATTTATTCTTATATTTAACCCAATGGAAAATATGAGAAACATTTCACTATAAACCAATCTTATGACGTCACAGGGTATCGTTATTCATCAGGATATTCTTGAGAACTAGCGGTCAGGAAATTAAACGGTTTCAATAAAAAAGCCTGCTTTAATTGCAGGCTTGTGCTTCTTGTCGACGGGGATGGGTGCTATAAGGGGCTTAAATCTGATAATCAATCGCCACTTCTTCTGGCTCCATCACCTGACGTTTAATCTCATCCACGGACAGCCCGGCGTTGCAGAGCTCGATAAAGCGCCACACATAGTTGCGCTGCAGTTGTCCACGCTTCAGGCCGAGCCATACGGTATTGGCATCAAAGAGATGACGCGTATCCAGTCGTACCAGGTTCTCCGTCTCGCGTTCACCACCGGACTGTTCCGCCACCAGACCAATGCCCAGCCCCAGCTCGACGTAGGTTTTGATTACATCAGAGTCCTGTGCACTCAGCACCACATCCGGCGTTAAGCCTTTGCGGTTAAAGGCTTCATCAATGCGCGAGCGTCCGGTAATACCCTGCCGGTAGGTAATCAGCGGCCATTTCGCGATATCTTCCAGCGTCAGGGGCGTAACCTGATTCAGCGGATGGTCGACGGGAAGTAACAGACTGTGGTACCAGCGAAACCACGGGAAAGCCACCAGCAGCGGATCGTTGCTCAGGCGTTCACTGGCAATGCCGATATCTGCCCCACCGTTTTGCAACAGCACGTCAATTTCCTGCGGTGTGCCCTGGATAAGCTCCAGACGGACGTCAGGGAAAAGTTCACGGAAGGCTTTAATCACCGGCGGCAGGCTGTAACGCGCCTGGGTGTGGGTGGTGGCGATAGTGAGGACGCCCGAGGCGTCATTGGTAAAGAGATCCGCCAGGCGACGAACATTACTGGCCTCGTTGAGGATCCGCTCAGCGATGGTCAGCAAGGCTTTTCCCGGCTCCGTCATGCCAAGCAGACGCTTGCCGCGACGGATAAAAATCTCTATCCCCAGTTCTTCTTCCAGCTCGCGGATATGGCGACTGACGCCGGACTGAGAGGTATAAAGCATATTGGCGACCTCGGTCAGGTTGTAGTCCCGCCTGGCCGCCTCACGGATAATTTTAAGTTGCTGGAAATTCACGATTCACTCCGGCGCATCTGACATAACGCTATTGTTAGAGTCAGCCGACCTGCAGAACAAATAATAAAAACCAGCATCTTATGCTTTTATGGAATATCAACTCACCAGCTGCAGCTCACGGTTCTCCAGAGACGGTTTGCTGACCAGCGACATCAGAATCTCTTTTACCGCCTGCGCCTGAGGTGACAGCGATCCGCGCGCGGACATATTCAGCGACAGCGGTAAGCTCATCGAAGGCGTGGTGATGCGCGCCATCCAGCCGTTTGCCGCGCTGCACAGCGAACGTGCTGCGGATTCTGGCAGAACGGTCACACCCATACCGCTGGCTATAGCGGCGGTTAGCGTGGAGATGGAATCAATTTCACCGATAATTTTTGCCGTCAGGCGGCGCAGGGAGAACGCTTCATCCACACGCACGCGCACCGCGCTGTAGTCACGCGGCAGGAAAAGATTCATTTCTGCAACGGCCGTCAGATCGACGCTCTGCCCCGGACAGTCGCGGGTGCCCACAAGGTAGAGATCTTCTTTCAGCAGCGGCTGGCTGGTGATCCCGGCCACCGGTGAGCGGTCGTACAGCACCGCCATATCCAGCTGGCCGCTAAGAAGTTTGTCATTCAGCACAGAACCGCTGTTCTCATGCAGGTAAACCAGCACTTCTGGCAGCTCTGCGCGGACGGCCTGCAGCAGCGGCATGGTAATAGAGGACGCGGCCGTTCCCGGAGCCAGCCCAATGGATACGTGGCCGCTCAGCGTCTGGCCCACGTTATTCACCGCCAGCTGCGCCTGTTCGCACTGGCGAAGGATGGTGCGCGCATGGGTATACAGGATTTTGCCTGCTTCCGTTGGCGTCACGCCACGTTTGGTGCGGATCAACAGCTGCTGATCCATCTCGCCTTCCAGAGTAGCCACCTGCTGGCTCAGCGCAGGCTGCGCGATATGCAGCACTTCCGCCGCTTGAGTCAGGCTGCCGATATCGACGATTTTTACGAAGTATTTCAGTCGTCTTAAGTTCATTTTGCCCCCTGTTCGAAATGCTGTGCCGGTACTGGCTTTTCATTGTTGATAGGGTTTTGCAATATGAATGCCAGTTTTACGAAGAGGTCTGATTTGTCGCTAAGCGGCTGAAAATAAGGAAAGCTAATCATAAGCAGCGGTTTTATTACTGAAACAGCAGTTTATGATCTGCCCCATTAGGGGTATGTGCGCACCATTACGGTGCATTCCGGCGTCAAAAACGCCATTTTGCTGATTTTGTCAGCAAACGATCAAAAGGCGTTGATCCACCCTTTGACAAGGCCGGCTGACGTCGATAATATGCGCCCCGTTCACACGATTCCTCTGTAGTTCAGTCGGTAGAACGGCGGACTGTTAATCCGTATGTCACTGGTTCGAGTCCAGTCAGAGGAGCCAAATTTGAAAAGCCTGCTTTTAGAGCAGGCTTTTTGCTTTTCTGCGGCAGGTAAAATTGCCCTCAGTTGCTGAGCTTAACCGGCATCCCTGACCGACGTTCCAGTTCCGCGCCCGCCCCCTCGTTGACAAGCTCGGTTCGCAGCGAGGCAGATATCGGCAAAGGCACTTTCCGGGTCGATTCAAATTCCGCCCGGTTCCGTGATAGCGGTTCATGCACCTCTACCCAGCGGCTGCCGTCCGGCTCTGTCGTCACTTTAACGGGCTGATCGATAAGCTGCACACGGGTGCCTACCGGGACGTTATCGAAAAGATATTTAATGTCGTTATTGCGCAGACGAATACAACCCTGGCTCACCCGCAGTCCGATGCCAAAATTGGAGTTTGTCCCGTGAATGGCATACAGCCTGCCAATATAAATCGCATACAGTCCCATTGGGTTATCGGGCCCAGCGGGCACGAATGCAGGCAGCGTTTTCCCCTCTGCCGCATAGGCACGGCGCGTATTCGGCGTAGGAGACCAGGTGGGGCCTTCCTGCTTACGTTCTACCGCCGTGACCCAGTTTCGCGGGGTTTCGCGCCCGGCCTGACCAATGCCGATGGGTAACACTTCAACGGTATTGCTGCCTGGTGGGTAATAGTAGAGGCGCATTTCTGCCGCATTAACGATAATTCCCTCGCGGACGGTGTCAGGCAAAATCAGCTGCTGAGGTATCACCAGTTGCGTACCGGATTTAGGCAAAAAAGGATCCACGCCCGGGTTCGCTTCCAGCATATTGCTCAGACCCTGCCCGTATTGCGCGGCAAACGCTTCGAGCGGTAGCGTATTGTGATCCGGCACGGTAATGGTTTGCGAAGTGCCCACCAGCCGACTGCCTGTCGGCGGTAAAGGATAACTTACCGCCTGAACGCTCTGGCTGATAAGTAATGCAGCAAGACAACTCAACACATTTATACGACACATATTCCCTTCCTCAGTCGCACCTCGATTTGCTAAGCATAGCGTAGCCGCTTTGCATTACCCATCAGGAAATAAAATCAGTTTGCACACGCGCCCTGGCGCGGTAGTCTCATACGTTCCGTTTATATGACGGTGGCTATGTGAGTGACCTTTTCTTATACCAATAATTAGAAATACGTGCAGACAGGACAACTATGGACTCCACTCTCACCTCCACACATCCCAACGAGGAGACACCTTCGCTCAATCGTGCCCGCCGCGCAGCCCTCGGCAGCTTCGCGGGTGCCGTCGTCGACTGGTATGATTTTCTGCTTTACGGCATTACTGCCGCGCTGGTGTTTAACCGCGAATTCTTCCCCCAGATTAGCCCGGCAATGGGTACGCTCGCCGCGTTTGCTACCTTTGGCGTCGGCTTCCTATTTCGTCCACTGGGCGGAGTGATCTTCGGCCACTTCGGTGACCGTCTCGGTCGCAAACGCATGCTGATGCTCACCGTCTGGATGATGGGCATCGCCACCGCGCTGATTGGCGTTCTCCCTTCATTTTCCACCATTGGCTGGTGGGCGCCGGTGCTTCTGGTTACGCTGCGCGCCATTCAGGGCTTCGCGGTAGGCGGCGAATGGGGTGGCGCGGCGCTGTTATCCGTTGAGAGTGCCCCAAAGAACAAGAAAGCGTTTTACAGCAGCGGCGTGCAGGTGGGCTATGGCGTAGGTCTGCTGCTCTCCACCGGGCTGGTGTCGCTGATGAGCCACTTCACCACCGATGAACAATTCCTGAGTTGGGGCTGGCGCATTCCGTTTATCTTCAGCATCGTGCTGGTTGTCGCTGCCCTGTGGATCCGCAACGGCATGGAAGAATCTGCTGAGTTCGAACAACAGCGGCAAGAACCGCCCGTTGCCAGAAAACGGCTGCCGGTGATGGAAGCGCTTGTCCGGCATCCTGGCGCTTTTCTGAAAATTATTGCCCTGCGCCTGTGCGAACTGCTGACGATGTATATCGTGACCGCGTTTGCCCTCAATTATTCAACGCAAAATCTCGGTCTGCCCCGCGAGCTGTTCCTGAACATTGGCCTGCTGGTCGGCGGGATCAGCTGCCTGACTATCCCCAGCTTCGCCTGGCTGGCGGACAGGTTTGGTCGCCGTCGCGTCTATATCACCGGGGCGCTAATTGGCACCCTCAGCGCCTGGCCGTTCTTCATGGCGCTGGAGGCACAGTCGATCTTCTGGATTGTCTTCTTTGCCATCATGCTCGCTAACATCGCCCACGATATGGTGGTCTGCGTGCAGCAGCCCATGTTTACCGAACTGTTCGGGGCGAGCTATCGCTACAGCGGCGCGGGCGTAGGCTATCAGGTGGCAAGCGTGGTCGGCGGCGGGTTTACGCCATTTATTGCCGCCGCGCTGGTGACCTTCTCCGGGGGCAACTGGCACAGTGTGGCACTTTATCTGCTGGCCGGTTGCCTGCTGTCAGCAGCGACGGCGCTATTGATGAAAGAGACGAGCCACACCTGATCTCACTTTTGTTTCACAGGCGTGTGACATACTATCGGGTAGAGTCGCACACCTGTGGAACAAGGAGACAGAGATGAATAATAAGGGCTCCAGCCTGACCCCGGCTCAGGCACTGGAAAAACTCGATGCACTGTATGAACAGTCCGTCAACGCGCTGCGCAGCGCCATCAGTGAGTATATCGAAACAGGGAAACTCCCCGACGAAAAGGCCAGAAGTAAGGGCCTTTTTGTTTATCCATCGCTTTCCGTCACCTGGGACGGCAGCGCGACTAACACGCCGAAAACGCGCGCCTACGCACGCTTTACCCACTCCGGCTGCTACAGCACTACCGTCACCCGCCCTGCACTGTTCCGCCCTTATCTTGAAGAGCAACTCACGCTGTTGTATCAGGATTACGGCGCGCACATTGCCGTTGAACCCTCACAGCATGAGATCCCGTATCCGTATGTGATTGACGGTTCGGCATTAACCCTTGACCGCTCCATGAGCGCGGGACTGACGCGCCATTTCCCGACCACCGAGCTGTCGCAGATTGGCGATGAGACGGCGGATGGTATCTACCACCCGGCAGAATTTTCACCGCTGTCGCACTTTGATGCCCGCCGCGTGGATTTCTCTCTGGCGCGCCTGCGTCACTACACCGGGACGCCCGTCGACCATTTCCAGCCCTTTGTACTGTTTACCAACTACACCCGCTATGTCGACGAGTTTGTCCGTTGGGGCTGCAGCCAGATCCTCGACCCGGATAGCCCTTACATCGCGCTGTCCTGCGCCGGCGGGATCTGGATCACCGCGGAAACCGAGGCACCCGAGCAGGCCATCTCCGACCTGGCGTGGAAAAAACACCAGATGCCTGCCTGGCACCTGATCACCGCTGACGGCCAGGGGATCACCTTAATTAACATCGGGGTTGGTCCGTCAAATGCCAAAACCATCTGCGACCATCTGGCGGTATTGCGCCCGGACGTGTGGCTGATGATTGGACACTGCGGCGGCCTGCGTGAAAGCCAGCTGATTGGCGACTACGTGCTGGCCCACGCCTATCTGCGTGATGACCATGTGCTTGACGCTGTGCTTCCACCGGATATTCCTATCCCGAGCATCGCCGAAGTGCAGCGTGCGCTGTATGACGCCACCAAAGAGGTGAGCGGTATGCCGGGTGAAGAGGTTAAACAGCGTCTGCGTACCGGTACGGTAGTGACGACGGATGACCGCAACTGGGAGCTGCGTTACTCCGCCTCCGCGCTGCGTTTCAACCTCAGCCGTGCCGTCGCGATTGATATGGAAAGCGCCACCATCGCCGCACAGGGATATCGCTTCCGCGTCCCTTACGGCACGCTGCTGTGCGTTTCCGACAAACCGCTGCACGGCGAAATTAAGCTTCCGGGTCAGGCCAACCGTTTCTATGAAGGGGCAATCTCCGAACATCTACAAATCGGCATTCGCGCCATTGATTTGCTGCGTGCGGAAGGCGACAGGCTGCATTCCCGTAAATTACGTACCTTCAACGAGCCGCCATTCCGCTAACAAGAACAAGGAAAAACCATGCACACCCCATCACGCTTATCGGCCCTGCGCCGATGGCTACAGGAAAACAATCTTGATGGCATGATCGTGCCGCGCGCGGATGCCTGGCAGAGTGAGTATTGCGCGCCGTACGATGAAAAGCTGGCCTGGCTGACGGGCTTTGATGGCTCCGCAGGTCTGGCGCTGGTACTGAAAAACACAGCCCTGCTGTTTGTCGATGGCCGCTATCAGGTTCAGGCTCGCCTTCAGGTCAATATGGATGAAATTGAAATCCACCATTTGCACTATGAACCGCTGGCCGAATGGCTCACAGCCAACGTCGGGGCCGGCATGCGTATTGGGTTTGAAGCACTGCTAATGACCAATACGGAGTTCGGGCAACTGTCTGCAACACCCTGTGAACTGGTTCCACTCAGTCAGTCGCCGTTTGATACCTTATGGCACGATCGCCCTGCCGCGCCGGCGGGACGTATTCGAGAAATGCCGGTGGAGGTCAGTGGCGAAAGCAGCCTCGCCAAACGCCAGCGCGTTGCCGCCGTGCTGGCCGCACACGATGCCGATTATCTGGCCGTGACTCTGCCAGATAACATCGCCTGGCTGTTGAACGTGCGTGGCGCTGACATTCCATCCAGTCCTGTTCCCCTCTCCTTTGCCCTTCTTGATCGTGACGGTAGCGTGGAGTGGTTTGTTAACGACAATAAGCTCAGCGAGCTACCCGAGAGCGTGAGAAACGCGTTCAGGATTGCGCCACAGGATGCCTTTATCGAACGCTGCCAGCGCCTGTCACAAGGCAAGCGGGTGATGGTTGATGCCGATTCCGCGCCGGTCGCCCTGCGCTTTGCCATTGAGCCAGAGGGCGAAATAGTCTGGCGAACCGATCCCATCACTCTGATGAAAGCCACTAAAAACCCGGTCGAACTTGCCGGGTATCGCGAGTGTCATCACCAGGACGGTGCTGCCTGGGTGAATTTCCTGGCCTGGCTAAGCCGTGAAGTCCCCCTGCGTGAGGCGGCGGGAAAACCGCTGACGGAGCTGGAAGCGCAGGCGCAGCAGCTTGCATTCCGTAAACAGCAGCCTGGATTTATTGAGCAAAGTTTTGCCACCATCTCCGCCTCCTCCAGTAATGCGGCGATGTGCCACTATCACTCAAGCGAAGCCAGCAATAAGCCCATCGGTCAACATCATTTTTACCTTAATGATTCCGGCGGTCAGTATCATAACGGCACCACTGACGCCACGCGTACGCTGGCATGGGGTAGCGTGCCGCCACAGCAGAAGTTGCACTACACCGCCGTACTGAGAGGGTTCCTGTCGTTGATAACCTTACAGTTTCCCTCCGGCAGCCAGGGCCATCAGCTTGATGCCTTCGCGCGTCGCCCGTTGTGGGAAATGGGGCTGGATTACGATCACGGGACAGGGCATGGCGTAGGACATCAGTTGCTTATCCATGAGAACCCGCATCGTCTCGCCAAAAAGGTTAACCCGTGGCCCCTGGTGGCCGGCACCATCATGACTATTGAGCCTGGATATTATCTGGCGGACAGCCATGGGATCCGCATTGAAAACCAGGTGGAGATTGTCGAAAGCCGTCCGGGATTCTGCACGTTTTCCTCACTGACGCTGATCCCGATCGACCTGAGCCAGGTCGAGTTACAGCTGTTGAACGAACAGGAAAAACAGTGGCTGGATGAGTATCATCAGCAGGTGCGTGAGGCCCTGTTACCGTTGGTCGACAGCGACGCGCGGCAATGGTTGCTTGAGGCGACGATGCCGGTTCGGGTTAACCATTAGAAATAGCAGTGGATGCCGGGCGGCGGTTTCGCCTGACCCGGCTGTAAGCCCGTGGCATCGGACCTTTTCAGAACGCAGAAAAGCAAAAAGCCTGCTATAAAAGCAGGCTTTTTAAATTTGGCTCCTCTGACTGGACTCGAACCAGTGACATACGGATTAACAGTCCGCCGTTCTACCGACTGAACTACAGAGGAATCGTGTGAACGGGGCGCATATTATCGATGCTCCCCGATGATGTCAAAGGCAGAATGCATATTTCTGACTGTTTGCCGAATTATTCTCCACTTCGCGCATTTGTCAGGTATTCTATTGATTCTGTGGTCGTCGGTTCCTGTTTTATTCGCGGGTATTTCCAGAGCCAGCGCCCACTGACCATACGCCAGTAGAACAACGCTCCACGCACCGCCCAGTCAAGGAACATCCCCAGCCAGACGCCGACTACCCCTATGCCAAGCATGACCCCGAGCGTGTAGCCCACCACCACGCGGCAACCCCACATGCCGAGCATCGATACCCACATCGCGAAGCGTGCATCGCGTGCCCCTTTCAGCCCGGCAGGCAGAACCCATGAAGCCGCCCAGATGGGCATAAAGGCCGCGTTCAGCCAGATCAGGATCTTAACGACCTCTTTGACATCATCTTCGTGGGTATAAAAAGAGGCCATAAGCCCGGCAAAGGGGGCGCTTCCCCAGGCGATCAGCGTCAGGCCAATGGTTGACAGCCAGAAGACGTGCCGCAACTGCCGTTCCGCCTGCCCTATCTGCCCTTTTCCCAGCCGTTTACCGGTGATGATGGTCGACGCCGAACCGAGGGCGTTGCCCGGCAGGTTTATCAGGGAGGCGATGGAGAAGGCAATAAAGTTACCGGCGATAACGTCAGTCCCCATCCCGGCGACAAACATTTGCGTCAGCAGCTTGCCCCCGTTAAACAACACGGATTCAATACTGGCGGGAATACCAATTCCCATCACTTCCCAGATAATGGCGAAGTTAAAGGGGCGGAAATAGCTCTTCAGCGTAAGGCGCAGTGACGGCGTGATCCCCGCCATCAGCACCCCGAGAATGGCGGCCGCGCCGATATAACGTGAAATCGTTAACCCCAGCCCGGCACCCACGAACCCGAGCCCGTCCCAGGAGAAGACGCCGTAGATCAGCACGCTGCTGATAATGATATTCAGGATGTTCATCCCGCCGTTTATCAGCAACGGAATTTTGGTGTTGCCCGCCCCGCGCAGCGCGCCGCTGCCAATCAGCGCGATGGCTGCAGCCGGATAACTCAGAACCGTCATTTCCAGGTAGGTCAGCGCCAGGTCTTTAACTTCATTTGTGGCCTCACCGGCGACAAAATCGATAATTTCCCTGCCGAAATAGTGGATCACCGCCGCCAGCACGATCGAGAAAATGGTCATGATCATTAGCGACTGTCGGGCAGCCTCGCGCGCACGTTTAGGATCGAGCTTACCGAGGCTAAAGGCGACGACAACCGTCGTCCCGAGGTCAATGGCGGCAAAAAAAGAAATAACCACCATGTTAAAGCTGTCCGCCAGCCCGACACCGGCCATCGCCTCTTTACCCAGCCAGCTGACCAGAAAGGTACTCAGGACCCCCATCAACAGAACGCAGGTGTTTTCCAGGAAAATAGGCACGGCAAGGGGGGTGATTTCACGCCAGAACAGAACACGATAGCTTTTACGCTTTGCATACCATGGCGTGCGCATAATCGCCTGGCGTAGGGGGGCAGTGACGTTCAAAATGGACCTTAACGAGAAAGTTGAAACTCCATTTCAAATGATGGGGGAGAAATGCTAAACCTGCAAAGTATTTTCCATAAAAAGATGTGTGGATTTACAACAAACTGTCGACAGAATCATCAATCGATCGCTAATCGCTAAGATCAGGTTTGACAAAACTTTTTTCGCCGCTAAGATAAGCCTCCACAACGATTCCTCTGTAGTTCAGTCGGTAGAACGGCGGACTGTTAATCCGTATGTCACTGGTTCGAGTCCAGTCAGAGGAGCCAAATTTAAAAAGCCTGCTTTTATAGCAGGCTTTTTGCTTTGCTGATGAGGGAAAATGAACGCTCTGTTTGTCTACGGCACGCTACGCCCGGGTCACGCGAATGCACATATTCTTGAAAACATCGGTGGCGAATGGCAGGCCGGTTTTGTCACCGGGACGTTTTACGAACATGGCTGGGGCGCGGCGGCAGATTTTCCGGGAATAGTGCTGCACCCGGACGGCCCACACGTGGAGGGCTTTCTGTTTATCTCTGATAGCCTGAGTGCACACTGGCCAATGCTGGACGAATTTGAAGACGGCTACGATCGGGTTGAGGTCAATGTGACCACGCCGGATGGAAAACAGGTCAACGCCTGGATTTATCAGCTACAGCCGCGTACTGCGTAATAAAAAAGGCTCTCTGTCACCAGAGAGCCTTTTTTGTATTCATCGGCGATTACTCGCTTTTGGCTTCACCGTTTTTGATTTCGCCCATTACTTTCAGTTTCTTGGAGATATCACGGCGTTCTTTAGACAGCTCAGCGTTTTTGATGATGTAGTCATCAACGCGGTCTTCATAGTCGCTCTTCATGCTGGCGATGATGCCCTGAATAGCCTCAACGCTCATGCCTGGCTTGATGTAGTCGCTCAGGTTATCGAGCAGCAGGACACGTTTCTGGTTGTCACGGATCTTCTTCTCAACGTCCTGGATTTCACGCTGCAGTTTGTTTTTGCGGCGGAACAGGCGGACGAATTCCAGAACATCCTGGAACGAAGGCTTGGTAGTTTCCATTTTTACACCCCTGATAATGTGAGATTCGGATTCGTTAAAGCAACCGTTGTAACAATAACCTTACTGACAGCGGCTGCGAATGACAATGAGTATATCGTTTAAAGCTATCATAACCCCAATTGATGCTGAATCGAAGCAGCAGGCGTCACATATGGAGATAGCTGCTCTTTATTTGCGCAGCGCCCGGCAAATGAGATGCGACAGTAGCTCCAGCTGCCGCGCCAGCTCCATGCTCAGCCAGACATAACCATGAATAGGCGTTTCCGCGACGTTATCGCTCTGACGCTCATTCATTAACTGCTTCAACTCCGCAACGATCTCATTCAGACGTTCACTGTTCGCCAGGATGGGCTGCGGGTTACCTTCATAAAGCGCGTGGGCGATGGTGAGCAGCGTTTGCTGCGTCATCTGCTGCGTCTCTTTTAAGGTATGGGCGTTGAGCATTAAAAGGTGGCTGGGACGAGAAGCCCAGTGCGCGTTGATTTGCAGCTCAAGCATGCATACCAGATTGCGGCTTACCGTCTGTATGGCTTCAAAAATGGATTTCTGGATATGGGTTTCTTTGCTGGCCGGGGTAATCAGCCCGCGCATCCTGACCACATCGTTGAGGATCGTTTGCAGGTGTTTTTCCAGCCGGGGGCGCTCAACCAGGTTAGGGGAAAATCCGGCCTGATAGACGCGGTTGAACGCGGTGACATAGTTAGCCATCTGAATACGCCAGTGCAGAAAAGCACGCTGTGGCCAGATGCCGGTAAAAAGCATAGCCAGCAATGAGCCGAGGATAACGTCCCCGCTTCGCCACAGGGCGGTCGTCATATCCCCTGCCGGGGCACCGACCACCACCGACAGCGTGATACCAATCAGCAGCGCCTGATAGGGCCTTTTGCCTAAAGCCAGCCAGCCGCAAAGGAACATCGCGGCACCGCACCAGATCAACATAACCGGAAACGAGATAAGCTCAAGCTTCAGCGCGATAAGCCCCAGGGCAGAGCCTAAAACGGTACCGCCAATGCGCTCGAAGGCGCGTGGAACAACGTTCCCCCAGAACGAAATAGGCCCCATCACAACCACCAGCGTGATAAGCGGCCATGTTCCCTCAGGAACATCCAGCAAACGAACCAGCACAAACGTCAACACAAAAGCCAGCGCGATACGGCACCCATGTACCACGCGGTAGTGTTTGTACAGACGAATTTCAAAAGGGGTTAATGATTTGTCGGGACGCACACCCGCTCTCCAGCTACACGGCAAATCACAATTGTACTGTGTTTTCAGCCGGGCGGATCACACCCGGCTGAAAAACCCTGTAATAACCAGGCTTAACCGGCTTTGTGCTCTACACCAATATACATTTCGATGTCCCAGTAACCGTCCGCGTTACCATCATTAAGGTAGCGCTCGAAGCAGGGTTTAGGGGCCATCTGGTAGCTGTTGTCCTGCAAGAGGGAATTAAAGAACTGGTTCCAAGGGGTCGCGAAGTCATGGTTTTCAACGCGTGCCGTCGCCACCGCATACTCTCCAGCGGCGATTTCCGTCATCATGACGCCTTCGCTGTTTTCAGGAATGACAAAATCGTCCGGGACCGTTACGGCCGTGTCACAGCGCAATTTTTCTGCCGGGACCTCGTCCGGATTATCGTAGTAAACCGCAACCCACTCCAGCGGCTGAATGTGACGTCCATCCACCCACATGACTAACTGTTCGAAGCCCTGTTTTACCGTTTTGTCCCACGGCCCGACCAGATGAAAGCCGGCGATTTTACGTTTCTGTTGCTGCTTGATGCTGTAGTCCATGCTGCCTCCTTTTATTACTGTATATTTATACACTATAAAGCAGGTTTTAACTGTTCAGCAAACGAGGAGTGTTTATTATGTGAGCAGACTCGCAACCGCGCCAGTCTGCTCATGTGCTTTAATGCAGGCCGTTACAGCGTGTGATGCAGATAATCGCTCAGACGGGAGAAGAGGCCGCCTTTATTCACCGCTTCGAGCGTCACCAGAGGCCAGTGCGCCACGACTTTGTCACGGTCGTAAAGCTGGATCTCCCCTACCCGCTGATGAGCCGCAATCGGCGCTTCCAGCTCTTTTTTATCCAGCACGTATTTGGCTTTGATGTTAGGAACTTCTGTTTTAGGCAAGGCCAGCCAGAAATCCTGGTCGGTGCCCAGTTCCACCTGCTCTTTATCGCCGTACCAGATACTCTCTGTTCCCACTTTTTTGCCGTTATGCAGGATCTGCACCGTATCAAAGTTCTGCTGCCCCCAGTGCAGCAGCTTCCGGGCCTGTTCCTCACGCCCTTTCGGGCTGTCGGCACCCATCACCACCGCGATTAAACGACGCTGACCGTCAACCGCTGACGCAATCAGGTTAAAGCCCGCTCCCGACGTGTGCCCCGTTTTCAGGCCATCAACGTTCATGGTTTTATCCCACAGCAGGCCGTTACGGTTTTGCTGGGTGATCCCATTCCAGGTAAGGCTCTTTTCGCTGTACATGTGGTAGAACTCTGGCTCGCCGTGAATGATAGCCCGGGAGAGCACGGCCAGGTCATAGGCAGAGCTGTGCTGGCCCGGCGCGTCCAGACCGTGGACGGTTTCAAAGTGGGTATCGCGCAGGTTCAGCTTTTGTACATAGTCGTTCATCATCTTCACAAACTGCGGCTGACCACCCGCTACGTGATCCGCCAGCGCCACGCAGGCGTCGTTACCGGAATCCACAATCAGACCACGGCTCAGGTCGCGCACCGAGACGCGATCGCCCTCTTTCAGGAACATCAGCGACGATCCTTCAAACACCGGGTTTCCTTTTGCCCACGCGTCGCGGCCAACGGTAACGATGTCATCCGGGGTAATGCGATGGCTGTCGATGGCCCGATCGACAACGTAGCCCGTCATCAGCTTGGTAAGGCTCGCCGGATTACGTTGTTGATGTTCGTTGCCCGCCGTTAAGATCTGACCAGTCGTGTAATCCATTAGCACCCAGGAGCCCGCCTGAATGGCCGGAGGCTGCGGCGAAAAATCCAGCGGATCGGCCGCGAAGGCAGAAGAGACACTCGAAGCGAGTAAAGAAACAGCAATAAACAGACGGCGTTTCAACGGTATATCCTCAGGTCATTAAAAATCGATGACCTTTTTACGGGAGTTCTGTTGTCGTTACCTGGCTTAATTGCAAAAAAATGTGACAGAAAGCAGATTTTACGCTGAAGCGGCCTCGCAAATTTGCACGGTGATGGCGCTTTTTATTCGGACTGACCTGCACGATCGTTTACCATAGAGACGTCATTTTTTAACAGGATGGTATTACTGGTGTCTGATTCAGCCGCGCGCCCTACATTTTTGTTCCACGACTACGAAACCTTTGGCACCCACCCGGCGCTGGATAGACCGGCACAGTTTGCGGCCATCCGTACCGACGACGAATTCAACATCATTGGCGAGCCTGAGGTCTTTTACTGTAAGCCGGCCGATGACTACCTGCCCCAGCCCGGCGCGGTAATGGTCACCGGGATCACCCCACAGGAAGCCCGGGACAAAGGCGTGAACGAGGCCGCATTCGCCCGGCGTATTCACGACCTCTTCACCGTCCCGAATACCTGTGTGGTCGGTTACAACAACATCCGTTTCGATGACGAAGTGACGCGCAATATCTTCTATCGCAACTTCTACGATCCTTATGCCTGGAGCTGGCAGAACCGCAACTCGCGCTGGGATTTGCTCGACATTATGCGTGCCTGCTATGCGCTGCGCCCGGAAGGCATCAACTGGCCTGAGAATGATGAAGGGCTGCCGAGCTTCAGACTGGAACACCTGACGCGCGCGAACGGTATTGAGCACAGTAATGCCCACGATGCGATGGCCGATGTCTACGCCACCATTGCTATGGCAAAGCTGGTGAAAACCGCTCAGCCACGGCTGTTTGACTATCTGCTGAGCCACCGCAGCAAGCAGAAACTCACCACGCTGATTGATGTGCCGCAGATGAAACCGCTGGTGCATATCTCCGGTATGTTTGGCGCCTGGCGCGGCAATACCAGTTGGGTCGCACCGCTGGCCTGGCATCCGGATAACCGTAATGCCGTGATTATGGTGGATTTAGCCGGTGATATTACACCGCTGCTCGATCTCGACAGCGATACGCTGCGCGAACGGCTCTATACCCCAAAAGATGAACTCGGCGATCTGCCCGCGGTGCCGGTCAAATTGGTCCATATCAATAAATGTCCGGTCCTGGCCCAGGCCAATACTCTGCGCGCGGAGGATGCAGACAGGCTGGGGATTAACCGTCAGCGTTGCCTGGATAACCTCAAGGTGCTGCGTGAAAACCCGCAGGTGCGTGAGAAAGTGGTGGCGATCTTTGCCGAAGCCGAACCCTTTGTTCCGTCCGACAACGTCGATGCGCAGCTGTACAACGGCTTTTTCAGCGACGCAGACCGTGCGGCAATGAATATTGTTCTGCAAACCGAACCGCGTAACTTACCCGCGCTGGATATTACCTTCGCGGACGCACGTATCGAAAAACTGATGTTTAATTACCGCGCGCGCAACTATCCTGGCACGCTGGATGAAACCGAACAGGCGCGCTGGCTTCAGCATCGTCGTCATGTGTTTACACCGGAGTTTCTGCAGAGCTACGCGCAGGAGCTGGAGATGCTGTATAGCCAGTATGAAGGAAATGCTGAAAAACAGGCGCTGTTAAAAGCGCTGTATCAGTATGCGCAGGAAATCGTCTGACAGATTTTGGGCGAAAAAAAACCGGAGGCGATGGTCTCCGGTTTTTTTTACTTAGTTCTTACGCAACGTCTTCGTACTGAGGAACCGGGTTACGGAAGCTCTTCGTGACGCACGCCAGGTAAACCAGGCCGATACCCGCCCAAATCAGGCCAAGCACCATGGAGCTCTCTTCCAGGTTAACCCACAGCGCACCCACGGTCAGCGCACCACACATCGGCAGGAACAGATACTGGAAGTGATCTTTCAGCGTTTTATTACGCTTTTCACGGATCCAGAACTGAGAAATAACCGACAGGTTAACAAAGGTGAACGCCACCAGCGCACCGAAGTTAATCAGCGCAGTTGCCATCACCAGGTCAAAGTTAATCGCCAGCAGAGCAATAGCGCCGACCAGGATGATGTTCATCGCCGGCGTACGCCAGGTTGGGTGAACGTAGCCGAAGAAGCTTTTCGGGAATACGCCGTCACGACCCATTACGTACATCAGACGTGCAACGCCTGCGTGCGCGGCCATGCCGGATGCCAGTACCGTGATGGTGGAGAAGATCAACGCGCCAACCTGGAACGCTTTACCCGCCACGTAGAGCATAATTTCTGGCTGAGAGGCATCCGGATCCTTAAAGCGAGAGATATCCGGGAAGTACAGCTGCAGGAAGTAGGTCGCAAAAATAAAGATCAGACCACCAATCAGCGCCGTCAGGAAGATAGCACGCGGGATAACACGCTCTGCGTCCTTGGTCTCTTCAGACAGGTTGCTGATGCCGTCAAAACCGGTAAAGGAGAAGCACAGAATGGTTGCCCCGGTAATCATCGGGATCACATGCGCATCACCAGACCAGAACGGCTTGCTGCTCGCCAGGGTACCTGCGCCTTCACCGTGGAAGACACCAAAGATAACCATGCCCAGAATCACGGCAATCAGGATGACCTGAAGCACAACAATAACGGAGTTAAAGTTCGCAACGGACTTGATGCTGCGCAGGTTGAACGCCGTCATAAAGGCCACCAGCGCCACGACGAACATCCACGAAGGGATCGACGGCACCAGTGCTTCAAAATAAATTTTAGCCAGCAGAATGTTGATCATCGGCGCGAACAGATAGTCGAGCAGCGAAGACCAGCCCACCATAAAGCCAACGGTCGGGCTGATGGATTTCTGGGCATAGGTGTAGGCGGAACCGGCAGACGGATAGCGACGGACCAGTTTACCGTAGCTCAGCGCGGTAAAGAGGATCGCAATCAGTGCGAAGGCGTAAGCCGTCGGCACATGACCGTCTGTGAGGCCTGATACGATACCGAATGTATCGAACAGCGTCATTGGCTGCATATAGGCAAGGCCCATCATAACAACCGGAACTAACGTAAGGGTTTTACGTAATTCCACGCGAGAGGTGTTTGGAGTTGCGTTATGCGACATAGTTATTCTCCTTTACGGTGATAACCGCCACGTAAGCGAAAAATTGCCCCATTTCTGTATTCCTCAGCGACAACAACTGTCGGATTTTAGTAAATATCTATCCGGTACGAAGCCCGGCCTCTTGGTTTTTAGTTTCGTTTCATACGTGCAAAAAAAAATAACCGACGCCTTTTATATCGTCGATTATTCATTTGGTTGCAGCGGCGCATTTTGCCCCACATCGGATACAAAAGGCAATACTTTGCAACGCCCGGGGCGATTTTCTTTTTTCTAACTGGCTGATTTCTCGACGCTGCTTTGCGAGTAAACGGCAGCAATAGCACTATTTGCTAAAATTTCGTCCCGCCACCAGGCGCTTGCCAGCCCCGCAGTTTGTTCATTCCAGCCGACCCACACCGATTCATTGCTGCTTTGTGCAAGCACCTGTTTTTCAACAAGCGCACCGTTGTCTAAAAACCGCTGTGCCAGATAGCGGGGTAAATAGCCGCACCCCAGGCCACTGATTTGCAGCTCCAGCTTGGTTTTATAGTCGAACACCGTGATCGCCTCCTGCTCATCAAGCAACTGCGTGGAGGCCGCACAGTCGGGACGCGAGCTGTCACCGACCACAATGGCGCGGTAGCCTTTAATCGTGCGCCGGTTAAGGGGTTCCGGCTCCTGCGCGAGCGGATGGTGTGGCGCGACGGCGAAAACCTGCTCCAGCACACCCAGCCGGGCGAAACCGAAATCGCTTAACTGGGGCGGTTCATGCAGCGCACCGACAAAAATATCGGCCCTGCCCTGAGTTAAGGCATCCCATGAATCGCCCAGCACGCCATTAATGAAGATTAACCGGGTTACGCTGTGGTGCTGATAGAACGCCTCAATCAGCGGCGTCAGAAGAGAAAACGGAAAAGTATCATCAACGCCGATGACCAGTTCGTTCTCCCATCCCTGGTGCAGTTTGACGGCCTGTTTTTCCAGTTCGCGAACGGTATGCAGGACGTCGCGCCCCTTCTCCAGCAGCATCTGCCCGGTACGGGTAAAACGGGCGCGGTGGCCAGAGCGATCGAGGATCTGGATATTAAGATCGCTTTCCAGTTTATGAACGGTATAGCTCAGCGCCGACGGGGTTTTGAAGAGCTTTGCTGAAGCAGCGGCAAAGCTCCCCTCTTTTTCCAGTGCATCCAGAATAATAAGAACATCCAGTAGCGGTTTCATGTTCGCCCCCTTCCGGTGTGCGATCGTTTCCGCTGAGAAACTTATTCCATCGGCATCACCAGCGGATCGGGATATTGATACTCAAATCCCAGCTCATGACAAATGCGATTGCCATCAACAATTTTGCCTTTACTTTCGTCCTTTGCTTCACCAAAAACAGGCGGAACCAGACCCAGCTGGCGTGCCATCAGCGGGTAAAACGTGCTACGCGCTGGATGAGAAGGCGCACATATATTATAGATGTGCCCACCTTTTGGAGCCTGTAAGAGTAGTTCTATTGCGGCAATTACGTCATCAAGATGCACAAGATTGACGCCATGTTGTCCGTCTGGCGCGGATTTTCCCGCGAAGAAGCGCCCTGGATGTCGTCCGGGGCCAACCAGACCTGCCAGCCGTACGATATCGACCTGGGTGCCGGGAAGATGATGCAGCCAGTCTTCCAGCTCTTTCAGCACTTTACCGCTCGCGGTAACGGGATGACGCTCAGAGGTCTCTTTCACCACGCCGTCAACATCGCCGTAGACCGAGGTTGAGCTGGTAAAAATAATGCGTGGGACGTGATGCGCCAGCGCGCTGTCGACAATCTCCTGCATCGCCTGCAGATAAAATGATTCGCCCGGGCCACTGCGCCGTGCCGGTAACGTAATCACCAGCGCATCAACGTTCATCAGCGTGTCCAGATCGTCAGCATCACACACCAGTTCGGGTTCCAGACGCAGCTCGACGCCGTCAATACCGCACATGCGCGCCGCTTCTACCCCATCCGCCGTGGTTTTGCTTCCGGTCACCTGCCAGCCTTTTGCGGCCAATGACATCGCCAGCGGCATTCCCAGCCAACCTAAACCGACAATCGCGACCTTTTTCATGCGAATTCTCCTGACTTTTACTCGTCTTTCTTAAGGCTACGCCAGCCCGACAGAACACACAATTCATAGCGTCAATATGAAATGAATTAATGATCAAAAAAAGCCCTTGCAATCAGTCATACAACTGGTTTAGGTTAAAAGACATCAAATGAATAAGCATTCATCGAGAATTTTATGACACGCGTTCAATTTAAACACCACCATCATCACCATCATCCTGACTAGTCTTTCAGGCGATGTGTGCTGGAAGACGTTTGGATCTTCCAGTGGTGCATGAACGCATGAAAAAGCCCCCGGAAGATCTTCTTCCGGGGGCTTTTTTTTGGACCAAATTCAGACAGGTTAAAACAGGTTAACGAGGAAAACAGAATGTTAGATAACTCACGTTTACGCATAGCTATTCAAAAATCAGGCCGTTTGAGTGATGATTCACGCGAACTGCTCGCCCGCTGCGGGATTAAAATCAACCTGCACACCCAGCGCCTGATTGCCCTGGCTGAAAATATGCCCATCGACATTCTGCGCGTGCGTGATGACGATATTCCCGGCCTCGTGATGGATGGCGTTGTTGACCTCGGCATCATCGGTGAAAACGTGCTGGAAGAAGAGCTCCTGACCCGCCGTGCCCAGGGTGAAGATCCACGCTATTTTACCCTGCGTCGTCTGGACTTCGGCGGCTGCCGCCTGTCGCTGGCCACGCCTGTCGATGAAGCCTGGGACGGCCCGGCCGCGCTGAACGGCAAGCGTATCGCCACCTCCTACCCTCACCTGTTAAAACGTTACCTGGATCAGAAAGGCGTGCAGTTTAAATCCTGCCTGCTGAACGGCTCTGTTGAGGTGGCGCCGCGCGCGGGTCTGGCTGACGCCATCTGTGACCTCGTCTCTACGGGCGCCACGCTGGAAGCGAACGGTCTGCGCGAAGTGGAAGTGATTTACCGCTCCAAAGCGTGCCTTATCCAGCGCGACGGCGAAATGGCCGATGCGAAACAGCAGTTGATCGACAAACTGCTGACCCGTATTCAGGGCGTGATTCAGGCCCGTGAATCGAAATACATCATGATGCACGCGCCAACCGAACGTCTTGATGAGGTCATTGCCCTGCTGCCAGGCGCAGAGCGCCCGACCATCCTGCCTCTGGCCGGTGACCAGCAGCGCGTCGCTATGCACATGGTCAGTAGCGAAACCCTGTTCTGGGAAACCATGGAAAAACTGAAGGCGCTGGGCGCAAGCTCAATTCTGGTGCTGCCAATTGAGAAGATGATGGAGTGATGGCCATGAGCTTTAACACAATCATCAACTGGAACGATTGTTCGCAAGAACAACAGCGCGCGCTGCTGATGCGTCCGGCGATTTCCGCCTCAGAAAGCATTACCCGCACCGTGGCCGAGATCCTTGATAACGTCAAAGCCCGTGGCGACGATGCGCTGCGGGAATACAGCGCAAAGTTTGATAAAACCGAGGTTGGCGCTTTAAAGGTAACCGAACAGGAAATCACGGACGCGGAAAGCCGCCTCGGTGACGAGATCAAACAGGCGATGGCCGTCGCAGTGAAAAACATTGATACCTTCCACACCGCGCAGATATTACAGGCGGTCGATGTGGAAACCGTGCCCGGCGTACGCTGCCAGCAGGTCACGCGTCCGGTTGCGTCGGTGGGGCTTTACATCCCCGGTGGTTCCGCCCCGCTGTTCTCTACCGTATTAATGCTGGCAACCCCGGCACGCATCGCCGGTTGTCAGAAAGTAGTACTGTGCTCGCCGCCTCCGATTGCCGATGAAATTCTCTATGCGGCAAAACTGTGTGGCGTACAGGCGGTGTATAAAGTGGGGGGTGCACAGGCAATTTCCGCGCTGGCGTTTGGTACCGAATCCATTCCTAAAGTGGACAAAATTTTTGGCCCGGGCAACGCGTATGTGACCGAAGCCAAGCGTCAGGTCAGCCAGCGTCTGGACGGTGCCGCGATTGATATGCCTGCCGGTCCTTCTGAGGTGCTGGTGATTGCCGACAGCGGTGCAACGCCGGACTTCGTCGCCTCCGATCTGTTATCCCAGGCAGAACATGGCCCGGACTCACAGGTTATTTTGCTGACGCCGGATGCGGATATGGCAAAACGCGTGGGTGAAGCCGTTGAACGTCAGCTTGCCGATCTGCCGCGCGCCGACACGGCACGCCAGTCACTCTCAGCAAGCCGCCTGATTGTGGCGCGCGATCTGGCGCAGTGCATTGCCATCTCCAACCAGTACGGCCCGGAACACCTGATTATCCAGACCCGCAATGCGCGCGATCTGGTTGACAGCATTACCAGCGCAGGTTCGGTCTTCCTTGGCGACTGGTCACCGGAATCCGCCGGCGATTACGCTTCCGGCACCAACCACGTTCTGCCAACCTACGGATATACATCAACCTGTTCGAGCCTCGGGCTGGCGGATTTCCAGAAACGCATGACCGTACAGGAGCTGTCCCGCGAGGGGTTTGCCTCTCTGGCCTCCACCATTGAGACCCTGGCCGCCGCCGAACGTCTGACCGCCCACAAAAACGCCGTTACGCTGCGCGTTGCAGCCCTGAAGGAGCAAGCATGAGCATTGAAGAATTAGCCCGCGAAAATGTCCGTCGCCTGACGCCTTATCAGTCTGCTCGTCGTCTGGGTGGCAACGGTGATGTCTGGCTGAACGCCAACGAATACCCGACGGCCGTACAGTTCGAGCTGTCGCAGCAAACGCTGAACCGCTATCCGGAATGCCAGCCGAAAGCGGTTATCGAAAATTACGCCCGGTACGCAGACGTAAAGCCTGAGCAGGTGCTGGTCAGCCGGGGGGCAGATGAAGGCATTGAACTGCTGATCCGAGCCTTCTGCGAACCGGGTAAAGACGCGGTGATGTACTGCCAGCCAACCTACGGAATGTACAGCGTCAGCGCAGAAACCTTTGGCGTGGCGTGCCGTAACGTGCTTTCGCTAGAAGACTGGCAGCTCGATCTGCAGGGGATTGCCGACAATCTTGACGGCGTGAAAGTGGTGTTCGTCTGCAGTCCAAATAACCCGACCGGGCAGATTATCAACCCGCAGGACATTCGAACCCTGCTGGAGATGACGCGCGGTAAAGCGCTGGTGGTGGCTGACGAAGCCTATATTGAGTTCTGCCCGCAGGCGACGCTGGCTGGCTGGCTCGAGGAGTACCCGCACCTGGTTGTACTGCGTACGCTGTCAAAAGCTTTCGCCCTCGCTGGCCTGCGCTGCGGCTTTACGCTGGCCAATAAAGAAGTCATCGACCTGCTGATGAAAGTGATTGCGCCATATCCACTCTCTACGCCGGTTGCCGACATTGCGGCGCAGGCTTTGGCCCCTCAGGGGATCAAGGCAATGCGCGAACGCGTGGCACAAATTCTTGAAGAACGGCAGTATCTGGTCACTGCCCTGAAAGATATTCCCTGCGTGGAGCAGGTATTCGACTCTGAAACCAACTACATCCTGGTACGCTTTACCGCGTCGAGTGCCGTATTTAAATCTTTATGGGATCAGGGCATTATCTTACGAGACCAAAATAAACAACCATCCTTAAGCGGCTGTTTGCGTATTACCGTAGGCACCCGTGCAGAGAGTCAGCGCGTGATTGACGCCCTGAAAGCGGAGAAAGTATGAGCCAGAAGACCCTCTTTATCGATCGTGACGGTACCCTTATTTCGGAGCCGCCAACCGATTTTCAGGTCGATCGTTTCGACAAACTGGCTTTTGAACCCGATGTAATCCCGGTGCTGCTCAAGCTGCAGAAAGCCGGCTATAAGCTGGTGATGATCACTAACCAGGACGGGCTGGGTACCGACAGTTTCCCGCAGGCGGATTTTGACGGCCCGCATAACCTGATGATGCAGGTGCTGACCTCTCAGGGCGTTGAATTTGATGAGGTGCTGATCTGCCCACACCTGCCTGCCGATGAATGTGACTGCCGCAAGCCGAAGGTAAAGCTGGTCGAACGCTACCTGGCGGATGACGTGCTGGATAAAGCCAATAGCTATGTCATTGGCGATCGCATGACCGATATTACGCTGGCGGAGAACATGGGTATCTCCGGGCTGCGCTATGACCGTTCCACCCTTAACTGGGCAA
The DNA here is from genome assembly GCF_027924865.1 of Enterobacter sp. 200527-13. NCBI lineage: Bacteria > Pseudomonadati > Pseudomonadota > Gammaproteobacteria > Enterobacterales > Enterobacteriaceae > Enterobacter > Enterobacter sp. 200527-13. Next base: position 293,295 of record NZ_BSCM01000002.1, read on the forward strand.
AAATTGGTGATCAACTGACCCAGCGTGACCGCTACTCGCACGTTGAGCGCAACACCAAAGAGACGCAAATCGACGTTAAGGTCTGGTTGGATCGTGAAGGCGGCAGCAAGATCCACACCGGTGTGGGTTTCTTTGACCATATGCTGGACCAGATCGCGACCCACGGTGGTTTCCGCATGGAGATCGCCGTGAAAGGCGATTTGTATATCGACGATCACCACACCGTGGAAGATACCGGCCTGGCGCTGGGTGAAGCGCTGAAGCTGGCACTCGGCGACAAACGCGGCATCAACCGTTTTGGTTTTGTGCTGCCGATGGACGAGTGCCTGGCGCGCTGCGCAATGGATATCTCCGGGCGCCCACACCTGGAATACAAAGCGGATTTCACCTACCAGCGCGTGGGCGACCTCAGCACCGAAATGGTTGAACACTTCTTCCGTTCATTGTCCTACACCATGGGCCTGACGTTGCACCTCAAGACCAAGGGCAAGAACGACCACCACCGCGTGGAAAGCCTGTTCAAAGCCTTTGGCCGTACCCTTCGCCAGGCGATTCGTGTGGAAGGTGACGCCCTGCCCTCATCGAAAGGAGTGCTGTAATGAATGTGGTGATTCTGGATACCGGATGCGCCAACCTGAACTCCGTAAAATCGGCAATTGCCCGTCACGGCTATGCACCGGACGTGAGTCGCGACCCGGACGTCGTACTGCGCGCCGATAAGCTTTTTCTGCCCGGCGTAGGGACAGCGCAGGCGGCGATGGATCAGATCCACGAGCGCGAGCTGTTGAGTCTCATCAAAGCCTGTACTCAACCGGTGCTGGGAATTTGTCTCGGCATGCAGCTCTTGGGCCGACGCAGTGAAGAGAGTAACGGCGTTGATCTGCTCGGGATTATCGACGAAGACGTGCCGAAAATGACCGATCACGGTCTGCCTCTGCCGCACATGGGCTGGAACCGTGTTTATGCCAAAGCCGGTGACAGACTGTTTCGCGGCATTGAAGACGGGGCCTATTTTTACTTCGTGCACAGCTACGCCATGCCGGTAAATACGTACACCATTGCCCAGTGCAATTACGGCGAAGCATTTACCGCGGCGGTGCAGAAAGATAACTTCTTCGGCGTGCAGTTTCACCCGGAACGCTCCGGTGCCGCAGGTGCACAGTTGCTGAAAAACTTCCTGGAGATGTAATGATTATTCCCGCTTTAGATTTAATCGACGGCACGGTTGTCCGTCTCCATCAGGGCGATTACGGGCAGCAACGCGACTACGGTAACGATCCCTTGCCACGTCTGCAGGATTACGCCGCCCAGGGCGCGCAGGTGCTGCACCTGGTGGATTTGACAGGCGCAAAAGATCCGACAAAACGTCAAATCCCACTTCTTAAAAAACTGGTGGCCGGCGTGGATGTGCCCGTCCAGGTAGGCGGTGGCGTGCGTACGGAAGATGACGTTGCGGCGCTGCTGGACGCTGGCGTGGCGCGTGTGGTCGTCGGCTCGACTGCCGTTAACGATCCTGAAAAGGTTAAAGCCTGGTTCCGCCGCTTTGGCGCTGACGCGCTGGTGCTGGCGCTGGATGTTCGTATCGACGAGCAGGGTAACAAGCAGGTCGCAGTCAGCGGCTGGCAGGAAAATTCCGGGGTGACGCTGGAAGAGCTGGTTGAGAGGTATCTGCCCGTTGGCCTGAAGCACGTGCTGTGCACCGATATCTCCCGCGACGGCACGCTGGCAGGCTCTAACGTTTCTTTATACCAAGAAGTCTGCGCACGTTATCCGCAGGTGGCCTTCCAGTCGTCGGGCGGTATTGGTGATATCACTGATATTGCCGCGCTGCGCGGAACGGGCGTACAGGGCGTGATTGTGGGCCGGGCCCTGCTGGAAGGTAAATTTACTGTGACGGAGGCGATTCAATGCTGGCAAAACGGATAATCCCTTGCCTGGACGTACGTGACGGCCAGGTAGTGAAAGGCGTGCAGTTCCGCAACCATGAAATCATTGGCGATATCGTCCCGCTGGCAAAACGCTACGCTGAAGAAGGCGCAGATGAGCTGGTGTTTTACGATATCACCGCCTCCAGCGATGGCCGCGTCGTGGATAAAAGCTGGGTGGCGCGCGTGGCAGAAGTGATTGATATTCCCTTCTGCGTGGCAGGCGGGATTAAATCTGCGGAAGACGCGGCAAAAATCCTCTCCTTTGGTGCCGATAAGATTTCCATTAACTCCCCTGCTTTGGCAGACCCGGAGCTGATTACCCGTCTGGCCGATCGCTTTGGCGTACAGTGTATTGTCGTGGGGATTGACACCTGGTATGACGCCGCAACGGGTAAATACCATGTCAACCAGTACACCGGCGACGAAAGCCGGACCCGCGTAACCCAATGGGAAACGCTGGACTGGGTGCAGGAAGTGCAGAAGCGCGGCGCAGGCGAAATTGTGCTGAACATGATGAACCAGGACGGCGTGCGTAACGGCTACGACCTGGAGCAGCTGAAAAAAGTCCGCGCGGTTTGTCATGTCCCGCTGATAGCCTCCGGCGGCGCGGGCACCATGGAACACTTCCTCGAAGCCTTCCGCGATGCAAACGTTGACGGCGCGCTGGCGGCCTCCGTGTTCCACAAACAGATTATCAATATTGGTGAGTTAAAAACGTACCTGGCCGACCAGGGCGTGGAGATCAGGGTATGTTAACAGAGCAACAACAGGCGCAGCTGGACTGGGAAAAAACTGACGGATTACTGCCAGTGGTTGTACAGCATGCTGTTTCAGGTGAAGTGCTGATGCTGGGATATATGAACCAGGATGCACTAACCAAAACCATCGACAGCGGCAAGGTCACCTTTTTCTCGCGTACCAAACAACGCTTGTGGACCAAAGGGGAAACCTCTGGCCATTTCCTTAATGTGGTCAGCATTACGCCGGACTGCGATAACGATACGCTTCTGGTACTGGCGAATCCGATCGGCCCAACCTGCCACAAGGGCACCAGCAGCTGCTTCGGCGACGCAAGCCACCAGTGGCTGTTCCTGTATCAGCTGGAACAGTTACTTGCTGAGCGTAAAACGGCGGATCCTGAAAGTTCGTATACGGCGAAACTCTACGCCAGCGGAACCAAACGTATCGCACAAAAGGTGGGGGAAGAAGGCGTTGAGACAGCGCTGGCCGCGACCGTGCATGACCGCGAGGAGCTGACCAACGAGGCGTCGGATTTGATGTATCACCTGCTGGTGCTGCTGCAGGATCAGGACCTTGATTTAACGGCGGTGATTGAGAATCTACGTAAGAGACATAAATAAAAAAACCGGGGAATTTCCCCGGTTTTTTTATCTGATGAGAATCACGCTTTTGGTTTGTAGTTCCGCAATGCGTTGCGGCCCAGCACCACACCCGAACCGATAATCCCGCCAAGCAGGACAGCAAGGATCAGAGTGATGGCCTTTTTCGGACTGTCACGATAGATAGGAAGATCCGGTTTCATGACATAGCGATAGACATGAATGGTGTCCGGGTTAACATTCAACTTCTCGATATCCAGCAAGTTCTGCTTAGTCTGATAGTACGCTCCAGAGAACACCAGCGGACGTGAAGCTTCGTTTTCAATCATCGATTTCAACGCTTCGCTGCCTAACAGGAACATGGTTTCCTGCGTCACGTCCTGAGTTTGCTGAATCTGTGGAGAAGTGATTTTGGCCGCTTCAGCGTTCTTCAGCGCTTCCGTAATCTGTTTAATGCGCAGATCTTTTTGCTCCTGAGAGACTTTCTCCTGGTTCTCCAGCGAGTCATTCAGTGTTGTGATCTGCTGCTTAATGTTATCTTTTAGATCAAGCGCCAGTTCTTTCGCCGTCTGTTCATCAACCTGCTGAATATACTGTGCAAGCTGCTTTTGAGCTGCTTCAGCAGATTCACCTACATAGCTGACGGTCAATGGAAATGCTTGTCCCTTAACCGTGGAATCGATGGTCAGCTTTTCCGGCATTTCCTGATTTTCAAGCGCCTGCGCTAATGCTGAAAAAGATGAATTAAAACGACTAATTGCACGAGTTTGGATATCCAGAATCGATGGTGCGGCTCCACCATAAAGGATATTCAACGCGTTTGCATACGTTGCAATCTGAGCGGCATCAGGTTGAGCAATGATCGCGGACGATGTCCATTTTTCTTTAGCTGTGGTGATATAAACGCCCGCCAGTAGGATAAAAAAAGCGATAAAAGCTCCAATTAACCACTTTCCACGCCACAGTTGCAGCACGATATCAAGTAAATCAATTTGCTCCCGGTCATTACTTCTGCTGACCAGGCTATTGTTGTTCTGCGTCATACAATCCCTAACAGATAAAAAAGGGCAAAAATAAACATGTTCACATAGTGTATCTGTTGCTACGGATTTTTCTATAAGAATCCGATGAGTTAAATCGGAAAGATGGGTTATGTAACTGGCATCCGCCGCGCTATGATAGACGCAATGTGATGCGTTATGGCATCAGTAAGAACACATTTTTATGAGGGAAGGTATGAAATTTCTGGTAACGGGTGCAGCAGGCTTTATCGGCGCAAATGTCAGCAAACGACTCCTGGATGCCGGTCATCAGGTCGTCGGTATTGATAACCTGAATGACTACTATGATGTCAATCTTAAGCTGGCACGTCTGGATCTGCTGACATCTGACAATTTCGCCTTCCACAAGCTGGACCTGGCCGACCGTGAAGGCATGGCCACACTGTTCACCCGTGAGAAATTTGATCGCGTCATCCACCTGGCCGCACAGGCAGGTGTACGCTACTCGCTTGAAAACCCTCACGCCTATGCAGATGCCAACCTGGTAGGGCATCTCAACGTGCTGGAAGGCTGTCGCCATCACAAGGTACAACATCTTCTGTATGCATCTTCCAGCTCCGTTTACGGTCTGAATCGCAAGATGCCTTTTTCGACTGACGATTCGGTCGACCACCCTGTCTCACTTTATGCCGCGACCAAAAAAGCCAATGAACTGATGTCGCATACCTATTCCCACCTGTACAACCTGCCCACGACGGGCCTGCGTTTCTTTACCGTGTACGGTCCGTGGGGTCGTCCGGATATGGCGCTGTTTAAGTTCACTAAAGCGATGATTGAAGGCAAAAGCATTGATGTCTACAACTACGGTAAGATGAAGCGCGACTTCACTTACATTGATGATATCGCCGAAGCCATTATCCGTCTGCAGGATGTTATCCCTCAGGCCGATGCAAACTGGACCGTTGAAACCGGTTCACCGGCAACCAGCTCTGCGCCTTATCGCGTCTATAACATCGGAAACAGCTCTCCGGTTGAACTGATGGATTACATTACGGCTCTTGAAGAGGCGCTCGGGATAGAGGCAGAAAAGAATATGATGCCAATCCAGCCGGGTGACGTACTAGAAACCAGCGCAGATACTAAAGCGCTGTATGACGTTATTGGCTTCAAACCGCAGACTTCCGTTAAAGAAGGCGTGAAGAATTTCGTTGACTGGTATCGCGACTTCTACAAAGTATAAAAACAAAAAAACCGGCAAGTGCCGGTTTTTTTATGCGCCTTAAGCAGAGACTCAGTCGCTACCAAACAGATCGCGGGTATACACTTTATCCGCCACGTCGGCCAGTTCTTCCGCCATACGGTTAGAGATAATCACATCCGCTTCCTGTTTGAACGCATCCAGGTCACGAATAACACGGGAATGGAAGAATTCATCTTCCTGCATCGCTGGCTCATAAATAATTACCTGAACGCCTTTGGCCTTAATACGCTTCATGATCCCCTGAATGGAAGAGGCGCGGAAGTTATCAGAACCGCTCTTCATGATCAGGCGATATACGCCCACCACTTTCGGCTGACGCGCGAGAATGGAATCGGAAATGAAGTCTTTACGCGTGCGGTTGGCATCCACAATCGCGGAAATCAAATTGTTTGGCACAGCCTGATAGTTCGCCAGCAACTGTTTGGTATCTTTTGGCAGGCAGTAGCCGCCATAGCCAAACGACGGGTTGTTGTAATGGTTGCCGATACGCGGGTCGAGGCACACGCCTTCGATGATCTGGCGGGTATTCAGGCCCAGACTCTCGGCATAGCTGTCCAGCTCGTTGAAGTAAGCCACGCGCATTGCCAGGTAGGTATTCGCGAACAGCTTGATCGCTTCGGCTTCAGTGGAATCGGTAAACAGCACCGGGATATCTTTCTTGATTGCGCCTTCCTGAAGGAGAGCAGCAAAACGCTCCGCACGCTCAGAGCGCTCACCGATCACGATACGGGATGGGTGCAGGTTATCGTATAACGCCCTGCCCTCGCGCAGAAACTCTGGCGAGAAGAAGACATTATCAATACCCAACTCTTCTTTGATTGATTTAGTGAAACCGACCGGAATGGTCGACTTAATGATCATCACTGCATTCGGATTAATCGCGATAACGTCTTTGATCACCGCTTCAACCGTCGAAGTGTTGAAATAGTTGGTTTTTGGATCGTAGTCTGTTGGGGTCGCAATGATGACAAAGTCCGCATCACGATAAGCATCTTCTTTATCGGTGGTAGCACGGAAATTCAGCGGTTTGTTCGAAAGGTAATCCTGGATTTCTTTGTCTACAATCGGCGATTTCTTCTGATTCAGCATATCCACTTTGGACTGTACGATGTCCAGCGCAACCACTTCATGGTTCTGGGCAATCAGAATGCCGTTTGAGAGACCGACATAGCCTGTTCCGGAGATTGTTATTTTCATTCGCTAATGACTTCTGTGAGTTAACTGTACTGATGGCCGCCTGACCATCGCGATAAATCTGACTGTTGGGCTTTGTACCTCCTGGCCAACAGAACTGTCAAGGCAAACCAGGAGTAATCCCTGCTCGCAGGATGACATTCAGACTACTTCGAGTATCGCGAGCCAAATTTTGCGTAAAAAAAACCCGGAGACGAGCTCCGGGCCTTAATTACAACGCGTTATTTAACTTATTCCATCCATTCGGTATGGAATACACCTTCTTTATCAGTACGCTTATAGGTATGCGCGCCAAAATAGTCGCGCTGTGCCTGAATCAGGTTCGCAGGCAGAACGGCAGCACGGTAGCTGTCGTAGTACGCCACTGCTGCGGAGAAGGTCGGAACCGGAATACCGTTCTGCACAGCGTAAGCCACAACGTCACGCAGCGCCTGCTGGTATTCGTCGGCAATCTTCTTGAAGTATGGCGCCAGCAGAAGGTTAGCAATACCCGCGTTTTCCGCATAAGCATCGGTGATTTTCTGCAGGAATTGTGCACGAATGATGCAACCTGCGCGGAAGATCTTCGCGATCTCACCGTAGTTCAGATCCCAGTTGTTCTCGTCTGACGCGGCACGCAGCTGAGAGAAGCCCTGCGCGTAGGAGACGATTTTACCCAGGTACAGAGCGCGGCGAACTTTCTCGACAAATTCAGCTTTTTCACCGGCGGATTTAGCCTGTGGGCCAGACAATACTTTGGACGCCGCAACACGCTGCTCTTTCAGGGAAGAAATGTAACGTGCAAAGACGGATTCGGTGATCAGAGACAGCGGTTCACCCAGATCCAGAGAGCTCTGGCTGGTCCATTTACCGGTACCTTTGTTCGCAGCTTCGTCCAGAATCACATCAACCAGGTATTTACCCTCTTCATCTTTCTTGGTGAAGATATCTTTGGTGATGTCAATCAGGTAGCTGTTCAGCTCACCTTTGTTCCACTCGGTAAAGGTTTCAGCCAGCTCTTCGTTAGAGAGGTTCAGGCCGCCTTTCAGAAGAGAGTAAGCTTCTGCGATGAGTTGCATATCGCCGTATTCGATGCCGTTGTGAACCATCTTCACGTAATGGCCCGCACCGTCTGGACCAATATAGGTCACACACGGCTCGCCATCTTCAGCAACCGCAGCGATTTTTGTCAGGATTGGCGCAACCAGTTCGTACGCCTCTTTCTGACCACCAGGCATGATAGATGGGCCTTTCAGTGCGCCCTCTTCACCACCGGAAACACCGGTACCGATGAAGTTAAAACCTTCAGCAGACAGTTCACGGTTGCGACGAATGGTGTCCTGGAAGAAGGTGTTACCGCCATCAATAATAATGTCGCCTTTTTCGAGGAAAGGTTTCAGAGAGTCGATAGCAGCATCGGTACCTGCGCCCGCTTTCACCATTAACAGGATACGACGAGGCGTTTCCAGGGACTCAACAAACTCTTTCACCGTATAGAAAGGAACAAGTTTCTTGCCCGGGTTCTCAGCAATCACTTCTTCGGTCTTATCACGGGAGCGGTTGAAAACGGAGACGGTATAACCACGGCTTTCGATGTTGAGCGCCAGGTTGCGCCCCATCACTGCCATACCGACAACGCCGATTTGTTGCTTGGACATTACATACTCCTGTCAGGGATGGTCGCCACGAAAAATACGCGGCTTGAATGTATCTATGATGTTAACTCAGGATTTATGGAGAAAGGTAGTGGAAGATGCTCTTTAAATAAAATTATTTATTATCAATGCATTGCATGTCAACCTTACTTTTAGTACAGGCTTTCGTACTGACTGGTTATAATCTGCCATGTATATCTACGCTCTGCAATTTCCTGCATTGCAGCAGAATTTTCATAAATTTTAAGCTGAGGATCATTCAAAAGTTGTACAAGATTATCACTATCAGTGAAATAAAAAGCTTGCCCTTCGGTTGTGAAACGGTTAAAGCTGCAATCGAATGCGTATATTGGTTTACCAAAATGCATTGCTTCAACTAAGGATGGGTTCGTACCTCCAGCAGAATGTCCATGAAGATAGCCAGAACAAGACATCCTTATTTGATAAAGCAATTTTATATCATAAATTGGATTTATTAGCTCGATATTAGAGAAATGATTGTATTTCTCAACTAGCGCACGTCCATATTCGCTCGAGTTCCAATTGCCAATGAACTTGATCTTTTTTTCAGTTTTAGTAAAAGAATCAAGAATTAAATGTATATTATTTTCAGGCTCTATCCGACAGATGCTTAGGAAGAATTCTTCATCATCATGGAGAAAATAATCAGTTCCAGTTGGCTCTAAAAGCTCATCAACACTAATTGCGTGGTCACCACCATATGCAATAACTTCGCTCCGTAGATTATATTTGCTATAAACATAATCAGACAAAGCTTGATTGTCGGTGATAATTACGTCAGAAAATTTAATGGCTATATATTCGGAAAACTTTAAGAATAAACGCGCAAATTTGCCCCATTTTTCACGCCGCCACTCCAATCCATCAATATTGGTAATGATTTTGCTACGACTAAAAAGCTTAAATATTGGAAAAATAATTGCACCAGAAACGCCAAGTACCAGTATTACATCTGGTTTAGTTTTCAAGGTATGCATGATCGAAACAATATCATATGCAACACTTTGAATTCCGTTTGCTTTTAAAGGAATATATTTTAATGTAGCTCCATTATGGTGTTCCAAGCGAGTTGGAAGTTGCTTTGATGAGCAATAAACTTGATAGTCAATATCATCACTAGAAAATCTCGTCAGGTTCTCTACAAGTGACTCAAACCCACCATAAGAGGCTGGAATACCAACAATACCAATTATAGATATTTTTTTCATTAATAACCTTCATTCTTCGCGCCAACTGAATTAATTGTTCGCTTTCCATTCATTAACAACATAATAGGGAACATATAAAAAACATCTAACAAATTGAAAAAAATCACACTATCTGTCATTGCTTTAATAGGAATTAATGCAAACAGCAAAGCACATATTGCACCATAACGAACTAGTGTTTTTAATGTCACAAATAAAAAAAGGATTAGAAGTAATAAGACAGGTAGAAAACCAAATAATGAATGTATTAATATAAAAGAATTATGAGGGTTATTATTTAATATATTGATTATTTCCATTCCATTAAATGAACGACCTAAAACAAAATCTGTCAAACTGAAATTAGAAAAATACTCATTATAAATAACACTTCGTGTAGTTTTTAACCCTTCAGAAAAGTTAGTATTATCAGCAATCCTTTCGTTAAGAGAACCTACATCAATAAACATCATGAAAGGCGAGCAAAGCAGTATAACAATCACCATTCCTTTCAAACCAAAAGTTTTATATAACGCAACGCAAAGAATTACAGCAGATATTAATAAAGCAGTTCTTCCTTTTAATAGAAAGCACATAAATACAGTAATAATAGCCATTGGTAGTAAACTTCTATTTTGTAAAGTGAACAAAAAACTACCAACAACTGGGAAAATAATAAAAGTTGCTACAATATTCCTACTAGCCTCAAAGAAAATTATATTTTCATCATGAGTAATTAGCAGCCTAATAATAATTAACGTGCAAGCCAACACAAAAAAGTGAAAGAAATAGCGTTTATAATCTAAAATATACAAAGCGTATGAAAATGCTAAAAAAGCCACACCAGAAAATATAAAGTAGACTTTTAGTTTCCAGTCATCGTTTGGTGATAATAAAGCTGATACAGAGAAAATGATTATAAGAATAGCGATTCCAACAATAATGCCTGGAGAAAAGTAAGTCTTATCAAAGATAAATAGTAAAAGAGAAAATGCCAAAAAAAGGACAGTTACAACTTGTCGAATTAATACACCATCAAATGTCATTGAAAAGAGATAAATTGCAGTTAATAATAAAAACACTGTTTTAAAAATGTTATTCATCGATATGATCTTTTATGAATTTTTGAACATGATTAAGGATATTCTTTTCAAAGTGAGCTTTAGTAAGGTTACTGGTGTAATAATCTCTGGCTCTCGAAGCCAAGAGCTCAACATCAACGTTTTGCTGGCATATATTTTTTAATACTTCAGCAAAAGCATCACTATCGTCTTTATCGATAAGTATTCCATTATAATTATTGCTAATTATTTCTGCAGCTCCTCCGTGTGAAGTTGTAATCACTACGCACTTCGCTCGCATTGCTTCCAACACTGTTGTCGGAAAAGGATCACTCATGACCGATGGGACCAAAACTACATCATAATTAAACATTTCGCGATCAGCGCTTTCACTGAAACCGAGTAACCTGATGTGGTGATCTATATCATTTTCTTTTAGATAATTACGATACTCTTCGAGTAAGTAAGAACGATTAGGTGGTGCATCTCCATAAGCATCAACTTGAATACTTTGGTTTCCATTATTTGTGAGTTTTTTAACTGCATCGGCTAACAACCAATATCCTTTTTCAGGCATAACTCTACCTACTATAAGAAATTTTGGATTAGCTTGATCAATGCGCTTTTCATTAATAGAATTTTCAAAAATATCGGAAACCCCATTTTTCACAACACTGGCACATATTTTCTTATTGCCATTAGTAACATACTCTTTCACAACATTAGATACACAAATGATTTGATTTGCGCTTTTTCTTACCAAAAAAGCCAACGCCCTGCCTGAAAATTTTTGTTTCTGATTCTCATGGCAATGGATAATATTTTTTGCGCGCAATAATTTACAGACAAATGCAACCAAACCAGCAGCATATGTATTAATATAAATTAAATCATACTTTTTTTTATTTCTGAAGAGATGAAAACTGAACTCTATGAAATCTTTAAAAAGACAAAAAACACCATTTGCAGTAAAAATTTTACTATGCACAACGGGAATACTAGTAACTCTATTATAGTTTATATTTTCCATTTTACTTGACTGTTGTAGGAGAAAGGCCTCCAGGCACTTTTTATCATTTTTATACCATACTTCAATCAAAAAATAATTTGACAAAATAGAGATTACATAAGATAAAATCTTCGTTGCCCCATAACTATCATCCAATGGATGAATAACAACAATTTTTCTCATTTCTTTTAAATCCATTATAGTTTCCTTCAAACTTACCTACTTTTTTCAAAAGAAACTCGTTAAAAGAGGTTCCCCATACATGCGCTTGAGCACTACCTTTTACAAAACCTACGCTTGAATAGATTGTTGCTAATACCTCAGGTTGATCAATTAAAATCATTATCTGACCAGGGATCTTCGATTGAATTGAAGCACAGTCAAAATATTTAGAATAATTAGTTTGTTCTCGTGGGTGAGATTTTATGCAAATTTCGTTTTTACTATAAATACTACAATAATGTTCATAAATAATTTTATAGATTTCAATTTTTTCATGCTCAGTCATCATCCCGTCTTCAGAAAAAGGCTGAGTGAAAATAACAACCTTAGAGAGAGGAATATAAGGTTCTTCAGAAAATAGATCTAAAAAATAATTTTTCTGTATGAATGTTAGGTGGTTCCATTCATTTGTAATATCAATCTCAGTAACTTTATTGCTGATTCTTTCCGGTATGGTAACAATGCCTGAAAGAATTATTTTATCAATATCATCACTCCATCCAAAAAATGGACCTTTTGAACCGAATAAAATTTCTCTAATAAAAGAATAACGACTAACCTTCGTAGAGGAGTAATTTGCCAACCCATCTTCAATTAAGATAAAGCTGTTACTGTGTTTGATATATAGTTGAGAGAAATATAAGTGATCATGCCCATATACTTGAATATTTTGTCTACTAAAATGCAGCAAAATTTTTTTGTAATTATAATAAATGACTCTTAGCAAGAGGCTAATTAATTTAGGGTAATTATTAAATGAAGGAAAGACAATTGTTGTGGGTAATTTCTTTTGAATATCTTTCGAAATCCCATCCGAAATAATAAAGGTTGTTTTTTTAAAATCTTCAGGATTTAAAAGATAATATATGAAAAGACCATGAATATTATTAATAACGCAAAATTTAGATAATGGTGACTTACGACTATTTTCCATCATACATTCCCTAAAGTCCATGGTACAAGTTTTGTTTTATAAGCAAGGAACCAAGTTCCCAAAAAACGTAAAAGCATCGAAACTGCAAAGGAAATTGCTACTCCTTCGATACCCAATGGAGCAATTAAGCACAAGAGGAGAATTACGTTAAATACGCCACAGGCTATAGTTAATACTGATAACTGTCCTGTTTTTTTTGCATAAAACAAATAATTGGTTACCATTAAATACATGCCAAGAAAAACTTGCCCTAAGCATAACCACCCTATAACCAACTTTCCAGCCTTATATTTCTCACCAGCAATTAAAGTTAAAACATATGGAGAAATTAAAAATGATAAAATACCAATAAAGATTAATAAAATAAAGTAATAATATGTTTTGCTAACGATATGTTTTCTTTGAATAAAAGAACTATTGCTTAGTTCCTTAAAAAGCCATGGCATAAATGCTTTATTTACAGCATCGAAAACAATCACCATTCCCATACTCAATTGCATTGCAACCATGTATATACCAGCTTGATCAGATCCCAATTTCGAGTTTATGAAAAACCGATCAACTGAACTAATAAGATACATGCCAAAAACATGTGGTATTAGAGGGACGCTAAAGCTTAATGCATCTAAAAACATGCCTTTCTTGATATTTCTAAAACTGAGCAGTTTATCTTTTTGGATCAGAAGAATAGTAATTACAAAAATAATCATCATTGAATACATCTGCGCTTCAATTCGCCCTTCAGCATGTCGCGCAAGAAAAACAACAAATATTAATGTAAATATAAAAAGAAGAAGGCTTTGCCCAATTTGCAACAAGCCAAATGATATTGCTTTTTCAGTAATCTGCCATTGGTTTAACCGAAATTGAACTACAAAATTTATGCCACTTATAAATATAGCCGCGAGAATCCAGTTCCTATCTATTCCAGTAAAAAATACCAGACCTGTTGAAAAAATAAAAGTTAAAGGAATAATAATTGCTAAACTTAAAATCAAGAGACAAAAACAAGCACCATTGTAGTTCTTTAGATAATGTTCATCTTTTTTATCGAAAAAAACCCGAGCGGTTGCACCAAGAGTGTTGAATGCTATAACTGAAACCAGTCCTGTAATGATGGTTTGGAAAATAGCAATTTTTCCATACTCAGATGTCGTAAGATATCGAGTCAAAATTGGTAATAGAATAAAGGGTATTGATGCATTTAATATGTTTGAAATCAAATATACTGATGATTTCTTTAGAAATGACATAGGATACCTGTATTAATCAACTCTTTTAGACAGTAGTATTTCAGCCAATTCAAAATCTATTTGCTCATCAATATCAATGGAATTAAACCGATTCATTATATATGCAAATGTTCCCTTGCTGTAGAGATTATTAATATTAGAAACATAATCTCTATTAAACAAATAAATGGAGCCATTTAGCCTATAATATGTGGGTAAGTCTTGAGAACGTTGAATATTAATAGCCGGGATGAAATTATCCATTGATAAGTCATTAGGCAAGGTATTACAATATTGGATAGGATGTTCGACTTCACATACTGAAACTATAGCCCTAGCTTTTTTTTCATTCATTAAATCGAAAGCTTTTGCTATATCAGTCTCGGTTCTTAGTGGAGAAGTTGGCTGTAATATCATAACAGTAGAAACTTCAACGCCAGTTTCTTCTAGCCATCTAATTATATCTGTTACCACATCATTTGTCGTTGCTGTATCAGATGAAAGTTCAGGCGAACGAAGGTAAGGAACTTCCGCTCCAGCTCGTATAGAGATATCTCGAATCTGCTCTGAGTCCGTACTAACTATTATCCTATCGAATAGCTCAGATTTTAAGGCCGCATCTATTGTCCATTCAATTAAAGGGCGGCCACAAAGGTTTTTAATGTTCTTACCCGGAAGCCTTTTACTCCCGCCTCTTGCAGGAATTATCGCTATCTTCATCATTATAAATACAACCCTTGTATATCTTGTTGCGCTTTATAAAAGTCGTCCATACGGCCAATATCTAACCAGTATTCATGGATTGGGAACATTGTTACTTGTTTATCCATTTTTATTTGTTGCTCTAATAAAGTTGGCATATCAATCTTTATATTTGCTGCAACATTTTTATATATTTCTGGATTAACGACATAAATCCCGGCATTTACAAAAAACTTCTGAATTGGCTTCTCAACCATGTCCGTAATAACATTACCTTTTCCTCGCACAACTCCATATGGAATTTGATATTCGTATTCTCGCACGCACATTGTCGCTATTGATTTTGATTCAATATGAAATTGCAATAGCTTCTCAATATTTAACGTAGTAAGCACATCGCCATTAATCATGATCAACGGCAAATCATCAATATCTTTAGGTAAAAGCCCGAGTGCACCGCCAGTACCTAATGGCTCTGCCTCATATACATAGGTTATCTTCACACCCCATTTAGAGCCATCACCAAAATAATCAGAAATATACTCTGGCATGTAATGCGTAGATATATATATATTCTCAAATCCAGAGGCGATAAACTGAGTTAAAAGTGTCTCTAAAATTGGTTTATCACCAACTTTAAGCATTGGTTTTGGGCAATTATCTGTTAAGGGTTTTAACCGAGTGCCAAATCCTCCCGCCATGATAAAAATTGGGTTTTTATAGCTACGTTTCTCAATACTTGTTTCATACGTTTCTAGCCCAAGAACTTTCCCAGATTGAGGATCAATAATTGGTATCGCCAAAATAGATCTATTAGACATGAGCTGAATCAGCTGTGTTTTCGTTGTTTCAACAGTTGCAGTAACGGGTGATTTATTCATCACGCAGCTTACATTTGCATCAAGGTCAACATTTTTCAAAATTCCACGACGGATATCTCCATCGGTCAGCACTCCAAGTAACCTACTCTCATCATCTATAACAAGGCCTATCCGTAAGGCTTCGTCATTAATAATTTTCAGTGCACTTCGAATACTGTCATTTGGTGATATAAGAACTTTTTGCCATTTTTTTTTCATTGTATCCCCCTGACTAAAGAGTAATCATAATGTTTAGTAAAAAGTTGATTTAGGAAGAATATTTTTCCGGACAAGAGCTGCAGCACCAACAATGCTTTCGTCTCCAATATTTATATTTTGTATAACAGTCGCATTAGCGCCTATAAATACATTGTCGCCACAATTTACACCACCGCATAAGACCCCACCAGGGGAGATATGGCAGTTATTACCGATAATTGTATCATGCTCGATGATGACGCGTGTATTGATAATCGTATTCTCACCCAGCCTAACGCCGGGCTGAATTATTGCTCCGGGTAAAACTTGCACACCTTCGTCTAATTCTGAATGCGATGAAACTAAGGCGTCCTTAGATACTATTGTTTCGAACACATAACCCATAGCTTTTAATTTTGCAAAGATCGTATTTCTTTTACAAGAACCAGGCACAAAGCCTAATCCATTAGCAACTTTAATTGTCCCTGGTAAATATTTACTGAAAAAAAGATTATCAGAAATAACGGGAATTCCTTTAAAAATTTCACGATTTAAAGTTAGCTGTTTATCAACAATAACTTCTATTTTATACTCAAGCTTGAGCAAGACATCTGCTATTACGGAGGCATGCCCTCCCCCCCCCAATAGTGCAATTGTTTTAGTCATTGCTAATTCTGTCACCTTCGCAATAATCTTTTTTTGCCATTTTCCCTAGCATATCCCAGAATTCATACGGAGAAATACCATCTCCGGGACGTTTGACCGAAATATTTTCGTTGCTATAATAAGATCCCGCACTAATATCTTTCACAGCAACAATGCTGCGTCGTGCTATCGATTTATTTTTTTGCTCCGAGGCTGTTGGTCTTTTTACTCCATCACCTAAAGCTAATTCGACGTTTCTAATTGCCTTAACCATTTCAGCAAGCTCGTCTGGTTCTAAAGACGCTTTGTGATCTGGTCCTTCCATATTTCTATCAAGAGTAAAATGTTTTTCGATTATCACTGCACCTCTGGCAACAGCTGCTACTGGGATAGTAATACCCTGACTATGGTCTGAATAACCGGTCGGTAAGCCAAAGGCTACAGCCAAAGAATCCATCGCCTTAAGATTTATTTCATTCATTGGTGCAGGGTATTCAGTAGTACAATGTAATATACGTACCTTTTCTTTCAGAGCACGCTGTCCTGCATCCGATGAATATGCTTTTTGAAATTCGGTGCGTGAAGGTATTACATTCCCACTAGAAATAAATCCAAATGCCAGTACACCCAGAGCATCTTCAATTTCGGACAATGTTGCCATTCCGGTAGATAGCATAATATTGCAGCCGGTCAATGCATGTGATAATACAAAGGGAGCGTTTGTTATCTCCCCTGAAGGTATTTTTAATGTTTTTAATTTTAAGTCATTCACCAAAAATTTTAAACTATCCTCATCAAATGCAGTTGATAAGAATTCAATTCCTAATTGATTGCAATAGTCAATTAGTTCCTTATGGGTTTCATAAGATAGCTCTAATCGGCTTAACATGGCTAGCTGTGATTCAGTTTTATTAGTATTTGTAACTTGATATTCAGCTTGAGCAGCACTTGCTGTAACCAGATTTTGAGATTTAAATGTTTGAAACTTAACTATATCTGCACCAGCATTGTGTGCTGCATCGATCAAACGAAAAGCCAGGTCACGCTGACCATTGTGATTTACACCGGCCTCTGCAATGATAAGAGTCATAATAATTATCCTAAATCGTGAAATTTTTTCATGGGTTGAAAGTCGAGGGCCTTAATAGCATTAATGATTTTCTTACTCGAATCACCTTCCCCATAAGGATTATCAATTTTTAGAGAATTAAATTCATCTTTCATTTGAACAGCTGTTTTAATTGCCTCAACTATATCATATTTATTTGGTTGACAATTAATGACTGAATTTGCCGCTAATCTGCCATTTTGCCGAGAGCCGATGTTTATTGTCGGGACACAAAACGATGGCGCCTCAATAATACCACTTGAAGAATTCCCAATTACCATTGAACTGTATTTTAAGGCTGAAAGATAGCGTAGCTGTCCCAAAGATGGAATGGCATAGACTCTTTCCACTTGAGTTTTCGCATATTTTTCTAGAATTGGAATTATTTGCCTACCACCGTCATCCGAATTCGGGTAAGTAATAATCACTTTGTGATCTTTAAACTCATCAAGTGCATCTAATAATGCTTCAAATGAACGCTTTGGAGATTCATTTGCAAGAGTAACAGGGTGGTATGTGACAAGAAAATAAGGGCGATCAAGCGAAAATTTTAATGATTTACTTAATGCATCTAAACTTAGTAGTTTTGTACGGTGAAGATGTTCAAGGCCTAACGCGCCAACATTGTATACTCTATTAGGTTCCTCGCCCAATTGAATGACTCTTGTCCGATATTCCTCAGTTGATACTCCGTGCAAATAACTTAGTTTCGTTATTGCATGCCTAATCGCATCATCATAGGCACCTTCAGTAATTTCTCCACCATGTAAATGAAAGATTGGTATTTTTAAAAACATCGCTGCCTGAGCTGCCGCAAAAGCTTCATACCGATCTCCTAGAATGATAATCAGATCAGGTTTCATCCTGGTTAATGCATCGGCAAATCCAATTAGGCCAAGCCCTATACTTTTCACTACCCCAACAGCACTATCCGAAGATAGTAAGATTTCTACTTTTTCATCAATCTTAAAACCATCTTCTTCTATCTGATGCCATGTTAAGCCAAATTCAGGAGACAAATGCATCCCGCTGACTAAAACCTGGAGTTCAAGAGCATTATCATCTTTAATGTCTTGCATTAACCAATATAGCAAACCATATTCAGCTCTTGTACCAGTAAAGACAGCAATTTTTTTTGTCATACCAAACTTTCCTACAAACTATTAATAGGTGTACTTGGAAGATTTATTAACCTTTCTTCGATGATTTCAGATTGTTTCAAATCGTCACGAATGTATCCATTATACATCGGTAAACGATGCATTAATTTCCACACTGGTCTAATCATTATTCCATTTTGATTCATATCAATAAGCAGTCTATCTCTGGTTTCTTTTGTGTCGCATACAACAGCATTTAGCCAATAATTAGAGCGTGCATATTCAGGTTCAGAAACAAATTTTAATTCACTATTAGCAAAAAACTCTTGATATTTCTTCGCAAGTTCTCTTTTTTGAGACAAGAACAAGTTAATATTTTCTATTTGTGCGCAACCAAGAGCAGCATTAATATTTGGCATACGATAATTAAACCCTGGCTCATCATGATTGAATTCGTAGGGATGTGGTATCTTCGCCGTTGTGGTTACATGTTTAGTTCTTTTACCTTCTTCCTCTGAGTGACATAAGATCATGCCACCGCCACCGGTAGTTATAATTTTGTTACCATTGAAACTTAGGCATCCATACTTACCGATCGTGCCAGTATGTTTTCCTTTGTAAAAAGAACCAAGGCTTTCTGCTGCATCCTCTATCAAAGCAATCCCCCACTTTTGGCATACTTGAAGTAATTCATCCAATTCAACAGGATGACCAAATGTATGCATAGGCACTGCCGCTCTAATTTTCTTACCCGTTTTACGGTGAATAGCCCCTAATTCTGTGCGCTCAGCATTTTCATCAAGCCAATTATTCATTGCTATTGGACAAAGGCCCATGCTGATAGGTGATATATCGATGAAAACAGGCTCTGCACCTAAATGATATATCGCATTGCATGTTGCAACAAAAGTTAATGCTTGTGTAATGATTAAATCACCACGCTGCACTCCGGAAAGATAGAGTGCCGCATGTAGCGCAGCGGTACCATTTACAGTTGCTACTGCCCTAGGGCTTTTTGTGTAAGATTCGATTTTTCTTTCGAACTCATCCACATACTTCCCAACGCTAGAAACAAAACTTGATTCAATTGTATCTGCAACATATGCCTTTTCATTTCCCTTAAATGTTGGCACATGGAGAGGAATGAAATCATCCGTTTTATACAGATCTCTAATAAAAGTTACCAGGATATCAGCGTTCATGTTTCAACCTTTACATTTTGCCATCTAAATATTTGCCTTTTTCTTGATGTCCGAAACCACTAATAGTCTCGTGAAACAAAGAAACGATTTCATCTTTAGTCCAGGATAAATCTTTTTTCATATCATGAATCTTTTTACGGAAATTCTGGATTTTTTTAGTGTCAAGAGAAGATGAATTTTTAACAATGCCAATATTATTATATTTATTCATATCGACAGTTTCATTAGCCATGAAAAATTCTTCGAAATCTTTTTCACCTGTCGTATCACTAGGAGTGAATAAACACGGCCAAAAATCTTTGCCGATATTATTTTTTGCAAAGTCTCTGGCTTCTTCCTCTGTGTTACATAAATATGGTTTCAAACCTAATTGTTGTAAATACAATACTGCTATTTCTGAAAAAGTTATCAAATCTAATTCTTCACTTAGTTTTGGGAAAAATATATCCCCATTCTCTCCAAATATACATGACATCAAGCATAATTCACCTGATTCCTGCGGAGTGACAAAATAACGTTTAATATCATTAGGCGCTACAATTGGTTGTCTTTTCTGTATCCTCTGATTAAAACCATGCAATAATGAACCATCGGAAAAGGCCACATTCGCAAATCGAGCCGTTGAAATATTTATATTCTTACTTTGTTCCATTAAAAACATTTCCATGATGCGTTTAGAGCCCCCCATCATATTGACGGGATTTGCGGCCTTATCCGTTGAGACGCAGAAATATTTTTTAGCTCCGTGTAAATGAGATTGAATGATTGTTTTCTCAGTATTAAACACATTAACATCTATCATACGCATTAACGTGTAAGGGTCTTTTTCACTACGAACATGTTTCAAAGCAGATAAGTTTAAAACATAATCATATTTACCATCAGCTTTAATGAATGCATCATATTCGATAGAACCAATATCTAAAGCAAAGGTTTTAAAATCCCCATTGATATATCCAAATGAACTCCGGATATCACGTACAAGTTCAACTAAATTATTCTCACTGATATCAACAACATGTAACTTTTTAGGATTTCTTTTAAATATTTCTTTAGTTACCGCCTGACCTATCGACCCTGCTCCACCAAGCACCAGAAACTTTGAAGCTGAAACAATCTTTCTCAGTTCGTTCTCATGATTAACAACATCAGTATCGAGCAATGCTTTATTTCTACCGATTAACTTTAAAATATCGATCATTTTTATTTTACTCCAATAGCTTTTTGAAACTGCGAGTTTTGTTTATCTTTCTCAGATAAAATAACATCAATTGATGGCCATTCAATATTTATACTTTTATCATTCCAAATTATTCCAGCCTCATACTTCGGTGCATAATAATTTGTAGTTTTATAAACAAACTCAGCAGAATCACTTAATACTAAAAAACCATGCGCAAATCCTTCAGGGATCCACAATTGTCTTTTGTTTTCAGCAGAAAGATTTACTCCTACCCATTTGCCAAAAGTAGGGGAGGCTTTACGAATATCCACTGCGACATCAAATACTTCCCCCGCAACACAGCGAACCAATTTACCTTGCGCATGCGGTTCTAACTGATAGTGCAGTCCACGCAAAACGCCTTTGCACGATTTCGAATGGTTATCCTGTACAAATTCAATTTTTCGCCCAACTGCTTCCTCGAAAATTTTTTGGCTAAAGCTTTCAAAGAAAAAACCGCGTTCGTCACCAAATACTTTCGGCTCAAAAATCATTACATCGGGAATATCAGTTTTTACCACATTCATTAATTAGTAACCTTTAATCATTTTGAGCAGATATTGACCATAAGCATTCTTTTTCAGTGGTTCTGCAAGTTTTTTGACCTGCTCCGCATCGATAAAACCTTTTCGGAAAGCAATTTCTTCCGGACAAGAAACTTTTAAACCTTGACGCTCTTCAATTGTGGCAATAAAGTTGCTCGCCTCGATCAGGCTTTGGTGTGTTCCTGTATCCAGCCACGCATAGCCACGCCCCATCATCGCAACAGACAGACGCCCCTGCTCCAGATAAATTCGGTTGATATCGGTAATTTCCAGCTCACCGCGCGCTGAAGGCTTCAAGTTCTTCGCCATTTCCACTACATCGTTATCGTAGAAGTAAAGCCCTGTTACGGCATAGTTGCTCTTCGGCTCCAGTGGCTTTTCTTCCAGGCTGATAGCAGTGCCATCTTTGTCAAATTCCACCACACCATAACGCTCAGGGTCATTAACATGATAAGCAAATACCGTAGCACCTTCGCCTTTATCAACTGCGGCTTCCAGCTGTTTTGGCAGGTCATGACCATAGAAAATATTATCGCCCAGCACCAGCGCACAGCTGTCGTCACCGATGAACTCTTCGCCAATAATAAAGGCCTGTGCCAGTCCATCAGGACTTGGCTGGACTTTATACTGAAGGTTCAATCCCCACTGGCTGCCGTCGCCCAGAAGTTGTGAAAAGCGCGGGGTATCCTGCGGCGTACTGATGATGAGAATATCTTTGATCCCTGCCAACATCAGCGTTGACAGCGGATAGTAAATCATTGGTTTGTCATAAATTGGCAGCAATTGCTTGCTCACTGCCATAGTAACTGGGTAGAGACGAGTGCCGGATCCACCAGCAAGAATAATACCTTTACGCGTAGCCATTGTAATTTCTCTATAAATGCAAATTGCCCGAAGCCGGGCAATTATTTAATATTAGATTGATTCAGCGGAAAAAAGCTCGGTGAGCATTCGCTTAACGCCAACATCCCATGCCGGTAAAACCAGGCCAAAGTTGCGCTGGAATTTCTCTGTATTTAAACGCGAATTCTGAGGACGACGCGCAGGCGTAGGATACGCGGTGGTAGGAACGGCATTGAGCTTTTCAATTTCCAGTTCAATTCCCGCCTTTCTGGCTTCATCGAAGACTAACGCGGCATAGTCATACCAGGTGGTCGTGTCTGATGCAACGAGATGATAGAGGCCAGCCACTTCAGGTTTTACCATGGCCACACGGATAGCATGCGCGGTACAGTCAGCCAGTAACTCAGCGCCTGTTGGCGCACCAACCTGATCATTGATTACGGAGAGTTCTTTACGCGCTTTAGCCAGGCGAAGCATTGTTTTTGCAAAGTTATTGCCTTTGCCGGCGTAAACCCAACTTGTGCGGAAAATCAGGTGTTTAGCGCAATGTGCCTGGAGCGCTTTTTCACCGTCGAGCTTGGTCTGTCCATACACATTAAGAGGTGCGGTCGCATCCGTTTCGCGCCATGGCGTTTCGCCATCGCCTGGAAAGACGTAATCCGTAGAATAGTGTACAACCCAGGCACCGATTTTAGCCGCTTCTTTCGCAATTGCCTCGACGCTGGTTGCGTTGAGCAGCTGTGCGAATTCCTGCTCTGATTCAGCTTTATCGACTGCGGTATGCGCCGCTGCATTGACGATGACGTCAGGCTTAATTACACGGACGGTTTCAGCGATGCCTTCAGGGTTACTAAAATCACCACAGTACTCTTCCGACTTCACATCCAGTGCAATCACGTTTCCTAACGGTGCGAGTGCGCGCTGGAGTTCCCAACCCACCTGCCCTGTCTTGCCGAACAGAAGAATGTTCATTATTGACGTTCTCCGTAATTCTGTTCGATCCAGGTCTTGTAAGCACCGCTTTTAACGTTGTTAACCCAGTCCTGGTTGCTCAGATACCATTCCACGGTCTTACGGATACCGCTTTCGAACGTCTCTTCAGGCTTCCATCCCAGCTCAACACCAATTTTATGCGCATCAATCGCGTAGCGGCGGTCATGCCCGGGGCGGTCAGCGACGTAAGTAATTTGATCGCGATAGGAACCTTCTTTCGGCACGATTTCATCCAGCAGATCGCAAATGGTGTGTACCACATCCAGATTCTGCTTTTCGTTATGCCCACCGATGTTATAAGTTTCACCCGGTTTACCCTGGGTTACAACGGTGTACAGCGCACGAGCATGGTCTTCAACATACAGCCAGTCACGGATCTGGTCGCCTTTGCCGTAAATTGGCAGCGCTTTACCGTCCAGCGCATTCAAAATCACCAACGGGATCAGCTTTTCAGGGAAGTGATACGGGCCATAATTATTTGAGCAGTTGGTCACGATTGTTGGGAAACCGTACGTACGCAGCCATGCGCGTACGAGGTGATCGCTGGACGCCTTAGAGGCGGAATACGGGCTGCTTGGTGCATAGGCTGTGGTTTCGGTAAACAGCGGCAGCTCAGCAGACGCAGGATGTTCATCAGGATGCGGCAAATCGCCGTACACTTCATCCGTAGAGATGTGGTGGAAACGAAACGCCGCTTTGGCCGCGTCATCCAGCGTCAACCAGTAAGCTCGCGCGGCTTCCAGAAGAACATAGGTACCCACAATGTTGGTCTCAATAAACGCAGCGGGGCCGGTAATAGATCGGTCAACGTGACTCTCTGCCGCAAGGTGCATCACCGCATTCGGTTTGTGCTCGGCGAAAATGCGATCCATGGCCGCTTTATCGCAAATATCTGCATGTTCAAAGACATAACGATCGCTACCATTGACGTCGGTGAGTGACTCCAGGTTACCTGCATATGTCAGTTTATCCACATTGACGACTTCATCTTGGGTATTTTTAATAATATGCCGCACAACCGCTGAACCGATAAAACCGGCACCGCCCGTCACAAGAATTTTCACGTTATCTATTCCGTCTGTTGGATATGTCGAGATATTGGCGCTCTGAACCCTATTCTTAATATAGAGTTCAGGAATTATGCACGCTACCGCCCCTGGCTTAACAGCTACCAGTGCACTGAGCGAATGTTGAAAAAATGATTTTATGGTCTGATCTCAGACAAAAACTGGCGTTAATTGTCATCCTAAATGGTCTTAGAAACAAGCACAAATCGTTACAAATCAGTCCACATTTGAATCAGATAACCCCATGTTATCATTATAATTAATAACAAAAAACGGCAGTCACCATTTTGGTTATGTTTTACATAGCCAAATGATAACTGCCGCTTATTCAAAAGTCAGAGAGGAATCAGTCGTTAGCCAGCAACTTCTCAATCCGGCTTCTGAACTTCTGACCTTCCTTCAGGTTACGCAGGCCATACTTCACAAATGCCTGCATATAGCCCAGTTTCTTACCACAGTCGTAGCTCTCACCGGTCATCAGCATCGCGTCAACAGACTGCTTTTTCGCCAGCTCGGCAATCGCATCGGTCAACTGGATACGGTCCCAGGCGCCTGGTTCGGTTTTTTCCAGCTCGGCCCAGATATCCGCGTTCAGGACATAACGGCCAACGGCCATCAGGTCAGAATCCAGCGTCTGCGGCTGATCCGGTTTCTCGATAAACTCAACGATACGGCTCACCTGCCCTTCCGTCTCTAGCGCTTCTTTAGTCTGGATAACAGAGTACTCAGAGAGATCGCCTTTCATGCGCTTAGCAAGTACCTGGCTACGGCCCGTTTCGTTGAAGCGTGCCACCATTGCCGCCAGGTTGTAACGCAGCGGATCGGCAGATGCGCTGTCGATAATGATATCCGGCAGTACAACGATGAACGGGTTGTCACCCACGACCGGGCGTGCGCAAAGAATGGAGTGGCCCAGACCCAGCGGCTGCGCCTGACGCACGTTCATGATGGTTACGCCAGGAGGACAGATAGACTGCACTTCAGCCAGCAGCTGGCGTTTTACGCGCTGCTCAAGCAACGCTTCGAGTTCGTAAGAGGTGTCGAAGTGGTTTTCTACCGCATTCTTGGAGGAGTGCGTAACCAGGACGATTTCTTTGATCCCTGCAGCAACAATTTCATCGACAATGTATTGAATCATCGGTTTGTCGACAATCGGCAGCATCTCTTTAGGAATGGCTTTTGTGGCTGGCAACATATGCATGCCCAGGCCTGCTACCGGAATGACTGCTTTCAAAT
This sequence comes from Enterobacter sp. 200527-13, assembly GCF_027924865.1. Lineage (NCBI taxonomy): Bacteria > Pseudomonadati > Pseudomonadota > Gammaproteobacteria > Enterobacterales > Enterobacteriaceae > Enterobacter > Enterobacter sp. 200527-13. The sequence continues at coordinate 319,040 of NZ_BSCM01000002.1, forward strand.
TAATCATTATTTCTTCCACCTTAAAATGGTTGACGAATTATAGCTCTTTAACCTGTTTTCGCCAGCATGATTTGCCGTGATTCTTATATGATGTTAGGGGACCACATCACAAAAAACAGTAGTTGTAATCTGAATAGATCGCGTTTCTGTGCCAGGAATAGTCGCAAAAAAAGACAATTGTCGATTATCTGTGCGGGAGCGCAAAATTCAGCCGCTCCGTATTCACCACCTGCTGGTCCACGCGGTCAATATCCACGGAGCTCTGCCCTTTCTCATTCACAGCCTTGATGTTCGCCAGCGACAGTAAGGTCTCATCTTTAGCCATAAACTTGCCTCGGACATCCTTACGCAGGTCGAAATTCATCTTCAGCGCCGGGCCGACGGCAGCTTCCTGCATCACGTTGATATTACGCAAGAAGAGGTGCTGCGGTTTGTTGTGCAACTCAAGCGTAGCCCGCTGCATCTCAACGTTGGTGATGGCCACAAAGGAGGTGGCGTTGCCGGAGGAAATTTGTATTCCGCGCAGTTTGTACGCAAGCTGGCGATTATCCAGGCGAATGTCGTTCAGCTTAAAGTTCTGAGGTATCGAGAGATAGTCGCCCTTTATTACACCGTAGCCGATCAGCATGCCGGCACTATTGACCATATCGACATTATCAATTATGAAATTATCACAGCCATAAATGGCTACCGTGGCGTTGTCTATTCCCGCCTTCTTGCTGAAGTCAGGAGTGATATTCTTGGCCTTAATATTGCGAATAATAAAGTGCTTACCGTTTTCGACGTGGACTAACTGACGACAGTTGCTGCCGGTGATATTTGCCACCACGAAGTTCTTCACGGTTTGCTTTTCCGGATAATCGTTGTCGTAGGTGCTGCCGGCGAGACCAATGCCGATGCCCCAGTTGATCTTGCCGTTTGTACAGTTAATGTTGTCAATCACATGATCGGAGATCAGGATGTTACGGTCATTAATGGCGACGTTCCACTCAATCGCGTCGCCCTGGAGATGGCTGAATTTACTGTTGGTGATGCGCGCGCCATCTATCTGATTATGGAATCCCTGGCGCAGGATGGCGTAGTTCGCCTGGCTTACGCTGATGTTATCAATCAGCAGGTTGCGCATGACGCGCGGCTTTTTGCCGCCAATGTAGATCTGCGTCACCGGTCCAAAGCCGCTCATTGCCAGCCCTTTGATCACACAGTCTGAACCGCGAATGTCCAGCGTAATGTTCTCCGTGCGGCCGTCACCTTCACCAATCACTTTACTGCCTTCCTGCAGCACGAAGCGTCCGCGACCATTTCCCGTTAACGCACCGCGGATCAACAGCGTTTTACCGTCAGGAATGTAAATGCCCGTATTGATGTTTTTACAGGTGAGCCCGGCAGGGACAACAACGGTGTCGCCTTCGTTAAATGCCTGCTTAAAGGCGGCGATCCAGTCGTTGTTGTTGTACTGGTTAACAGAGACCGTCTTTCCGGTTGCCGCCCGCGCAATGCGGGACGACAGCAGCGGCGTAGCCGCCAGGACGGATAAAGAAGAGACAAAGGTGCGTCGGGTAATCTTTTTCAGCATACAACCTCGGCGTTACAACGTTTGCAGCAGGCTCGCTAACTGGCGATTAATCACCTGCTGGTTAAAATCTGCTTCAACTTTTTGTCGGGCGTTGTGGATAACGGGCTCCAGCGCCTGTTGGTCGATGCCGCTAAATTCGGCTAAACGATCCGCAAGGGCCATCGCATTATTCTCCGGTACCAGCCAGCCGGAGTAATCAGACTTGATTAACTCCGGGATCCCGCTGTGCAGGGTCGACACCACCGGAATACCGACGGCCATCGCCTCCATTAACGCAACCGGGATCCCCTCCATATCGCCATCAGCGCCGGTCACGGAAGGCAGCAGGAATACATCCGCCTCATCCAGCATGGCCTTCACCTCGTGGCTTGGCTTAAAACCTGGCATCTCCACGTAATCTTCCAGCTGATACTGTTCGATAAGCGTGCGCAGACGACGCTCCCACGGGCCAATACCGAGAATGCGATAGCGGAAATCCACACCGCGCGCTCGCAGCTGGCGGCAGGCTTCGATGGCCACGTGCAGACCTTTTTTCTCCGTCAGACGCGCCACAGAGATAATCTGCAGCGGTTTTCCCGGCACCTTGACCGGGCGGCGGGTAAAGCGCTCTAAATCCACGCCCATACGCGAAACGGTGATTTTTTCCTGCGGACAGCCCATGTTTTTCAGACGCCCGGCCCACAGGTCGCTGATGGGCAGCATCATGTCGCCACGGCGGAAAAGCTGCTGATACTCCGGCGTGTAGTGGTTCAATACTTCGCGGCTGGAGATGTCGATACCGTGGAAGATGGTCGCAATCTTACCGTCAATCACCCCCAGCTCACGCAGTTTGGCGGCGGTCACGCCCGCCGGGCCAAAGTGAGCAATAAATACATCGGCGCGGTACGGCTGCGCCGTTTGACCACAAATGGCGGACAGGATCAGGTTGCGAGATTCCGCGCCATAGCGGGAAACATTCAGCGCGCGCCAGGTCGACGCACGATGGATCCCGCGTAAGGTCTGGCTGGCCCGGTGGCGCAGCTTATTTACTCTTCCTGAGGGCTCGTCCTGCAGCCAGCGGGTTTTCGCCTCCAGTCCATACTGCGTATACGCCGCATGGGTATTTTGTGTATCGCCCTTTTGCAGGGCGATGATCTCCACGTCGTATCCCATATCGATAAACGCGGTGATTTGGTTCAGCACAAAAGTTTCAGACGACAGCGGAAATTTCAGTAAGAAGAAACCAACCTTCATTTCCCCTCCCGGACGCGGTCGAGCACCGATTTCACCATCCCAATTCCCTTCTCGCGCTCGGCTTTCACCGCGACGGCCAGGCGTTCATTGATGGCAGGCAGTTGCCCCAGGGTATCGCCCACCATCGCGCCAAGCGAACCATCCAGCAGATGACGAATATCAACGGCCATTTCAGGCATGCCAAGCTGCTGCATAATGCCGGCTGACTTGTGCTCGTAGTTAATCGCAATGGCCGGCGTGCCAAAGTTCATCGAAATGATCGCCGAGTGCAGACGCGTGCCCACGGTGAGGTCACAGGCTGAGAGCAATTTGCCCATCTCGAGGTCGTTCAGTTCGTCCATCACCACGTGATAACGGGACGGATCGTTTACCAGGTTGCGCAGGTTCAGCGCCACCATGCGGTCATCTTTGTTATAGCTGTCGATGCCGGTACAGGTTGAAAGCGCCAGCACCTGGTATCCGCTGTCCAGCACACGGTTAACCACGTCAGCAAACGCTTTCTCATACGCCGCCTGGGTGGTGCCTAAACGTTTATCAAACGGTGCAAGTTCGCGCAGGGTGATGGCGACCGTTTTCTGTTTCCCCGCCACGTCCAGCCAGTGCTGCACTGCGTAGCTCGCCTGGAAACTGTCGTCCTGATGATCCACCAGCCAGGCGGTGTCCACCCCGTGTTCCACTTTAGAGGTGTCAATCTCGCTGCGTTTCATCATATCGAGGCTTACCGACTCACGCAGGATCAGGGCATCGCAGTGGCCAAAGACATAGTTTGCCAGCTGGTTAAACTGCGGATCCTGGAACGGCCCGACGCTGTGACCAATCATAAACAGCGGTTTTTTCGCCATGAATGTGCAAAGTGCGTGCTCAAACTGCGGCACACCGTAAAGATCGACGAAGAACGATCCGCCGACCTGAATAATGGCGTCGTAGCCCGACAGCAGTCGAACGAAATCCGTGAAGCCCTGAGCAATGGCGATGTTACGCAGCTTGCCGGTATCAGTTACACGGGACAGCAACACCTGGTGCTGATAGCGACGGCGCAGAACTTTCTTCACGCGTCCCATCACGCCGGCGGCGTTGTTGTGCTGCTTCATCTGGCTGTAGAGCGGGTCGCCCATTACCGGGCGGTTCAATAACCAGGAAGAGCTGACCGGATAACGGCTCATCACGTCCACTTCAGTCTCAGGCTTAAGGGTGTTAATCGCATCCAATAAACCGCGCAGAATGGCGCTGTCGCCACGGTTGCCGCAGGTATGGTTGCCAAGAATAAGTAATTTCATAATGGCCTCTTAAATAACTAGCCTGCGCGAAGCAGCGTTTTCATTTTTTCGTTACGGCAAAACTGGCGCTTCATCTCTACCACCAGCGCATTACGTGACAGCACAATCATCACGCCAAACGCCAGTGCACCTGCTGCGACCTGTATTGCCAGCATGGCCGCGAGCGGCAGATGGCCAGTGAGCACGATGCCCAGTCCATAGCTCACCACAAGGGTAGGCAGTGACAGATAAAACGGCAGCCACAGGCTCAGAATGTACTGCCGGTAGCTGGAGCCCAGCACCGGCTTGATCATCACGAAGTAGCTCAGAACGGTGTTGATGATCTGCACCAGCAGAAAACCAAGCGTGACCCCAATGGCGCCGGCCATATGCCCACCGACGATAATCGCCGGAATAAACAGGAACGTTTTAAACACGTTGAATTTGAAGCTGATATCAACCCGCGCTTTAGCCATCAGCAATGAGCCAATCGGGTTGCCAACGGATCGCAACAGCCCCACCACGCACAGCAGCTGCAGGATCGGGATAATGCTGTTCCACTTCTCGCCAAACACCAGCGGCACGAAGTTGCTCGAGACCACCATCAGCCCCAGCAAAACCGGGAAATTGATAATGCCCACCACAGAGAGCAGCTTGTAAAAATTGACGCGCAGCTTCTCGGTGTCGTCCTGAATTTTGGCGAACGCCGGGAACAGTACGCGGGTGATAATCGGGTTGAGCTTCATTGGTGGTACTACCGCGACGTTATATGCCAGGTTGTACCCCCCTGCGACGCTCGCCCCGAGGATGCGTGCCAGCACCAGCGTGGAGAGGTTGGTGTTGACATAGTTGATGATGCTGTCGGCGGTGAGCCACGCGCCAAAACGCAGGTTGGATGACACCGAAGCGAGAGAGAAATGCAGCCCAGGACGGTAAATCTTGCGGCCAAAGTAGCCGAACAGCAGCGTACGCACGGCAGAGTTAACCAGATACCCGAGGATAGCGGTCATGGCCAGCGGCCAGAAATGGGCGCTGACCACGGTAAAGGTAAACCCTGCGAGAACGGCGCTGGTCTCGATCATCCCAATCTTGTTGAATTCCAGCTCTTTCTGCATCAGCGCGCGGAACTGTTGCCCGTGCGGGATCACCACAAAAGCAAACGAGAGCGTACGCATCAGCGGTGCCAGATCGGGGTTGTGCAGCACGCTGGCGATGGTATCGCTCAACAGGAACACCAGCACGAAAACGAACACCCCCAGCCCAACGTTCAGCCAGTAGAGCGTGGTCAATTCCAGATGGCTGATCTCTTTGCGCTGGATAATCGAGTTAGCAATGCCGAAGTCAGACAACGTATCGGCCAGCGCGATAATCACCAGCGAGACGGTCAGCAGACCGAACTGGTGGTTATCGATAATGCGCGCCAGCACCGTCATCTGCACCAGGCCGAGGCCAATGATGACAATGGTCGCCATCGCTGACCATTTGGCGCCGCTGATGGTTTTTTCACGTAAGCTCATCTTAGTACGCCGCTTTGTTCACGAAACCTTTGAAGATGGTCAGAAAGACGATCTTGATATCGAACCAGAGGCTCCATTCACGAATGTACTCCAGGTCGAATTCGATGCGTTTTTCCATTTTTTCCAGCGTGTCGGTCTCGCCGCGCCAGCCGTTGATCTGCGCCCAGCCGGTAATGCCTGGCTTCACTTTATGGCGCAACATGTAGCCTTCAATCAGCGAGCGGTACTGTTCGTTGTGAGCCACGGCATGGGGACGGGGTCCGACAATCGACATGCCACCGGTAAAGACGTTGATAAACTGCGGCAGCTCATCCAGCGAGGTACGGCGCAGGAAGTTCCCCACCCGCGTCACACGTGGATCGTTATGCGTCGCCTGGGTCACGACCTTATCGTTCTCCATCACCTTCATTGAGCGGAATTTCCACACCATGATGGGCTTACCGTCCATGCCGTAGCGGGTCTGACGGAAGATAACCGGGCCCGGGGAGCTCAGCTTCACCGCCAGAGCAATGCAGCACAGCACCGGGGAGATCAGCAGTAAGATCAGTGAAGAGAGCACGATATCTTCCAGGCGCTTGAGCACGCGATTGATACCCGACAGCGGGGTGTCATACAGCGGCACGACCGGCACGCCGTTCACTTCTTCAATACGGGAGTGGAGGATGTTAAAGGTAAAGACGTCCGGGATCAGGATCACCGAACAGGTGGTATCGGCCAGTTCACGCATCAGTTTCTTGATGCGGGATTCATCTTTCATCTGCATCGCGATGTAGACGTTATGAATTTTGCCGGCTTTCGCGTCCTCAATAAGCTGTTCGTAATTACCGGCCCAGTCTGAAGGCACGCCGCCAGGCTTCGCGTCGTGATAAATCCCGACCACTTCAAAACCTAACCATGGCTCTTTGCGGAAGCTATCGAGAAGCACCTTCCCTACCGGCAAATCCCCCGCCACGGCGACAAAGCGACGGTTATAACCGCGGTTACGCAGCCAGCCGGCACCAAAACGGATCAGGGTGCGGCATACGACCATGCCGACGCTGGTAATCAGGTACCAGCACAGATACGTCACCAGGCGATTATCAAAATCATGGCTGAATGCCACCAGACCTGCACTGAAGATCAGGCTTAATGTCCAGTTCTGCAGCAACAGCATCAGTTCGGTGGTCATTTTCACACCACGCCACGAACGGTAGAAGTCGGTCATCCCCCCGATCATCTGGAACACAACCAGCGCAATCAGCGCCATGAGCAGATGCATGTAGAAGAAGGATTGCCCGCTTACCCAACTCACCACCCATAATCCGCCGACCATGATGGTGATATCAGAAAAACGCTGCACCATGGAGATTAACGATGCATTCGTTCTCGCTCGTTCGCGTTTTTTTAGATTCGTCATCGTTGTTCCTTTAGTTCAACACCTGCCCCCTCACCCCACATCAGGGTGAGAGGGAAAGCTATTTACTGATTCAACAGCGCCAGAATGTCCTTCGTTCGCGCTTCCATCAGCGCGGTATCCGCGCGGGATTCCACGTTCAGGCGCACCACCGGCTCGGTATTTGAAGAGCGCAGGTTAAAACGCCACTGCGGGAACGCCATGCTGATGCCGTCGGTACGGTCAATTTCCAGCGCATGGAGGGCAAAATGCTGCTCCACGCGGGCAATGGCCTCGGCCGGCTGCGCCAGTTTGCTGTTGATTTCGCCACTTGCCGGGAAGGCCGCCATGCGGTCGCGTACCAGCTCGCCAAGGGTCTGCCCTTTCAGACACAGCAGCTCGGTCACCAGCAGCCACGGGATCATCCCGCTGTCGCAGTAGGCAAAATCACGGAAATAGTGGTGGGCGCTCATCTCGCCGCCATAAATAGCGTCTTCTTCGCGCATACGCTCTTTGATGAAGGCATGACCGGTTTTGGACATCACCGGCTGGCCGCCCGCGGCGTTCACCACATCCACGGTGTTCCAGGACAGACGCGGATCGTGAATGATCTTCGCGCCCGGGTTCTTCTCAAGGAACGCTTCCGCCAGCAGGCCGACAATGTAGTAGCCTTCGATGAACTGGCCTTTTTCGTCGAACAGGAAACAGCGGTCGAAATCGCCGTCAAAGGCGATACCCATATCGGCACCGTGTTCGATGACCGCGTTACGGGTGTCGTCGCGGCACTCCGGCAGCAGCGGGTTCGGGATACCGTTCGGGAAGTTGCCGTCCGGCGTGTTATGGACCTTAACGAAGGTTACCGGCACGTTCAGGGCCTTAAAGCGGGCTTCGAGCGCATCCACCACCGGGCCGGCCGCGCCGTTACCGGAGTTGATCACCAGCTTCAGCGGTTTCAGGTTTGCAACGTTGATGTAGCCCAGCAGGTGGTCGATGTACGCTTTACGCAGGTCGATCTGCTTATAGCTGCCGCGTTTTGCTTCATTCACCGGCGGGAAATCGTTGGCTTCGGCGAGACGCTGCACGTCACGCAGACCGGTATCGCCGCTGATAGGACGCGCGCCCTTGCGCACCAGCTTCATACCGTTGTAGTCCATCGGGTTATGGCTGGCCGTCACTTCGATACCGCCGTCCACGCCGAGGTGGAAGGTGGCAAAGTAAATCTCTTCGGTGCCGGACAAGCCGATATCCAGCACGTCTACTCCCGCATCCTGCAGCCCTTTTGCCAGCGCCAGCTTCAGGGACTCACTGGTCAGGCGCACATCGCCGCCCAGGACAATCGTTTGTGGCTTAAGATATTCGCCGTATGCGCGGCCAATGCGCCACGCAATGTCTTCATTCAGCTCTTCGCCCAGCTTGCCGCGAATATCGTAGGCTTTAAAACAGGTTAATTTTTCCATGATGACCCCTTTTTCAGGCAACAGTTGGCCCGCCCGATTAACAGGCAAATTTGTTTTTATTCATTCGCAGGCCGGATGCGCGAAACGCTATCCGGCTTTAGAGACGGCGCTATACCCGCCCGTAACGGTCCTGGAAACGAACAATATCGTCTTCTTCCAGGTACGAACCGGAGCGCACTTCAATTAAGTCGAGAGGAATTTTCCCCGGGTTTTCCAGACAGTGCGTGGCCCCCAGCGGAATATAGATTGACTCGTTTTCGCCCAGCAGTTTCACTTCGCCATCAATCGTGACTTTGGCGGTACCCGCCACCACGACCCAGTGCTCGGCACGGTGGTGGTGCATCTGTACCGACAGCCCCTCCCCCGGTTTCACGGTGATGCGTTTCACCTGGTAACGTTCACCGGCATCGATGGAGTCATATTTGCCCCACGGACGATACACCTCGCGGTGGATATGGTGTTCATGGCGACCATCGGCCTTGATCTTCTCCACCACTTTTTTAACGTCCTGCACGGCATTACGGTCAGCAATCAGCACGGCGTCTTTCGTCTGTACGACCACCAGATCCTTCACGCCAACTGTGGTCACCAGACCGGACTCGGCGTAGACATAGCTGTTTTCCGTTTTGTGGCTGATAACATCACCGTGATGGACGTTACCCTCCGGGGTATGGGCGCTGATCTCCCACAGGGAGGACCAGGAGCCAACATCACTCCAGCCCGCATCCATCGGTACCACAACGGCATCGGCCGTGCGTTCCATTACCGCATAGTCAATTGACTCTTCCGGGCAGGCGAGGAAAGACGCTTCGTCAACACGGATAAAATCGAGATCCGGATCCACTACCGCCATCGCTTTCTCGCAGGCGTCCAGAATATCCGGGCGATATTTGCGCAGCTCTTCCAGGTAACGGCCAGCGCGGAACAGGAACATCCCGCTGTTCCAGTAATATTCACCGCTGGCCACATACGCCTGCGCGGTTTCCAGATTCGGTTTTTCGACAAACTGCGCCACGTCAAACGCTACGCTGTCGCCTTCGCCCGGGGTCACATTGCCACGACGAATATACCCGTAGCCGGTTTCCGGAAGGTCCGGCACGATGCCGAAAGTCACCAGTTTGCCGTTTTCGGCGTAAGGAATAGCCGCGCGTACCGCCTCGCGGAACGACTCTTCCTGTTGAATAACATGGTCTGCCGCCAGAACCAGCATCAGCGGATCGCAATCCGGGCTGCTGCGTTTGGCCGCCAGCGCCGCCAGCGCAATCGCGGGGGCGGTGTTACGTCCGGCAGGCTCCAGAATGATATTTTCTGTGAGTTTGTTCAGCTGACGCAGCTGCTCGGCGACAATAAAGCGGTGTTGTTCGTTACAAATCACCACCGGGCTTTCACACTCCACACCCTGCAGGCGGTTAACCGTCGTCTGCAGCATGGTGAGCTCCCCTTTCAGGCAGAGGAACTGTTTTGGATAGAGCACGCGGGACAGCGGCCACAACCGGCTACCAGAGCCACCTGCCATCACAACCGGATACAAAGTGGTTTGACTCATGATTTATCCCCGTATATCTGCAATAAATTGGCTCAGCACGTTCTCTTTCTCGAGCGTGCGTTCGGCATATTCACGTGCCACCGTGTTCGTTTTTGGCATGGCAAGTGCCCGTTCAATGCCAGTGACCAGCGCCGGGACCGATTCCGGTTCCACGCAAACGGCGATCCCCGGATAGCTGTCGCACAGCTGGCCTAATTCTGTTTCGGCTTCCGCCGTGATCACCGCGTTACCGCCCACTGCCAGAATGTTGGTCAGCTTGGACGGCAGCACCGCGTCTGCCGCGCCGCGCTTTTGTACTACCAGATGGCAGTCGCCCATCTTCAGCAACGCAGGCAGTGCCTCGTAAGACTGAAGCGGGAAAAATTTCACGTTCATCAGGCCGCGTTCGTTGGCCATTTTTTCCAGTCGCGCTTTTCCGCCGCCCTGCCCGACGATGACAAACATCCAGGGTTGATGGCTCAGTTGCTGTGCGGCGTCGATGACGCTCTCCAGCCCCTGCTTCTCGCCGATGTTGCCTGAGTAAAGAATGATTTTTTGGTCGTCAGGCAAACCGAGCTGAGCGCGTAGCGCCTGAGCGTCACTGTCTGTCACGTCGCGAAAACGCGCCACTTCAGACCAGTTGGGGAAAAAGATCACTTTTTCCGCCGGTACGCCCTTCTCCTGCGCTTTGTTCATCATTGAGCGCGAGATGGTCGAGACATAATCCACGTTATGCAGGCCGCTGCGCTCGAAGGCGCTGGCGAGTTTCGCCACCTTCCCGCTCTTACCTTTGCCGGCCATTCCCAGGCCGAGCATGGCGTCCACTTCATAATCCTGAATGTGAAGCAACGTGCGCGCGCCGGAGAGTTTGCCCAGCAGGCGCATGCCTGGGGTGCAGAACAGCGTTGGCACCACACCGATAATGCGATCCGGCTTCCAGCGACGTTGCGCCATCAGCGGGAAGAAACTGCTCAGGGCAAAGCTGCCCAGATGAAGTAACCGCTTCAGCGTTGAGGGCTGTTTCGGCACGTACAGCGGACAACGCCAGACGGTCGCGGCACCCTCTTCGCGACGGTAGCGCCAGCCTGAATAGCGCTCACCTACTTTCCATTCCGGGTAGTATGGCGGCGCGGTAATGACCCGCACGTCATGTCCCTGGCTCGCCATCCACTCGACCATTTCGCCGGTGTATTTACCGATTCCGGTTAACTCCGGCGAATAGTTGATTCCGTACACCAGAATTTTCATAAGCCCGGCACTCCGGACTGACGATCGGCCAGGAAATAGGCACGACTGTTGTCATGCACATTGTCACTGGCCAGCAACGCCTCTGGCGTCTGCCAGCGGTAGTCGTCATGCTGAGAATCAGGCAGACGCAGGTCTGCCTCACTCACCTTCAGGCGAAAACCGAGCACCACATAGTGCGTGGTGAAACCGGTGCCCGAAAAGTTATCGTCATAGAAGTGCTGCCAGACCCCGTAAAACTGGCCTGCCGCCATCGGCAGTTGCAGGCCCAGTTCCGCCAGAGTGAGACGCTCAAAAGCATTTTCCAGCGTCTCATCCTTCTGCACGCGCCCGCCGGGCACGAACCAAAAGCCCTGTGCAGGACGGTTGGTTCGTTTTCCCAGCAAGAACTCGCCGCGTTCGTTTTCCACCACCAAATCAATTGAGATGAGCGGAGTGGAACGCACTACCGTGGCAAAATCTTCCTGACTTAAAAACATCATTACCCCCGGAAGCGGTGCTGGTTTTCAAGGAACCACTGGTAGGTGCTTGCCAGCCCCTGCTCCAGTGATACCTCGTGATACCAGCCCAGCTGATGCAGACGGGTCACGTCCAGCAGTTTGCGCGGCGTGCCGTCCGGTTTGGTGGCGTCAAAGACCACGCGGCCTTTGTAACCCACCACCTGCGCGATGGTTTGCGCCAGCTCACGAATGGTGCAATCCACGCCAGTACCGACGTTAATGTGCGACAGCATCGGTTCGGTGTTTTCCTGCCACACCTCACGATCCAGCTCCATTACGTGGATGCTGGCAGCCGCCATGTCATCCACATGCAGGAATTCACGCATTGGCGTACCGCTGCCCCACACCACCACATCCGGTGCATTTTCGGCCGTTGCCTCGTGGAAACGACGCAGCAGCGCCGGGATCACGTGCGAATTGCTCGGGTGGAAGTTGTCATGCGGTCCGTACAGGTTGGTCGGCATCACCGAACGATAGTCGCGGTTATACTGACGGTTGTAAGATTCGCACAGCTTGATCCCGGCAATCTTGGCAATCGCATACGGCTCGTTGGTTGCTTCCAGCGTTCCCTGCAGCAGTTCGCTCTCAGCGATCGGCTGCTTCGCCATTTTCGGGTAGATACAGGATGAGCCGAGGAACAACAGCTTATTCACGTTGTGCAGATGCGCTGCGTGAATGATGTTGCTCTCAATCATCATGTTCTCGTAGATGAAATCCGCCGGATACGTGTTGTTGGCAACAATGCCGCCCACTTTCGCCGCCGCCAGATACACCTGGTCAATACGTTCACTGGCGAAGAAGTCCTGTACCGCTTTGCTGTCGAGCAGGTTCAGCTCGTCGCGGGTACGGACAATCACGTCGACATCACCGCGCTGTTCAAGCTGGCGAACAATCGCGGAACCCACCATTCCGCGATGACCCGCGACAAAAATACGTTGTTTTGTCATTCTCAGGACTCCAGCGCGATGGCAACCTCGTAGCCATGTGACTTGAGCAGGGAGTGTTTTTTCGCTGCTTCAAGATCTTTGGCAACCATCTCGGAAACCATCTCCTGCAGAGTCGTTTCAGGTTTCCAGCCCAGTGTTTCGTGTGCTTTGGTTGGGTCGCCCAGCAGGGTTTCCACTTCAGCAGGACGGAAGTAACGTGGGTCAACCTGTACAATCACGTCGCCCGGTTTCACGCCCGGTGCGTCATGGCCGGTTACGGAAACCACGATGCCTTTCTCTTCCACGCCGGTACCTTCGAAGCGCAGTTTGATACCCAGCTGAGCGGCAGCCATCTCAACGAACTGACGTACGGAGTACTGCACGCCGGTTGCGATAACGAAGTCTTCTGGTTTTTCCTGCTGCAGCATCATCCACTGCATTTTTACGTAGTCTTTGGCATGGCCCCAGTCACGCAGGGAATCCATGTTGCCGAGGTGCAGGCAAGATTCCAGACCCTGTGCGATGTTAGCGATAGCGCGGGTGATTTTACGGGTAACGAAAGTTTCACCACGACGTGGGGATTCGTGGTTGAACAGAATGCCGTTACAGGCATACATGCCGTAGGATTCACGGTAGTTCACGGTGATCCAGTACGCGTACAGTTTCGCCACGGCGTACGGAGAACGTGGGTAGAACGGGGTAGTCTCTTTCTGAGGAATTTCCTGCACCAGACCGTACAACTCAGAGGTGGATGCCTGGTAGAAACGGGTTTTCTTCTCAAGGCCGAGGAAGCGAATCGCTTCCAGCAGACGCAGCGTACCCATTGCGTCAACGTCAGCGGTGTATTCCGGAGATTCGAAGGAGACCGCAACGTGGCTCATCGCGCCCAGGTTGTACACTTCATCCGGCTGCACTTCCTGCAGAATACGGGTCAGGTTGGAAGTATCGGTCAGGTCGCCGTAGTGCAGATGGAATTTCGGGTTCGCCGCATGAGGATCCTGATAAATGTGATCCACACGTTCGGTGTTGAATGAAGAAGCACGACGCTTAATACCGTGTACTTCATAACCTTTTTCCAGCAGCAGTTCTGCCAGGTAAGAACCATCCTGTCCGGTAACGCCGGTGATGAGAGCGACTTTAGACATGTTTATATTCCTCTACTTATGAATTTAATCAGTTTCAACGCGTTCGCGTATCACCACTGCGGGGTTGCCACGGCAAATTTTATTTGCCGGTAGCGATTTAAAAACGCTGCTGCGGGCACCGACTACCGTGCCATCGCCAACAGAAACACCAGGTGCAACAAAAACATCTGTCGCCAGCCAGCATTTTTCGCCAATCACAATCGGAGTGGCGGTAATATCAAAATGCTGACTCATAAAATCGTGACTGCCGGTGCACAAATAACACTTCTGTGAAACCACCGAATTTGCACCAATCGTAATATCGCCAAGGGTATATAACACCGCGTCATCCCCTACCCACGCATAATCCCCAAGCGTTAATTTCCACGGGTAGGTAATTTTTACCGACGGGCGAATGACTACGTTTTTTCCGATTTTCGCGCCAAACAGTCGCAATAAAAAAGCTCGCCAGCGGTACAGTATTTGCGGTGACCAGGCAAATAAGGTGGCCTGTACGGCCCACCACAACTGCACTTTAATACCGCTCCCGCCCCGAAAGCCTTTCGGCACGGAGAAACCTTTAAGATCCTGCATTACGTTTCCTTATATTCAGGCTTTGTTATATAAGGTTTTCGTTTTACCCGTGGTACGCAGACGTAATAAATAAGATAATTCCGCCCAGAACCCCGGCACGCCTAATATTTTACGCTGCACATTTCTGGCATCCTGGCACAGTTCCAGATTATTAGACGTTGACACGCCGCCCATTGAAAATTCAGATACCAGCCCTTTAATTCGACGGAACGGGTAACCTGATTTATACAGGCTGGCAGTCAGCGCATAATCTGAAGAAACTTTATACTGCAGATCGTAAGGCTGTTTTTTCAGACCTTTTACCGGGAAGAAAATGGCCTGATGGCTGGCAGGCAAACTGTGGTAGATATACCAGCCGGGTTTCGCACTGCGGCAAACTTTATGGCCATCGCCAAAATCGAGCAGCGCGTCGCCAATGTACATCGCATCCTCTTTCTGGCGCGCCAGCTGACGGGCAAATAACGCCACATCCTCATGGAATACGTCACCGGAATTCAGGAAGATGGCATAACGGCCTTGCGCCATGTCGATGCCTTTATTCATCGCATCGTAGATGCCTTTATCTTTCTCGCTGATGAAACGTAAGTTGAACTCACCGTTGAGTTTTTCCAGAAACTCCGCCGTACCATCGTTCGAGCCGCCATCGACCACAATCCACTCAAAGGTGAGGCTTGGATCGCGCGCCAGGTTGCGCAGCGAGCGCCAGGTTTTTACCACCCCTTCGTAATTACGAAAAGCGACAGTAATGACGCTAAGAAACATAAATCACCTCATTTCGTCATACGTTCGTAATATTAAGCGCTTTGCGCAGAATAAACGGACAGACAATCAAGAAAGCATATTCCGGGCTAAATATTGACCCGGTAAAAAACAACGACACCGGTGTAAACAGATAAAGCTGCACGCGAAAGTTCTGGTTATCACCAAACGCGTTAATCATCATTTTGAAAACTTTAAACAGATACCACAGTGTCAACAGTACGGCGAACCACGAAAAATAGATAATTAACAGATACAGGCCATTGTCTATGGTTTTACCAACATCCGCACCGTTAAAGATTCCGAATGATGCAACATATTCGTAAAGTGAGCCGAATCTTACTACACCATCGATATGGGTTAAGGAATAACCCACCATCACCAGCGGACCAATGATACGATAATAGGATGACGAGCCTTCGGTCCCCAAATCTCCCAGACGTTCTGAGATGTATGGGAAGGCAAATATCACGCCAACCATAAATACTGTCAGAGAGATAATCGCCAGCGGCAGTTTTTTCTTAATCGCATCTTTGTTCAGGTACTGGAACGCCCACTCCAGCAGGTAAAACAGGATAAATGTCATTACCCCTGAGAACGATCCTGACAGAACAATTCCTGCAAGAATCATAGCATCGGTCTTAGGGGTTTTGATACCAAACTGTTTGATGCTGAGCCAAATTGAGATTAGTGCCAGAGCAAAAAACGCCGGTTCAAAATAGAGGGCTGTCGTACGCTTTCCGCCAAACTTGATGAAGTTCAATACATAGCTGTTACTGTAAATGAGATATTTCGAAATTATCTCCATCAGGCTACTGCCACCGGTCAAAATAATTTGCGCCATTTCCAGTGCGGCAAGCATAACAATTAACGCAACGGCAATATAAAAGAACCTAAGGATTTTCCGATAATTGTGTGGCGAAATAACCTTGAAACGAATACTCCAGACCATGCCAATAATAATGACGATATAAACAAACAGCATGGTGGAGGTGACGTATTTACTGGCATCCAGAGACTGACCAAAGATGTAGTTAAATAGCGTCAGACCCACGCCCAGCCCTAAGGCCATCATCAGCTTCTTGAGGTTGATTTTGTCGACATACAGCAGAAGCAGAACGGGCAAGAAGGTCACTATGGTTATCGGGAAGCTTTCGCCAAGCTGGGCAATTTTGACGTTGACCAGCAGGTAAATCAGCGGCAGCAGCAGATAACTACAGACTCTGATAGAACGAGACATATTCCTCCAGCATCTGTTGTCCACTGTAGGCCTTGCGGCTGCGATTGCGGAACGATTCCAGGTCGGTACCAAAAACGGCCTGCGCGATCTGCGCCTTCGACAGTTGCACCAGAGGCAGCACCTCATGCTCCGCAAACGTGGTCCCGCCCGATTTTTCCAGCACTTCACGTGCCGCATCGCTGTGGGTGGCAATCACCGGCACACCGATGGAGAGCGCTTCGCACAGGATCAGCGGGTAGTTATCCACGCGCGAACTGAATACCAGCGCATCCATCCCATTGAGGGCGCTCATCAGTTTGCGCTTGTCGGTTTCAAACCCGTGATTCACCACGTTAGCCCCTTCGAACGGCGAGAACTTGCCGAAGGTGTGCAGTTCAATCTTGTCACCCAGCGCCATCATGTCGCGCACCAGCTGCTGATTGGTTTTGCCGTCGTAACGCAGGTCATGCGCAACGATAGCGATTTTTGGTTTACCCGGGGTTTCTGCAACCGGGGTAAGTTCGGCCAGAATCGCTTCCGTCGCCACGTCGATACCGTTATTGATGATCTGACAGCGCCCTGCCCCATACAGACTGTTAAAGGCATCGGCCACGTGCTGGCTTGGAGAGATAAACGTACAGCCGAGCGAGAGCATGTCGCGGAACAGCTGGCGCTTTCCGGCCACCAGCTGATGGGCACGATCTACTTTCACCGGCGGATAGTTGCTCAGCGTTGGGCACTTCTGGCAGTCGCTTTTCCAGCCTTCACACCCGTCGGTAAAGGCGCAGCGACCGGTCACGCTCCAGTGATCGTGCAGCGTCCAGACGAAGCGGGTATCCGGTTTGTGGGCCTGCACCTTCTGGCAAAACGCCACCACCTCTTCCAGATTCAGCCAGTAGCTGTGAAGCACGTGGAAATGCAGCACAACCGGCCCCTGGGAGCGCGTCACAGTGCGATAAAGGGTATTAAGATTGCCAAACAGATCGCGGTTAAACAGGCGGAACAAGGCAATGTTGGCCACGGAAGTCAGGCGCGGCGTGTGCTTATGCACCTGCGGGTAGTTATCGTGGCTGACGCTTTTCTTACCGCCTTTGCCATAACCGTAAATAAAACGAGACTGAAGTCCTTTTTGCAGCGCGCGCTGGTGAAGATCCAGCGCCACACCGGCCGCCCCGCCCTCTGCGAGACGGACGTTAAATTGCAGAATGTTCATTTGATCACCTTCACGCGGGCTTTCTCACCCACCACCAGCGCGTTATCCGGAATACTGTCCAGCACCACGCTCCCTGCGCCTATCGTGACGTTGTTACCAATCGTGATGTCACCAATGATGACCACGTTCGCACCCAGCTCGACGTTATTGCCAATCACCGGGCAGGCCAGGCTGTCGGGCCCACGGTTACCGATGGTGACCGCGTGGCGAATAGTGAAATCATCACCGGCTACAACGAATTTGTTGATCACCACGGCATAACCGTGATGAATGGTAAAACGGCGACCAATGGTGGCAGCGGCCTGAATTTCATAACCAAAAAAACATTCAGTAATGATGCGGTACAGCACCAGCACCGGTGCTGCCCAGAGATTGTTTAAAACATTTTTCTTGCGCCACACCGAGCAAAAATGCGCGATGCGGTACGCCAGAACCATGCAGCACGGGCGCAGGCTCCAGCTGTTAGCGCGGCAATCTTCCAGAAACATTATTTCCCCCGAAGTCCATCAGCCAGACGCTTGCCGTTACGCACGGACAACAACGTGAGCAGCGTGCGCCAGTTCATGCGCTTATTGCGGATCTGATAGAGGGTAAACAGCTGATACTTCCGGCTGGCACGGTCGAACTTGTCCTTGTGCTTGCGGTAAAAGTGGAAGTAACCAGAGAATTTCTTCGGCGACGAGGTGATTTGCATCTCCCCGTGATTGATATGCAGGATCTGCGTCGCCTCTTCCACCTTCCACGGCTCGCCATACTCCATCACCATGCGCAGGAAGATGTCGTAATCCTGCGCAGCCTTCAGCTCGGTATCGAACAGGCACTCCTTAAAGCGCCACGCCCAGGTAAAGACCTGATTACCAATGATGTTGCGTTTAAAGAACAGGCGGCGTGAGTAAGGCGATTTCGGGTACAACGGCAGGCTGGCAGGCTGCGAGTAAACTTCACCCTGACAGACATAGTCGTTGGCATACAAAAACGCATGCGTCACCAGCTGTGCTTTGTGCGACAGGAAGATCGACAGACGGTTCGGCGTCCATTCGTCATCGTCGTCGATGCCGGTCAGATACTGTCCTTTAGCCTGCATAATCGCCTGGTTACGCACCGCGCACGCACCGGAGTTAATCTCGTTGTGCGTGTAAACCACGCGCGGGTCGTTAAGGTCAGTCACAAACTTTTGCAGCTGTTCGTACGAGGAAGAACAGTCATCAACGATGATCAGTTCCCAGTTATCGTAATCCTGTCGCAGCACAGATTTTATTGCGCGGATCGCCAGCTGCTGACGATTCCATGTCGGCATATAAATAGAAACTAAAGGGCGTTGTGTAGTCATGGTCTTCCCCGAAAGCTAACGATTAGTGACTGTCAGACTTGTATTCGTACTCGTAGTAACCGTAGTCCTGGTAACCGGTCGCACGACGGAAGATGGAGTTCAGGATCACCCCTTTCACTTCAATTCCGTTTTGCTCGAAGCGGCTCAGGCTGGTTTCCACTTCCTTCAGCGTGTTCACCGCGTAACGCGCCACCATCAGCGTGGTGCCCGCATGGCGGCCCACAATGGCGGCATCGGTCACCGCCAGAATTGGTGGGGTATCAATCAACACCAGGTCATAGTTTTTGCTCGCCCACTCCACCAGCTCGCTAAAACGTTCACTCATCAGCAGCTCTGATGGATTTGGCGGCACCTGACCACGCGGAATAAGGTCAAACTTCGGCACCGTCGTCGGTTTTGCACTCTGGCTAATCTCACCTTTGCCCAGCAGGATTTCCGACAGCCCGTTGACGTTATTGGTACCCAGCAGTTCGTGGGTATAGCCCTTACGCATATCACAGTCGATCAGCAGCACCCGTTTATTGGTCTGGCTCACCACCGCCGCCAGGTTGGCACAGACAAAGGTCTTACCAATTGACGGGCTGACACCGGTCAGCATCAGGACGTTGTTTTTGGCCTGCATCATGGCGAAGTGCAGACTGGTACGCAGACTACGAATCGCTTCGATGGCCAGATCGGTTGGGTTACCCACGGCCAGCAGCTGGCTTTGTTTGTAACGCTTAACGCCTTTGGTGGTTTTGACGCTGTCACGCGATTTTTGCCACTCCGACAGCGGGATGCTGGCGTAGACGTTGATACCGCTCTCTTCCAGTGCCTGCGGGCTTTCGATTCCACGGTTGAACAGCGAGCGAAGCAGCACGCCAACGATGGAGAGGATAAGACCCAGAATAATGCTGCCGAGAATGATGAGGGCTTTCTTCGGCTTCAGCACCCCTGGCTGGGTGATGGCCGGGTCAACGATGCGCACATCACCAACGGTACTGGCTTCGGTAATTTTCAGCTCCTGCTGTTTATTCAGCAGCTGCATGTACACCTGCTGTCCGGATTCCACATCGCGGGTCAGACGTACGATTTCCTGCTGCGTTTTAGGCATCGCAGTGACGCGATCGTTGAGTTTCGCCTTCTCTTCTTCCAGCGTGCGGCGTTTCTCAAGCAGCGTACGGTAGGCCGGGTGACGCTTGGTATAAAGCTTGGAAATTTCCGCCTCTTTGAAGGTCAGCTCGTTAAGCTGCGCATCAATGTTAACCATCGAGTCGAGAACGGATTTCGCTTCCAGCGGCAGGTCGACAGAGTCTTTATCCTGACGATAGGCGTTCAGCTTGTTCTCGGCATCATCCAGACGGGCGCGGACTTCCGGAAGCTGTTTAGCGAGGAATGCCAGGCTTTTCGCTGCTTCAGCCGATTTACGCTCAACGTTCTGCTCAAGATAGTTACGGGTGATGCTGTTGAGGATGTCGCGGATCTGATCCTTATCTTCACCGGTAAAGGTCATGCTCAGGACACCGGTGTCCTTGCCGTTTTCAGTGACGGTCAGGTTGTTCTGCAGATTGTTAATCATTCCCAGCGTGGAGAATTTGGTCACGGTAAATTCACCGCCCTCCTGGGCGTGGATCGCGCTGACCATCATGCTGACACCCTGTTTCGTCAGCATCTGCCCCACCTCACCGCGCGCGCTAAAGCCCGCATCGCTGGTCAACTGGTACTGTTTCGGGCCTAACACCGTCAGGGTAAAGGTCTGATCCGCGCTTCCTTTTGGCAGCACAAAGTCAGTCACTTTGACCGTGTCGTTGCTGCGTCCCATCAGACGGTCCCAGCCGGCACCAAAGATCGGGAAGGTATTTTTAGTGACGGAGATATCAAGGCCGAGGTCGTGAACGGTTTTACCCAGAACCAGGCGCGACTGGATCAGCTGAATTTCCGCATCGGAGGCCGGCGGTTTGTTCGCCAGTGCGGAGCCAATGTCCTGCACCAGCGAGTTACCGGTATTCTGCTCAATCTGCACCAGCGCATCGGCACTGTAGATGGGCGTCGCAAACAGCGTATAGACGACGGCCGCCGCGGCAAACACGGCGGTGATCCCAAGCACCCACCACTTTGCCTCTACGACGGTGCCGACCAGGCGACCAATATCGATTTCATCACTGCCCGAAGTCGGGGCGGCAGAAGGTTTTGTTTTTTCTGTCATTGTTATCCCTGCTGAGCTTTCAGTGCCTGCGCCCACTGACGGGCAGACTGGTCAAGTAAGGTGTATACCGCCTCGAAGGCCTCATGGCTTTTGCGATATGGATCGGGGATTTCGCGTTCATTGTCCCAGTGACCAAACAGCATCACCTTGCCGCGCATCTCCGGTGCGATATCACACAGCGCATGGATATGGCGTTTTTCCATCGTCAGGATCAGGTCATACTCCCGGCACATACGGCCGGTGACCTGACGGGCGATGTGCCCGTCGAGAGAAAGGTTATGATCGCGGGCCACGCTCGTTGCGCGCTCATCGGCACCTTTACCGACCAGCGCACCCAGCCCTGCGGATTCAACGGTCAGTTCGGGCTGGTAGAGTTTCAGCAGCCGTTCAGCCGTGGGGGAACGGCAAATGTTCCCCACGCATACCACCAGAATTTTGTTAAACATCGCGGATTACCAGGTATGAATGTCGCGCGCCGTATCCGTCATGTAGCGAACGCCACTGATGGTTGGCAGCAACTGGTTGATCAGACGGTTCCAGCGGGCAACCGGTGCGGTGGTGACATACACCACATCGTATGGCTGGAGACGGAACTCCGTTGCCATCACCAGAGACGTCGCATCGGACATATCCAGCTGGTAGATGTTGGCAATCTTGCCTTTCGCACTGCCCTCACCTTTCAGCGGACGGATCACGAAGATACCGGTGGCGTTGGAGGTGGTCAGATCAATACCCTCTGCATTACCCAGCGCTTCGGTCAGGGTCATGCCGCTGAAGTCCATTTTGAGGGTGCTCTGTTTCTTAACTTCGCCCATCACGAACACTTTCAGATCGTCATTGCGCGGTACGTAAAGTATGTCGCCCGGATAGAGCAGACGGTTCTGAGTCAGGTCACCGTTTTGCATCAGCGCCTGCAGCGAAATGCGCTGCTCTTTGCCGTTGTGCGTCAGAACCACGTTGCGCCAGTCGGCACCGTCGGTTAAACCGCCGGCGGCGTTAATGGCATCCAGAACGGTCAGCGGTACGTTGGTGATGGCCTGTTGGCCGGATTTATTCACCTGTCCGGAGATATAGGCTTTTTGCGAGCGGAATGCGGCGATATTAACGTCCACCTGCGGGTCGGCGATGTACTGCGCTAAGCGGCCGGTAATATCACTGCGGATTTCGGCGAGCGTTTTCCCGGCAACGTGTACCTTGCCAATATAGGGATAGAACATGGTGCCGTCTGACTGTACCCAGTTACCGGTGTCGCTTGAGCTACGGTACTGGCCCGCTGGTGTGGTCAGTTCAGGGTGGTCCCAGACGGTGACGTTGATGACATCACCCGGCCCCACGCGGTACTGGTAGGAGGCAATCTCCTGATCCAGAGACATATTCGGCTGAGCAACATTCGGACGTGGGCGTAATTGTTCGACCAGACGTGGCGTGAGTGGATAAACATTCACCATTTTGTCGAGATCAAAATCGGCATCCTGCTGCTTGATCACATCCTTACCCATTGTTGACATATTGCTGCCGGGAAAGACCGTACAACCACTCATCAAGGTCACAGACACCAATAATGGCATCAATTTCATTTTGGATTTCATCATTGATTATTTATCACTTTGGCAGAGTAATTATCCTGTGCAATTTAAAATAAGCCGGGTCGTATTGGGTTTCAGCATGCAGTTAATCAAATAGAAATATAACTGGCATCAGTCCTAAAAAAAGCTTATTCATCCATTGGCTATTGACAGAATAATCGAGGCTGATTCACACGCTTTCAGGCACGCTACCGCCCTTGGCTTTCAGTTACCAATCCACTGACTAAACAATGTGTTATGGATAGACACCCTCTTGAACAAGGTCTTCTGGAAATATATCAGCCGCAAAAACGCCCGACGGATAATCAATAACCATTCCTGAAGACCGAAACAATAATAGCAACAAGGAGATTTAACATTTGATGCTGGAGGAATTGTTGCAGCTAACCTAATAGCAGGCAAGGAGACAACTGTCCTAATAACTGTTTTTAAGATTAATATTAAGAGCAAAGTTTTGACCTTTTAGGATTTTCTTTATATTGACAAAGCAACAATAAAAACCATTAATTGCGATATATCCTAAAATGTACTGTGCGTAATAAAATATACGTAATTACCTTATTTACAGCGCCAGCGTATTGCTCTCTTTTTGTTCGGCCTTATTAAGAGAAATCTCAGCCCGGCATTGCAATTTCCCGCCGCTTTATCCATGATCGAAGTGTGACATTCGTCATATAACAGAAGGTATTGCTATTACTATGGAATGGATTGCCGATCCATCAATCTGGGCCGGACTGGTGACGCTGGTTGTCATCGAATTGGTGCTCGGTATTGATAATCTGGTCTTTATCGCCATCCTCGCCGAAAAACTGCCCCCTTCTCAGCGTGACCGCGCTCGCGTAACGGGCCTGCTTTTGGCGATGGTAATGCGGTTGCTGCTGCTGGCCTCTATCTCCTGGCTGGTCACGCTCACACAGCCTCTGTTCTCCGTTCACGGCCTGAGCTTCAGCGCCCGTGACCTGATCATGCTCTTCGGTGGCTTGTTCCTGCTGTTTAAAGCGACGGTTGAACTCAATGAGCGGCTCGAAGGCAAAGACAGTGAAAACCCGACCCAGCGACGCGGGGCAAAATTCTGGCCTGTGGTGGCGCAAATCGTGGTGCTGGACGCCGTCTTCTCACTGGACTCGGTGATCACCGCCGTCGGGATGGTTGACCACCTGGCCGTGATGATGGCCGCAGTGATCATTGCCATCACGCTGATGGTGATGGCAAGTAAAGCCCTGACCCGGTTCGTTAACAGCCATCCGACCATTGTTATTCTCTGCCTGAGTTTCCTGCTGATGATTGGCTTTAGCCTGGTGGCGGACGGGTTTGGATTCCACATTCCGAAAGGCTATCTGTATGCCGCCATTGGTTTCTCAGTAATGATTGAAGCGCTGAACCAGTTGGCGATATTCAACCGTCGCCGTTTCCTCTCAGCAAATCAGACGTTACGTCAACGCACGGCCGACACGGTCATGCGCCTGCTGAGCGGGAAAAAAGAGGATGCAGAACTGGATGCGGAATCCGCCGCGATGCTTGCCGATCACAGTGACGGGCTGATCTTTAATCCGCAGGAGCGACTGATGATTGAGCGGGTGCTCAATCTTAATCAGCGGACGGTCAGCAGCATCATGACATCACGGCATGACATCGAGCATATCGACCTGACGGCACCGGAGGAGCACATTCGCGCCCTGCTGGATAAAAACCAGCACACCCGCGTGGTTGTCACCGGTGGTGAAGAGGAAGAGGAGTTGCTTGGCGTGGTGCACGTCATCGACCTGCTGCAACAGCAGCTGCACGGTGAAGCACTCAATCTGCGCGCCCTGGTGCGCCAGCCGCTGGTCTTCCCTGAAGGACTGCAGCTGCTTTCTGCCCTTGAGCAGTTCCGTAATGCGCGCACTCACTTTGCCTTCGTGGTGGATGAATTCGGTTCCGTTGAAGGACTGGTCACGCTCAGCGACGTCATGGAAACCATCGCCGGTAATTTGCCCAACGAGGTGGATGAGATTGATGCGCGCCACGACATCCAGAAAAATGCCGACGGGTCGTGGACGGCGAACGGCCATATGCCGCTGGAAGACCTGGTGCAATATGTGCCGCTACCGCTTGATGAAAAACGCGAGTATCACACTATTGCCGGTCTGCTGATGGAATATTTGCAGCGTATCCCGCAACCGGGAGAAGAGGTTCAGGTGGGCGACTATCTGCTTAAAACGTTGCAGGTTGAGAGCCACCGTGTACAGAAGGTGCAGCTCATTCCACTGCGGGATGAAGAAGAACTGGACTATGAGGTTTAGTGAGTTGTTTTGCCCGGTAGCATGTGCGCTACCGGGCGCCCGGGCATCAAAGCTTATCTAACAGCTTCTTCACATCCTTCCCTGACTGTGAATCTTTATTCCGATCCGCCCAGTCGTTCAGACGACGTTTCGCTTCGTCCTGCAGATGTTTGCGCAGGATCTGATCCACCTGAAGGCTGTAATTCAGCGCCTGCCATTTGCCATAGACAGTGAGTGGAACCGGCGTCTCTTTAAGGAAGTCGATCAGTTTACTTTCACCCTGCCAGCCGGAAAGTACCCGCACGTTAAATCGGGTATCCGCCGTCTCTTTCACCAGATCCAGCTTACCTTCACCGGTTAACGACAGGAGTGAAGAGGTCCCCTGCATTCCGTCGAGGGTGAGCTGCCCGTTGTCCAGCGTCAGGTCAGTGGTAAAGCTGTCGAGGCGGGTTGCGCTGTCGTAGTTTTCCTGGGCTTTAACATCACTGCTGCGCTCCACCGCCTGCTGCACCAGCTGCTGGAAGTTAAGCCCTTCCATACGGGAATCTTTCAGGTCAAGATGAGCCTGCCCCTGCCATTCGCGGCGGAAAGCCTCAGCATCAATCTTCGTCCCCGAGAAGTCACCCGCCAGCGTCAATTGGCCCGTTAAGGAGACCGGGTAATTAAAGGCTTTAAGGATGGTACCAATCTCAACGTTATCGAGACGCGGCTGGAATTCTGCGCTGGCCGTCTCTTTACGCACGTCCAGCGTGCCCGGCAGAGAAAGATGTCCGGCGCCCATTTTGCCGCTCAGTTCGGAGATCACCAGCAAACCGTTATGGTTAAACATCTGGCTGCTCACGTCGGTAAAATCGATACCGCGCCAGCGCAGGCTGTTAGCTTTCAGTAAGATATCGGCCGTGAATCCGCGCAGACCGTTATAGTCTGGCTGATCAAGACTCGAGGAGATGACCGGACGCGGCTTGGACGGCTGGCTTTGCCCATTCTGAGCAGCGTTACCGTCGGTTGCACCTGCTGGCTGAGGCGGAAGTAAGTTCTCCAGATTGAGCTTATCAAACTGCAGATTCATTACCCACTTCGGCTTCTCCTCAAGCGTGACGCTCGCCTGCCCTGTCAGACTGCTGTCGTTCGCCTGCAGATTGAGGTTATCCAGCTCAAGCTGTTTTTGCTCTTCGCGCCACACGGCCTGCAGCGTTCCCTGACCGGTGATCCCCTGGGCAGGAAGATCGGCTCCCATCAGTTGCCAGTTCAGTTGCTGAATATCCGCCGTGAGCTGATGGGGGTAATCCGAGGCATTCACGTTGGCGTTCAGCGACAGATTCAGATCGCGCTGATCGCGGTTCAGCCTTCCGCTAAACTCCAGCGAGGCAATATGATGGGCGTCCTGCTCCATCTTCAGGTTGATGTTACGGACGGTTACCTGCTCGTCGGACTCATGCTGGAAAACCAGCACGCTGTCGGCGACTTTCAGTTTGGCTATATCAAATGACCAGCCCGTATCCGTCGGCTCGTCGGGCAGCGTATTTTCCCGCGGGGCGACCGGTGCATCCGAGTCACGCACGGCTTCAGTTTGCGGAGTCAGCTGAATCACCGCCCCTTTCAGCATCACCTGGTCGACCTGCAACTGGTGTGAAAAGAGCGGGATCAACGCCACATCAAGACGCATGTTATCGGCAGAGACCAGCGGCTGGGAGGCACCCGGCGCGGTTAACGACATGCGGCCTGAGAGAATGCTGAGTTGCGGCCAGACGTGCCAGCGCAGCGGCCCATCAAGCTTCAGTTGATAACCACTACGCGCTTCGACCTGCCGCACCATGTAAGCACGGAAATCATTAGGGTTAACAAGCAGGACTAACGCCGAAAGGCCAGCAACCAGAACCACCAGCAAAATCATCAGCGTTGTCAGAACTCTTCTCATAGCATCCTCAGTGGACTAACGATCAGTCTTTATCAATACGGCTCGCGACCGCACCCTGCTGGTCGCGATATTTAGCGTCCTGACGGCGGTTATAAGGACGATCTGCCGGACCGGTTAGCGGTTCAAAACTCAGCGCACCGATCATCATCCCTGGACGCAGTGCCAGAGGCAGTTTACCGGCATTGAAGAACTCGAGCACGATACGGCCCGACCAGCCTGGATCGATACGGTGCGCGGTCACGTGAACCATCAGCCCCAGTCGCGCCAGAGAAGAACGGCCATCGAGCCAGCCGACCAGGTCCGCAGGCAGCGTCACCGATTCATAGGTCACCGCCAGCGCCAGTTCACCCGGATGCAGATAAAAGGCTTCGCCCTCGTCAATAACGATTTCATCACTCATCACGCGATCAAGCGCGGCGCTGACTTCATCCTTCGGCCCGCTAAGGTCGATGAACGGTGCGGTATGGCCGCTAAAGGTGCGGAATTTATTTCCCAGGCGCACATCAACAGTCACACCATTGATACGCTCCACGGGTGGACGTGGTGTAATAGACAGACGGCCTTCATCCAGCCAGGCTTCAATATCGCGATCACAAAGACGCATCGCACTTTCTCCTTTCATGCATCGTACCCTGAAGCCATAAAGACTCAGGGCAAAACCAGGTTATCCCTGAACGGTACACAATTCGCGCGGCTTATTCAAAAAACTGGCTGATTTTCGCTTTTAAGATATCAATGGCTATGCGGTTTTTACCGCCGCGAGGCACGATGATATCGGCGTATTGCTTGGATGGTTCAATGAATTGCAGGAACATCGGGCGGACAGTTTTCTGGTATTGCGCCATCACGGAATCCATTGAACGTCCACGCTCATTCACGTCACGCTTAATGCGGCGCATCAGGCAGATATCCAGCGGCGTATCGACGAAAATCGAGAAGTTCATTGATTCACGCAGACGGGAGTCGGTCAGAAGCAAAATACCTTCAAGGATAATGACCTTCTTCGGTTCGATACGGATCGTTTCCTGCGTACGGGTATGTTCTACATAACTATAGACGGGAAGTTCAATTGCCTGGCCGCTTTTAAGTGCTTCTAAATGCTGGAACAGTAAGCTGTGATCCATCGCATTAGGATGGTCATAGTTAGTTTTTACGCGTTCTTCCATCGACAGATGGGATTGATCTTTGTAATAGCTGTCTTCGGGAATGACGCCGATATGCTCATCACCAACTTGTTCACGCAGTTCGCGGTAAAGCGTACTGGCAATAAGACTTTTACCTGAAGCCGATGCGCCGGCGATGCCTATAATGACGCACTGATGAGACTTATCAGTCATAAATTTAGCGACCTGATTAACCTGGATGTTAAGGAAGGACGACGCCGGAGCGTCAAACGCGGCAATTATAGGGATTTCGCGGGCATGATACCAGTCGAAAGCGCAGGTTCTGCGAGACAGGGTGAAAAGCGACGAAATGATCCCTTTGTGAAATTTAAACGCACGTTTTTTCAGCGTTTGTCGGGGATTTTTTACCGAGTAACTATTTAATAAGTCTATGATGTCAAATTATGAGCAGTCGCCATATGAATTGTAAATTGTTTGTACTAGCATAAACCAAATTATCAAATTCACTCGTCCGGACTTCTCTCCTGACGGCATGGCGTCTCTGGATAAAGCGGTAATGAATAAACAATACCAGCGGGTTTTGGTTACCACCCCACATCCTTTATTGCGACTTGTCTGTCTGGGCCTGGTCACCTTTATCTTTACCTTATTTTCGCTGGAGCTGACCCGCTTCGGCACCCTGCTCGCCCCGCTCTGGTTCCCTACCGCCATCATGATGGTGGCCTTTTACCGCCATGCAGGAAAGATGTGGCCGGGTATCGCCCTGGCCTGCTCGTTTGGCAATATCCTGGCCGCGTGGATGCTTTTCTCCTGGTCGTCGATCAACCCGACCTATACCGCTATCAACGTGGTTGAAGCCGTGATTGGCGCGGTGTTACTGCGTAAACTGCTCCCGTGGTATAACCCCCTGCAGAATCTGAATGACTGGATCCGTCTGTCCATCGGCAGTGCGCTGGTGCCACCGCTGGTTGGCGGGGTGCTGGTGTATCTTCTGGTGCCGGGTCCGGAGCCGCTGCGTAATTTCCTCGTCTGGGTGTTATCAGAAGCCATTGGTGCGCTGGCGCTGGTGCCGTTAGGGTTACTGTTTAAACCACATTATCTGCTGCGTCACCGCAACCCAAAATTGCTGCTGGAAACGCTCGCCACCATGGCCGTGACGCTAGCTCTCAGTTGGATGGCGATTACCTGGCTGCCGTGGCCCTTCACCTGCGTTATCGTTCTGCTTATGTGGAGCGCAGTGCGCCTGCCACGAATGGAGGCGTTTCTGGTGTTTCTGGTCACCGTGATGATGGTCTCGCTGATCATGACGCGTAACCCTGCATCCATGACGCCGCAAAACCTGCTGGTGACGCTAAACGCGCCCTGGCTGCCCTTTTTGATGATGCTGTTGCCGGCCAATATTATGACCATGGTGATGTATGCCTTTCGCGCCGAACGCAAACATATCACCGAAAGTGAAGCGCGTTTTCGTAACGCAATGGAGTATTCCGCCATCGGCATGGCGCTGGTCAGCATTGAGGGGCAGTGGCTTCAGGCCAATAAAGCCCTGTGTAACTTCCTGGGATACAGCCAGACGGAGCTTCAGGCCCTCACCTTCCAACAGTTAACCTGGCCGGAAGATTTGAATACCGATCTCGAACAGCTGGAGCAGCTGGTCAACGGCGACATCAACACCTACACCCTTGAGAAGCGTTACTACACCCGCAATGGTGAAGTGGTCTGGGCCCTGCTTGCCGTCTCCGTGGTGCGCCACACCGACGGTTCACCGCTCTATTTTATCGCCCAGATTGAAGATATTAACGACCTGAAGCAGACCGAGTGGGTCAATAAACGCCTGATGGAGCGCATCACCCTCGCCAACGAAGCGGGCGGTATCGGCATCTGGGAGTGGGATCTAGAGCCAGACATTATCAGCTGGGATAAGCGGATGTTTGAGCTGTATGAGATCCCACCGCACATCAAGCCCACCTGGCAGCTCTGGCACGAAACGATGCTCCCGGAAGACCGCGCTCACGCTGAAAAGGTGCTCCGGGATTCCCTCATTTCACGTTTGCCGTTTAAGCTTGAGTTCCGCATTCGTGTTAAAGAAGGCGTGCGCCATATACGCTCTCTGGCGAACCGGGTACTGAACAAACAGGGTGAAGTCGAACGCCTGCTCGGCATCAACATGGACATGACCGAGGTGAAGCAACTCAACGAAGCGCTGTTCCAGGAAAAAGAGCGTTTGCACATTACCCTCGATTCCATCGGCGAAGCGGTGTTGTGTACCGATATCGACATGAATGTCACCTTTATGAACCCGGTTGCCGAGAAGATGAGCGGCTGGCTGCAGACCGAGGCTATCGGGCAGCCTGTCCTGAAAGTGTTGCACATCACCTTTGGTGAAAAGGGACCGCTGATGGAGAATATTCACAGCGGCGATATGTCCCGTTCCGATATAGACCAGGACGTGGTGCTGAACTGCCGTACCGGCGGCAACTACGATATCCACTACAGCATCACCCCGCTCAGTACGCTGGACGGGCAAAACATTGGCTCCGTGATCGTGATTCAGGACGTGACGGAATCGCGCAAAATGCTGCGTCAGCTCAGTTACAGTGCCTCGCACGATGCCCTCACCCACCTCGCAAACCGGGTCAGTTTCGAAAATCACCTCAAACGGCTCTTACAGACTGTACAGGAGACACGCCAGCGTCATGCGCTGGTGTTTATCGATCTCGATCGTTTTAAAGCCGTCAACGACACCGCAGGCCATGCGGCGGGTGATGCTCTGCTGCGGGAGCTTTCGTCATTAATGTTGACTATGCTCCGCTCCAGCGACGTGCTGGCTCGTCTCGGCGGGGACGAATTCGGGTTGTTGCTCCCGGACTGCAATATCGAAAGCGCGCGTTATATTACCGGCCGCCTGATTAACACCATCAATGACTATCACTTTATGTGGGAAGGACGTCTGCACCGGATCGGCGCCAGCGCGGGTATCACTCTGATTGATGAAAATAACCATCAGGCTTCGGAAATCATGTCACAGGCGGATATCGCCTGTTACGCCTCGAAAAACAGCGGACGCGGCGTCGTCACGGTTTACGAACCCCAGCAGGAACGGGACCACGGCATGCGCAGCATGATGTCGCTTGATGAGCAGTGGCACATGATTAAAGACAATCACCTGATGATGATTGCCCGCAGCGTCGCGTCTCCACGGATACCGGAAAGCTGCAACTTCTGGCTGATTTCATTACGCCTGTGGACCAGCCAGGGCGAAGTGCAGGAAGAGCATGCGTTCCGCTCCGGACTTGCGGAGCCTGAACTGTTGCACGCCCTTGACAGACGTATCTTCAACGAGTTTTTCCGCACCTCCGCCGCACAGGTCGCCCACAAAGGCATGGGGGTCGGGCTTCCGCTGTCTGAAGCGGGTTTAGCAAGCGTCACGCTGGTTGATGAACTTGTCGACCTGCTGGAGAAGAGCCCCATGCCGGGCCGTCTGTTGCATCTGGTTATCGCTGCCGACGTGGTATGTAACCCGGATGAGAACCTGCAGCAGGGCCTGCAAAAGCTTCGCCATGCTGGCTGCCGTGTCGTGCTCAGCCAGGTGGGACGCGATATGAACGTCTTTAGCCACCTTAGCGCCAATATGGCCGATTATCTGATGCTTGATACGGAAATGGTGACGAATGTTTATGGCAACCTGATGGATGAGATGATGGTGACGATCGTTCAGGGGCACGCCCAGCGCCTGGGCATGAAAACCATCGCCGGTCCGTGTAACCAGCCCATCATGATGGACACGCTCTCCGGCATCGGCATTGATTTTATTTACGGCGACACCATCGCCGAGCCGCAGCCGTTGGATCTACTGCTTAATACCAGCTATTTCGCCATCAACTGATGGCGCCCAGCCGTCGGTATACCAGATGTGCAGCAACGCATACGAGCGCCAGGGCTGCCAGCGCTGGGCGTACCGCCGAATTTGCGCAGGCGTCATCCCGGCAAAACGTTGCTTAATCAGATAATCATCCGGCAGAAAAACGTCCTTCGCCTGCCAGCCGCGCAGGGCCAGGTAGTTTGCCGTCCAGCGTCCTATCCCGGGCCGCTGCTGTAAGGCCTTCATTCCCGCCTCAATATCCGCAGGAGGGGAAAGCGGAAACGTCCCGTCCACCACAGACTGAGCCAGATGAACGATCGACTCCGCCCGCTTTACCGGCATTCCAAGCGCTTTCAACGCCAGCGGGTCCGCTGCGGCCAGCGCGTGCGGGGTCGGGAAGCAGAGATAACCCGGGGCGTCTTCAACCGGCTCCCCGCACAGGGCGACAACGCGGGAAGCCAATTTTGCCGCCATCGCCACGCTAACCAGTTGCCCGAGTATCGCCCGCACACCCTGCTCCCAGGCATCCATCGCCCCCGGCAACCGTAAGCCTGGCCGTGCGGCCCCCAGATCCCCCAGTGTCGAGCGGATCGACTGAGGATCGCAGCCAAGATCGAAAAGTCGCCCGATACGCTCAAGGCAGGTCTGCGCAACCGGAATCAAGCCCGGGCTGAGCGTCACGGTAAGCGTAGGGGTTTGGCTGTCCGGCGTAACGCGAAATATCCCCTGATGCCCCTCACAGGCGAAACTGCGCTCGTAATAGTGGTCCGTGACGGTCTCTACGCCCGCTACCGCACGTGCGCCAAGGAAACCAAACATCCATTGCCAGTCGTAAGGGGGTTGCCAGGTCAGGGTATACATCATCGCTCCTTTTTTGTTCCCCTCAGCATAAACCGAAAGGCCTTGTTTCGCCTTGCTTTCATATTCCTGTTGTCGCCAGGCAGACATTTCGCTAAAGTCTCGCCCCTTCTCACTGGCATGGGGATTAATCGTGTTTATTGGATTTGACTACGGTACGGCAAACTGTTCGGTTGCCATTATGCAAAACGGGCAACCACAGCTCCTGAAGATGGAAAAAGAGAGCACGCTGCTGCCATCAATGCTCTGCGCACCCACTCGCGAAGCGGTCAGCGAATGGCTGTTCCGTCATCATCAGGTTCCCGCTACCGCGGCGGAAACCCAGGCGCTGCTGCGCCGTGCGGTCAGTTTTAACCGCGACGAAGATATCGACGTGACCCCTTCCAGCGTGCAGTTTGGCCTCTCATCGCTGGGCCATTACATTGACGATCCGGAAGAGGTTTACTTCGTTAAATCCCCGAAGTCGTTTCTGGGCGCCAGCGGGTTAAAACCACAGCAGGTGGCGATGTTCGAAGACCTGGTGTGCGCAATGATGCTGCACATCCGTAACCAGGCGCAGACCCAGGTACCCGATCCCATCACGCAGGCCGTTATTGGTCGCCCGATCAACTTCCAGGGTCTGGGCGGTGAAGAGGCTAACCAGCAAGCGCAGGGGATCCTCGAGCGCGCCGCACACCGAGCCGGTTTCCGTGACGTGGTCTTCCAGTATGAGCCGGTAGCGGCAGGACTGGATTTTGAAGCCACATTAACGCAAGAGCAACGCGTGCTCGTTGTGGATATCGGCGGGGGCACCACCGACTGCTCTTTACTGCTGATGGGGCCACAATGGCATCAGCGTCGTGACCGCGAAACCAGCCTGTTGGGCCACAGCGGCTGCCGCGTAGGCGGTAACGACCTGGACATTGCTCTGGCATTTAAAAGCCTGATGCCGCTGCTCGGCATGGGCGGACAAACCGAAAAAGGCATTGCCCTGCCAATTCTGCCCTGGTGGAACGCCATCGCCATCAACGACGTTCCGGCGCAGAGTGATTTTTACAGCACCGCGAACGGGCGCTTCCTGAACGATCTGGTACGCGACGCGCAGGACGCGGATAAAGTCGCCCTGCTCTATAAAGTGTGGCGTCAGCGTCTCAGCTATCGCGTAGTGCGTACCGCTGAAGAGAGCAAAATCGCCCTCTCTGACCGTGCTGAACACGCGGTCTCATTACCTTTTATCAGTGATGAGCTGGCGACCGCGATATCGCAGGAAGGGCTGGAAACGGCACTCGCCCAGCCGCTGCAGCGGATCCTCGAGCAGGTGCAACTGGCGCTGGAGAATGGTAAAGAGAAGCCGGATGTGATTTACCTGACCGGCGGTAGCGCCCGCTCACCGCTTATCAAGAAAGCGCTGGCGGAACAGCTTCCGGGTATTCCGATTGCCGGTGGCGATGACTTTGGCTCCGTAACGGCAGGTCTGGCCCGCTGGGCACAGGTGATGTTCCGTTAAGCCCCGACGAAAGCCCTCGAAATGCGCAGGGCTTCCGTCGTTTACAGCGCGTTAAAACGCACATTTTCCTTTTTACCTGGCAGCACGCTGCCCTTTTTGCATGCCGCTTCTCGTGTCGTCGGCTGGCTTTGCTCGACAAATCGCCGGAAATCAGCGAACGGCACCGGGGGCAGGAAATGATACCCCTGCAGGTAATCCACCTGTTTGCTGATAAGCCACTCTCGCTGATAAGCGTACTCCACCCCTTCCGCCACGGTACGCAGCCCCAGAATCATCGCCAGATTAATAATCGATTCCAGCATCGGCAGCGGTTGGTTATCAGCCTGGATAGCGTTGATAAAGGTCTTATCAATTTTTATGACATCCAGTTCGAGTTCATTCAGATAGCATAAATTCGCGTATCCTGTACCAAAGTCATCCAGAGCAAACATCACCCCGCGATTACGCAGTGAACGGATCAGTTCTTTTATTGCAGGCGTCACGGCCAGCGTTTGATTTTCGGTGATCTCAATCATGAGCTTCACCGGTAACGATTCTGTCAGCTCTAAAAAATTGAGGCACTCCCAATAAAACACCGGGTTACTTAACGTGGTTGGACTGACATTAAACGCCACAAACAGCGGTGTATTTAACCCGTTGCTCTTTTGCTTTAAGTCACTGGCAACTTTATGCATTAAATAGCTGGTGAGTTCGTTAATCAGGCCACAGCTTTCTGCCAGCGGAATAAATTCTCGCTGCGAAATCGTGTAATTATGCCCTAATGGCCAGCGGGCCAAAATCTCTATACCGCACAGCTCACCACCTGCACCGACAACGGGTTGATAATAAGGTAAAATCTCATCATTTTTGAGTGCCAGACTCAGACGCCCCGCATCATTATTATCATAACTACGCCCGGTGGATTTGCGCATTAACGTACTGTTCTGCCCCACATCTCTTTCAGTCAGGAAACCATTGCGGATAAGAAAAATTATAGATTCAATAAAATTTTTAAAACCAAGCCTGTGCGTTATTTTATCCCGGTAGCGATACAGGGATTTTGTGGTCAATGAATTGGCCCGGCAGAATTCGGCCTGCCCCTCTTTCGTCATCATGGCATTAAGCATGTCTGCCTCAAATTCGGTTAACGCGAAAACGTCCAGCTCATCTGATTTTACGCGTGATTCCGGTTGCGGGGTGGTCATCAGTATACGCGTGAGTATATCGATGACGGTCGTATAATGCAGTGTTACATCAATTGAGGAACTATATTCATAGCCTCGATTAATACACTCATTTTCGCTCACCCTGAGAACAACGCTGTTTACCATGATAAACTGACTACTGTTACGATGTAGCCATTTCTTCACCAGGAAAAAGGGCATCCGGTTATCAACAATTAACAGACAGGAGTTGTATTGCTGAAAAGAAAGGTCTGACTCTGATATAAATGTCTGACTGTCGACCAGTACCAGATTAGGCAAAAAAGCCCTAAGCCCGGCGAAAAGATAAATGTCATAACTGAGC
Organism: Enterobacter sp. 200527-13; assembly: GCF_027924865.1. Taxonomy (NCBI): domain Bacteria; kingdom Pseudomonadati; phylum Pseudomonadota; class Gammaproteobacteria; order Enterobacterales; family Enterobacteriaceae; genus Enterobacter; species Enterobacter sp. 200527-13. The sequence goes on from NZ_BSCM01000002.1 coordinate 354,672, forward strand.
AGGAAGACCTTTTTCTTATTCATAATAATCACCATCACGTTTTCATTGTAAAACGCAGCCTTCCCGAACAGGAAAGTGTATTCACAATTGACCTGGTATTCACATAGACTTAAGGTAAAACAAATAAAATGCCTTTAGATTGCATAGTGTGTAGTAGCTCATCCCCCTTGCAATAAAACTGAGCGCAGGGGAAATGATAAGAATATTCTTGCTGTATCGGTAGCGAATTCTGAGGTCCGAAATGAGTACAAACTTATGCGCTTATATTCACATTCAGACAAACTTTAGTGATAATAAACTCGATTTTAACAGAATAAAAAACCATAAATAATGAGACACATAGGTTATTATTTCAGAATAAGACGATATCCCATTCTGAGGATTACGCTGCCCGACACACCAACAAGGTGCGTCGCAAATCGCGTATACCGTACACATTGTTCGCAATATGCATTATTTTATAATAGAAGTTGTGTTGCTGGGACATAATTAATCCCGTGATCTCATCAGGCAAATCATCATTATCATTTTTGATCACAGAAACCCGTTGGGTACGTATGTAGCCGTCACTATCATTACCTAAAAATTTAAGCATCGTGGAACGGTTAATGGCGTAGCTTTTCCCATTAACATTAATCACGCCCACTTGTGACAATACCCCCTCTTCAGCAGATGATATCCTGAAAACCAGCAATACCTCCCCTTCGATGTGCATACCTGTTTTTTGCGTATTGAGCACAAGATGGTTCTTCGCTGAGCATACCAGCGCTGCCGGAACCTCATGACGTTTAAATAAAAACAAAAAAATGATAACAAGCGCTACGGCAAGACTAAAATACATAATTTTCGCACGCATGTGCAACTCCCCGGGAACCTAACGTACAAATACTGAAAAATGATTCCTTTAGTTTATTACCTGCAGACAATCCATTGTCATCATAAAACACAATGACCTTATTTCTTCCCTTACAGATAGATTTGAATTGCTGCCATCGGGATGAATTCAAAAAAGTGGATATTTTCTCAACTGAATTATCATCTGTCGTAAATATTTCACAGGAACCGGATTTTTGTACATGCACGACACCATCGGTATCTCGTAATAATTTTGGCAGAAGGACAAAGCCAGATATCACCAGGCTGATGCCTAACATTCCACCAACGATCGTTTTACCGTATCGCCTTAACCCGGGTTTGGTGGCGGAGGTTAATGCAGTGATGCTATGCGGCAACGCATCTTCTTTTACGTTTTCGATCTGCGCCTGAAAAACAAATCCTTCTCGGGGGATAGTTGCGATCAGATTATCCATTCCCAGTTCTGCTAACGTTTTGCGCAAAATACTGACATTTTTATTCAGACTGTGACCTGATGGGATCAACCCATACCTTCCCCACACTTCTTCTATAATCAGATCCCGATGTAATTGTTTGCGGTTATTCGCAATAAAGAGCTCCAGTAATCTTGCCGTTGCAGCGGACAGAACCACTCTTTCTCTCTGTACACTTAGCGCTCTGGTCTCTGAATCGTATACAATATGATCATTGATTATCTTTTTCATCCGGGAACTCTTTTATTATCGGCGGCAGTGCCAGCACGCAGTACAGAATATATTCCCAGAGTTCAGTTAGCAATATAAGAACTGTTTCTTTAAACTTTAACTGTTATTTTTAAAACAACCATCCCCTATCGGTATATATTTTTTCAACGCAACGATGAATTTTTTATTTTTAGTGTTTAACGCGCTGCTTCGGTAGGTCTCTCCAGGCAGCAGGTAGCGCATCGTCGCCTCGTCATCGGTTGACTGGCATCCCTTGTGTACGATGATCCTGAAAAATGTATTGCCGGTATTTGTCAGCGCCCCTTTTTGCTCATCCAGAGTATAACCTAGCGTCAGCTTTCTGGGCCTGACCACCAGTATCGTATCCAATGCAATAGCGGGCACAGCTTCACTTGCTTTGCCTGAATGACGTTCAGCAAACAGCGTTACCGGCATCTCGCGAAACTGAATCCGGTAGTAACGCTCTTTGTCATCCTCGGGCCCGCGATAGAAGATCTTAAAATACTCCCCGGCGTCCGGGGCGAGCGAAAACGTGAGCGGTGTAAATAGCAACTCACCGTCCTCTATTGGCAGACGCTTTTCCCCACCCGGGCCTGGACGGTCGATTTTAATCGCCGAAATGCTGTACACATTCTGTTTGTGGCTGTCGTTGTAAATACGTTTGCTAATGAACGACCGCTCTGCGGGGATATCATAGATCGTGGAGTCCAGATACAGCGCGTGGGCAGAAAGCGTGTAAAGCGCAATGCAGAGTCCCACCACACCCTCCGCGACCTTCCGCCAGCGCATCATTTTGTTACTCCCAGCCAGTTCGCGGTGACTTTGATTTCACCACTGGCGCTGACCACGCCTTCCCAGTCAGCGCCAGCCACCGTCAGTGCTGAGCGGGAATCATTCATCGGGAACAGCAGCGTTAAGTTGGTGCTGAAAAAGCTGCCATCATCCGTGTTGTTGGCATCCCATGGCACCTGTTGCCATAACGCATCGTTCAGACTAATGGCATTTTCACTGCAGCTGTTCCTCACCAGAGTAGGGCTTCCCGACGCGGTGTTGTATTGCAGATAGGCAGGGACAGGCACGTTTATTCCCCCCTGGGCCGACGTAAACAGGCAGTAAGGGGTATCGTTGATTGTCGTGCTGTCCCCGATAACCTGGGCCGTAATACTGTCAGCCTGACGAGGTCCCGATACGGTGACGACGTAATCCATCTCAATCGGCGCGTCATCTCCGATGGTGCCGCTTCCACTGGCAGAGGCCGTATTATTCGATGAGACAATGCTAATCCCATACTCCTTCGGCACAATATTGAGCTGCAAAGAGGGGGTAAACTGGTAATAGCCTGACTCCGGGGTTAATGCATTCGTAAACGCAAACGTAAAGGGCTGGCTGTTGGTAATACTGACGCCTGCATCCACCAGATTCTTAAGGAATGTTTTCGACAAAAAGACATAGATATACTGGCCAGATGTCGAAAAGACGTTGTAATACGCCGTCGAGGCGCTGAAGTTATACCATGTCGAGCCATTTCCCGAATATTTCACGGTGGTTGCGGAAGGGGTAAAACCCAACGCAGCAGAATCGATATACGCTCTGAACGTCAACGATGCCGTCAAATTTTGTGTCTGCTCAAGGTTGTATTTGACCATTTTACAAATTACGCCATCAACGTTACTGACGACACCCAGCTCACAGGATCCGGAATCATTTGTGATGCTTGGGGTTCCATCACTGGCGATCCACAGCTCCTGAAAGGCACTTGTTGATTCCAGCGCCAGATGTCCCCGCTTGTTTAACGTGTAATTGATGTAATTCCAGCGACCTGTTGTCTGGTCCTTACAGCGTTGTCCTGAGGCGTAATCATAGTTAACCGAGGTATAGCAGCGGTTAAAAACATAGGTTTCGCTGCCACCCGTCGGCATATTACGGAAATACTCATAGGCTGAGTTGCTCAGCGAAGCAAAGCCATACGCTCCGCCAATAACCCCCGCCACGGATCCAACCTGCGCGTGGTAAAAACCATTGTTATCCACCCCCTGCCCGGCAATGTAGCCCGTCGTCGGACACTGCGAACCTCGGTAGCAGCGTATTCCTGTGAAAGGAGCATCAATGGGCGAATTATCAATCCACATATCCTGATAATTATTGGCCGGCGCAGTCCAAATGACATAACCCAGGTAACCGAGGCTGACCTGGGAGGTACCGTATTTAACCCAGGTATTTGAGCCGCTGAAACGGGGATCTAACGCGGACGGCGTAATGAAATACTCACCGTCAATGTCGTTCTCGATAAATAAAAACGTGTTGTTGATCGCCCCTGACGATGAGGCGGTCAGTGCCCTTGCGGAGAAGGGAATTAACCCCGCCAAAAACAGGAGCGGAATAAAAACGGAAGCACTTTTTTTCATAGCATTATCTCTGCGCCATCGTGGTTTGCGGTGCACATTTAACATCCCCTACCCACGCAGCGCCCCTGGCTTTTTCCAGATCTAAATCCGCTTCGCAGATATTACCGTTGGCGGACACCAGGGTAATAACGGGATACTTCTTATCAATATCAATGGCGAACTCACCTTTCGCGTCGGTACGCGTTTTGCCAATGTGGTTATGGATGTCCGTATTTGACGCCAGTTCACCATTCGGATATCGCACCCGGCCAAACACGGTCACCATGCTTTTCACCTCAGGTGACACCACGCCGACGTTACCGGGATAAAGGTTAAGCGCCTGTTTACGGCCCGAGACAATGTCAAAACTGTCTTCAGAGTTTTTATCATTCATAATTTCCAGCTTGTATTGCGCGTAAGGCGGGAGTGCAATAAAGCTCGATTTGCCGCTAAGAATATAATTTCGGTTATTTATTTTTGCGGCCAGCTTTCCGTCACCCACAAGATCGGTTTTCACAATAATGCCCGAGCGCTGTCGCTCTTTGCTCAGACCAAAATCGCCGCCCGCCCAGGCAACGGAACCCTGAGAGGAGAAGTTCATATTGGTCGAGTTGTCCGCTGAACGGGTCACCGAAACCGTCCCGCCGTTATAGCGGGTGTCATAACTCAGGTTGCCATTTACAGCGTAATTGTTGTCGTAGTTCTGCTCTCCACTCAGGCGAGTCGAGGCGGAAATGCCTGCAGACGTAATGACGCTATCCTCAAATTGTTTACGCGCGCTGATATTGCCCTGTGTTGCGCCGTAGCGATCGCGTGAAACCCCGACACTCATCCACGAGGCCAGCGGCAGCGATAAATCCAGGCTGACATAGCGTTCCTGACGTCCGTCATCATTCGTATTGTTGTAGTAATAGCGCTGTATCCCGGCCCGTAACCCCACTGTGGCGTACCGTCCCGCATAGAGGGTGGTACTGTAATCCAGGTTCCGGTAGGTATTACCGGAATAGCGGTTTTCGGTCTGGCTAACCGTTAACGTGCCACCGTGCGGAATAAACCGGCTCAGGTTCAATGTTGCGCCAACCGAATAGTTATCCCGCTCCTGCACCGGCAGACGGTTACCGATTTTGCTGTCTTCCCGCGACGCCCACAGCGATCCAAACCCGCCTGGAGCATTAAGACTGGCGCTGCTGACGTTGCGCCATGTTCCGTCGTTCGCCACCAGCGTTTGTGTCCCGACACTGACATATTCGTTGACGTTAAGGGTAATGTCCGTTTCATTGACGGCATTGTCATCAAACCCATAGCCTGTCGTTTTCAGGGTGAGCCCGGAGAGCATTGCCAGGGTTAACGAGGCCGCACCACCCGCAATCCAGGTCTGTTCACTGCCGGCATCACGGTAATGATTGCGCTTATAACTCACGCGGTCGTAATCAAGTGAACCGCCAAAAATTTGCCATGCGACTTCATGCAGGCCTGCGGCCTGCTGGCGGGCAAAAATTTTATTCACCCGACTGACGCGGGTGTTCACCGTCCGGCCATTTACCACGACATCCACCGTGACGTCATACACACCGTAAGGGAACCGGCTGGTATCAATTTCGTAGCTGCCCATGTTGAAGTTCTGAACGCTTAACAAGCGCCCATCACGAAACACATGCACTTCACCGGCAGACGGCAAAAATATGGTTATTGGGATCAAGGACAGGGAGGTGTTTTCAACCACCGTACAGCCTTTATTGCCGTAGCTGACGCCGTAGATCTTGCCGCCATTCAGCGCATTGAGGCTGGCGATCGACTGAACGTTCCAGGTGTCGAGCATGCCCAACGCCAGACGATAACCCTCATAATCGCGCTCATACATGGCACGATACAGTTTGCTGGAGCGGTTACTCTCGCCAATACCATAGACCGAGCCATTGATATTGAGGTGGTGCTCTCTCAACGAGGTGGTGTTATCCAGGGTTAAATAACTGCGAGAGCTGCTGCCATTGCGGTAGTCATTGTAATAGGTGCCAAAGTTGTAATTCAGCACAGTAGACAGTCGATCAACGCTGGACGGTCCCAGCAATGAACTGCGGGCGACTACCGCTTCAGTCAGGGCATCCCGGCTGACAATCATCTCCAGATGAAAAGAGGAGACGTTTAATTTCAGCCGTGCGTCTCGCGAAAGGGCAAGAGAGGTATTGTCGATAAATTTCGCATCGCCTATTTTTTCCACCATCTCGCGCGTTTTCTCTGAAAGCACCGCGTTATTGGGCAAATCGGCAACCATAATGGATTTTACAACGATATTTCCCTCAACCAGCGAGATGACCGCATCAGCAATTTTTTGTTGGCTTTTTGTATCCGTCTCCTGGTAGCGGATATAAACGGGGATCGTCATCCCCTGTTCAAGAGAACGCGCGAATGCCCCTGGAATAACATAATTACCAATCTTAACCGGTGCAGAATGCGCAACCCCTGATGTTAGCGCATAAGAGAGTAATAAACTCCCTCCTATAAGATATTTAAAAGACATACGCATCCTTACTTTTCGGTATTTTTATTACTGGTACCGGAAATGACGCCGTGTATTACTTCACTGTAATAAATTGCTTGCCATGCCAAATCCCAATGCGGGTGCGACTGTTTGACACATCGCTTTTCTGCAATCTTATTTTTGTACCTGGCATGACGTAATAACGCTCGCGACACCCGCGTCCCCGATCCTGTGACGCCTCTTTGCAGGCTCCGTAAGCAATGACCCGAAACGAGACGTTGCCTTTGTTCGTGATGACATCCCCGTCACGACCATATTCGAATCGTTCCTTGCGTGGCGCCACGACCAGAATTGTCCCGATTTCTGCCGACGCCGTCGCAATCGCGGCTTTGCCAGCCTTAGTCGATGCGCTTTCGCTTACGGGTTCGTCAACCCACTGCAGCCGGTAATAACGTTCTTTATCATCTTCTGGCCCTTTATAGAAAAAGCGAAAAACATCTTTCGCATCACCGGGTAAAATAAGGCTCGCCGGTGTAGAAAGTAATTCTCCCGACGTTTCAAATTGCATTTCTGTTCCGTCAGGCAGCGGTGAAGAGAGCCTTTTTACGGTAACGCTCACATAGCGGGCGGAATCAGTGGTGTTGATAATTTCTTTTGATAACGCGTTTTGATCGGCCGTCATTATCGACGTGATATCACCCACATTAATCGCCAGACTGGAAAAGGATACGACCATCCCTGCCAGCGCTGCGAGTGGCAAATATTTCTTCATCAGTGCATTCCTGCGAAATTCGGGAGAGAGCCTCTCCCGAATTAATATTCATTACGCTGGAGTGGTCCAGGTTGCATTGAACTGAACTTTTACGTCACCCGTCCAGTAACCATCCGGCAGCGCAGAATAGTCAGTTACAGCAGTCGAACCGTCAGAAGTCGCTGAAGCGATGGAGAATTTGAAGCTGGACTGATCGCTTACACGCTCAGCGCCGTTATAGGCGCCATCGGCCAGCAGGCTTTCCAGACCTGAAGTGGAAGCCGCATTCACCAGAACGGTTTCGGCAGAGTTAGACAGCGCCTGACCATTCCATGCCACGCCCACATTCAGGGTAGATGCATCACCGCTTGCATTGGTCAGCGTATTGCTGATGACCTGAGCAGTCAGTTCAAAATCAGTTGCACTTTCCTGTCCCTGAATCGTCACATCAAAAGCGCCATCCTGAGTGTTAAACCCATTCAGGCCCTCTGCATACTGGAACGTCAGCGAGTTCAATGGGGTCACGACCAGCAGGCTGGTTGTATCTTTCGTTGCCGTTGCATCCCATGATGCGGTGGCAGATGCCGTAACATCAGCCATAGCATTTGCAGCAGCAAATACAGAAACCAGAGAGGCCACCAGTAATAATTTTTTCATTTTCATCTCCTGAGAACAAACGTACTGCCAGGTGCCATTTAATAAATAACCTGGAAGCTCCATTTAAATGCGAACGGGATTTACCGCGCCGAAAAAGTATTATTTGAATTATGTTTCAGGACAACCAATCGAATGACAAAAAAACCCTCCGTCGTTAGGATTTTTCTCATAATCATTCATGACGAGATCGCTTAAATAAAAACATAAAACCATTTAAATAACATTTTTAAAATAAAAATCTATAATTATCGCAATTTTAGGTAATTTAAACTGTTTTAGCTTTTTGATACAAATCAAAAGTGGTGCATTGAAAGGAATAACAAAAACATATTTCAAATCAAATAAATACGTCACATTGCAAAAAATCATTAGTTTGTTAATGATTTGATAACAAGATGAAAAATATTGGTATAACAGAGAATATTCCGATCCTTACATGATGAATAATGAAATTTTCCTAAAGACAAATTAAATAATAAAACCAATTGTTATCTTTCTCCGTTTCTCACCCGGCAGATAAATAATAAGAATATTTCAGGTGGCAGGGAATATTCCTGGTAAATTATGCACTGGCAATTGATCCGATTTGAAGGCCGCCTTACGCCGCGCCCCTTCCCCTGCCAATCAGACAAATCCAGACAGTCTTCCATATTTCCTCCATTTTTCTGCCGTGTTGCCTGACTAAACTAGTATCATTCCCCGAAGTATTCAGGATGAGAACGTATAACGATGAAAGGCAGTAACAAATCCCGCTGGGCAATCGCCGCTGGCATCATTGTGGTGGCTCTTGCCGCCGCCTGGTTCTGGCACAATCACTCTTCTGACACTTCTGCAGGTGCCAGCAGCCCATCACAGCGTCCCGCGAGTGGCGGGCGTCACGGCATGCGCGGCGGTGCGCTGGCTCCCGTTCAGGCGGCTACTGCGGTAAATAAAGCGGTGCCCCGTTATCTCTCCGGGCTGGGAACCATTACCGCCGCCAACACCGTTACGGTTCGCAGCCGTGTGGACGGGCAACTGATGGCGCTTCACTTCCAGGAAGGCCAGCAGGTTAAAGCCGGGGACTTACTGGCGGAAATTGACCCAAGCCAGTTTAAAGTCACCCTCGCGCAGGCGCAGGGCCAGCTCGCGAAAGACAAGGCCACGCTCGCGAACGCCCGACGCGATTTGGCACGCTATCAGCAACTGGTGAAAACCAACCTGGTATCGCGTCAGGAACTGGATACGCAGCAGTCTCTGGTCAGCGAAGCGCTGGGCACCCTTAAAGCCGACGAAGCCGCCGTGGCCAGCGCACAGTTGCAGCTCGACTGGAGCCGCATCACCGCCCCGATTGACGGCCGCGTCGGTCTGAAGCAGGTTGATATTGGCAACCAGATTTCCAGCGGCGATACCACCGGTATCGTGGTCATCACCCAGACGCATCCTGTCGATTTAGTCTTTACCCTGCCGGAGAGCGACATCGCAACCGTGGTTCAGGCGCAAAAAGCCGGCAAAGGGCTGGTTGTGGAGGCCTGGGATCGCACCAACAAGCAAAAATTGAGCGAAGGCACCCTGCTCAGTCTGGATAACCAGATTGACACCACCACCGGCACCATCAAGTTAAAAGCCCGCTTTAACAATCAGGATGATGCGCTTTTCCCGAATCAGTTCGTGAATGCGCGGATGCTGGTCGCAACACAGGAAAATGCGGTCGTTATCCCGACGGCGGCACTGCAGATGGGCAACGAAGGGAACTTTGTCTGGGTGCTTAACAGTGAGAATAACGTCAGCAAGCATCTGGTGAAAACCGGCATTCAGGACAGCCAGACGGTGGTGATCAGCGCCGGCCTTTCCGCAGGTGACCGCGTGGTTACCGACGGTATTGATCGTCTCACCGAGGGGGCGAAAGTCGAAGTGGTAGAAGGCCAGCAACAGCCTGCTAAGCAGGGAGCGACGTCCTGATGCAGGTTATGCCCCCGAGCTCTACAGGTGGGCCTTCACGCCTGTTTATTCTGCGCCCTGTTGCCACCACGCTGTTAATGGTGGCAATTCTGCTGGCCGGGATTATTGGCTATCGCTTCCTGCCCGTCTCGGCGCTGCCGGAAGTGGATTATCCCACCATCCAGGTGGTCACCCTTTATCCGGGTGCGAGCCCGGATGTGGTGACGTCGGCCATCACCGCGCCGCTGGAGCGCCAGTTTGGTCAGATGTCTGGCCTGAAGCAAATGTCCTCGCAAAGCTCCGGCGGAGCATCCGTGGTGACGCTGCAGTTCCAGCTTACGCTCTCACTCGACGTTGCCGAACAGGAAGTACAGGCCGCGATTAACGCAGCCACCAACTTGCTGCCATCAGACCTGCCCAACCCACCGGTCTACAGCAAAGTAAACCCGGCGGATCCGCCGATCATGACGCTCGCCGTCACCTCCTCCGCCATGCCGATGACTCAGGTCGAAGACATGGTCGAAACGCGCGTGGCACAGAAAATTTCACAGGTCTCTGGCGTGGGGCTAGTTACGCTTGCCGGCGGTCAACGTCCGGCGGTGCGCGTGAAGCTCAATGCCCAGGCCATTGCCGCGCTGGGCCTCACCAGCGAAACCATCCGCAGCGCCATCAGTAACGCCAACGTCAACTCGGCGAAAGGCTCGCTTGATGGCCCAACCCGGGCCGTGACCCTTTCGGCGAACGATCAAATGCAGTCCGCGGATGAATATCGACAGTTGATCGTCGCGTACCAGAACGGTGCGCCGGTGCGTCTGGGCGATGTGGCAACCGTTGAGCAAGGTGCGGAAAACAGCTGGCTCGGCGCCTGGGCCAACAAACAGCAGGCAATCGTGATGAACGTCCAGCGCCAGCCGGGTGCCAATATCATTGAAACCGCAGACAGCATTCGCACTATGCTGCCGCAGCTGATTGAAAGCCTGCCCAGGTCAGTTAGCGTGAAAGTGCTGTCTGACCGGACCACCAATATTCGCGCGTCCGTGACTGACACCCAGTTTGAACTGATGCTGGCGATTGCGCTGGTGGTGATGATCATCTATCTGTTCCTGCGTAACGTCCCGGCGACCCTCATTCCTGCCGTCGCCGTGCCGCTCTCACTGGTGGGAACATTTGCCGTCATGGTGTTCCTCGATTTTTCGATAAATAACCTGACGCTGATGGCCCTTACCATTGCCACCGGCTTTGTGGTCGATGACGCTATCGTTGTTATCGAGAACATCTCGCGCTATATCGAAAAAGGTGAAAAACCGTTAGCCGCGGCGCTGAAAGGGGCGGGCGAGATCGGCTTTACCATTATCTCCCTCACCTTCTCACTGATTGCGGTACTGATCCCACTGCTGTTTATGGGCGATATCGTCGGGCGTTTGTTCCGCGAATTTGCCGTGACGCTGGCCGTCGCCATTCTGATTTCCGCCGTGGTGTCACTGACCCTCACGCCGATGATGTGCGCCCGTATGCTGAGCCACGCCTCCCTGCGCAAGCAAAACCGCTTCTCGCGCGCCTCTGAGCGGATGTTCGAACGCATTATTGCCGCTTACGGACGGGTGCTGGCGAAAGTGCTTAACCATCCATGGGCAACCCTTGGCGTGGCGCTTGGTACGCTGGCGCTCAGCGTTATGCTGTGGATTTTCATCCCGAAAGGCTTCTTCCCGATTCAGGACAACGGCATTATCCAGGGCACGCTTCAGGCACCGCAGACGGTCTCCTTCGCTAACATGGCGCAGCGTCAGCAGCAGGTGTCAGAGATCATCATGAAAGATCCGGCAGTAGAGAGCCTGACCTCGTATGTAGGTGTCGATGGCACCAACCCGTCGCTGAACAGTGCCCGCCTGCAGATCAACCTTAAACCGCTTGACGATCGCGACGACCGCGTGCAAACGGTGATCGACCGCCTGCAAACTGCCGTGGCGCGCGTCCCGGGTATTGAGCTGTACCTCCAGCCGATTCAGGATTTAACCATCGATACCCAGGTGAGCCGTACCCAGTACCAGTTCACGTTGCAGGCCACCACCCTTGATGCACTCAGCACCTGGGTACCGCAACTGGTGGATAAACTCAACGCCCTGCCGCAGCTTTCGGACGTCAGCAGCGACTGGCAGGACAAAGGGCTGGCGGCGTATGTGAACGTCAACCGCGATACCGCCAGCCGGCTTGGGATCACCATGGCCGACGTGGATAATGCGCTGTATAACGCATTCGGTGAGCGTCTGATCTCCACCATCTATACCCAGGCGAATCAGTATCGCGTAGTGCTGGAACACAACACGGAAAACACGCCCGGCCTGGCCGCGCTCGATTCGGTGCGCCTGACCAGCAAAGACGGGGGCATCGTGCCCCTCAGCGCCATCGCGACGGTGGAAGAGCGCTACACACCGCTGTCGATTAACCATCTGGATCAGTTCCCGTCCACCACCATCTCGTTTAACGTACCGGACGGTTATTCACTGGGCGAAGCGGTGGAGTCCATTCTGGCCGCAGAGAAGACGCTGAACTTCCCGTCTGATATTCAGACCCAGTTCCAGGGCAGCACGCTGGCGTTCCAGGCCGCGCTGGGCAACACCATCTGGCTGATTATCGCGGCCGTGGTGGCGATGTATATCGTGCTCGGTGTGCTGTATGAAAGCTTCATTCACCCCATTACCATCCTCTCCACCCTGCCAACGGCGGGCGTGGGGGCGCTGCTGGCATTGATGCTGGCGGGGAGCGAGCTGGACGTGATTGCCATCATTGGGATCATCCTGCTTATCGGGATCGTGAAGAAAAACGCCATCATGATGATCGACTTTGCCCTTGCCGCCGAGCGCGAGCAGGGGATGTCGCCGCGTGAGGCAATTTTCCAGGCCTGTCTGCTGCGTTTTCGCCCGATCCTGATGACCACGCTCGCCGCCCTGCTAGGTGCCCTGCCGCTGATGCTCAGTACCGGTGTTGGTGCCGAGCTGCGTCGTCCGCTGGGGATTGGTATGGTCGGTGGCCTGCTGGTAAGCCAGGTCCTGACCCTGTTTACCACGCCGGTCATTTATCTGCTGTTTGACCGTCTGGCGCTGTGGACGAAAAGCCGCTTCCCGAAACGTGAAGAGGAGGCGTAAATGAAGTTTTTCGCCCTCTTCATTTATCGCCCGGTGGCGACGATTTTACTCTCACTCGCCATCACCCTGTGCGGCGTCCTGGGCTTCCGGCTGCTGCCGGTGGCCCCGCTGCCGCAGGTGGATTTCCCGGTGATCATGGTCAGCGCCTCGCTGCCCGGTGCATCACCGGAAACCATGGCCTCGTCGGTTGCCACACCGCTGGAACGTTCACTCGGGCGAATTGCCGGGGTCAACGAGATGACCTCCAGCAGCTCGCTTGGCAGCACGCGCATCATTCTGGAATTCAGCTTCGACCGGGATATTAACGGCGCCGCGCGCGATGTGCAGGCGGCGATCAACGCCGCGCAGAACCTGCTACCGAGCGGGATGCCGGGCCGTCCGACATACCGTAAAGCGAACCCGTCCGATGCGCCGATCATGATCCTGACGCTTACCTCGGACACCTATTCGCAGGGGCAGCTGTACGATTTCGCCTCCACCCAACTGGCGCAGACCCTCGCCCAGATTAACGGCGTGGGTGATGTCAGCGTTGGGGGAAGCTCTCTGCCCGCCGTGCGCGTGGGCTTAAACCCGCAGGCGCTGTTTAACCAGGGTGTTTCACTGGACGATGTGCGCTCCGCCATCAGCAATGCAAACGTGCGCAAACCGCAGGGGGCCATCGAGAACAGTAGCCACCGCTGGCAGATCCAGACTAACGATGAGCTGAAAACCGCTGCGGAATACCAGCCGCTGATCATTCACTACAACAACGGTGCGGCGGTGCGCCTGAGCGATGTCGCGAGCGTCACCGACTCGGTGCAGGACGTGCGCAACGCGGGGATGACCAACGCCAAACCGGCCATTTTGCTGATGATCCGCAAGCTGCCGGAAGCCAACATTATTGAGACGGTGAACGGTATCCGCGCGAGATTGCCGGAACTCCAGCAGACCATCCCGGCGGCGATCGATCTGCAGATTGCCCAGGATCGTTCCCCCACCATTCGCGCCTCGCTCGAAGAGGTGGAGCAGACGCTTGTGATCTCCGTTGCGCTGGTGATTCTGGTGGTCTTCCTGTTTCTGCGTTCAGGCCGGGCCACGCTGATCCCTGCGGTGGCTGTGCCTGTCTCGCTGATAGGGACCTTCGCGGCGATGTACCTGTGCGGATTTAGCCTTAACAACCTGTCGCTGATGGCGCTGACGATTGCCACCGGCTTCGTGGTGGATGATGCCATTGTGGTGCTGGAGAACATCTCGCGCCATCTGGAGGCGGGGATGAAACCGCTGCAGGCCGCGCTGCAGGGAACGCGAGAAGTGGGCTTTACGGTACTGTCGATGAGCCTGTCGCTGGTGGCGGTGTTCCTGCCGTTACTGCTGATGGGCGGCCTGCCTGGCCGGCTGTTACGGGAATTTGCCGTCACGCTTTCTGTCGCCATCGGTATTTCATTGATCGTGTCCCTCACGCTCACGCCGATGATGTGCGGCTGGATGTTAAAACGCAGCAAGCCACACTCTCAGCCGCGCCGTAAGGGATTTGGTCGCTTCCTGCTGGCGATGCAGGAGAGCTATGGCAAGTCCCTGAAGTGGGTGCTGAAGCATACGCGTATTGTCGGACTGGTGCTGATTGGCACCATCGTGCTCAACGTCTGGATGTACATTACTATCCCCAAAACCTTCTTCCCGGAGCAGGACACCGGGGTGCTGATGGGCGGGATCCAGGCAGACCAGAGTATTTCGTTTCAGGCCATGCGCGGCAAACTGCAGGACTTTATGAAGATCATCCGCGAAGATAAAGCGGTAGATAACGTAACCGGCTTTACCGGCGGTTCGCGGGTGAACAGCGGGATGATGTTTATCACCCTGAAGCCGCGTGACCAGCGCAATGAAACCGCCCAGCAGGTTATCGATCGCCTGCGCGTGAAGCTCGCCAAAGAGCCGGGCGCTAATCTGTTTTTGATGGCAGTTCAGGATATCCGCGTCGGCGGGCGTCAGGCTAACGCCAGCTATCAGTACACGTTACTCTCTGATGATTTAGCCGCCCTGCGCGAGTGGGAGCCTAAGATCCGCAAGGCGCTGGCCGCCCTGCCACAGCTGGCGGACGTTAACTCCGATCAGCAGGACAACGGCGCAGAAATGGCGCTGACCTACAATCGCGAAACCATGTCACGTCTGGGGATTAACGTCGATGCCGCCAACAGCCTGCTGAACAATGCCTTCGGCCAGCGTGAGATTTCCACCATCTACCAGCCCATGAACCAATACAAGGTGGTGATGGAGGTGGACCCGCGTTACACCCAGGACATCAGCGCGCTGGACAACATGTTTGTGATTAATAACGACGGTAAGGCGATCCCGCTCTCTTACTTTGCCAGCTGGCAGCCGGCGAACGCGCCGCTGTCGGTGAACCACCAGGGCCTTTCGGCGGCGTCGACCATCTCCTTTAACCTGCCAGCCGGTTCGTCCCTCTCTGAGGCCAGCGATGCGATCAACCGTGCGATGACCCAGCTTGGCGTGCCGTCCACGGTACGCGGCAGTTTTGCCGGTACCGCGCAGGTGTTCCAGGAGACGATGAATTCGCAGGTGATTTTGATTCTGGCGGCCATTGCGACAGTCTATATCGTGCTGGGCGTGCTTTATGAAAGCTACGTCCATCCGCTGACCATTCTCTCCACGCTGCCGTCGGCGGGCGTCGGGGCGCTGCTGGCGCTGGAGCTGTTCGGCGCGCCCTTCAGCCTGATTGCGCTGATTGGTATCATGCTGTTAATTGGCATCGTGAAGAAAAACGCCATCATGATGGTGGACTTCGCGCTGGACGCCCAGCGAAATGGCAACCTGACGCCAGAAGAGGCCATATTCCAGGCCTGTCTGCTGCGTTTTCGCCCGATCATGATGACCACGCTGGCGGCGCTGTTTGGCGCGCTGCCGCTGGTGATTTCCGGCGGTGACGGCTCAGAATTGCGCCAGCCGCTGGGGATCACCATTGTCGGGGGGCTGGTGATGAGCCAGCTGCTGACGCTCTACACCACGCCGGTGGTCTATCTGTTCTTTGACCGTCTGCGGGTGCGTTTTTCGCGTAAAAACAGAACGACGGTAACCGAATAAATGACCGACCTCCCACGTCACGTGCGCTGGCAGCTGTGGATTGTCGCCTTCGGCTTCTTTATGCAGTCGCTGGATACAACCATCGTCAATACCGCCCTCCCCTCGATGGCAAAAAGCCTGGGGGAGAGTCCGCTGCATATGCATATGGTGATTGTCTCCTATGTATTAACAGTGGCCGTTATGCTTCCGGCCAGCGGCTGGCTGGCGGACAAAGTGGGCGTGCGGAATATCTTTTTCACCGCCATCGTGCTGTTTACCACAGGCTCGCTGTTTTGCGCCCAGGCGAATACGCTGGATCAACTGGTGATGGCCCGCGCGTTACAGGGCATTGGCGGGGCGATGATGGTGCCTGTCGGGCGGCTGACGGTGATGAAGATTGTGCCCCGCGAGCAGTACATGGCCGCAATGACCTTCGTCACCCTGCCCGGCCAGGTCGGCCCGCTGCTTGGCCCGGCGCTGGGTGGAGTGCTGGTGGAGTATGCCTCCTGGCACTGGATCTTCTTAATCAACCTGCCGGTGGGCATCATCGGCGCGATTGCCACCCTGATGCTGATGCCTAACTACACCATGCAGACCCGGCGCTTTGATTTCCTGGGTTTTATCCTGCTGGCGGCGGGGATGGCGATGCTCACCCTCGCGCTTGATGGCCAAAAAGGCCTCGGGATTTCCGCCCTGACGCTTGGCCTTCTGGTGGCGCTCGGCATTAGCGCTATCCTGTGCTATCTCTGGCATGCCAGAGGTAACGAGATCGCGTTGTTCACGCTCGATCTGTTTAAAAACCCCACCTATCGTCTGGGCCTGTTCGGGAGCTTTGCCGGGCGCGTCGGCAGCGGCATGTTGCCCTTTATGACGCCAGTCTTTTTGCAGATTGGAATGGGATTTTCACCGTTTCACGCCGGGTTGATGATGATCCCGATGGTACTTGGCAGCATGGGAATGAAACGCATCGTGGTGCAGGTGGTTAACCGTTTTGGTTATCGCCACGTCCTGGTTGCCGCGACGCTTGGGCTGGCCCTGGTGAGCCTGCTGTTTATGGCCGTGGCGCTGCTGGGCTGGTACTACGCGCTGCCGCTGGTGCTGTTCTGCCAGGGCATAATTAACTCTGTGCGCTTTTCATCAATGAATACCCTGACGTTAAAAGCACTCCCGGATGACCTGGCGAGCAGCGGAAACAGCCTGCTGTCGATGATCATGCAGCTCTCCATGAGCGTAGGGGTGACCCTTGCCGGTTTACTGCTCGGCATGTACGGACAGCATCATCTCAGCGTCGACACGCCGGTCGCCCATCAGGTCTTTTTGTATACCTATCTCAGCATGGCGGTGATTATCGCCCTGCCCGCGTTCATCTTCGCCAGAGTGCCGGATGATACCCGTAAGAACGTCGTTATCCGACACGGCAAGAGGAGTGCACCATGAAATTCTGGCGTCCGGGCATTACCGGTAAACTCTTTGTGGCGATATTTGCCACCTGTATCGTGCTGCTGGTCACCATGCACTGGGCCGTGCGGGTCAGTTTCGAACGGGGTTTTATTGATTACATCAAGCATGGTAATGAACAGCGTTTACAGGGGCTGAGCGATGCGCTGAGTGATCAATATGCCCTGCACGGTAACTGGCGTTTTCTGCGCAATAACGACCGCTTCGTATTCCAGATCCTGCGTTCGCTTGAGCATGATACCGGTGACGATCGCCCGGGCCCCGGGATGCCGCCGCACGGCTGGCGCACCCAGTTCTGGGTGATAGACCAGGATATGCGCGTACTGGTTGGCCCGCGCGCGCCCATTCCGCCGGATGGCACAAAGCGGGCGATCACAGTGAATAACGCCACCGTCGGCTGGGTGATCGCCTCGCCGGTTGAACGCCTGACGCGTAACACCGATATCAACTTTGATCGCCAGCAGCGCCGCACCAGTTGGTTGATTGTCGCGCTCTCCACCCTGCTGGCCGCGCTCGCGACCTTCCCGCTGGCCCGTGGCCTGCTCGCGCCGGTTAAACGGCTGGTGGAAGGGACGCATAAGCTGGCCGCCGGGGATTTCTCCACCCGCGTCGATACCCGTAGCCAGGACGAACTCGGCAAGCTGGCGCAGGACTTTAACCAGCTCGCCAGTACCCTGGAAAAAAACCAGCAGATGCGACGCGATTTTATGGCCGATATTTCCCATGAACTCCGCACGCCGCTGGCGGTGCTGCGCGGCGAGCTGGAAGCTATTCAGGACGGCGTGCGTCAGTTCACTCCCGAATCGGTGGCCTCGCTGCAGGCGGAAGTGGGCACGCTGACCAAACTGGTCGATGACCTCCACCAGCTCTCCATGTCGGACGAAGGCGCGCTGGCCTACCAGAAAGCGCCCGTCGATGTGATAAACGTGCTGGAGGTGGTAAGCGGTGCCTTCCGCGAACGTTTCGCCAGCCGCAACCTGAAAATCGATCTCTCACTGCCTGACAGCGCCGTGGTGTTTGGCGACAAAGACCGCCTGATGCAGCTGTTCAACAATCTGCTGGAAAATAGCCTGCGCTACACCGACAGCGGCGGTGGCCTGCATATTTCCGGCAAACAAGAAAACGGGCATTTTGCCCTGACCTTTGCGGATTCCGCCCCCGGCGTGCAGGATGCACAGCTGGAAAAACTGTTTGAGCGATTTTATCGCACCGAAGGCTCCCGCAATCGCGCCAGCGGCGGGTCCGGTCTGGGACTGGCGATTTGCGTAAACATCGTCGAGGCCCATAATGGCACGATCCGCGCCGCCCATTCGCCTTTTGGCGGGGTAAGCATTACAGTAGAGTTACCTCTGGAACGGGATTTATCGAGAGAAGCATGACCGAGTTACCGATTGACGAAAACACGCCACGCATTTTGATTGTCGAAGACGAGCCGAAGCTCGGGCAGTTACTGATCGACTATTTACGCGCGGCAAGCTATGCCCCCACGCTTATCAGCCATGGCGATCAGGTGCTGCCTTATGTGCGCCAGACGCCGCCGGACCTGATCCTGCTGGATCTGATGCTCCCCGGAACCGATGGCCTGACCCTGTGCCGGGAAATTCGTCGCTTCTCGGACGTGCCGGTGGTGATGGTGACGGCGAAAATCGAAGAGATCGACCGCCTGCTGGGCCTCGAAATTGGCGCGGATGATTACATCTGCAAGCCATACAGCCCACGTGAAGTGGTCGCGCGCGTAAAAACCATTCTGCGCCGCTGTAAGCCCCATCGTGAACTGCAGGTACTGGACGCGGAAAGCCCACTTATCGTCGATGAAAGCCGCTTCCAGGCGAGCTGGCGCGGCAAGCTGCTGGATCTCACCCCCGCCGAATTCCGCCTGTTGAAAACCCTCTCCCACGAGCCGGGGAAGGTCTTCTCCCGCGAGCAACTGCTGAACCGTCTGTATGATGATTACCGCGTCGTGACTGACCGTACCATCGACAGCCATATTAAAAACCTGCGCCGCAAGCTGGAAGCGCTCGATGCGGAGCAGTCATTTATCCGCGCGGTGTATGGCGTGGGTTACCGATGGGAAGCGGATGCGTGCAGGATAGCCTGAGCATTTAGCTTACCGAACCCGCCTGCTGGCGGGTTTTTCATTTCTGGAAAGCAACGAAGAATCAACCATACTCACATTACCGGTTCGCTTATTGATAACTGGTGCAGATAATTCCACTTCGTTCAAGGAGTTCCTATGTCTGGTTGGTTCGAGTTAAACAAAAGCAGTGATGGTCAGTTCAGGTTTGTTCTCAAAGCAGGAAACGGAGAAACGATCCTGACCAGTGAGCTTTACACCACCAAAAATTCCGCCGAAAACGGTATCGCCTCCGTTCGCACCAATAGCCCTTCTGATGAACGTTATGAGAAGAAAGTGGCCACCAACGGTAAATTCCACTTCAATCTGAAGGCCGGGAATCATCAGGTTATTGGCAGCAGCCAGATGTATGCCTCGGAACAGTCGCGAGATAAAGGCATCGCGTCGGTCAAAACTAACGGTTCAAGCCAGACGGTAAAAGACAATACCTGACGACACGCCTCCGGCCGGGTTAGCGATGGTACGACCCGGCGCTTTACCTCCCTGTCCCTCAGCGCTACAATGCCCGCCCTTAAAGTGGGGGATCTCCCCTTACCGCTGCACCTGGTGCATGCGGATCTGACCTGTCATCAGAACGAGAACAAACATGTTTAAACCGGAACTCCTTTCCCCGGCGGGAACGCTGCAAAATATGCGTTACGCTTTCGCCTATGGTGCTGACGCCGTCTATGCTGGCCAGCCGCGCTACTCGCTGCGCGTGCGTAACAATGAATTCAACCACGAGAACCTGCAGCTCGGCATTAACGAAGCACATGCCCTGGGCAAAAAATTCTACGTGGTGGTCAACATTGCGCCGCATAACGCCAAGCTGAAAACGTTCATCCGCGATCTGAAGCCGGTGGTTGATATGGGACCGGACGCGCTGATCATGTCGGACCCGGGTTTAATTATGCTGGTTCGGGAGAACTTCCCGGAGATGGATATTCACCTCTCCGTTCAGGCCAACGCCGTTAACTGGGCAACGGTGAAATTCTGGAAACAGATGGGGCTGACCCGCGTCATTCTGTCTCGTGAACTTTCGCTGGAAGAGATTGAAGAGATCCGCACGCAGGTGCCGGATATGGAAATCGAAATCTTCGTTCACGGCGCGCTGTGTATGGCCTACTCCGGTCGCTGCCTGCTCTCGGGATATATCAACAAGCGTGACCCGAATCAGGGTACCTGCACCAACGCCTGCCGCTGGGAATATAACGTTCAGGAAGGCAAAGAAGACGACATTGGCAATATCGTCCACAAACATGAGCCGATCCCGGTGACCAACGTGGAGCCAACCTTAGGCATCGGCGCGCCAACTGACAGCGTGTTCATGATTGAAGAAGCCAAACGTCCGGGTGAGTACATGACCGCCTTTGAAGACGAGCATGGCACTTATATCATGAACTCCAAAGACCTGCGTGCGATTGCGCACGTTGAGCGTCTGACGCAGATGGGCGTGCATTCCCTGAAAATTGAAGGCCGTACCAAGTCCTACTACTACTGCGCGCGTACTGCTCAGGTGTACCGTAAAGCCATCGACGATGCCGCTGCCGGTAAACCGTTCGATACCAGCCTGCTGGAAACCCTGGAAGGCCTGGCGCATCGCGGTTATACCGAAGGCTTCCTGCGTCGTCACACCCATGACGATTACCAGAACTACGAACACGGCTATTCCGTTTCCGAGCGCCAGCAGTTTGTCGGTGATTTTACCGGTGAGCGCAAAGGTGCGCTGGCCGCCGTGGCGGTGAAGAACAAATTCACCAAAGGCGACAGCCTGGAGTTGATGACCCCGCAGGGCAACATGAACTTCACCCTGGAACATCTGGAAAACGGTAAAGGCGAAGCAATTGACGTGGCGCCAGGCAACGGCCATACCGTCTGGCTGCCGGTACCCGAAGAAGTGGAGCTGGAGTTTGCGCTGCTGATGCGTAATTTCAACGGTGAAAGTACCCGTAACCCGCACAGTAAATAGTCAAGCAGGGAAATTTTTTCGCGCTGGGATAATTCTTAGAATCGGATCACATACCGCTTCGTTCAATACGGGTATTATCCCCCCGCTGAAAAACATAACCCATAAATGCTAGCTGTACCAGGAACCACCTCCTTAGCCTGCGTAATCTCCCTTACGCGGGCTTATTTTTTTGTACAATTCAGTCCACTTATTAAGAATGCAATGGCATAGACCCACCATATGAAGGGTGTGTATTCGCAATAACGTATGCCGGAATACCGTTCATGAAAATCGGACGGACCTATGATATTCATCACAACTATTATTGGATCTGGTAGGCGGGAGTGTTATTCAGAGCATTCCTAATTCCCGACCATAGCATGCCCTTTACTCTTGATTTCTTAGCACAATACGTTTTCACATGGACGGAGAGACGACATGACATTCCCCGGTCAGTTTTCAAAGGACATTCCGAATTACGAACTCGCACGCAGTCTGGGCCTTGCCTCCGGCGGCGATATTAATTTCAACGATTTTGCCAGTCACCTGGACTGTAGCCGAAACTTTAGCCAGGTTGGGATCATCTACTCAGACGGTGCGCGTCAGTGGTTAGTAAGGCCCTCAAGGCGGATTGCGACACCAAACGAAAGCTCGGTAAGTCATGTAGTCATCACGAAAGTAAATGCTTCCTCAAGTAGTGCCATCCAGGCAACGACGACTACGATTCAGTCACCTTCATTAGCGACTGAAATCGGTTCTACGGCAATTTCTTGCGGAGCCGCCATTCTCACTGTCGTACTTGCTGCTGGCGCAGGTATGGCCATTCCTCTCACCGCAGGCTCTTCCGGTGCTGTTGCTGCCGTGATTGTCGCCGGTGGTGTGGCAACAGGAATTCAGTGTGCGAACGGGCTTGGCCGCTTGTCACTTATTGCCATGAATCATAATGACTATGTAGCGTGGATGGATTCCCAGGAATGGTATACTGCAACCAATACCGCTCTGGATGCGATTTCACTTGCTGGGGCCGCTGCGGGTCTAAAAAGCGCGGTATTGACCTACCGCCTTCTTAATCGCTCGACGTCTGAAAGTTTACTCTCTTTATTACAAAAAATGAGCCGAGCGGACCGCACGAGGTTAACGGAGGAAATTATTCGCATCCGAAATCCCGGCATCTCGAATTCAGGTGTTAAAGCAGCAATGAAAGCTGGGGTTTACCCTAAACGTTACCCATCGGAAGCGCTGCAGTTGCTCTTACAGCGTGAGCTGTTGAATGCCATTTCCAACTCCTCAGCTTTTGTTGGAAGTGCGGTCTCGGGTACAATCAGGAATCCTCAGAATATTACACAATCTGGAAAATACGTTTTTGGTTTGATCCAGTCTTTTTCATTTACAGGAAGTTATTGACCTGAGCATGATAAAATACATCAAGAAGAGCCTGGCATTAAGTACTGTGATCACAAGTCAAATGGCGACTGACGATCTCCAACGGCTTGAGTCTTTAAAAGATGGCTTAAAAGATCAGTTTGGCGTTCCTGTAGGTGTACATATGACAGGCATTCCCTTGGCTATCAGTATGTTACTCGCCATTTTTTGCTACGCTATGCTACAAGTTTCTGTCTGGATATTACTATTTCGCCTGCTCGGCTTACCCGAATTTAAAGTCATGATGGGTGTATTTCTTGCAGCAGTGGCGTATTGCATGATTGCGATGAGTACTATGTTTCTGACTGCTCGGGGGTCCTTGGCTGGATTTAAAGCGCATATTTCCGTTATCACGCTGACTGGACTGATGAGCATCGTTTATTTTATCTGGACGTGGAGTTCACTTTTATTCGGCTCTGTTGAGAATTACACCCCGCAAATAACCTCTTTTTTAGGGTTGGGATTTTTCTGCATGAATGTCGTGTGGATGAATACATCACTCTTTTACCGTTCAATCGCCCTAACGCTACATAATCGGATTTGGCGTAAACAGCTGAAAATAGAGACAAGGCAAATGTCGCGGCTCAAACGTTGAGGGCAATAGCCCATTGATTGACAGACGTAAAAAGTGTAAACGACACCGGGCACAGATTACGTTATACGGGGGAAAAATCTCCTTTACACAGGCTTATTTTTTTCCCTTTCATCCTGTTCTTACCCGCTTTTTTCCTCCCTGCTATACACTCTTACTAACGCTAAAAAAGGGAGCAGCGCGGATGGCAATCTATCCAGACAGTTTATTGATTCTCAATGGCAAAAGTGCGGGCAACGATTTGTTGCGCCAGGCAGTGACGGATTTGCGTGAAGACGGTGCGCGTATACACGTGCGAGTGACGTGGGAAAAAGGTGATGCGGCACGCTATATCGACGAAGGCCTGAAGCTCGGGGTCGAAACCATTATTTCTGGCGGGGGCGATGGCACCATTAATGAAATTGCCGGCGCCCTGATAGATCTTCCCGCAACCGACCGCCCGGTGATGGGCATTTTGCCGCTCGGTACGGCCAACGATTTCGCCACCAGCGCCGGGATCCCGGAAGAACTGGGAAAAGCCCTGCAGCTGGCTATCCTCGGCAAAGCCACCGCCGTGGATATTGCTCAGGTGAATGAAAAAACCTGTTTTATTAATATGGCGACCGGTGGATTCGGGACGCGCATTACCAGCGAAACCCCTGAAAAGCTGAAGGCAGCGCTGGGCGGCGTCTCGTATCTGATCCATGGCCTGATGCGCATGGATACCCTAAAGCCGGACCGCTGTGAGATTCACGGCGAGAACTTTCAGTGGCAGGGTGATGCGCTGGTGATTGGTATCGGCAATGGCCGTCAGGCCGGTGGCGGACAGCAGTTATGCCCGGAGGCGCTGATCAATGATGGTCAGTTACAGCTGCGTATTTTCACGGGTGATGGCCTGCTGCCTGCGCTGTTTACCACCCTGACCCAGCCAGAAGAGAGCCCGAATATTATTGCCGGTAAATCCGCGTGGTTTGAAGTGAATGCCCCACACGGCATGACGTTTAATCTTGACGGAGAGCCGCTGAGCGGAAAGCAGTTCCGCATTGAGGTGTTACCGGGCGCGCTACAGTGCCGGCTGCCACCGGACTGCCAGCTTCTGCGTTGACAGTGTGGCCGGGCGGCGGTAATGCCTGACCCGGCCAGCGTTTTACAAAAAGTCTTAAGCGATAGTCACTTTGCTGTCCAGGTACACATCCTGCACGGCATTGATCAGCTTCACGCCGTCAGCCATCGATTTTTTAAACGCCTTACGGCCCAGGATCAGCCCCATACCGCCCGCGCGCTTATTGATAACCGCCGTGCGCACCGCGTCGGAGAGATCGGTGTCACCCCCCGCCGCACCACCGGAGTTAATTAACCCGGCACGTCCCATATAGCAGTTCGCCAGCTGATAACGCACCAGGTCGATAGGGTTTTCGCTGGTCAGTTTGCTGTAGACCCGGTCATCGGTGTAACCGAAGTTTACCGCTTTATAACCGCCGTTATTTTCCGCCATCTTCTGCTTCACGATATCCGCGCCAATGGTTGCCGCCAGATGGTTCGCCTGGCCGGTCAGGTCGGCAGAAACGTGGTAGTCCACTCCGTCTTTCTTGAATGCGGAGTTACGCAGATACGCCCACAGAACGGTGACCATACCCAGCTCATGCGCGCGTTCGAAGGCAGCAGAAATTTCTTCAATCTGGCGACGTGACTGCTCAGAACCAAAGTAGATCGTCGCCCCGACCGCGACCGCGCCCATATTGAACGCCTGCTCTACGCTGGCATAAAGCGTCTGATCGTATTCGGTCGGGTAACTCAGGGTTTCGTTGTGATTCAGTTTGACGAGGAATGGAATGCGGTGGGCATAGCGACGCGATACGGAGGCCAGTACGCCATAGGTGGACGCCACGCAGTTACAGCCCGCTTCTATCGCCAGTTCGACGATGTTCTTCGGATCGAAATACAGCGGGTTCGCCGCAAAGGAGGCGCCCGCGGAGTGCTCAACGCCCTGGTCAACCGGCAGAATAGAAAGATACCCGGTTCCCCCCAGTCGGCCGGTATTATAGAGGGTCTGCATATTTCGCAGTACCGCAGGCGGACGGTTGTTATCAACCATCACGCGGTCGACGTAATCGTGGCCAGGCAGATAAAGCTGGTCGGCTGGAATGGTCATACAACGATGCTGTAAAAGGCTGTCGGCGTCTTTGCCAAGCAACTGCGCAATATCAGTCATGTGATGCTCCCGTAAGCCCGACGTGATGTCGGTGAGTGTTTATCCAGACCCATAGCGTTATGGGCAGACTAAGCCTGGTACCGACTTAACAGATTTTCCACCATTTGCATTTTTTTTCAGCACAATCTGCTGGCTCGATTCGTGTACAACAAAACTGTTACATTGATCAAACAATCACCGCAAAGGTATTTAAAAGGTATTATTAAGTGGTATGTTAAAGGCGTACCCTCTCTGACATGCAGGATTAAACAATGAAAACGAAAGTCCAACTGTCATTCATGATGTTTGTTGAATGGTTTATCTGGGGCGCGTGGTTTGTACCGCTGTGGCTGTGGCTGAGCAAAAGCGGTTTTACCGCCGGGGAAATTGGCTGGTCTTATGCCTGTACCGCGATTGCCGCGATCCTCTCCCCCATTCTGGTGGGTTCACTGACCGACCGCTTTTTCGCTGCGCAGAAAGTACTGGCCGTACTGATGTTCGCCGGTGCCATTGTGATGTACTTCGCCGCACAGCAAACCCAGTTCAGCACCTTTTTCCCGCTGCTGCTGGTTTACTCCCTGACCTATATGCCGACCATTGCGCTGACCAACAGTATTGCCTTCGCCAATGTGGATGATGTGGAGGCTGATTTCCCGCGTATCCGCGTGATGGGCACCCTCGGCTGGATCGCCTCGGGACTGGCGTGCGGTTTCCTGCCGCAGATGATGGGCTATAACGACATTTCCGATACCAATATTCCGCTGCTGATGACGGCGGGGAGCTCCGCCCTGCTCGGTGTCTTTGCGCTGTTCCTGCCGAACACCCCGCCGAAGAGTACCGGCAAGATGGATTTCAAAGTCATGCTCGGGCTGGATGCGCTGATCCTGCTGCGCGATAAAAACTTCCTGGTGTTCTTCTTCTGCTCATTTCTGTTCGCAATGCCGCTGGCCTTTTATTACATCTTTGCCAACGGCTATCTCACCGAAGTGGGGATGAAAAACGCCACCGGCTGGATGACGCTCGGCCAGTTCTCCGAAATTTTCTTTATGCTGGCGCTGCCGTTCTTCACCAAACGCTTTGGTATTAAGAAGGTCTTGCTGCTGGGCCTGCTCACCGCCGCCATCCGCTATGGCTTCTTTGTTTACGGTGGTGCCGACCAGTACTTCACCTATGCCCTGCTGTTCCTCGGCATTCTGCTGCATGGCGTGAGCTACGACTTCTACTATGTGACCGCGTATATCTACGTGGATAAAAAAGCGCCGGTGCATATGCGCACCGCCGCACAAGGCCTGATTACGCTGTGCTGTCAGGGGTTTGGTAGCCTGTTAGGTTACCGCCTGGGCGGCGTGATGATGGAAAAAATGTTCGCATACAAAGAGCCGGTGAATGGGTTGACCTTCAACTGGGCCGGAATGTGGGCATTCGGAGGGATCATGATTGTCGTGATCGCCGTGCTGTTTATGCTGTTTTTCCGCGAATCGGACAAAGAGATCACCGCAATTGAGGTGGTTGAAGGCGATACCGCGCTGACACGAGGGGAAGTTAAATGAAACAAGAACGTATTCTCGGTGCCCTTTACGGGCAAGCGTTAGGGGATGCGATGGGCATGCCGTCGGAGCTTTGGCCGAGAAAGCGCGTCAAAGCGCACTTCGGCTGGATCGACCGTTTTTTACCCGGACCGGCTGAAAATAACGCCGCCTGCTATTTTAAGCAGGCAGAATTCACCGACGATACGTCAATGGCGTTATGCCTGGCGGATGCGATTATCGAATGCGACGGGCAGATCAACGCGGATGTTATCGGCAAACATATTCTGCACTGGGCGGAATCGTTCGATGCGTTTAACAAGAATGTGTTAGGTCCGACATCGAAGATTGCGCTTAACGCCATTCGTGACGGCAAGCCGGTCAGTGAACTGGAAAACAACGGCGTCACCAACGGTGCGGCGATGCGCGCCTCTCCGCTGGGCTGCCTGCTGCCGGCCACGCGTCTGGAGCACTTTGTCGCAGAGGTGGCGCTGGCCTCCAGCCCGACCCATAAATCCGACCTCGCAATTGCCGGCGCGGTGGTGATAGCCTGGGCAGTGTCGCGTGCCATTGACGGTGAACGCTGGCAGAACATCGTCGATGCCCTGCCAGGCATTGCACGCTACGCACAGGAAGCGAAAACAACCACCTTCAGCGCATCGCTGGCGGCACGGATTGAGCTCGCCCTTAAGACCGTGCGTGAAGCCAACGGCATCGATTCCGCCAGCGAGCAGGTTTACCAGCTTATTGGCGCGGGCACCAGCACGCTTGAGTCGGTTCCAGCGGCGATTGCAATGGTCGAACTGGCAGGCACCGACCCGAACCGCTGCGCCATTTTGTGCGCCAACCTCGGCGGTGATACGGACACCATCGGCGCGATGGCGACGGCAATCTGCGGTGCGCTTCACGGCGTACAGGCGATTGACCCGGCGTACAAGGAGGAACTCGACGCCGTAAACCGCCTCGACTTTAACCACTACTGTGAAAAACTGCTGCACTTCCGGGAGCAAAGGGAGGGCGTATGAGTGCTTTTGCTGCACGCCTTGAAACACTGCACGCCACTCGCCCGGTCACGGTGTTGGGTGCCGCGGTCATCGACGTGATCGCCGACGCCTATGCCCTGCCCTGGCGCGGGTGTGATATCGAACTTAAACAACAGGGTGTCAATATCGGCGGCTGTGCGCTGAATATTGCTATTGCGCTGAAACGGCTCGGGATCGCCGCGCAAAACGCGCTCCCCGTCGGTCACGGAGTGTGGGCAGACATCATCCGTAACGCCATGGCCAAACAGGATCTGCACAGCGTCGTCGACGTAGAAACGGGCGACAACGGCTGGTGTCTGGCGCTGGTCGAACCGGACGGTGAGCGGACCTTTATGTCGTTTAGCGGCGTGGAGAACCAGTGGCAACAGCGCTGGCTGGATGCGCTGCACGTGCCGCCTGAAAGCCTGGTCTACCTCTCAGGCTATCAGCTGGCGTCACCGTGCGGAGAGCGTCTGACGGCCTGGCTGGAGGGACTGGAAAACGTTACCGCGTTTATCGACTTTGGGCCGCGTATTGCCGATATTCCCGATGCGCTGATGGCGCGGATCATGGCCTGTAGGCCGATGGTATCGCTTAATCGCCAGGAAGCGGAGATGGCAGCGGGACGATTTGGCATGGAAGCTGAAACACTCGGTCCGCAGTGGCTACAGCGTTTTGGTTCGGCGCTGATTATTCGCCACGATAAAGACGGTGCCGCCTGGTTTGAGGGTGATAAATCGGGCTACGTTCCGGCGTTTCCCGCAACCGTCGTCGACACGATCGGTGCGGGCGACAGCCACGCCGGTGGCACGCTTGCCGGGCTGGCTGCAGGATGGTCGCTGGCTGATGCCGTTACGCTTGGCAATGCAGTGGCGGCCTGGGTCGTTAGCCACCGCGGCGGCGACTGCGCGCCAGGGCGCGAGGCGTTACTCCTCGCACACAAAGACGTATAAATCGCTACGGCAGTAGCTGATGCTGAACTCAATGGGCCGGTTCTGCTGATCAAGTGCAACCTGCTTGATCACCAGCACCGGGATTTTGTCATCCATGCGGATATGCGTCTGAAACTCGCTGTCCGGCATGCGGGCACTGACGCGTGAACGGGTACGCTGCGGGAAGATATTCTGGCTACGGAAGTAGTCATACAGGGAAATCCCAATTGCATCCGGATCGTGAATCAACCCTACCGGCACCCAGGACTCCTCAATCGATACGGCGTCATCATCCACATAGCGGATGCGCTTAAGCAAAAAGACCTCGCTCTCCGGCGGCACTGACAGCTGGCTGGCCACCTCTTCCGGGCATTTCACCACCCGTTTATTCACCCACAGCGTGTTGGGCTTTTTGCCGCGCAGCACCACCTGCTGAGAAAAACCGCGCGCTTCCTTGAGCGAGTATTCAAAGATGTTATTGATTTGCGTCCCATAGCCCCGGGCGCGCGTCACTACGCCCTCGGCTTCCAGAGCCTGCATCGCTTTGCGCACGGTAATGCGCGACACGCCGGTTAACTGACTGAGATCGCGCTCGCCGGGCAGTATATTCCCATGCTCCAGCACCCCGTTGCGTACCGCGTTTTTTACCGTTTCGGCAAATTTCAGATACAGCGGCGTGTTGTCCGGGGCGGCAATGCGTTCATTCAGTTGGTCGATTAACCGGGTATGCGCTTGTTCCATCTCTGTTTTTCTCAGGCCTGGTGTGTGTTGCCAGTATACGGCTTACCACCAGGCATGAAAATGGTGTACCGGACCAATACCGTGACCAACCTCGAGAGTATCGGCTTTTGCCAGCGCTTCGGAGATCCAGATTTTAGCGTCGCGGACCGTATCCCCCCAGTTGTCACGACGGGGGCGCAAAGCCGCCAGCGCAGCAGAGAGCGTGCAGCCGGTCCCGTGGGTGTTTTTGGTCTGTACCCGCGGGGCCGTGAAACGCAGCGCACCGTCGTGGGTAAACAACCAGTCAGGGCTTTCTTCATCATCAAGATGACCACCTTTCATCAGCACGGCGCCGCAGCCCATCGCCAGGAGCGCATTCCCCTGCTCTTTCATTTCGCGCTCATTCTGCGCGTGCGGCGCATCCAGCAGCGCAGCAGCTTCAGGCAGATTAGGCGTGATAAGCGCCACCTGCGGCAGCAGCTTATTTCGCAGCGTCTCGACGGCGGAGGCGGACAGCAGCGGGTCACCGCTTTTTGCCAGCATCACGGTATCCAGCACCACATTTTGCACCTGGTAACGTTTAAGCCGTTCTGCCACCGCTTCAACAATGTCGGTCTCGGCCAGCATCCCAATCTTGGTGGTGTCGATTCGCACATCGCTGAAAACCGAATCCAGCTGTGCGGCGACAAAGTCCGGCTCAATGCGGTAAACCGACTGCACGCCACGCGTATTTTGCGCCACCAGCGCGGTAATCACCGAGCAGCCGTACGCCCCGAGTGCGGAGAAAGTTTTCAAATCAGCCTGAATGCCCGCGCCGCCGCTTGGGTCGGTACCGGCAATGGTAAGGGCGTTAATCCGATTCATGCCCGTTCCTCCAGAGTGTAGAGCGCGTCGAGGAACGCGCTGGCAAAACTGCCGGGACCACCGGACCGGGCGATGGCTGCCGATCCGGCACGTTTCATCCATCCGCAGGCGGCGGCGATGTTATCCAGCCGGTCACCGGGAAGCGAGCAGCTCGCCGCCACGACTGCCGAGAGCGCGCATCCCGTTCCCACCACGCGGGTCATCATCGGGTCACCGCCCACGACCGTGCGGGTGCGCTGCCCGTCGGTGACGTAATCCCGTTCACCGGTGACCACCACAATGGCATTCGTCTGGCGAGCCAGCGCCTGCGCGGCAGGCAGCGCAGTTGCCGCCGTGTCGGTGGTATCGACGCCGCGCCCGCCCGCACTCATCCCGGCAAGGGCGAGAATTTCCGAGGCATTGCCGCGAATGGCCGCCGGTTTCAGGGCGAGAATTTGGTGGCAAAAACGGGTGCGGAACGTGAGCGCCCCTACGGCAACCGGGTCAAGCGTCCAGGGTTTCCCTGCTGCCACTGCACGCTCAATCGCCCGGCGCATCGACTGGGCGCGCGGCGCCGTCAGCGTCCCGACGTTTATCAGCAGGGCATCTGCGAGCGCGGCAAACTGCTCGGCCTCTTCGGCTTCAATCACCATAGCCGGAGAAGCGCCAAGCGCCAGTAACACATTGGCCGTAAAGGTCTGTACCACATCGTTGGTCATACAGTGGGTAAGCGGGGAACGGGTTCGAAACTGATGTAAAACGTGTAAATCGAGCAGGTCAGGCTGCATGGTATCGCTCCTGCCGTGCGTGAAGAAGCGATGACCGGGAAGGCATCTGACTTCCCTACGCTGGCATTATCCAGATCAGGTAATACGGGTATTTCTCAGCCTTCATTTAAGAAGGGCACCCCGAGTCATTGGTAAGAATTCACTTACATTTGGCAGATTAGGGGAAGAGTACCAGTGATGCAAGACCTGTTGATTTCTCGCTTTCATGATTTTGTTATACCAATCAGATGTAATGAGAAGCCTGTAACCGCTATGTCCGGGAATAAAAACAACCTGTCGTGACCCCGGTATTTTGCAGGTAATGTCGAGATAATACGCTTAAAGGGGCTAACTGCCCCCCTTAACGTCCCTCAATGGCACGATTTGTCACACACTTTTCTCTCTTTTTACAGTCCTGACAAAATACGCGTAACCGGCTGTTTTTGTTTGGCATAAAGCGCAATTTTTATTCTTAAAATGAGGATATTCCCTCTCCCGTACCGCATGTCATAAAACAGTAAACAAATTAACCATTGAGCCTCGTGACAAAAGGCTCTATATTGGCGGCGTTTTTTTCAGGCCCCCATCTGTTTTTTAACTTTTTATTCAATCGTTGCTCATAACGAAGCGGCGGTTGTAGGAGTGATATGATGACGGATAAAGTCCGTATTGACACCGTAGATGCCCACAAAAGCAACGAAACCTATCTGGCCCGTCAGGCCGAGTTTGAATCTAACGTCAGGAGTTATCCGCGCAAACTGCCTTTAGCAATCACTAAAGCAGAAGGCGTGTGGATCACCGATGCAGACAATAAAGAATACCTTGACTGTTTAGCAGGCGCAGGCACCCTTGCGCTTGGACATAACCATCCTGATGTGCTGAAAAGCATCCAAAATGTCATTACCAGCGGCTTGCCGTTACATACTCTGGATCTGACTACGCCTCTGAAAGACGCGTTCTCAGAATATCTGCTCTCTCTGCTGCCTGGTCAGGGCAAAGAGTACTGCCTGCAGTTCACCGGTCCATCCGGTGCTGATGCCGTTGAAGCGGCGCTGAAACTGGCGAAAAAAGTGACCGGTCGTAGCGGTATCATCAGCTTCTCTGGTGGTTACCACGGTATGACTCACGGCGCACTGGCCGTTACCGGCAACCTGTCTCCGAAAGAAGCGGTTAACGGTATGATGCCAGAAGTGCAGTTTATGCCTTACCCACACCAGTACCGTTGCCCACTGGGTATCGGCGGTGAGGCGGGTGTGAAAGCGCTGACCTACTATTTCGAAAACCTGATCAACGACGTTGAAAGCGGCGTGCGTAAACCTGCGGCAGTGATCCTTGAAGCCGTTCAGGGTGAAGGCGGCGTTAACCCGGCTCCGGTTGAGTGGCTGCAGCGCATCCGTAAAGTGACTCAGGAACACGGCATTCTGCTGATCCTCGACGAAGTTCAGGCTGGCTTTGCCCGTACCGGTAAATTCTTCGCCTTCGAACACGCGGGCATTGAGCCAGACATCATCGTGATGTCTAAAGCGGTTGGCGGCGGTCTGCCACTGGCGGTACTCGGCATCAAAAAACAGTTCGACGCGTGGGCACCAGGCCACCACACCGGTACCTTCCGCGGCAACCAGCTGGCAATGGCAACCGGTCTGACAACGCTGAAAATCCTGAAAGACCAGAACATCGCGGGCAAAGTGGCCGCACAGGGCGAATGGCTGAAAGGCCAGCTGAACGAGATGGCGAAACGCTATCCGGTTATCGGTCACGTTCGCGGCCTGGGCATGATGATCGGGATTGAGATCGTTAAGCCACACGAAGCGGCAGACCACATGGGTTGCTACCCGGGTGATGGCGAGCTGTCTGCACTGATTCAGAAGAAGTGCTTCGAAGCCGGCCTGATTCTGGAGCGCGGTGGTCGCAACGGTATTGTTCTGCGTCTGCTGCCTTCCCTGCTGATCAGCGATGATGAGCTGAAAGTCTTCCTGGATAAATTCGAGCAGGCACTGCTTGCTGCGGGCGTTCGCCCGGCGTAACCGGAGTTGTTGAACACGATGTCAGATTCAAACCCAATTTTGTTCTCCTCTGCACAGAGCATTGAAGCTTACCAGCAGGCGATTGAACAAAGCACTCAGGCTGTGATGCAGTGGCTGAAACAGCCTGAGATGTATCAGGGCAAAACGGTCGCGGAACTGCGCGACCGTATTAAGCTGGATTTCAACCCGAAAGGGCTGGGCAACGAAGCGGCGATTGAACGCGCCGTGGAGTTCTTCCTGAAAGACAGCCTGTCCGTTCATCACCCGCAGTGTGTGGCGCACCTGCACTGCCCAAGCCTGGTGGTTAGCCAGGCGGCGGAAGTGCTGATTAACGCCACTAACCAGAGCATGGACTCCTGGGATCAAAGCCCGTCCGCAACCATCATTGAGATCAAGCTGATCGAATGGCTGCGTACCCGCGTGGGTTATCAGGCTGGCGACGCCGGTGTGTTCACCAGCGGCGGCACGCAGAGCAACCTGATGGGTCTGATGCTGGCCCGTGATGCGTTCTTCGCGCGTCAGGGTCATTCCGTTCAGCAGGACGGCCTGGTTGGGGATCTGCGTAAAATCCGCGTGCTGTGCTCTGAAAACGCACACTTCTCCGTGCAGAAGAACATGGCGCTGATGGGTCTGGGCTACCAGTCCGTCGTGCAGGTGAAAACGGATGAATTCTCGCGCATGGATCTCAACGATCTGGCAGCGAAAATTGAGCAGTGCAATGCTAACGGCGAGCAGATCCTGGCGATTGTTGCCACTGCCGGTACTACCGATGCAGGTGCAATCGATCCGCTGCGTGCCATTGCTGAACTGGCGGCGAAACAGAATATCTGGGTACACGTTGATGCGGCCTGGGGCGGCGCGCTGCTGATGTCCGAGCAGTATCGTCACTACCTGGACGGTATCGAGCTGGTGGATTCCGTTACTCTGGACTTCCACAAGCAGTTCTTCCAGACCATCAGTTGCGGTGCGTTCCTGCTCAAAGAAGCGCGCCACTATGAGCTGATGCGCTATCAGGCGGCCTATCTGAACTCTGAGTTCGATGAAGAAGCTGGCGTGCCTAACCTGGTGTCCAAATCTCTGCAGACGACCCGTCGTTTCGACGCGCTGAAGCTGTGGATGAGCCTGGAAGCGCTGGGTCAGGAACAATACGCGGCGATCATCGATCACGGTGTTACGCTGGCACAGCAGGTTGCGGCTTACGTGAAAGAGCAGCCTGCTCTGGAACTGGTTATGCAGCCGCAGCTGGCAAGCGTACTGTTCCGCTTCCGTGGACAGGTACAGATGGACGACGCGGGTATCGCCCTGCTGAACCAGAAAATTGGTGATGCGCTGCTGGAATCCGGCCGTGCTAACGTCGGCGTGACCGAGCATAACGGCGTCACCTGCCTGAAGCTGACTCTGCTGAACCCAACCGTGACCCTGGAGGACATTAAAGTCCTGCTGTCGCTGGTTGAGCGTACCGCACAGGAAGTTCTGGCGAAGTAATATCCAGCCCCTCTTCCGCCGGAAGAGGGGCTCTCTTTACAGCCCTGCCCACCACAGTCTGAGCTTCATTCCCCAGTAACTTGTCCACCCCGTAGTAGTACTGACCACTTTCCCCTTCGACACGATCACCAGCGTCGGTGTTACGCTCACCTGCCACGCCTGTGACAGCGCACCGTTGGCATCGTTGACCACCGGCATGACCAGCTGTTTCTTATCGACCCAGCGCGCCAGCTTTGCATCGTCGCCGGAACGCATGGCGATACTCACGACGTTGCCACCCTGTTCTGCCAGCGTATTGACCGAGGGCGTCGTAAACCGGCAGATGCTGCACCAGGTTGCCCATACGTATATCAGCAGCGGGCGTTCCTGGCTGAGTGCCGTTATATCGTGGATCTTTCCGTCGATGCTGTGCATCGGTGCAGCGCTAAAGCTGGCGGGGAGTGTGGGCTTGCGGTATTGATCCACGCCCCACATGACGGCCAGCGCGAGCAGAAAGAAGATGATTCCTTCCCGCGCCCAGCGGCGCAGTCGACTGAATTTGCGGTTTTCCATTGTGACCTCTTGATGAATCGACGGTCATCTTAGCGAGCAATGCGCCATCACGCTGTAAAGAAGTGTCGGGTCATTTCGTTCGCAACGTGTCGGCCATCAGCGTAAAGCAGGATTCGATAAGCGGAGGAAGCGGCTGCGGGGCGCGCATTAACGCCACCGTGCGGGCCAGGGCCGGTTGTTGAAGATGTACCACCCTGAGCTGCGGGTCCTGGAGGTGCGTGGTATAGAGCTGCGGTAAAATCGCCACGGCGAGTTTCGAGCGCACCAGACCATACAAAGTTTCGATGTAGTCCACCTGATAGCGTGTCGGCAATGACAAACGGTGGCTTTCCGCGAGCGCCGCAACCAGACGCTGAATATTACCTTTTGAGAACACGGCGATATCCCGCCCTGCCAGTTGCTTCCAGGGCAGGTGCGCCGACGCGGCCAGCGGATCGTCGCTGTGAATGACCGCGACAAACGGGTCATCCTGTAAGGGAAACACGTTCAGCTGGTCGGGAACAGAGTTATCGAGCGCACCAATGCCGAAATCAATCTGCCCTTTCAGCAGCTGGACCACCAGCGCATCGTTGGTTTGATCGTGAAATTCCACCCTGAGGCGGGGAAAAGCCTGCGCGAGCGTCCGGGGCAACAAGGGGAACAGCAGCGAACTCACGGAAGGGATCAGCCCGATACGCACCGTACCTTCTCCGCCCACCTGAACAATGTGCTGCATGTCGTCAAACGCAAGCTGCGCCACGCTGAGCACCCGCTGCGCGTGCGGCAGGATGGCATTGCCAAGCTCCGTCAACGTCACGGCCGAAGCGGTCCGGTTAACCAGTTTGCCCCCAAGCACCGTCTCGATTTGCCGCAACGCACTGCTGAGGGCCGGCTGGCTGATAGCCAGTTTGCTGGCGGTATCAGTAAAATGACGCAGCTGCGCCAGAGTGACAAAATACTGTAGCTGTCGAAGAGAGAGCGCGGGCAAGCGCTGCCAGGGTTCCGTCATGATTATCCATTACACGCGTCACAGAATAACCCGGGGTTATCGGGCGATAAATTTTATCAGCTGGGCAAACGTTTGCCGTGTGCATAGAGTAGCGTCATTATTTTGATGCTGGAACTGTTAATTGCATGACTGCTGAAACCCGACGCCGCGCCGTTCAGGCTGCACGAGGCGAAATGCCCTTTGACCTGCTGCTCACCGATACCCGTATTGTGGATATGGTCACTGGTGAGATCCGCGAAGCGGATGTTGGTATCGTGGGATCACTGATTGCCAGCGTCCATCCGCGCGGCAGCCGCAACGACGCACATGAGACCCACGCGCTGAACAACCAGTTTCTGTCGCCAGGGCTGATGGATACCCACGTCCACCTTGAAAGCTCCCATCTTATGCCCGCCCGCTACGCGGAGATTGTGCTTGCACAGGGCACCACGGCGGTCTTCTGGGATCCGCATGAACTGGCCAACGTGCTGGGCATTGACGGCGTCCGTTTTGCCATTGAGGCCAGCCGCAATCTGCCGCTGCAGGTGATGGTCGCCGCGCCTTCAAGCGTGCCCTCAACGCCCGGCCTGGAAATGTCCGGGGCGGATTTTGCCGGAGACGAGATGAACACCCTGCTTGGCTGGCCGGAAGTGCGCGGTGTGGCTGAAGTGATGGACATGCACGGGGTGCTTAATGGCAGCCAGCGTATGCTTGAAATTATGCAGGCCGGGCTCGACAGCGGAAAGCTGATTGAAGGCCATGCCCGCGGTCTCAGCGGTGCGGATTTACAGGCTTATCTGGCAGCAGGCGTGACTTCTGACCATGAGTTAACGTCAGCTGACGATGCGCTGGAAAAACTGCGTGCCGGGCTGACGCTGGAGATCCGCGGTTCGCACCCTTATCTGCTGCCCGATATTGTCAGCGCCCTGAAAACGCTCCCCCATCTTTCGTCTCACATCACGGTTTGTACCGATGATGTTCCGCCAGACATCCTCATGGAAAAAGGCGGGATCATCGCGCTGCTGAACCTGCTGATTGAACATGGATTAGCGGCCACCGACGCACTGCGTTTTGCAACGCTCAATGCGGCCATACGCCTGCAGCGTAACGACCTGGGGCTGATTGCCGCCGGGCGTCGCGCGGATCTGGTGGTGTTTGACTCGCTGGATAAACTGACGGCGCGCCAGGTCTACGTCGCCGGAAAGCTGATTGCCCGGGACGGGGCAACGCTCGAACCTGTTGCTGATACGCCTCTTACGTTGCCGCGTGATACCGTACGGTTGTCTGCCCTGACCGCTGATGATTTTTGCATGCGCATTGGCAACGCGAACCATGGCGTGGCTCGCTTGCGCCACATCTGCGGCGCGCGCTTTACCCGCTGGGGTGAAACAGATGTGCAGGTGCGCAACGGGTGCGTGCAGATCCCGGACGGCTTTAGCCTGATCTGGGTTCAGCATCGCCATGCCCGTCATGCAGCAAAACCGCAAATTGCCCTGCTTCAAGGCTGGGGGGAACTGCGCGGGGCGATTGCCACCAGCTACTCGCACGACTCTCACAACCTGGTGGTTTTGGGCCGCGATCCGAACGATATGGCGCTGGCTGCCAATACGCTTATCAACAGCGGTGGTGGCATGGCGCTGGCGCAACAGGGTGACGTGATTGCCCACGTTGCCATGCCGATTGCGGGCATGCTGTCGGAACTGCCACCTGCCGAGCTGGCGCTGCAGTTCAGGACGCTGCGCGATCGCAGCAGTCTGATTGCCGACTGGGAACCGCCTTATCGGGTCTTTAAGGCCATAGAAGGAACCTGCCTTGCCTGTAATGCCGGGCCACATTTGACCGATCTTGGACTGACCGATGGCAGCACGCGCCAGATTGTCGATCCGCTGATTTCTTACCGGGAAACCCCGGACAACACACAATAATACCGAAGGAGAGCCGGATAATGGCCGACAATACCGTTAATTCGCCAGCACCAGGGCGCTGGCTTGAACGT
This sequence comes from Enterobacter sp. 200527-13, assembly GCF_027924865.1. Lineage (NCBI taxonomy): Bacteria > Pseudomonadati > Pseudomonadota > Gammaproteobacteria > Enterobacterales > Enterobacteriaceae > Enterobacter > Enterobacter sp. 200527-13. The sequence continues at coordinate 393,156 of NZ_BSCM01000002.1, forward strand.
CGTTTTGCACTCCGTGCACGCGGGAGCACCGTGCGCACCGAGTGCCTGGCGGGTATCACCGGTTTTCTCGCCGCCGCCTATTTGCTGGTGGTGATCCCGGGGCTGCTGGCCGTGGGAGGAATGGACAAAGGCGCCGCGACCACGGGCACCATTCTGGTCTTCGTTGCCGGGACGCTGCTGATGGCTTTTTACGCCAACCTGCCGTTTATCGTCGGGCCAGGAATTGGTGGCTCGGTGCTGGTCGGGGTGACGCTTGCGGGCAGTGAAGGCATTGGCTGGCAAATTGGTCTGGGTATCGCCTGCTGGTCGGGAATTTTATTCTTCCTGCTGACCCGGTTTGGCCTGCGTGAAGTGGTGACCCGCTCGGTGCCACAGTCCATCAAGCTGGGGCTGACGGCCTCCATCGGGCTGTTTGTCGCCGTACTCGGTTTCCGCAACGCCGGGCTGGTGCTGGCGAATGCCAAAACGAACGCACTGATGCTGGGAGATTTTTTATCACCCGGTGCGCTGGTGGCGTTGCTCGGCCTGTTCCTGGCTATCGGCCTGCAGGCTCGTCGTATTCCGGGTGCGATCCTGTGGGCTATCCTGCTCGCGACCCTCGTGGGTATTCCGATGGGCGTCACGAAATTACCCGCCAGTTTTATCGATGTGCCCCATTCCATCGCTCCCGTCCTCGGGCATGTCGATATGCTGGGCGCGCTGAATATTGCCTTTCTGCCATTCCTGTTTGTCTTCTTCGCCTCCGAGTTTTTCTCCACCATGGGAACAACGCTGGCGGTGGGCGGGGAAGCAGGGCTGCTGGATGAAGAAGGCAATATGCCAAACATTAACCGCCCGTTTATGGTGGACTCCATTGCCGCCGCGATTGGCCCGTGGGTAGGCATTCCTGCCGCCACGGCGCTGATTGAATCGTCCGCAGCCGCGGAAGCCGGCGGCAAAACCGGCATGACCGCGCTGGCCGCGGCGGTAATGTTCCTGCTGATGCTGCTGTTTACCCCTGTGGCGCTGATGATCCCGAAAGAAGCCACGGCGCCCGCCCTGATCCTCATCGGGCTGAATATGTTTAGCGGTTTACGTAAGGTTGATCTGGCGAATTTCACCGACGGCTTGCCGGTGTTGATGATGGTGATGATTACGCTGATTGCCAACAGTTTCGGGACCGGTATTGCGGGCGGGCTGCTGTTTTATATCGCTATCAAAGCGATTGCCGGGAAATGGCGCGATATCCCCGTCGGTCTTTGGATCCTCGCCATTCCCCTGGTGTATTACTTCGCCACGCTGGTGAAGCACTAACCCTCACGCCGCTTTTCCTTCGGGGTATAGCCGTAATCGAAATGGCTATACCCCGCGCTGTAATACAGCGCCGCAGATTTCACGATATCATTGAGAATGGCACCGTTCACCTGCACACCCATCTGCTGCAGACGCTTTACACAGTTTTCCGTCTCTTTCACGTTGGTTTTACCAAAGCGGGCAACCAGTAACGTGGTTGCGGCCACTCTGGCAATCAGCACCGCATCGGTCACGGCCAGCACCGGCGGTGTATCAACGATAACAACGTCATAGTGAGCGTTCATCCCCGACATCACCTCCTGGAAGCGTTCTCCCATGAGCAGCTCCACGGGACGTAACGGCTGAGGACCGCAGGTCAGAACATCAAATCCCGCCTTATCAACGCGCTGGATCGCCTCCTGCCACGCCACATTTCCCTCAAGGACAGCGGATAATCCGTGATGGTTGTTCAGCTTAAAGAGATTATGCACATAGCCTTTACGCATATCCGCATCGATAAAGAGCACCCGCTTTCCGGCCTGAGCCGCTATTGATGCCAGTGACGTGCTGACCAACGTTTTGCCGCAATTCTGCGTGGGGCCCGTAATAACCACGATCTGGTTTGAGGCATCCATCATCGTGAAGTGCAGGCTGGTACGCAGTCCACGCATCGCTTCAACAAACATATCCGCTGGCCGGTCTGTGGGCAGGAAGGGGATATCCGAAGTTTTGTGTTTCCCGTGGGGCGCCAAAAAGTGCTTTCGGCGCAAATGCGTTTTTTTCCACAGCCAGACCGAGCGCGGCAGCGTCGCCAGAACCGGCATCCCCTGCTCTTCTATTTGCTCTGACGAGGTGATCCCTCGCCGACAGGCAGTACGAACCAACACCCAGCCCATGGAGACCATCAGCCCTAACAGCACGCCAGGCAGAATAATGAGCGCTTTACGGGGTTTTATTGGCTCAGGTTGCGTAACCGCGGTATCAATGATCCGCACGTTGCCGATGGCGCTGGAGCGTGAAATGTTCAGTTCCTGTTGGCGTGTCAGCAGCTGCAGGTAAATGGTACGCCCGGACTCGACATCACGGCTCAGGCGCAACACTTCCTGCTGGGTAGAAGGCATAGATGAAACCCGGCTGTTCAGGCGCGCGCGTCCCTCTTCGAGCGTTTGTCGCTTCTCCCGTAATGCGCGATAGGTCGGGTGATCCTTTTTGAAAAGCTGAGAAACCTCTGCCTCACGAAAAGTCAGTTCGTTGAGCTGATTTTCCACGTTAACGACCTGATCCAGTACGGACTTCGCCTCAAGGGATAAGTCGACGGAATCGCGCTGCGCCCGATAGGCATTCAGCCGTGCTTCGGCCTCATCCAGTTCGTGACGGACCTTAGGCAACTGCTCCTGTAAAAACGCCAGACTTCGGGAATCCTGTGCCTCCTGGCGCGCAATATTCTGGCTGAGATAATTTTCTGCAATCGTATTGAGCACCACCGCTATCCTGTCCGGGTCTTCACCCGTCAGCGTCAGGGTGATCATACCGCTCTGTTTACCGGATTCCGCGACAAAGAGTCTCTTCTGCAGCGCGTTAATTGCCTCAAGCCTGGTGAAGGCTTGAAGGGTAAATTGGGTCCCCGGCTCCGCGCTGAGCGAGGTTACCAGAAGCGTGACCCCGTCTTTCACCAGCCGTTTGCCAACCCTACCGTCAGCCTTAAGCGTCTCCCCTTCCAGGCGATACCGGCCCTGCCCCAGCGCAGTCAGGACAATCGCTTGCGGTTTCCCCTCCTGCTGGGGCAGGTTAAGCTCACCTATCGTCATGTTGCCCGGTTTGCTGCCGCGTAGACGTTCCCAGAGGCGCCCCACAACCGGGAGAACGCGCTGTTTTACCTGATATGTCAGCCCCAGATTATCAACGGTTCCCCCCAGGATCATGCGCGATTTAAGCAGCAACAGTTCAGGTTCGGCGTCGGGTGAAAGGTCAGACCCAAACTGGCTTAAGCTTTTAAGCAACGAGTTGTCCTGCTTTGCTTCTATCTGTACCAGGGCATCCGCCTGGTAGACCGGCGTGGCGCTAAACGCGTAGAGCCCCGCGCACACCGTAAACAGGAGCGTGACCAGCCCGATTAGCATGCGGTGATCAATCATCTCAGCAAGTAGCTGCATAAGATCGATTTCATTACTGTGCGGTGCGGCAGCACCGTATTTGTCTGATGAATGAGAAGACATTAACGCTTAATTCCTTTTTGACCCACACGACGAGCCCATTCCTGACTGGCTTTTACCAGTTGCCCGAAAACATATTCAAACGCTTCACGACTTTTGCGGTAAGGATCGGGAATGTCCCTGTTTTCCAGCCATTGGCCAAACAGCAGCGATTTTCCGCGACATTCGGGTGACACAGCGGCAATAAAACGCAGGTGCTCCGGCTCCATCACCAGAATCAAATCGGAGGTTTGCAACATGCTGCGCGTCATCTTGCGTGCCACGTGCCCCTCCAGCGAAACGCCGTAACACCGGGCCACCTCCCGTGCAGTTGCATCCGCCGGGCGTCCTTCAAATCCGTAAATCCCAGCCGATGTCACGAGTCTGCCGGGCAGCTGTTGTCGCAACAGCCGCTCCCCCATCGGCGAACGGCAAATATTGCCGGTGCAAACCACTAAGATTGAGTTGAACATTATTGCGGCCATGAACGGATGAAGCGGACGGTTTCGGTCAGGTCATGGACACCGCTGATGGTGGGTACCAGCTGTGTGATCACGCGATTCCAGCGTGACAACGGCGCGGTGGTGACGTAGACAATGTCATACGGTTCAAGCTGGAATTCCGTCCCCAGCACCATCGCGGAGGCATCCTTCGCATTGAGCTGATAGATATTGGCAATTTTGTCCGTCGCCCCTTTTTTCGCTACCGAGCGAATAACAAAAATCCCGGTTGCATCGGCCATATTCTGATCCAGCCCGCCTGCATTCCCCAGGGCTTCCGCCAGGGTCATTCCGCTACGATCCATCTTCAACGTGCTCTGCTTCACCACCTCGCCCATCACGAACACTTTTAAGGCATCGTTACGCGGAACAAAGAGGATATCGCCCGGATACAGCAGCTTATTCTGGCTTAAATCACCGTGCTGCATCAGCGCATAGAGCGAAAGGCGCGCGTCCTGGCCATTATGCGTGAGGACCACGTTACGCCAGTCGGCATCCGCGGAAAGCCCACCTGCGGCGTTGACCGCGTCCATTACCGTCAACGGAATATTGGTTATCGGTTGCTGGCCTGATTTTGCCACCTCTCCTGTCACATAGGCTTTTTGTGAGCGGAAAGACGCCACGCTGACATCCACCTGCGGGCTCTCAATAACCTTCTCCAGTTGCGCGGTGATTGCTTCACGCACCTGCGCGACCGTTTTGCCTGCAACATGCAGTTTTCCGACGTAGGGATAGAAGAGCGTTCCATCCGCATTCACCCAGTTACCCGCGTCACTCGCGGTACGATACTGCCCTGCGGGCGTGGTTAATTCCGGATGATCCCAGACGGTGACCGTCAGGATGTCGCCGGTGCCTATGCGGTATTCCCAGTTTTTAACCTGCTCATCCAGAGTAGGATTTGCCTGAGATTTGAGGACAGGCGGTCGCAATTTTTCAATGAGCGCCGGGGTCAGGGGATAAATTTCCACGTGTTGATCGAGCTGATAATTCGCTTCTCCGTCAGCCATGACTTTTTTCCCGGTAATGCTGAGATCCTGACCTGGCGAAAATACGCAACCAGTTAACTGGCCGACTGAAAGAAATAAAAGTGAAAATAGCGTTGTATTTTTCATTTATATAAAAAGTTCTTTTATTGTTGTGTTTGTTGTTAAACAGATAAAAAATAAATTCATTTACATTAAAATTTTCAACGGGTTATTGTTTTAGCGGACGTATTACAAAAAACAGACAACGTTTCCCTTCCTGGCGATAAAAAAAGCAAAATCGTTCCCATTCTTTTGAAAAAAATGGAAAGAGATTGATGTCATACGGAGGCGATATTAAATGTTCTTACGTGGGAAAGCATGCGTTGAACAGTCCATTTGCGAAGTGAGAAGGTATTTTCAGAATTGATTAATGAAATAATAAATATTGGAAATATCAAATTCGGGAGATATTGACTGTAGTGATACTGCGCGCGTCATTACGACTACACAAAACCGTCCACTTTTGTTACATTTTTTTTCAAACACACCATGCTTTGGTACTTAAAATGAACTGTCTGCCTCGCGTTCCATGAACCCGCAGACGAAAAGTATCTGTAACGATATCACTGGAGAAAAAATGGCTAAGCGTAAATTGCTGCTTCTGGGTGTATTACTGTCTCTGGCGGGTTCCGCGTTTTCTGCCCCGCAAACCGCCGCTGCGCCATCAGGCATTAAAGCCTATGAGGAACAAGAATTCATCGCTGATTTCACCAAATTCAAGATTGGCGACACCGCACCGGCGCAGTATCAAACGCCTGAGTACACCATTAAACAGTACCAGCTGCGTAACCTGCCGGCCCCGGATGCGGGTACCCACTGGACCTATATGGGCGAGAACTACGTCCTGATTGGCGATGCAGATGGCAAAATCTACAAAGCCTACAATGGAGATATCTTCTATCACCGCTAATGACATTTTAATCCGGCCCTGGCAGGAGAGCGATCGCCCCTTTTTGCGAACACTCTATCTCCACGCGCGGCGCGAGGCCTGGCCATGGCTGGACGGTTCCGAGTGGCAGCTTGAAGACTTTGACGCGGCAACCCGCGACGAAGTGATTTGGGTGGCCGTTCAGGACGGGCATCGACTGGGTTTTGCTTCGGTGTGGACGAACGACAATTTCCTGCACAATCTGTTTGTCGATCCGCAGTATCAAGGTCTGGGCGTCGGTCATTTGCTCCTTGAACAGGTGCAAAACGCGTTCACCAGTACGGGTTCGCTGAAGTGTCTGGTAAAGAATGAGCGGGCTGTTGCCTTTTACCAGCGCCATGGCTGGCATATTGAAGCGAAGGGTGACTCGCCGGAAGGTGAGTACTTTTTAATGCATTACGTACAGCGTTAAACGCGGGTGACGCTTCGCTGAGCCGGCCTACAACACGTTATTTCCGTAGGCCGGGTCAGGCGCAAACGCCGCCCGGCAATTCAGACTAAAGCACTCACACCGCGCGAAACGCAATTTCACTCGGGATGACTTCGCCCTGCCAGTAAAGCTGCGCCGCAACGCGCCCCGCCAGCTGTCGATACATCTCTGCAAATTCACTGTCCGGACGGCTGACGACCGTCGGCTTCCCGCTGTCCAGATCTTCACGCAGCGAGATGTGCAGCGGCATCTGCCCAAGCAGCTGGGTGTGATACTGCGCAGCCAGTTTTTCTGCCCCACCGGTGCCAAAAATAGGCTCATGGTGTCCGCAGTTGCTGCAGATATGCATGCTCATGTTCTCGACAATACCCAGCACCGGCACGTCCACTTTCTCGAACATCACGATGCCTTTTTTGGCGTCGATCAGCGCGATGTCCTGCGGGGTGGTCACCACGACCGCTCCCGTGACCGGAATGTTTTGCGCCAGCGTCAGTTGAATGTCACCGGTGCCCGGCGGCATATCCAGCACCAGATAATCCAGATCGGGCCACATTGTCTCCTGCAGCATCTGCATCAGCGCTTTGCTGGCCATCGGGCCACGCCACACCATGGCGTTATCGTCAGTCACCAGATAACCAATGGAGTTGGTTGCCAGACCGTGGGCCATGATCGGCGCCATGTGCGTGCCATCCGGCGAGGTTGGGCGCTGGTTTTCCGCGCCCAGCATGTTAGGCACAGACGGTCCGTAAATATCGGCGTCCAGAATACCGACCTTCGCCCCTTCGGCTGCCAGCGCGAGCGCCAGGTTTACCGCCGTGGAGGATTTACCCACCCCACCCTTGCCTGAACTGACGGCAATGATGTTTTTCACGCCGTTCACGCCCGGGTGGTTTTTCACACGCTTGAGGGTGGCGATGCTGTGGGTCAGCTTCCAGTCAATGGCTTTCGCGCCGGTAATGCGCAGCAGCTCAGAGCTGGTTTGCTCTTTCAGCGCGTCAAACGCGCTGGTCCAGACGAAGGGCATCTGCAGCTCGATGTGCAGCGTATCGTCCAGCCATGCGACATGGTGTAACGCTTTCAGCGTGGTGAGATTGTGCTTCAGGGTTGGATGCTGAAAGTTAGCCAGCGTCCCGGCGACCATTGCTCTTAAGGCTTCCGGTGATTTGGCCTGGGATTGAGAACTCATCCCGACTCCTTTGTTCTTGTGAATAAGACCTTAGATGAACAAGTTTACCTGAAAGGCCGTGGTTTGTGCTTACTTAATAATGCCCCTTTTGGTAATATCAAAAACCCTTTTCACAGTTAAAAGAAGTAATGCCTACTATGACTCAAGTCGCGAAGAAAATTCTGGTAACGTGCGCACTGCCGTACGCCAACGGCTCAATCCACCTCGGCCACATGCTGGAGCATATCCAGGCTGATGTCTGGGTCCGTTACCAGCGAATGCGCGGCCACGAGGTTAACTTCATCTGTGCGGACGATGCCCACGGCACGCCGATCATGCTGAAAGCGCAGCAGTTGGGGATCTCCCCAGAGCAGATGATTGCCGAAATGAGTCAGGAGCATCAGACCGATTTTGCGGGCTTTGACATCAGCTATGACAACTATCACTCCACGCACAGCGACGAAAACCGTGAGCTGTCGGAGCTGATCTACTCTCGCCTGAAAGAGAACGGTTTTATTAAAAATCGCACCATCTCTCAGCTGTACGATCCGGAAAAAGGCATGTTCCTGCCGGACCGCTTTGTCAAAGGTACCTGCCCGAAATGTAAATCACCGGATCAGTATGGCGATAACTGCGAAGTGTGCGGCGCAACCTACAGCCCGACCGAGCTTATCGATCCGAAATCTGTTGTTTCGGGTGCCACACCGATAATGCGTGATTCCGAGCACTTCTTCTTCGACCTGCCGTCCTTCAGCGAAATGCTGCAGGCGTGGACCCGCAGCGGCGCGCTGCAGGAGCAAGTCGCGAATAAAATGCAGGAGTGGTTCGAATCCGGTCTGCAGCAGTGGGATATCTCCCGCGATGCACCGTACTTCGGTTTCGAAATTCCGAACGCACCGGGTAAATACTTCTACGTCTGGCTGGATGCGCCAATCGGGTACATGGGTTCCTTCAAGAACCTGTGCGACAAGCGCGGCGACACCGTCAGCTTTGACGAATACTGGAAGAAAGATTCCGACGCCGAGCTGTATCACTTTATCGGCAAAGACATTGTTTACTTCCACAGCCTGTTCTGGCCGGCGATGCTGGAAGGCAGTAACTTCCGTAAACCAACCAACCTGTTTGTGCACGGCTATGTGACGGTCAACGGCGCGAAGATGTCCAAATCTCGCGGTACGTTCATCAAAGCCAGCACCTGGCTGAACCACTTCGACGCGGACAGCCTGCGTTATTACTACACGGCGAAGCTCTCTTCCCGCATCGACGATATCGACCTGAACCTGGAAGATTTCGTGCAGCGCGTGAACGCCGACATCGTCAACAAAGTCGTGAACCTGGCTTCCCGTAACGCAGGCTTTATCGCCAAGCGTTTCGACGGCGTGCTGTCTGCCGAACTGGCCGATCCTGAGCTGTACAAAACCTTCACCGACGCCGCCGCGGCGGTTGGCGAAGCCTGGGAAAGCCGTGAGTTCGGTAAAACGATTCGTGAAATCATGGCGCTGGCTGACGTGGCTAACCGCTACGTTGACGAGCAGGCACCGTGGGTTGTCGCGAAACAGGAAGGCCGCGACGCCGACCTGCAGGCGATCTGCACCATGGGCCTGAACATGTTCCGCGTGCTGATGACCTGGCTGAAGCCGGTACTGCCACAGCTGGCCTCCCGCGCTGAAGCGTTCCTCAACACCGAGCTGACCTGGGATGCTATCCAGCAGCCGCTGCTCGGCCACAAGGTGAATACCTTCAAGGCGCTGTACAACCGCATCGAGATGAAGCAGGTAGAATCCCTGGTGGAAGCGTCTAAAGAAGAGGTGAAGGCTGCCGCTGCGCCGGTGACTGGCCCGCTGGCAGACGATCCGATTCAGGAGACCATTACCTTTGATGATTTCGCCAAGGTCGATCTGCGTGTCGCACTGATTGAAAACGCGGAATTTGTCGAAGGCTCGGACAAACTGCTGCGCCTGACGCTGGATCTGGGCGGAGAGAAGCGTAACGTCTTCTCCGGTATCCGTTCTGCCTATCCTGATCCGCAGGTGCTGATTGGCCGTCAGACCGTGATGGTCGCCAACCTGGCACCGCGCAAAATGCGCTTCGGCATCTCGGAAGGCATGGTGATGGCGGCAGGTCCTGGCGGGAAAGATATCTTCCTGTTAAGCCCTGATGAAGGCGCCAAACCAGGTCAGCAGGTGAAATAATAAAAAAGCCGGAGATTATCTCCGGCTTTTTTTTGCCTCTTCATCCTTCACTGCCCGGTACCACTCACGGCTTAGCGTGATGCACCCGGTGAGTCAGTCCGCGTAAAAAATAACGCAAAAACTGGTCGCCGCACTCGCGGTAGTTCTTATGGTCCGGCGCACGCATCATGGCGGTGATCTCCGGCATCGACACGCGGTACTTCTGCTCTGTCATAATCGCCAGAATATCGTCTGTTTTCAGTGAAAACGCGATACGCAGCTTTTTCAGCACCGTGTTGTTATTCACCCGCCGCTCAAGCGCCAGTTCTGGTGCTGAGTCATCTTTCCCGCGCTTGTCGTAGATGAGGCCGTTCAGGAAGCCAGACAGGATAATGTCAGGGCAGCGAACAAACCCCTCTTCATCCTCTTTTGTCATCCAGGTGTCGAAACCGGCAGAGGTGGACTCCATGCCAGCAAGCGCAAGAATGCGCACCATATCGTTATTGTTTGCTTTCAGGGTGTAGCGCAGGCTACGGAGAATATCATTACTGAGCATGGGTGCCTTTAACTTAACTGTCGATGATGCAATGGGGCGCAGTGTACCAGTTTTACAGGCCGATCGCCTCTTTCAAACTCTTAAGGTAGCGGCGACTGACGGGGACGGTTTGCCCGGCACGCAGCACCAGCTCTGCCTGTCCGTTGTCTTCCAGCCGGATCTCTTTCAGGTGCGCCATGTTCACCAGATACTGGCGATGGCAACGAACGAGCGGCGTTCGGCTCTCCAGCGTCCGCAGCGTCAGTTCGGTAAAGCCTTCGTTCCCCTCCGCGCTGGTAACAAATACGCCGCTCAAACGGCTGCTGACAAACGCCACATCGTCCATCTGCAGAAGGTAAATCCGACTGTGGCCGGTGCAGGGGATAAATTTCAGCGGCTGCTGGTTTTCCGGCAACAGCGTGACATCCTGCACGGTGCGCTCCTGGCGCAAACGGCTGAGGGTCTTTTCAAGACGCTTCTCTTCAATCGGTTTCAGTAAATAATCGAATGCGTGCTCCTCAAAGGCTTTGACGGCGTACTCATCGAAGGCGGTCAAAAACACAATGTAGGGGCGATGCTCCGGGTCGAGCATTCCGACCATCTCCAGGCCGCTAATTCGGGGCATCTGAATGTCGAGGAACAGCACGTCCGGGCGCAGTTTGTGCACGGCGCCAATGGCCTCAATGGCGTTTGCGCACTCCCCCACAATCTCAATGTCAGGCTGCTCCTGCAACAGAACGCGCAGGTTTTCCCGTGCTAACGGCTCATCATCCACAATCAGCACTCTTAGCATGCGTTTTCCTCCAGCGGCAGTCGTAACGTAATACGGGTGAATCGGTCAGGCTCACAGGCAACGGTAATGCCACAGTCATCACCAAAGTGCGCGCGCAGGCGTTTATCCACCAGGCTCATCCCTAATCCGCCTGAGGTGGAAGGCACGTAAAGCCCGGCGTTATCTTCAATATCCAGCACCAGATGATGGTTAAAGCGGCTGGCGGAAATGGTGATCTCCCCAATTCCCAACAGCTGTGACGTACCGTGTTTAATGGCGTTTTCCACAATAGGCTGCAGGGTAAAGGCCGGAAGATGCTGATACGCCAGCTCATCTGGGACGGATAACGACACCTGCAGACGAGTCTGGAAGCGGGCCTGCTCAATCTGCAGGTAGGCATTAACGTGTTCTATTTCATCGGCCAGGGTTACAATCTCGGACGGACGTTTAAGGTTTTTGCGGAAAAACGTCGACAGGAACTGAACCAGCTGCGCGGCCTGATCGCTGTCGCGGCGGATCACCGCTTTGAGCGTATTAAGCGCATTGAACAGGAAATGCGGATTCACCTGAGCGTGCAGGAGTTTAATTTCGGATTGCGTCAGCAACGCTTTCTGACGCTCATACTGCCCGGCGAGGATCTGCGCGGAGAGCAGCTGAGCGATGCCCTCTCCCAGCGTACGGTTGATAGAGCTGAACAGACGGTTTTTCGCTTCATAAAGCTTGATGGTGCCCATTACCCGCTGGTTTTCCCCGCGCAGCGGAATGACCAGCGTGGAGCCCAGTTTACACTGCGGGTGCAGCGAACAGCGGTAAGGAACTTCGTTGCCGTCGGCATACACCACTTCGCCGGTTTCAATGGCGCGCAGCGTATAGGCGGAGGAGATCGGTTTCCCGGGCAGATGGTGGTCGTCGCCCGTGCCGGTAAAAGCCAGCAACCGTTCACGGTCAGTTATCGCCACCGCGCCGATATCCAGCTCCTTATAAAGCACCTGCGCCACCTTCATGCTGTTCTCTTCGTTAAAGCCCTGACGCAGGATCCCCTCCGTCGAGGCGGCGACCTTCAGGGCCGTCGCGGAAAACGCCGAGGTGTACTTCTCAAACATGGCGCGCTTGTCGAGCAGAATACGCATAAACAGCGCAGCACCCACGGTATTCGTCACCATCATCGGGGCGGCGATATTGCTCACCAGATGAAGCGCATCGTCAAACGGCCGGGCAATCAGCAAGATGATGGCCATTTGCGCCATTTCAGCGACAAAGGTGATCGCCCCGGCGGTGAGCGGGCTAAAGACTTTATCCGGACGACCGCGCTTAATCATGTAGCTGTGAACCAGGCCGCCGAGCAACCCTTCGACGATCGTTGAGATCATACAGCTCAGCGCCGTCATGCCGCCCATCGAATACCGATGCAGGCCACCGGTTAACCCGACCAGCCCACCGACCACAGGGCCGCCAAGCAGCCCGCCCATCACGGCACCGATGGCTCGCGTATTGGCAATGGAGTCTTCGATATGGAGACCAAAATAGGTTCCCATAATGCAGAAAATAGAGAAGGTCACGTAGCAGAGCAGCTTGTGCGGCAGGCGTACGGTAACTTGCATCAGCGGAATGAACAGACGCGTTTTACTCATCAACCAGGCGATGACAAGAAACACGCACATCTGCTGAAGCAACAGCAGCACCAGATTAAACTCGTACATACTCAAAACCGCACACCCTCAAAACGCGTAACATACACTGCTGGCGGTAAACTTTCTTTGAAGCGCGGCAAAAAAGCTGCAATTCGTGCCCGGCATCACACCTTTTGCCGAACCTAACGCCTGCTTCGCATTATTCGTGCAAAAAACAACCATTTCTTCCTGGTTCAGTAAACAGGGACTACAGTTAAGCTGGGGACGCGTAAGCGAGGGGGCGAATATGGCGCTTTACACAATCGGTGAAGTGGCACTCCTTTGTGATATCAATCCCGTCACGCTACGGGCATGGCAGCGACGGTATGGATTACTCAAACCGCAGAGAACGGACGGAGGCCATCGTCTCTTCAACGATGCCGATATCGACCGGATCCGCGAGATCAAAAGCTGGATCGATAACGGTGTGCAGGTTGGCAAAGTGAAATCCCTGCTCAGCCATGACGATCCAGACACGCAGCTTCTCTGGCGCGAACAACAGGAAACGTTGCTGCGCCTTCTGCAGGCGGGCAATCTGCAGCGCCTGCGCGCATGGATAAAAGAGCAAGGGCGCGATTATCCCGCGCAAACGCTGATCACGCATCTTTTCATCCCGCTCCGTCGACGCCTGCAGTGCCAGCAGACCACCCTGCAGGCGCTGCTGAGTATGCTCGACGGCGTCCTGATCAACTACATTGCCGTCTGCCTTGCCTCGGCGAAGAACAAGCACGGAAAAGACGCGCTGGTGGTCGGCTGGAACGTGCACGATACTACTCGTCTGTGGCTGGAGGCCTGGATTGCCACCCAGAATGGCTGGCGCGTTGATGTCCTTGTGCACTCGCTGGCGCAATTTCGCCCTGAATTGTTCGACGGCCAGACCCTGCTGGTCTGGTGCGGGGAAGTGCCTTCCGCCTCGCAGCAACAGCTGATGACGGAATGGCGTGAACATGGTTACCCGGTTTACTCGCTTGGCCCGGAAGAGCCGTAACGGCATTTAATGGTTCATTAACAGCTGCGCTTCACCGTATAATTGTTCCGTTAACAACAGGAGCACATGATGAAGGCAACCAAACTGGCCGTAATTACCCTTTTTGTTCTGATGGCCGTAAGCGGTATCGGCGGCGTGATGCTGGCCGGGTATTCGTTTATTGTTCGTGGCGGTGTCGGCTGAGATACTGCGCCAGACGCTCAAAAACGCGATCGACGACGATTGCCGCCAGCGCGACCAGCAACGCCCCCTGCACAATATAGGCCGTATTGAACCCGCTTAAGCCGATGATAATCGGCGTTCCCAGGGTATTGGCTCCCACCGTCGACGCAATGGTCGCCGTCCCGATATTGATGATCACCGACGTACGGATCCCCGCAAGGATGACCGGTGCCGCCAGGGGGAGTTCAACTTTGCGCAGCCGCTCTGCGCGACTCATCCCCATCCCTTCAGCAACGCTCAGTACCGACGCAGGTACCGCCGCAATACCGGCCAGCGTACCCTGCAGAATGGGCAACACACCGTATAAAATCAGCGCAATGATGGCAGGTTGCTGACCAAAGCCCATCACCGGCACTGCAATCGCCAGCACCGCCACCGGCGGAAACGTCTGGCCAATCGCCGCAATGGTCTCCACCAGCGGGCGAAACTCCCGTCCCGCGGGCCGCGTGACCGCGATGCCCGCCCCCACGCCCAGTACAATAGCGATGGCACTTGAGAGCACCACCAGCCAGAGATGGGCCAGGGCAAGATTAATAAAACTCTCCTGCTGATACACCGGGCGCGGCAAGTCGGGGAAGAGTGTGCTAAACAGCGCCGCGCTGTGCGGCATCAGAAACAGCAAAGCGACAAAGAGCACGACCAGCCAGAGCAGCGGATCACGAAGTGCCTTCACGTGTCACCTCCCCTGCCAGCAGATCGCGAAAATGCAGGGTGCCACTTGGCGCGCCACGGGCATCCGCAACGGGCAACACTTCACACTGGCGGGCAACAAACGCCGAAAGCGCATCCCGCAAGCTCATCTGTTCCTGCAGAGGCTCGCCACTCACCGTCGCGTCCTGTCGACGCATATAGTCGCTGACCGTACGCAGCGAGAGCAGCCTGACGCCCAGCTCGCTGCGGCCAAAAAACTCACGCACAAAATCGTTCTTCGGCCAGGTCAGCAGTTCAAGCGGCGTCCCCTGCTGCACCACCTCGCCATGGTCCATCAGCACCAGATGGTCGGCCAGACGCAGCGCCTCATCAATATCGTGCGTCACAAGAATGATTGTTCGCCCCAGAATGCGATGAATGCGGGTCATTTCCGCCTGCAGTGCGGCGCGCGTGACCGGATCCAGCGCGCCGAAGGGTTCATCCATCAATAACACCTGCGGATTGGCCGCCAGCGCACGCGCTACGCCCACCCGCTGCTGCTGGCCTCCGGAAAGCTGGTGCGGGTAGCGTTCACGCAGCGCAGGTTCTAACCCGAGCAGAGACATCAGTTCATCAACCCGGTCGGCAGTTTTTGCCCGCGACCATTTCTCCAGCTGCAGCACGGTGGCGATGTTCTGCGCGACCGTCCAGTGCGGAAACAGGCCGATGGACTGGATGGCATACCCCATACGACGACGCAGCTCCAGCACAGGCAGGCTGCGGATCTCTTCTCCGGCAAAGCGGATCAGACCGCTGTCATGCTCAACCAGGCGGTTAATCATCTTCAGGGTGGTGGATTTTCCCGACCCCGAAGTGCCAATCAGCACGGAAAATGCGCCCTCGGCAAAATTCAGGTTGAGATGGCTTGCCGCCGGACGACCCGCAAAGGTTTTACTGACATCGTGAAATTCAATCATTGGCTCTTCTCCTGAGCAGCGCGAGCCATAAGGCAAACAGCGCGTCGATGACAACCGCCAGCGCAATCGTGGGCACCACGCCCAATAACACCAGGTCCAGGGCGCTACTCAACAGCCCCTGGAAAACCAGCGCGCCAAAGCCGCCCGCGCCAATCAGCGCCGCAATCACCGCCATGCCAACGGTTTGCACCGCCACCACCCGCAGGCTGCGCAGCAGCAGGGGCAAAGCCAGCGGCAGCTGGATCTTCCAGAAACATTGTCTCGCGCTCATCCCCATTGCATGGGCACTTTCCAGCACGTCCGGCGCGACCTGGCTCAGCCCGGCCACCACGCCGCGCACCAGCGGCAGCAGCGCATAGAGCACCAGCGCGATAAGGGCTGGCGTTAAACCGGTTCCGGCGATCCCCATCGTTCCCAGCACCGGGAACGACGTCACCAGCCCGGCCAGCGGAGCAATCAACAGGCCAAACAGAGCGACGGACGGGATGGTCTGAATCACATTCAGTACGGCAAACACCCCACCCTGACGTGAAGGATGGCGATAGCACCACATACCCAGCGGTATGCCGAGCAGTAAGGCCGGGATCAGGGTACCGAAGAGGATCGTGAGGTGTTGCGCCAGCGCGTCATTAAACACCTCCTGACGGTTGGCGTACTCTTTTAACAGCGAGAGATTATTCAGCTCACCGCTAAACAGCAGCAGCAATGGAATACACCATATCTGGGCATTGAGTATCCAGCGCCAGACGGATGTTGAGATAAGACGGCGAATAGCATCGCTGCAGGCCAGCAGACACAGCGCCAGCCAGAGCCACAAACCGCTACCCACAGAGGTTCTTGCCAGCGGACTTTCCGCCGAGGTCATGTGCGTTGCCGCAAGCCCGCCTCCCCAGAATAAGGCGATAAACAGCCCTTCACAAAGCAGCAGCGTCAGCCACTGAGCCGTGCGTCCTTGCCAGAGCGACAACGCAACCCATGCGCCCAGTGCCGCCACCAGCAACCACGGCGTAAATGACCAGACCTGCCAGAGCGAGCGACTCTCCCCCGACATCAGGCGATTCGGGGCCACATTCACAAACGGTAACGCGACCGCCGCTATGGCCACACAGGCCAACAGCAGCAGTACGCGGTTATGACATTTTATTGGCACAGCCCTGTCCTGTTACTTCACAAGCCCTTGTTGTTTCAGGAAATCGGCGGCCACTTTTTTGGCATCCAGTCCCTCAACGGCAATGCTGGCATTCAGCTGTTGCAGCGTTTTTGCATCCAGCTTTTCGAAGACCGGTTTGAGCCATTCAGCAATATCCGGGTACGCTTTAAGTACCGCTTCCCGTACGACAGGTGCCGGGGCGTAAATCGGCTGGACGCCTTTTGGATCGGTTAAGGTTTGCAGGCCAAGCGCCGCGACCGGGCCGTCGGTGCCGTAAGCCATCGCCGCATTAACGCCCGACGTTTGCTGCGCAGCGGCTTTGATGGTCACCGCGGTATCACCGCCCGCCAGAGAGAGCAGCTGGGCCTGATCCAGTTTGAAATCATAGGCTTTTTCAAACGCCGGCAGCGCATCCGGACGCTCAATAAACTCAGCGGAAGCCGCAAGCTTAAAGTCACCCTTCTCTTTCAGGTAGCGACTCAAATCCGCAAGCGAGGTCAGCTTTCCTTTCTCCGCCACGTCCTTGCGCACCGCGATGGTCCAGGTATTGTTGGCCGGCGCTGGCGTCAGCCAGACCAGCTTATTTTGCTCAGCGTCGAGTTTTTTGACTTTTTCATACCCGGCTTTGGCATTTTTCCACGCCGGATCGTTTTCATCTTTGAAGAAGAACGCGCCGTTGCCGGTGTATTCCGGGTAGATATCCAGCTCGCCGGAGGTAATCGCGCCGCGTACCACAGGCGTGGTTCCCAGCTGGACTTTATTGACGGTTTTAACACCGTGGCTTTCCAGTACCTGCAGAATAATGTTACCGAGCAACGCACCTTCGGTATCTATCTTGGAACCCACTTTTACCGGTTCTGCCGCCTGTAATGGCAGACTCAGCGCCGCCAGTAACACCGCTGAACCCAACATCCCCTTTGCAATCGTCATTCCACTGTCCTCATTTTTTTGCTGCCTTTTTCAGAGGCTTGAGAGAAAAGCGTAGCTTAAAACGGCGGAATTAACCGTCAAAATGCCTTTTTAACATAAGGTAAGACGCATCCCCCGCAAAGCGGGGGATGCAAGGGAGGTAAACGTCAGAGCAGCTCGAACTCGCCTTTATTAACGCGGGCGGAATCGACCCCGATAAAGACGTTAAACTTGCCTGGCTCCGCATCATATTTCATCTGCTGGTTCCAGAACTTCAGCGCATCCACGTCGATGGGGAAGCTGATGGTTTTGGTTTCGCCCGGCTTCAGGTTGACCTTCTCGAAGCCACGCAGCTGTTTCACCGGACGGCTCATGGAGGCGGTCACATCCTGGACGTACATCTGAATGACCGTTGCCCCTTCGCGTTTACCGGTGTTGCTCACCTCGACGCTTGCGGTAACTTTGCCGTCACGCTTCAGGGTCGGCGCAGACATTTTGACGTCAGAAACCTTGAAGGTGGTGTAGCTCAGACCGTAACCAAACGGATACAGCGGGCCGTTCGCTTCATCGAAGTAACGGGAGGTGTACTTATTCGGTTTGTCGGCGTTGTACGGACGGCCGGTATTCAGGTGGCTGTAGTAAACCGGGATCTGCCCGACCGAGCGCGGGAAGGACATTGGCAGCTTGCCTGACGGGTTGTAATCGCCAAACAGCACGTCGGCAATCGCGTTACCGCCTTCAGTACCGGCGAACCAGGTTTCCAGGATCGCGTCGGCCTGCTGGTCTTCTTTAACCAGCGCCAGCGGACGACCGTTCATCAGCACCAGCACCAGCGGCTTGCCGGTCGTCTTCAGGGCGGCAATCAGATCGCGCTGGCTTTGCGGAATGGTGATGTCGGTACGGCTGGAGGCCTCATGCGCCATCCCCTGCGCTTCACCCACTACCGCGACAACCACGTCAGATTGCTTAGCGGTGTTCACCGCTTCATCAATCATCTCTTTCGGCGAACGCGGATCGACCTTCACCGCCTCTTCGTACTGATTGAGGAAGGTGACAATGTCTTTATCGTTGGTGACGTTCGCCCCTTTGGCGTAAACCACTTTCGCGTTCTCACCCACGGCGTTCTTGATACCGGTCAGCACCGTGACGGACTGATCGGCCACCCCCGCTGCAGACCAGCTCCCCATCACGTCGCGCTTGCTGTCAGCCAGCGGTCCCACCACGGCAATGGTGCCGGATTTCTTCAGCGGCAGCGTGTCGAGGCGGTTTTTCAGCAGCACCAGACTTTCGCGTGCCACATCGCGGGCCTCTTTGCGGTGCAAACGGTTTTCCGCGTTGGTGTCCGCCGGGTCAGAATCTTTCGGCCCCAGGTGGCTGTACGGGTCGTTAAACAGCCCCATATCATATTTCACGTTCAGCACGTGGCGCGTGGCGTCATCCAGCTCCGCCATGGTCACCTTACCGCTCTTCACCAGCCCCGGCAGGTATTTGCTGTAGTACTCGTCGCTCATGCTCATGTTGATGCCGGACTTGAGCGCCACGCGTACCGCGTCTTCCGGATCGGAGGCGGTACCGTGCTTAATGAGCTCTTTAATGGCGCCGTGGTCAGAGACGGTAATGCCCTTAAAGCCCCACTGGTCACGCAGAACATCTTTCAGCAGCCACGAATCGGAGGTCGCCGGCGTGCCGTTGAGGGAGTTCAGCGCCACCATCACCGCGCCGCTGCCGGCATCCAGCCCCGCTTTGTACGGTGGCATGTAGTCGTTGAACAGCCGCTGCGGGCTCATATCCACGGTGTTGTACTCTTTACCCCCTTCCACGGCACCATAGGCCGCGAAGTGTTTGACGCTGGTCATCACCGCGTAGCGATCTGCCGGGCTCTTACCCTGCATCGCTTCCACCATGGTTTTCCCCATTGTGGCTGTTAAATAGGTATCTTCACCGAACCCTTCTGAGCCGCGGCCCCAGCGCGGATCGCGGGAGACGTCCACCATCGGTGCCCAGGTCATATTCAGGCCATCATCCGCCGCTTCATAGGCGGAAACGCGCCCCACGGTTTTCACCGCATCAAGGTTAAAGGACGATGCCAGACCAAGGCTAATCGGGAAGACGGTACGCTGACCGTGCACCACGTCATAGGCGAAGAACAGCGGAATTTTCAGGCGACTGAGTTCCATCACCTGATCCTGCATTTTGCGGATATCCGGGCGGGTGACGGTGTTAAAAATAGCCCCGACCTGCCCGTCTTTGATCATCTCGCGGATGGCCTCTTTCGGGTTATCCGGGCCGACGCTGATAAGACGCAACTGGCCAATTTTCTCATCGACCGTCATTTTCTTGAGCAATTCCGTGACAAACGCGTCCCGGGCTTCAGGCGTGAGCGGGTGATTGCCAAACAAATCCTCTGCCAGCGCAGGTTGCAGCGCCAGGCTGACGGCGACACCTACAGAACATAGCCATTTCATGTCGTTTTACTCTCTCATCAATAACCGCCGGAAGAACTCGGCCAGACCGTGCGAAAAGCGCAGTGTGCCACAAACCCTCAGAACGTTGCAGGGTTATTCTCTGATTTTTCTCGTGAATACTCGACCGCTTAACAGTTAATCGCGCTATGCTTTACAGCGAGAAATTTGCCCCACCACAAGGAGTGGAAGATGTCTTCTGTTCGAACTCACGATAACACGACGTTTATTAACGAACTGTCGCGCCTGGTTGGCTCCTCTCACCTGCTTACCGACCCGGCAAAAACCGCCCGCTACCGTAAGGGCTTTCGTTCCGGTCAGGGCGAGGCGCTGGCGGTGGTATTTCCCGGCACGCTGCTTGAACTCTGGCGCGTCCTGAGCGCCTGCGTGGCCGCCGACAAAATTATTCTCATGCAGGCGGCTAACACCGGTCTGACGGAAGGCTCAACGCCGAACGGCAACGATTACGATCGTGACATCGTGATCATCAGCACCCTGCGTCTCGACAAACTGCATCTGCTGGATAAAGGCGAGCAGGTGCTCGCGTTCCCTGGCACGACGCTCTACTCCCTTGAAAAAGCGCTTAAGCCGCTGGGACGCGAACCGCATTCGGTCATTGGCTCATCCTGTATTGGCGCCTCCGTGATCGGCGGGATCTGCAATAACTCCGGCGGTTCGCTGGTGCAGCGCGGCCCGGCTTACACCGAGATGTCACTTTTTGCCCGTATCGACGAAAATGGCAAGCTGACCCTGGTCAACCATCTGGGCATTGATCTTGGCGTTACGCCGGAGCAGATCCTGAGTAAGCTCGACGACGATCGGGTGAAAGATGAAGACGTCCAGCACGACGGTCGTCATGCTCACGACCACGATTACATCACCCGCGTGCGGGATATCGAAGCGGATACCCCGGCACGTTACAACGCCGACCCTGACCGCCTGTTTGAATCTTCGGGCTGTGCGGGCAAGCTGGCTGTTTTTGCCGTGCGCCTCGACACCTTCCCGGCCGAGAAAAAACAGCAGGTGTTCTACATCGGCACCAATCAGCCGGACGTGCTGACCGAGATCCGTCGTCATATTCTGGGCGAGTTCGCTCACCTGCCGGTGGCGGGCGAGTACATGCACCGTGATATTTACGACATCGCGGAACGCTACGGCAAAGATACGTTCCTGATGATCGACAAGCTCGGCACCGATAAAATGCCGTTCTTCTTCACCATGAAGGGCCGTACCGACGCGATGCTGGAAAAAGTGCCGCTGTTTAAACCCCACTTTACCGACCGCTTTATGCAGAAACTGGGCAATGTCTTCCCGTCACATCTGCCGGAGCGGATGAAAACCTGGCGCGATAAGTACGAGCATCACCTGCTGCTGAAAATGGCCGGGGACGGAATTGCCGAAGCGCAAACCTGGCTCAGTGAATTCTTCAAAACTGCCGAAGGCGATTTCTTTGCCTGTACCCCTAAAGAGGGCAGCAAAGCCTTCCTGCACCGTTTCGCCGCTGCGGGTGCCGCCATTCGTTATCAGGCGGTGCATTCAGACGAGGTGGAAGACATTCTGGCGCTGGATATCGCCCTTCGCCGCAACGATACCGAGTGGTTTGAACACCTGCCGCCGGAAATCGACAGCAAGCTGGTCCACAAGCTCTATTACGGCCACTTTATGTGCTACGTCTTCCACCAGGATTACATCGTTAAGAAAGGGGTGGATGCGCACGCGCTGAAAGAGCAGATGCTCGCGCTGCTGCACGCGCGAGGCGCACAATATCCTGCGGAACATAACGTGGGGCATCTTTATAAGGCTCCTGACGCACTTAAGCAGTTTTATCGCGAGAATGACCCCACAAACAGCATGAACCCCGGCATTGGTAAAACAACGCGGAATAAATACTGGAAAGAGAGTCCTGACGCGGAGCAGCCCGTGACGCAAGCGTCTGATTAATTCCCACAGCCAAATTTGAGAGATTGTTAAGCGCGCCTTAATCGTACTAGAGTAGCGTTCTGTCGCCGGAGAAACGTTTCTCCGGCATCTGTTACGAGGAGCAGGCACATCATGTCGGCTGTTGATATTTTATCCGAAACCGAAGTGGAAGTGCGCGATGCCCTTCCCGACGATGTGCATGCTATCGCCGCTATCTACGCCTGGCATGTGCTTCACGGGCGCGCATCCTTTGAAGAAGTTCCCCCCACCGTTGATGAAATGCGTCAGCGAATGAAAAGCGTGGCCGAGAATGACTTACCGTGGCTTGTCGCGCTGTATCGCGGCATCGTCGTAGGCTACTGCTACGCGACGCCTTACCGTCCGCGCCATGCCTATCGCTACACTCTGGAAGAGTCGATTTACGTGGATGCGAGTACTACCGGTCGTGGTTTTGGCTCCGTCCTGATGGATGCGCTGATCGCCCGCTGCGAGCAAGGACCGTGGCGGCAGATGATTGCCGTTGTGGGGGATGGCAACAACAATGCCGGCTCGTTACGGTTGCATAAGAAATACGGCTTCGAAATCGTCGGTCAGTTACGCAGCGTCGGGTATAAGAAAGGTGACTGGCGGGATACGGTGATCATGCAGCGCTCACTCAATGACGGAGACTGGACGCTGCCGGAGTAAGGCGCAGCGAGGCCTGTTGCCCTCTCCCGCGGGAGAGGGCGAAAACACAGTCATCAGCAATCCGGCTCAGTCGTTCTGGGCGGTTGCCATCTGCTCTGCTTTCTGCTTTTTGTAGGTCAACGCCGCGGCCGGTACCGGCTGCACTTTCCCCGTCTCAATCCAGGTACGCAGTCGGCTTGCATCCGCGAAGTGGGTGTATTTACCAAAGGCATCCATCACCACCAGCGCCACCGGTTTACCGTTGAATACGGTACGCATCACCAGGCAGTGTCCCGCCGCGTTAGTAAACCCGGTTTTCGTTAACTGAATATTCCAGTTATCCCGGTACACCAGATGGTTAGTATTACGGAACGGCAGCGAATAGGCCGGGTTCGCAAAGGTCGCCATCTCTTCACGGGTCGTACTGAGCTGACCAATCAGCGGGTACTGTTTGCTGGCAATCAGCAGTTTTGTCAGGTCGCGGGCCGTGGAGACGTTGTGAATCGACAGGCCAGTCGGCTCGACGTAACGGGTATTGGTCATCCCCAGCGATTTGGCTTTTGCGTTCATCGCACGAATAAATGCGTCGTAGCCACCCGGATAGTGGTGGGCCAGGCTCGCCGCTGCGCGGTTTTCAGAAGACATCAGCGCCAGCAGCAGCATATTTTTACGGCTGATTTCGCTGTTCAGTCGCACGCGGGAGTAGATCCCTTTCATCTCCGGCGTATGGCTGATATCCACTTTCAGTTTTTCGTCCAGCGGCAGATGTGCATCAAGCACCACCATCGCGGTCATTAATTTGGTAATCGAGGCGATCGGGCGTACCAGATCCGGATGGCTGGCGTAAATCACCTTATTGGTGTTGAGATCAACAATCATCGCACTGCCGGAAGCGATTTGCGGCTGGGCAGCAGCGGTGGTCACGGCGGGCGTTTTGGCGATCGCTGGCGCGGCAGCGGACGCTCCCAGCAACAGGGCCAGGCTAAGTAAAGAGACTCGGAATTTCAGCATGGTGAGACTTCTGATAATTATTCACGCACGTTATGACGTACACCGCCTGTGTCGATGGAGAAACGAAGGCTGGCTTCGGCATCATAGCGGTCACCGGGCTTTGTCGCCAGAGGATAATCGTGAACAGATGCTGCATTGCTGGCATTTACGCCAGCAATGCAGTGAGCCTAGAAGAGACGGTATCCATAACCCCACAGAATAACCGTCAGAGCCAGTAGCGCTTCCAGCACCAGCACGCCGATGGCGAGCGTTGAACTGGAGAAGCTCAGGCCCTCTTCTTTATTGATATTGAGGAAGGTTGGTACCCCCAGATACAGCAGATAACCGGTGTAAAAGAGGGCAATAGTACCGATCAGCGCGCACAACCAGACCAGTGGATACAGCGCCACAATACCGCTTAAAAACAGCGGGGTCGCGACATACCCGGCGAAGACCATACAGTGTGCCAGCGATGGACGTTGCGGATAGTTACGCGCCATCCAGTGAATGACACGCCCCATGACAGCCACACCCGCCAGCATCAGGCCATAAAAGAGAATGGCCAGTGAAAGACCGGTAAACCAGGAAAGCTGAACCACGGTGCCATCACCAAAGTTCCAGCCGATTTGTGTTGTGCCAATAAACGCGCAGATTACAGGCACCGCTGCCATCAGCAGCACATGATGCGTGTAATGATGCGAGACCGTTTCGTTCTCCGTTTTGATGACATGCATTTCACGATCGGGATGGGAGAAAAGTCCCCAGACATGGTTCATAACGCCCCCTTGTTGTCGGCCCGTCAGCAATATCTTAAGTATAATGCAGGCCTGAGATTATTTTATGTACAGTGGGAAATTTCCGTTGATTGCCCCGTTATTGATTCATGGGGTATATGATTAACCGAGGCATAATAAGGGAGATGACATTGACGTAATGGATATCAACAGTCTTATTGAACAATATGGATACGCTGCACTGGTCGTTGGCAGCGTGGCGGAAGGAGAAACCATCACGCTGCTCGGCGGGGTGGCCGCGCATCAGGGGTTACTCAAATTCCCACTTGTTGTTGCCGCAGTCGCACTCGGCGGGATGATTGGCGATCAGCTGCTCTACTTTCTGGGACTGCGCTTTGGCCCCACGCTTTTGAAGCGCTTTTCAAAGCACCGCAAGAAAATTCACCGCGCCCAACGGCTTATCCAGCGTCACCCTTACCTGTTCGTGATTGGCACCCGTTTTATGTACGGCTTTCGGATTATCGGCCCGATACTGATTGGTGCCAGCCATTTACCGCCGAAAATTTTCCTGCCGCTGAACATTCTTGGCGCGATTGCCTGGGCCCTGATCTTTACCACGCTCGGTTATGTGGGTGGAGAAGTGATTGGTCCGTGGCTGCATAATGTTGACCAGCATCTGAAGCACTGGGCATGGGTTATCCTGATTGTCGTGGTGGTGATTGCGGTCCGGCTGTGGCTGAAGCATCGGGAAAAGACGCGGGATGAAGAGTAAGTGCAATGGCGCCCTCTCGCACAAAGAGAGGGCGAAAAGTTTCTACCCGGCGGGCTTAAATTGTGGATTCGCCAGCATAAAACCGCCGTCGACAATAAATGATTGCCCGGTAGCATAGCTGGCGTCACCGTCACATAGCCACGCCACCAGGCTGGCAATCTCTTTGGTATGCCCCGGCCGCGCGAGCGGGATCGCGGGCATCGAACCGGGCTTCACTTCACTGTCGTCCATATCATTCATTGGCGTGGCAATGGCACCTGGCGCAACGGCGTTCACCAGGATGTTATGCTCGACCAGCTCCAGCGCCATGGATTTGGTTAATCCGCCCAGGGCATGCTTGGCCGCCGTGTACGCACTGGCATCCGGTAAAGGCGTGTGTTCATGCACCGAGGTAATGTTCACAATTCGCCCCCCTTCTCCCTGCTTCACCATCTGACGCGCAGCGATCTGTGAACAGAGAAACGCGCCATCCACGTCAACGGTAAAAATCCCCCGCCACTCCTCAAACGGCATGTCGAGAAACGGCGCTTTGGTCATCGCCCCGGCATTGTTGACCAGCACGTCCAGCCGACCAAAGCGCGTAATTAACGTTTCAATGGCCTGCGCCCCCTGCGGGAGAGTGCTTAAATCAAGCTGAAC
This sequence comes from Enterobacter sp. 200527-13, assembly GCF_027924865.1. Classification (NCBI taxonomy): domain Bacteria; kingdom Pseudomonadati; phylum Pseudomonadota; class Gammaproteobacteria; order Enterobacterales; family Enterobacteriaceae; genus Enterobacter; species Enterobacter sp. 200527-13. The sequence goes on from NZ_BSCM01000002.1 coordinate 418,875, forward strand.
CGCCTCTGCACGCCGCCCCTTCGCCTCGACTTCGCGGCAGGTTTCCAGCGCACCTTTTTCGTCAGAATGCCAGGTGACGCCGATATCAAACCCTCGTTCAGCCAGCATCAGGGCCGTGGTTTTCCCAATCCCGGAATCCGATGCGGTAACAATCGCGACTTTGGTCATACTCACCTCCAGAAAAGCTGCAAAGAGGTAAGTATAGATAATCGCGCTTTTTAGCCCTGATGATAGCCGCCCCCCAGCGCCGAGGTCAGCTGCAGCGTGGCGTCAACGTACTGGCCTTTGAGCATCACCCCGGTGAGCTGCTCCCTGAGGGCCGGTATTCTGGCCTCACTCACGCGGGAGCCGGCGATAATGCCGGCGCGAAAGCGGGCCTGAGCCAGTGCAACAACGCGTGCAGCCTCTTTTTCGACACGCTGCTGGTGCTGGTTTTTGGCGGTCAGTGTTTCGACTTCGCTGGCCGTGCGCGCCACCTGATTCACCGCATCCACCACCGCTTTGTTATAACGCGCGACGGAGAGATTGTTCTGCGCCTGGGCAATATCCAGCTCGGCGTTTAGCCTGCCGCTGTCGAAAATGGGCAGCGTCAGCCCGGCGGTGACGCCCATCTGCTGCGCAGAAGAGCGGAACAAATCGCTCAGGTGCAGGGCATCCTGCTGTAAGAAAGCCATCAGATTCACATCGGGATAGAAGGCTGCTCTGGCGGCCTCAACGTCACTCATGGAGGCCTCGATATACCAGCGAGCCTCCTGCAAATCCGGTCGACGTGCCAGCAATTCATACCCCAGCGTAGCCGGGAGCGAGGCTTCTACTGTGGGTAAGGCGTGGCGTGTAAGCGTCACTGAGGAGGTGTTCGTCAGGGCGCTCAGACGCGCCTCAACGGCTTTCATTTTTCCGTTCACTTCTGCCAGCTGCTCGTCAGTTTTGCTGGCGTTGATGTCGGTCTCGACGCCCTCAACGGAAGAGGTGATCCCATGCTGATACAGTTCGCGGTCGGCTGCAATAATCGTGTCCTGCTGGTGTTTAATCTCCGTGAGGACATCCCCCACCGCGGCCTGGGTTTGCCACGCCCAGTAAAGACGTGCGACGCTGCTGGCAAGCAGTTGCCGGGTTTGCTCAAGCTCCGCTTTTTGCGCGTTTACCCGGCCAATTCGGGCTTCAACCCGTGCACGATTTTTCCCCCACAAATCGAGATCCCAGCCCGCGCTCAGACCAAAAGTACCGTTGGTGTACCACGGCCCGGTGGTTCCCGCCGCCGGATCGGTTATCGCAAAGGGCCCCATCAGCCCCTCGGCCGACATTTTTTGCCGTTCAGCATCCGCTGAGAAATCAATTTCCGGCCCTCCGGCGGCCAGGGTGGCTTTTGCCTGCGCTTCCGCCAGCGTGATGCGCTGACGGGCAATTTGCATATCCGGCGCATCGTTCAGCGCCTTCGCAATCAGCGAATTGAGTTCAGGATCGTTATACGTTTTCCACCATGCATCTTTCGGCCACGCGGTATGGCTCAGCGTAGTATTCACCGCAGCCGTTGTTGATTGCATATTTACAGGGGAAACCGAGGCATGTTCCGGCGCGCAGGCCACCAGAATAAAAACCAGGGGAATACTCAGAGATAAAGGTTTCATTACGCCATTCACGCGAAAAATAAAGGCGCAACTTACGCCAGACGTCGCTCTTTTTTTTAGTAACGCGTGGCAACCCGCAATTTGTCATACATTTTTATACTCAGAAAATTATTCATCATAAGAATGAATTAAATGAGTGAATTCATCTTCATTATAAATTCACTGCTACACTTACTTTCGACAAACAGACGCAGGAGAAGCAAATGAAAATATTACTGTGGGTTATTTTAATTATATTTCTGATAGGGCTGCTGGTGGTAACCGGTGTATTCAAGATGATTTTCTGATTTCATTGCCCGGCTCAGCGCCGGGCACATTCCGTTACCTGGACTGAATCACCCGTGCAATATCAGCGGAAGTCTGCAGCGTGCGGATCTCCTGAAATAACTCCAGCGCTTCACTGTACTCTTTGCGTAAATAACTGAGCCACTGCTTAATTCGCGCGACGTGATATAACCCGGTATCACCCTGTTTTTCGAGGCGGCTGTATTTTTGCAGCAGCGTGACCACATCGGCCCACGGCATACGTGGTTCGTTATATTTAATCACCCGGCTGAGGTTTGGTACGTTAAGCGCGCCGCGGCCAATCATCACCGCATCGCAGCCACTCTCTTTCAGGCACGCCTGCGCGCTTTCGTAATCCCAGATTTCCCCGTTGGCAATAACGGGAATAGTGAGTCTTTTGCGGATCTCGCCAATCGCCTGCCAGTTAATACGTTCGGCTTTATAGCCATCTTCTTTGGTGCGGCCATGCACCACCAGCTCAGTGGCCCCGGCCTGCTGCACGGCATCGGCAATCTCAAATTGCCGCGCGTCGCTGTCCCATCCCAGACGCACCTTTACCGTCACCGGCAGATGCGACGGTACAGCCTCACGCATGGCTTTTGCGCCACGGTAAATCAGCTCCGGATCTTTCAGCAAAGTGGCACCGCCACCGCTGCCATTCACCAGTTTTGATGGGCAACCGCAGTTGAGGTCAACCCCGAAGGAACCAAGCTCTACGGCACGAGCCGCGTTCTCCGCCAGCCATTCGGGATACTGACCCAATAGCTGAATGCGCACCAGCGTGCCGGAAGAGGTGCGGCTCTGATGATGCAGTTCCGGGCAAAGGCGATAGAATGATTTTACTGGCAACAACATATCGACCACGCGCAAAAACTCCGTCACGCAGAGATCGTAGTCGTTCACCTCGGTCAGAAGCTCGCGCACGAGGGAGTCGAGCACGCCTTCCATTGGGGCCAGTAAAACACGCATAGCAGTACCTGTGAAAAAAGACGCGCTATAGTAGCCGCTCTCCCGGCATGAGGAAAGCCCGGCGGTTAACCCGGTGAGGTTATACCAGACGTTCCATTTCGGAATGTCTGGTATGCTCAAAATTCATGATGTGATCCGTGGCACATTTTTAGGTTTAATTGTATGATGAATGCGTTTCATCAAGGACTTTCACCATGAGAAAATCATTGAACATTATCTGGCAATATCTTCGCGCATTCGTCCTGATTTACGCCTGCCTGTATGCCGGAATCTTTATCGCATCCCTGCTTCCCATCACCATTCCCGGCAGCATCATTGGAATGTTGATCCTCTTTGTTTTGCTGGCGTTGCAAATTTTGCCTGCCAGATGGGTTAACCCTGGCTGCTTTGTCCTTATTCGCTATATGGCGCTGCTGTTCGTGCCTATCGGCGTCGGGGTTATGCAGTATTTTGATTTGCTCCAGGCGCAGTTCGGACCCATTGTGGTCTCCTGCGCGGTCAGTACGCTGGTGGTTTTCCTGGTAGTAAGCTGGAGTTCGCATCTGGTGCATGGCGAACGTAAAGTGGTTGGGCAGAAAGGAACAAAACAATGATGGCCAATATCTGGTGGTCGCTGCCGTTAACGCTGGCAGTGTTCTTCGCCGCACGCAAACTCGCCGCACGTTTCAAAATGCCGTTACTTAATCCGCTGCTAGTGGCGATGGTGGTGATTATCCCGTTCCTGCTTCTCACCGGCATTCCTTATGAACGCTACTTTGCCGGCAGCAAAATTTTGAATGACCTTCTGCAGCCCGCCGTGGTGGCGCTGGCCTTTCCTTTATATGAGCAATTGCACCAGATCCGCGCCCGCTGGAAATCCATCATTACCATCTGTTTTGTCGGGAGCCTGGTGGCGATGATCACCGGCACCTCGGTGGCGCTGTTGATGGGCGCGTCTCCGCAAATTGCGGCCTCTATTCTGCCTAAGTCGGTCACCACGCCTATCGCGATGGCCGTGGGCGGCAGCCTGGGGGGGATTCCGGCCATCAGCGCCATGTGTGTGATATTCGTGGGGATCCTCGGCGCGGTCTTTGGACATACCCTGCTGAATGCGATGCGTATCCATACCAAAGCGGCACGAGGTCTGGCGATGGGTACCGCGTCGCACGCCCTGGGCACCGCGCGCTGCGCTGAACTGGATTATCAGGAAGGGGCGTTTAGCTCACTCGCACTGGTGATCTGCGGGATTATCACCTCCCTGCTCGCACCGTTTATTTTCCCGCTGATTGTGGCGGTCATGGGTTAAAATTTGCGATGCGTCGCGCAAATTTCATTTTGTTTTCATAATTTGCATACATAATGAGAAGTGGATCACATATAAAGCCCCAGCGGCTCCGTAAACTACCGATCCATTAACCTTTATGAGGCAAACGCCATGCATCCACGTTTTCAAGCTGCTTTCGCCCAGCTTGCAGAGAATGTGCAATCAGCTCTGGCCCCGATTCTGGCGGATGAGCATTTCCCGGCCCTGCTGACGGCTGAACACGTCACGGCACTGAAAAAAGCCACAGGGTTGGACGACGACGCGCTGGCCTTCGCGCTGCTGCCGCTGGCGGCGGCCTGCGCCCGCGCCGATCTCTCTCATTTCAACGTCGGTGCGATTGCACGCGGCGTAAGTGGAACCTGGTACTTCGGTGGCAACATGGAGTTCCTCGGCGCGACCATGCAGCAGACCGTTCACGCGGAACAAAGCGCCATCAGCCACGCCTGGCTGCGCGGTGAACAAGCGCTGAGCGCCATTACCGTTAACTACACCCCTTGCGGCCACTGCCGCCAGTTCATGAACGAGCTGAACAGCGGGCTGGAGTTACGCATCAATCTGCCAGGCCGTGCGCCACATACCCTCGGGGATTACCTGCCTGACGCGTTTGGTCCGAAAGATCTCGACATCAAAACGCTGCTGATGGATGAACAGGATCACGGTTTTGCCCTTTCCGGCGATGCGCTGAGCGAAGCCGCGATTCGTGCGGCGAACAAGAGCCACACGCCATACAGTCACTCCCCAAGCGGTGTGGCGCTGCAGTGTCGTGATGGTCGCATCTTCACCGGAAGCTATGCCGAAAACGCCGCCTTTAACCCGACGCTGCCACCGCTTCAGGGCGCCCTGAATTTGCTGAGCCTCAATGGCTATGACTACCCGGACATTCAGCGCGCTATTCTGGCAGAGAAAGCCGACGCGCCGTTGATCCAGTGGGATGCCACCGCCGCAACGCTGAAAGCGCTCGGCTGCTCAACTATTGACCGTGTTTTGCTTGCGTAATGCCTCCGGCGGGCAGAAATGCCCGCCGCTTTGCTGAAAAACCCCTCAGTTGATTCGCTGTTTCTTGCGCTAACCAGGCGGGTAAAGTAGCCTGAGTTAAATTTCACCTTCGGTACGAGCCATCTGCATGTTAAAGCGCGCTTTTTACAGCCTGTCTGTCCTGGTCGGCATACTGCTGTTGATCGTGCTGGGTCTTGATCGCTGGATGAGCTGGAAAACGGCTCCGTATATCTTTGACGACCTGCAGGACCTGCCCTATCGTCAGGTCGGCGTTGTGCTGGGTACCGCCAAGTATTACCGCACCGGGGTAATTAATCAGTATTATCGTTACCGCATTCAGGGCGCGCTGAACGCGTATAACAGCGGCAAAGTGAATTACCTGCTGCTGAGCGGCGATAATGCGCTGCAAAGCTATAACGAACCGGTCACCATGCGCAAAGACCTGATTGCCGCTGGCGTCGATCCGGCCGATATCGTGCTCGACTACGCGGGTTTCCGTACTCTGGATTCCATCGTGCGTACGCGCAAGGTGTTCGATACCAACGATTTCATCATCATCACCCAACGCTTCCACTGCGAACGCGCGCTGTTTATCGCACTGCATATGGGTATTCAGGCGCAGTGCTACGCCGTGCCGTCGCCTAAAGATATGCTGAGCGTCCGCGTACGTGAGTTTGGCGCGCGTTTTGGCGCTCTGGCCGATCTGTACATCTTCAAACGTGAACCGCGCTTTTTAGGTCCGCTGGTACCCATTCCGGCAATGCATGAAGTGCCGGAAGATGCGCAGGGCTACCCGGCCGTCACGCCAGAACAACTGCTTGATATGCAGAAAAAAGAGAAAAAATAGCCTCGGCCTTTATACTTTCTTTATACCGGACGTAACGCTTTTTATCCCGCCTTTACGCCGCCCCTTTTAAGCTGAGTTCACTGCCGCTACGGCTTCATTGAAGAATGACTATGAACTCAATAATGAATGCGTTTTTCCTGAAAAATATCCGCCCCTATTTTAACTTCCCGGGTTTATCACTCCCGACGGCGCTCAACGCTGGCCTCTGGCTTGATGACAAAATTGATGCCATGCAGCACAACGTCTCGCTGGAAGTGGCGGATTACCTGGAACGTTACCCGCAGACAAAACATATTGACGTTTACCTGAACGATATCAATGGCATTATGCGCGGCAAGCGGCTCTCGGTGGAAAGCATGCTAAATCTGGAAAAAGGCTGTTACTTCCCCCTCTCCGTCTACTCCATGGACCATAAAGGCAAAATAGCCGCCCCGCTTGATGATGAGCCCGACCGGCTCTGCGTTCCCGTCGGCGGTTCCCTGCGCCCCTGTTCGCAAGACCCTCAGCATAACGCGCAGATCCTGCTGACCATGAAAGAGAGCGACGGCAAACCGTGCCCGCTTGAGCCAAGGGTGATATTGCAAAACGTTCTGGCTCGTTTCCATCAGCACGGGCTCTTCCCGGTGATTGCCCCGGAAATTGAGTTTTATCTGACCGGACGCGGCACGCAGGATCCACAAAATCAGGGCTGCTTTCATATGGATACCTCAACGGCACACGCGGCGCTGTTTGACGAGCTGGAGCAGCTGGCGCACCTGCAGCGTATCCCCCTGACCGGGATCGTGGCCGAGGCCGAATCTGGCCAGTTCGAGTTAAACCTGAAGCATAGCCATCGCGTCGTTGAAGTCTGCGATAATGTGCTGGCCCTGCGACGCCTGACCCGCTACGTTGCGGAGAAACAGGGTCTGCAGGCCAACTTTATGGCCAAACCGTTCAGCCAGCAGTCCGGCAGCGGTTTGCACTTCCATTTCAGCCTGAACGATATTCATGGCGAAAACGTATTCGCGTCTCCGGTGGAAGCGCTGAACAGCATGATGCGCCTCTGCATCGCTGGCCAGCTGGCGCTGATGCCCGCCTCTATCGCCATTCTCGCCCCTGGCGTTAACGCATTCCGCCGCCTGCGTAAAAACCTCACGGAACCGCTATTTAACTCCTGGGGCTATAACACCCGCTCCGCCGCGCTGCGTATTCCCTGCTCCGATGACCATAACCGGCGTATTGAGTACCGGCTGGCCGGGGCTGATGCTAACCCGTATCTGGTGGCGGCAACGCTTCTGAGCGGAATGCTGTACGGGCTGGAAAATTTTGACGAGCAGGATTTACCTGAACCTCAGCAGGACGGGCCGGATCTGCCGCTGTTTCAGCAGGAGGCGATTGAGACATTTGCACGCTGTCAGTATCTCACCGGCAGCCTGGGAGAGGCTTTTTCTCAACAGTGGGTTGCCTGCAAGCTCTCTGAGCTCGACTGGTTCGAGAGCATTGTCACCCGGGAGGAGTCGAGTCTGGCGTGAAGCACAAAAAAGCCCGCTCGATGAGCGGGCCAGGTAATGCCAGAGGCGATTATTTTTTACGCGCGTATTTGAGTGAATCCAGGGCGACCGCAAAGATGATGATGCCGCCTTTGATGATGTACTGCCAGTACGGGTTCACACCGATGTAGGTCAGACCGTAGTTGATTACGGTAAAGATGATGACACCGGTTACCACGCCGAACACGGTACCCACGCCGCCGCTAAAGGAGACGCCGCCGACCACACAGGCTGCGATCGCATCCAGTTCGTACATGAAGCCCAGGTTGTTCGTTGCAGAGCCGATACGGCCCGCTTCCAGCATCCCACCAAAGGCGTAGAACACACCTGACAGGGCATAGATCATCAGCAGGTTCAGGGCAACGTTGACGCCGGACACTTTCGCCGCTTCCGGGTTACCGCCGATAGCGAAGATGTTTTTACCGAAGCGGGTTTTGTTCCACAGGATCCAGACAAAAGCGACGGCAATCAGGGCGTAGAAGGTAATGTACGACAGGCGGAAACTGCCCAGCGCGATAAACCCTTGCGTAAAGGTCGAGAACCCGCTGTCGAAGCCAGAGATTGGCGACGCCCCCACGAAGTCGTAGTACAGGGAGTTGATACCGTAAACGATGATCATCGTACCTAAGGTGGTGATAAATGGCGTCACGTTCAGGTAAGCGATAATGATGCCGTTAATCAGACCAATCACTGCGCCGATCGCACAGACAATCAGGATCACCACGAAAATGGGCATGGTCGCCATTTCCGGGAACACCTTGTTGGCGTTTTCCATCGACTGCAGCAGCGTTGCCGCGATAACCGCCGCGAGGCCAACCTGACGTCCCGCTGACAGGTCAGTCCCCTGCGTCACGATAAGTCCCGCCACGCCCAGCGCGATAATAATGCGCACGGAGGACTGGGTCAGGATGTTACTGAGGTTCAACAGGCTTAAGAACGTAGGGTCCTGGAAAATGATGATAGCCAGCAGTACTAAAAGAACAACGTAAATACCGCCTTCTTTCAGGTAAGTGAGAAAACTTTTTTTATTTAACGCACTCATGAGGAGCCCCTGATCTTAAAGGTGCAAAGACGCAAGACGCAAAATTTCGTTTTGCGTTGTCGTTTTGGTGTCAACAATACCGGCAACGAGACCATTGCTCATAACCAGAATACGATCTGTGATCCCTAACAATTCCGGCATTTCGGAAGAAATAATAATGATCCCTTTATTCTTTTTCGCCAGCTCGGCAATCAGCTGATAAATCTCAAACTTCGCGCCGACGTCAATACCGCGGGTCGGTTCATCCAGCATCAGGATTTCTGGCTGGGTTAATAACCAACGGCCAATAATGACCTTCTGCTGGTTACCGCCTGACAGCGAACCAATTTGCGTGCGGTGACCTGGCGTTTTGACGCGCATGGAGTCAATCACCCACTGGGTATCGCTCTTCATGCGGGAGTTATCCAGCAGCCCGACTTTGTTTTTATAGTTGCGAATATTGGAAATTAACGAGTTAAAGTTAATATCCAGATACGCATAAATACCGGTCGAACGACGCTCTTCCGTGACCAGCGCAAAACCATTATTAATGGCTTCGTTAGCGCTGTGGTTATTGATTTTCTTACCGTGCAGCGTGATGGTGCCCGCGGCTTTCTCACGAATACCGAACAGGGTTTCGACAATATCAGTACGTTTTGCCCCAACCAGACCTGCGATACCGAGAATTTCGCCCTTATGCAGGTCAAAAGAGACGTCGCGAATAGACGGCTGGCGCAGCGAGGTGAGATTGCGAACCTCAAGGATCACTTCACCCGGCTTGTTCTCTTTGTCCGGGAAGCGCTGGTTCAGAGAGCGCCCCACCATCATGGCGATGATCTTGTCCATATCCAGCCCTTCGAGAGGCTGGGTGGCAATCCACTGGCCATCGCGCAGGATGGTAATCTCATCACAGAGCTGGAAGATCTCTTCCATTTTGTGAGAGATATAAACAATGCCGCAGCCGCGGTCTTTGAGCTTACGAATAATGGTAAAAAGGTGGTTAACCTCTTTTTCCGTTAATGACGATGTCGGTTCGTCCATGATGACGATTTTCGCATCATAGGAGAACGCTTTGGCAATTTCGATCATCTGCATTTGGGATACGGATAACGTTCCCACGCGGGCGCGCGGATCGATATCAATATCCAGTTCATCGAAAATCGCTTTGGTGTCTCGATACATTTTATCCTGATCGACAAAGACACCTTTGGTCGGATAACGGCCCAACCACATGTTATCCATAACAGAACGCTGCAGCACCAGGTTTAATTCCTGGTGAACCATTGAGATACCGTTTTCCAGTGCTTCTTTTGCTGAATGGAAATCGATCTCTTTCCCCTGAAAAAGAATGCTGCCAGAATCTTTTTGATAGATCCCAAAAAGACATTTTAATAATGTTGATTTACCTGCGCCGTTCTCACCCATTAATGCGTGAATAGAGTGAGGACGAACTTTTAAATTAACATTATCGAGTGCCTTAACCCCGGGAAATGACTTGTTGATGGCGCTCATTTCCAACAAGTATTCACCAGATGACTGAGTATTTGTGCTGACCATAATTATACCTTGTTGGCCTCGCATATCGCGTTATAAAAGGGCGCAACAAGTTGCGCCCAGTGAAGACAATTCAAATAACTTATTTACCGATAAACTCAGCCAGGTTGGACTGGTCTACGCCAACGTAAGGTACGCGAACGATTTTGTTTTCAATTTTCCAGGTCGTACCGTCTGCCGCACCTTTGCCATCGGCCAGGTTTTTCGCCAGATCGAAGGTTGCTTTCGCCTGGTTGTTGGCATCGTTCAGCACGGTACCGGCCATTGCACCGGATTTCACCAGGGCCAGAGCTTCTGGCAGTGCATCCACACCGAACACAGGAATGGCTGATTTGTTGTGCGCTTTCAGCGCTTCTACCGCACCCATAGCCATCGCATCGTTGTTGGCAATTACCACTTCGATTTTGTTAGCGTTCGGGCCGGACAGCCACGCGTCCATCTTATCTTTCGCCTGAGCGGTATCCCACATCGCGGTATCTAATGCCAGCTGCTGGGTTTTCAGGCCCTTATCATTCAGCTCTTTGATAACGTAAGTGGTACGGGCTTCAGCATCCGGATGGCCTGGTTCGCCTTTCAGCAGCACGAACTGGATCTGGCCGTCTTTGTTCAGGTCCCAGTTCGGGTTCGCCGCCCAGTGTTTAGCGATCAGATCGCCCTGAATAATGCCGGACTCTTTGGAGTCAGTACCGACGTAAAACGCTTTGTCATAGCTGTCCAGCGCTTTACGGGAAGGTTCTTTGTTGAAGAAGACAATCGGCACATTCTGGCCGCGCGCTTTTTCAATGACCGTGCCTGCCGCAGCTGGGTCAACCAGGTTGATGGCCAGTGCCTTCACGCCTTTTGCCAGCAGAACGTCGATCTGGTCGTTCTGTTTGGACTGGTCGTTCTGGGAGTCATTCATCAGCAGCTGAACATCTGGCGCTGCTTTAGCATCTTTCTCGATAGCTTTACGGACAACAGACATGAAGTTGTCGTCGTATTTATAGATGGTCACACCAATACGGGTATCCGCAGCGTGCGCTGCTGCACCAAAAAGCATGCTTGCCATTACAGCAGACAGGGTCAACACCTTCTTATTCATGGTATCTCCGGTTTTTTTTATGCAGGGTAGTTCTTGTGAATAACGATCGGCAGGCAGGTGTTAATGAAACGTTACTGACAGCCGAAGTTCACTTATAAAATTTCTATCTTCCGTGTTCGGTAACGCTCCAGAAATGCGTTTTATTCGTTGTTTGCGGCACATTGGCTATGGTGAAAGTGATTAATCACCGTTACATAGCGTTTCAGCCCCTAAAACGCTGACATCATAGTCAGCGCCTTGTTAAGATACTGTGAATTTACTCACAGATTGAAAACGGTTACATCCGCTGATGTAATCAGTTAGTGATCGGAACCACAATTTGCCGGGCAGCGACAGAATGTCGACGCACTAAAGTCGGCATGAAACAGTGTGTTGCGCCCGGATCCAGCAGCCCTGCTGCCCCCTGTAACGCCAGCTCAGTGGCCAGTTTGGCCATAGAGGCAATGGGGTAACGCACGGTGGTCAGCTGCGGGTCGGTGTAACGGGCAATGGGAATATCATCAAAACCAATCAACGATAAATGCTGTGGCACCGCAATGCCGTTATCCTTCAGCGCAGTCAGCGCCCCGGCCGCCATGTTATCGTTATAGGCAAACACGGCAGACAGCTGCAGATTACGGCCCAGCAACTCCACCATCGCCGCCTCCCCGCCCTGCATATCCGGCGTGCCGGTTCCGACCCAGCTTTCAGACGGCGTAATACCCTGTTCTTTAAGGGCGTTTTGCCAGCCTTCGCGCCGCAGCTCATCATCTTCAATATGATGGCTGGAGGCCAGAAAACCGATCCGCTGATGCCCGTTGTTGATGAGCATTTTGGTGGCCATCATCGCCCCACTGACGTTATCCAGCCCGACGCAGCGGTGGGCATACCCTGGCACAATACGGTTGATCAGCACCATGCCGGGGATCTGCTCCATAAACCCGGAAATCTCGTCATCGCTTAAGGATTTTGAGTGCACAATCAGTGCGTTACAACGCTGGCGGATCAGCACTTCAATCGCATGACGCTCTTTTTCAGCCTCGTGATAGCTGTTGCCAATCAGCACGTATTTCTGATGCTGCTGAGCGACAACGTCTACCGCTTTAACCAGCGCACCGAAAAAGGCATCAGAGACATCCATCACCACCACGCCAATGGTATCGCTGACCTGCGTGGCAAGCGCCTGCGCATTGGCATTAGGGCGATAACCCAACTGGGTCACGGCTTTCATTACGGTTTCGCGGGTGTCAGGGCTGACCAGCGCGCTGTTGTTCAGCACGCGTGAGACGGTAGCCACGGAAACACCCGCCTGACGGGCGACGTCACGAATGGTGATCATATTCACCATCCTTCAAAGGATTGCAGCAACTCACAGACACCCCCTGTGTTTAGCAAGGTGGCTATTTTGGCAGCGAGAGAAAGGGGACTACGTGAAGAAGCTCACACAGATGAAAACGTTTACATCCGTTTTGTTAATGATTGTGATCCAGATCGTTATCTGGATGTATTTCTCAATGATACCCCTGAAGCATGTGCGGTTAACTGACGCCACACCCACTCCAGCGGCCCCTGGCGGAAATAACGCAGCCAGAGAACAGAAAACGCCAGGTTAGCCATCCAGACCGGGATAACAAACGCCAGCAGCGAAAGCCGGTCGAATTTCATAAACAGGCCAAACCGATAGAAAAGCGTGGTGCATATCAGCGTCTGCAGAATGTAATTGCTGAGTGCCATACGTCCTACGCAGGCAATGGCACTGACAATCCATGCGCGACACATTTGTGGCCAGAAGCCGTAAATGAGTGCCGCATAGCCAATCGTCTGGAAGGGCGCGCTCAACTCGCGCGGGACCTGAAGCAGAAACGCACACCAGCGGTAGTTCCAGTGCAGATGCCACTGCATGATCACGGCCGGCAGATTAATCAGCACGCCGAGAAGAATTAACCCGGCTCCCGTCAGGCGATAGTGGCGAAGAGAAAACTCCCCTTTCAGCCAGCCGGTGCGCATCAGTGATGCCCCCATCAGCATCATCCCTGCCAGCTGCCAGCCATATTGTGCGCCCAGCGCCAGCAGGTTATCGCCAAGCATATCCGCACGGTTGCTTATCGCTTCCGTGCCTCCTTTCAGCTTCCAGTACTGCTCGTACTGAAGGTTGGCGGCATCGGGGATCCATGAACGGTTTGCCGCATCACCGGAGATTATCCCCAGCAGTAACAGCACGCCAAGGCCCATGACGTAAAGCATCACGCCCGTGTTAAACAGGCTTTTTACGCTATGCGCATCGCGAATGAGCCGCCAGCAAATCAGCCCGACTAAGCCATAGGCGAGAAGAATGTCGCCATCCCAGAAGAACAGCCCGTGAATAAAGCCGAGGATCACCAGCAGCGTCAGACGCGACTGGATCCAGCGCGTGCCGCGCCTGAGCAGTAACTGCAGGCCCGCGCCAAACAGCAGGGCAAACAGGGTGAGGAATTTGACCTGGGCAAAGAGATCGAGGATGGCCCACGTCCAGGCATCGCTGCGGGTGATGTCGCCATACCACGCAGGATTGAGATACGCCGCCTTCGGCAAGCCGAAGGCGCTGATGTTAAGCAGCAGGATACCGAGAATGGCGACGCCTCGAACAAAATCGAGCGTGACGTTTCGCTCCATGTAGCCTGCCCTGTCAGATTAGTTGTGGTGACGCACGGCGCGCAGAAACTCCTGGCGGGTGTTCTGGCTGGATTTAAACAGACCGCCCAGCGACGTCGTGGTAGTCGCACTGGTGGCATCACGCACGCCGCGCGCTTTCACACAGTAGTGAACGGCGTCGATAGATACTGCCACGTTATTGGTGCCCAGCAGCGTTTGCAGCGCGGTCAGGATCTGCTGCGTCAGACGCTCCTGCACCTGTGGACGCTGAGCAAAGAACTGCACGATGCGGTTGATCTTCGACAGACCAATCACCGTATCTTTAGGAATATAAGCCACGGTCGCTTTACCGTCGATGGTCACGAAGTGGTGTTCGCAGGTACTGGTTAACGTAATATCACGTACCGTTACCATCTCATCCACCTTCATCTTGTTTTCAATGACGGTGATTTTCGGGAAATTGGCGTAATCCAGGCCGGAGAAAATTTCGTCAACGTACATTTTTGCGATACGGTGCGGCGTCTCCATCAGACTGTCGTCGCTCAGATCGAGATTCAGCAGTTGCATGATCTCGGTCATATGCCCAGCAATCAGATGCTTACGGGTTTCATTGTCCAGTTCCTGAACGGGTGGACGCAGTGGCGTTTCAAGACCACGCGCAACCAGAGCTTCGTGAACCAGGGCTGCTTCTTTACTGAGTGATGGCATTCTTTTCTCCTGCAGGTGTGGCGTCTTTTGCCCTCGTTGTGGCAAAAGTGTGCGCTCATTGTGCGTGAGGCGGCGCACATAATCCAGTATTCACGACGATAATTATTGCAATTGCTGTTGCCTTTCGGCCTGACGATCCCAGACCAGTGCGCCGCCGATGAACAGCGCGACGCCCGCCAGCCCCAGCGCAGGCTCCAGTCGGTGCGTGAGCCACGTCGACAACGCCGACGTTACCGGGCCAATCAACTGACCGATGGCATAACCGGTAGTAAGCAGTCCCGCCATATAACGCGTGTGATCTGGTGCCAGCTCGCGCCCATAAAGTAAAGAGAGCTGAACGGCACACAAGAACCCGCCCCCAACGAGCAAGCCGCCGGTCAGTAACCCGCCGATCCCCGGCAGCAGCCAGGCTGCCAGTACGCCTGCCCCCTGCAACCACAATACGATAGCTAGCCTGCGGTTTGAGGTTGAGGTGTGGCGTAAAACGATGCTGAGCGCAATGCCCGCCACGGCGGCAATACCGAATATCGGCCAGACAAACTGGGCAAACAGACTGCCGGGAAAACGCACGGCCGCCATTTGCGATAAAAAGGTCGCCGGAAGGATATAGCCAAACCCGGCCAGGCTGTAGCTCCAGACCAGGCGCTTTAAATTCTTCGTCAGGACGAGCGGTTCCGGTGCGCTGCCCGGCCGGTGAAGTTGACCCGCCCGCGGCAGATACCGGGCCACCAGTGCGATAAGCACCAGTGCCAGCACGCCGTAGATTTGCCATGCTGCACCGGCGGAAAGCGCCTTAGCCTGGATATAGACGGCAAGCAGCCCGCTGAGCGCAATACCTGCACCTGGCCCGGCAAATACCGCGGCGCTGAGACCCGGTTTCCCCAGTTGTCCCAGCCGCTCGTTGGTCCAGGCGGCAATCAGCACCATCGACCAGCCGCTCATGCAGCCAATCACAAAGCGCAGCAGGCCATGTACCACGGCGTTATCAGCCGCAGCGGAAAGCAGCGTCAGCGCAACTGCACCAAAAATACCCAACCAGAGGCGTGTTTCAACGAAGCGGTGCGCACGCATTGCATCCCATGCTCCCACCAGATAGCCCAGATAGTTCATCGCCGCCACCAGGCCCGCGCTGGTGAGCGTGAGTTGCCCGGCGGCAATCATTAGCGGCACCTGAGGGGTAAAAGCAAAGCGCCCTATCCCCATCGCTACCACCAGAACCACAAACCCACTGAGCGCGATACGCAGCGCCATGACCGCTCCAATTGTTAAAGAAAAGTTAATTTATGATGCCGCATCTTACCGTCCTGCGAAAGTGAAAGTTACTCACAGGTAAATGAAAACTCTGTATTATGGGCCGAGTGAATAGCAATTCGTATTAAGGAGCCCTGCATGGAACTGCTCGAAGAGCATCGTTGTTTTGAAGGTCGACAGCAGCGCTGGCGGCACGACTCCAGCGTACTGAACTGTGCCATGACGTTCAGCATTTTTTTGCCGCCAACTGAAACGGGCGTAAAGCCACCCGTGCTGTTCTGGCTGTCCGGTTTAACCTGTACCGACGAAAACTTCACCACCAAAGCGGGCGCGCAGCGTATTGCGGCTGAACTGGGGATTGCGCTGGTCATGCCTGATACCAGCCCGCGTGGCGATGATGTCGCCGATGATGCCGGGTACGATCTGGGCAAAGGCGCCGGATTCTACCTTAACGCGACAGAGCAGCCCTGGGCACGTCATTACCGCATGTATGATTACATTCGTGACGAACTGCCTGCGCTGGTTCAGGCCGAATTTGAGGTAAGCGACCGCTGCGCCATTAGCGGACACTCCATGGGTGGACACGGCGCGTTGATAATGGCGCTGAAAAATCCGGGAAAATACACCAGCGTGTCGGCATTTGCTCCGATTGTGAACCCCACCCAGGTGCCATGGGGTCAGAAAGCCTTCACCCATTATCTGGGCAGTGACACGGATAAATGGCAGGCGTGGGACAGCTGTGCGCTGATGCTGGCCAGCAACACGGGGGACGCCATCCCGACGCTGATCGATCAGGGCGATGCGGATCAGTTCCTCGCCGGTCAGCTACAACCTGCGGTTCTGGCCGAAGCGGCACGCCAGAAGGACTGGCCGCTGACGCTGCGTATCCAGCCAGGGTATGACCACAGCTATTACTTTATGGCGTCATTTATTGAGGATCATCTCCGCTTCCATGCGGCGCATCTGTTTAAGTAAGTTCCTCCCTTCTTGCCCGGTGGCGCTCCGTCTGCCGGGCCTCAAAACCCTATCCCTTTGAATAAAAGCCAGTTTCACTAACCAATACCAAAACACAAATGATTTCGATTATCATTTGTGTTTACAATTTCACATTCTTTTGTACAATTCCAGGCTCTTCTCCATCACAAAGAGTTCTTACAAGACAAATACATACAGTTCTCAGGGTTACCCGATGGAGTGTTTTTCTTTTTGATATGGAATGTTCAAATGACAATACCACGCGTTACGTTACTGGCTGTTGCCATCAGCGCCGCCATGCTCTCCCCTCTTGCTCACGCAGCCGACCCGGATACCGTGGTGGTGACCGCCACGGGTTTTGAGCAAAAAATCCAGAATGCCCCGGCTTCTATCTCCGTCATTTCAAAGCAGCAGATTGAAGACAAAGCTTACCGCGATGTGACCGATGCGCTAAAAGATGTCCCGGGCGTCGTCGTCACGGGCGGCGGAAGCAGCAGCGATATCAGCATTCGCGGCATGGCGTCCCAGTACACCTTGTTCCTGGTCAATGGCAAGCGCGTCAGTACGCGCAGCACGCGCCCGAACAGCGATAACTCGGGCATTGAGCAAGGCTGGCTACCGCCGCTGGAGTCTATCGAACGCATCGAAGTGATCCGCGGACCCATGTCATCGCTCTATGGCTCAGATGCAATGGGCGGCGTAATCAACATCATTACCAAAAAAGTCTCGAATACCAAAGCCTGGACCGGATCGTTACACGGCGATGCCACGTTCCAGGAGAACCATGATTCCGGGGATATCTTCCAGACCAACGCTTACGCTTCCGGCCCGTTAATTGACGGACTGCTCGGTGCAAAAGTGACAGGCCTGCTCTCACGTCGCGCGGAAGATCAAATCCTGAACGGTTTCAATGAGCAGAAAATGCGTAACGGCGGGGTCACGCTGAACTTTACCCCGGACGAGCAGAACGATTTTGACCTCGATTTTGCCCGCGAACTTCAGGACCGAAACAGCACGCCGGGCAAGTCGAAAGCGACTGAAACCTGCCGCGGGACAACCTGCACGCCAAACAGCAAAAGCGAAACCCGCTACGAACATACGACCTATTCCCTTACCCACAGCGGTTACTACAGCGACTTCAACACCACCAGCTACATCCAGCAGGAAGAGACCAATAACCCGGTTCGCAAAATGCGTTCGTATAACACCACTTTCAACAACCAGAACCAGATCTTCCTCGGCGACCATACCCTGACCCTCGGCGGTCAGTATCGCTATGAGAAGCTGCGTGACAACGGTAACCAGCTTGAGGCGGCGGACGGGCTCAACAAACTGACGCGCTGGAGCTGGGCGCTGTTTGCTGAAGATGAGTGGGCGATGACCGATAGCTTCACGGCGACCGGTGGTTTGCGTATGGATAAAGACCAGAACTATGGCACCAACTGGACGCCTCGCGGTTATGGGGTGTGGCACCTTGCAGAACAGTGGACGTTAAAAGGGGGCGTTTCTGCCGGCTACCGTGCACCGGATCTGCGTCAGTCCTCCGCCAACTGGGGTCAAGCAACGGGCGGCGGTCGGCTGGATGGCATGATCGTGGGTAACCCGGACCTCAAGCCGGAGAAGAGCCTGAGCGAAGAGATCGCCCTGCTCTGGGATAACAATGACAGTCTTAACGCCGGCGTTACGCTGTTCAATACCGACTTCAAAAACAAAATCACTGAAGTACGTCGCTGTAACAGCAGTGCCGACCCTGCCTGTACGATTGGCGGTCATGCCTACGATTTTGTCAGCGACCGGGTCAACGTCGATAAAGCCAACATGCGCGGTGTGGAATCCACCTTCGGCTGGAAAATCACCCGTGATGTTAACTGGACGGCTAACTACACCTATACCGAATCCGAGCAGAAGAGCGGTCAGTTCTCCGGTAAGCCGCTGAATAAAATGCCTAAGCATATGTTCAACACCACGCTGGACTGGCAGGCTACGCAGGATGTGGGCTTCTGGAGCCGCCTGAACTTCCGCGGCAAATCTTCTGAGTATCTCAGCCGAACCTCAATGTCACAGGGCACACCGTCTTACACGCAGGTTGATGTGGGTCTGCGCTATAACGCTAACAAGAACCTGCTGGTAACCGCAGGCGTGTATAACGTGCTGGATAAACAGATTGATTACGAGACTTACGATACCGTACTTGATGGCCGCCGTTACACTGTCGGCATGACCTACAGCTTCTGATCGCCAATAAAAAAGCCCGCTCAACCGAGCGGGCTAAAGAGAGGAAGTGCGGTTATTGTTTTACGCGTCCCGGAAATTCCATTTCACTGTAGCGAACAAAGCGCGTCCCCTTCGTCAGTTTGTAACCAAACCAGATTATCAGGAACAGCGGAATACCGATGTAGGTCGCCGTTACACCACCCCAGTCGATACGGTCCGCAAGGAACGCTTCATAGTTCTGTCCCAGCGTAATAATCAGGCACAGAATGAAGGCGAAAATAGGCCCCAGCGGGAAGAACCCTGAGCGATACGGCAGGTCATTAATGTCATGACCTTGCATAACGTAACCGCGACGGAAGCGATAGTGGCTGATAGCAATCCCGAGCCAGGCGATAAAGCCCGTCATACCGGACGTATTGAGCAGCCACAGGTACACCGTCTGGTTGCCAAACATGGAGGTCAGGAAGCACAGACCGGCAATCACCGTTGTGGCATACAGGGCATTACGCGGTACGCCGCCACGGGACAGCTTAGAAAAGATGCGTGGCGCTTTGCCGTCGCATGCCAGGGTGTAGAGCATACGGGTAGACGCATACATGCCGGAGTTACCCGCTGAGAGCACGGCGGTCAGGATAACGGCATTCATCACCGCCGCGGCGGAGAGCAGACCGGCATGCTGGAAGACCAGCGTGAACGGGCTAACGCTGATGTCTTTCACATCATTGCGCAGCAGGCTTGGATCGGTGTAAGGAATGATCAGGCTGATAATCAAAATCGCAAACACATAGAACAGCAGGATACGCCAGAATACCTGACGCACCGCGCGTGGAATGTTCTTCTCCGGGTTCTCGGATTCACCGGCAGCAATACCGATCAGCTCGGTTCCCTGGAAGGAGAAGCCGACAATCATCGCCACGCCAATCATGGCCGAGAATCCACCCGCAAATGGCGCATCGCCAATGCTCCAGTTACTCCATCCTGCAGGTTGAGCGCCTTTGAAAATACCAACGATCATCGCCACACCGACGACGATAAAGATGATGACGGTTGCCACTTTGATCAAAGAGAACCAGTATTCCGCTTCGCCAAAACCACGCACGGAGATGTAGTTGAGCAGGAAGATCACCGCCAGGAACAGCGCACTCCAGATCCAGCCTGGCGTGTCCGGGAACCACCAGTTCATCACCAGCTGTGCGGCGACCAGGTCAACGGCGATAGTAACGGCCCAGTTGTACCAGTAGTTCCAGCCCAGCGCGAAGCCGAAGCCTTCTTCAACGTATTTTTGACCGTAGGTCGAAAACGAACCGGATACCGGCATGTACGCCGCCAGTTCGCCCAGACTGGTCATCAGGAAGTACACCATCAGGCCAATCAGGATATAAGAGAAAAGTGCCCCACCCGGGCCGGCTGCCGAAATTGTTGCGCCAGAGGCAACAAAAAGACCTGTACCGATTGAACCGCCGATAGCGATCATCGTCAGGTGACGCGCCTTAAGTTCGCGACGTAGCGCGGGCGCTTCTGTGGTTTTAATTTCTGAAACCATGTGAAAATGCTGTCCCTTCAACAAATGAGGCGCGATTGTAGCAGACGATACGCGTTCCTTCCGGCAGAAATGCTCAGTTATAAGAGAGCTTCATGACTCGACCAGGATTATAAGTAAAGCACGCATCTGCATCTCCCCTCTCCCAACGGAGAGAGGATCCGCATTGCGGGTTTACATGTCGCAATAGCGCAGAAAACGCTGCAGCGAGCTGGAAAGGTGTTTCTGACGATGATGAATGCACCACAGCGTGCGCACCAGTTTAGGCAACGGGAGCGGTATTTCGACCAGCGTGCCGGCCTCAAGCTGTTCAGCAATCACCCGCCGGGAGAGACAGCTGATGCCCAGCCCATGACGGACCGCGTGTTTGATGGCTTCCGAGTTGCCCAGCTCCATACTCAGCCGGAAATGCGGCAGGTGAGAGAGCAGCAGGTAATCGACAATTTCACGGGTACCGGAGCCCTGTTCCCGGAGGATCCACTGCGCCTGAGCCAGCCGTTCCAGCGTCACTTCACCCTGTAATAAAGAAGAGGCTGGCGAGGCGAACACCACCAGCTCATCTTCCAGCCAGGGTTCAGCAATGATATCGACGTTGTGACACGGCCCTTCAATCAAACCGATGTCCACGCGGAAATCGATCACCGCATTGATGACATCCTGGCTATTGCCAACGCTCATCTCCAGCGGCAGGGTCGGGAAATCCCGGCGATAGCGGGCAATCACTTCCGGCAGAATATAATTGCCGATCGTACTGCTGGCGTAAACGCGGATGGCTCCGTTCTCTTCGCGGAACAATTGTTCGATTTCAGTCGCCTGCTCCAGCAATGCCAGCGCGCGCGGGTACAGCAGGCGGCCATGTTCATTGACGACCAGCCGTTTCCCCACTCTGTCGAAAAGCTGAACCCCCAGTTGCCCTTCCAGATCGGTCAGGGCCGCGCTGACCGCGGACTGGGACAACGCCAGCATTTGCGAGGCCTGCGTCGTCGACCCACTTTTCAGCACTTCGGCAAAAACTTCCAGCTGACGCAACGTAATGTGCATGGTCACTTACCACTTATACAGATTGATTATAAGTATATAATCAATTTTATTTTTAAGCCACAACGCCGTAACCTTTTAGCCAGATAAAGGAGAAGGTTATGTCAGAACACACCTTACAGCATCAACGTACATTGTGGCACTTCGTGCCGGGTCTTGCGCTCAGCGCGGTGGTAACTGGCGTAGCGTTATGGGGCGGCAGCATTCCGGCCGTCGCCGGGGCAGGTTTTAGTGCCTTAACGCTGGCAATATTGCTCGGCATGGTGGTGGGAAATACCGTTTACCCCCATATCTGGAAGTCCTGTGATGGCGGGGTTATTTTCGCCAAACAGCATCTGCTGCGCCTCGGGATTATCCTTTACGGCTTCCGCCTGACCTTTTCACAGATTGCGGATGTCGGCGTCAGCGGGATCGCTATTGACGTCCTGACCCTGACCAGCACCTTTTTACTGGCCTGCTTTATTGGCCAGAAAGTGTTTGGGCTGGATAAACAAACCAGCTGGCTGATTGGTGCCGGCAGCAGCATCTGCGGGGCCGCCGCGGTACTGGCAACCGAACCTGTCGTTAAGGCAGAATCCAGCAAAGTGACGGTTGCCGTCGCGACCGTGGTTATTTTCGGTACGCTGGCGATTTTCCTCTACCCGGCCATGTACCCGCTGGTTGCGCACTGGTTTAGCCCGGAGACCTACGGCATTTATATTGGTTCAACCATGCATGAAGTGGCTCAGGTGGTGGCGGCGGGTCACGCCATTAATCCGGATGCGGAAAATGCCGCGGTCATTGCCAAAATGCTGCGCGTGATGATGCTGGCTCCGTTCCTGATTATCCTGGCCGCTCGCGTAAAACAACTCGCGCCGGCAGGCAGTAGCCAGAAGAGTAAAATCACCATTCCGTGGTTTGCGATTCTTTTCATCGTGGTGGCGGTATTTAACTCCTTCCACCTGCTGCCGAAAGCCGTGGTGGATATGCAGGTCACGCTGGATACCGTCCTGCTGGCGATGGCGATGGCGGCGCTCGGGGTCACGACACACGTGAGCGCGCTGAAAAAAGCAGGTGCAAAACCGCTGCTGATGGCGCTGGTACTCTTCATCTGGCTGATCGTTGGCGGCGGTGCGATTAACCTCGCGGTACATAGCCTGATGGCATAAACCACTTCATCCTTCTCCTGTTAACCCGCTATCATACGTATTTCGGGTTAACAGGAGTCCCTTTATGAAATATGTTGGAGCGCACGTCAGCGCTGCAGGTGGCCTTGCGAATGCCGCCATTCGCGCCGCCGAAATTGAGGCGACCGCTTTCGCCCTGTTCACCAAGAACCAGCGCCAGTGGCGCGCCGCCCCGCTCACCTCTGAAGTGATTGATGATTTCAAAGCCGCCTGTGAGAAATACCACTACGGGCCGGGCCAAATCCTTCCCCACGACAGCTATCTCATTAACCTCGGCCATCCCGTGCAGGAGGCGCTGGAGAAATCCCGCGAGGCTTTTCTTGATGAAGTGCAGCGCTGCGAGCAGCTTGGGCTGACGCTGTTGAACTTCCATCCGGGAAGTCATCTGATGCAGATTGACGAAGATGCCTGTCTGGCGCGCATTGCCGAATCCATCAACATCACGCTGGATAAAACCCAGGGCGTGACGGCGGTCATCGAGAACACCGCCGGGCAGGGCAGTAACCTCGGCTTTAAGTTCGAACACCTGGCGGCCATTATTGACGGCGTGGAGGATAAATCCCGCGTAGGCGTATGTATTGATACCTGCCATGCCTTTGCCGCGGGTTACGATCTGCGAACGCTTGATGAGACGAAAAAGACTTTCGATGAGTTTGAACGCATTGTGGGCTTCAAGTATCTGCGCGGAATGCACTTGAACGATGCGAAAAGCGCGTTTGGCAGCCGCGTGGACCGCCATCACAGCCTCGGTGAAGGCAATATTGGCCACGATGCGTTCCGCTTTATTATGCAGGATGCCCGTTTCGACGGTATCCCGATGGTGCTGGAAACCATTAATCCGGACATCTGGGCAGAAGAGATTGCCTGGCTGAAGGCACAGCAAACCGCTGAACAGGCGGCATAAAAAAAGCCGGGTCGCATAAGCACCCGGCTTTTTTATTGTTTTACCGCTTACGCCGCTTTCGCGACCCCTTCCGCATCCGGACGTTTCAGCACCGCGTAAGAGAGACCTGCCACCAGCGTACCGGCCACAATCGCCAGCAGATAACCCAGCACTGGCGTGATTGCACCTGGGATCAGCAGCACGAACAGACCGCCGTGTGGTGCCATCAGTTTCGCGCCAACCGCCATGGAGATAGCACCGGTTACCGCGCCCCCCACGATACAGCATGGCAGCACGCGCATTGGGTCACGCGCCGCGAACGGAATTGCCCCTTCGGTGATAAAGCACAGGCCAAGTACCAGGGCGGCTTTCCCCCCTTCCTGCTGCGCTTTGTCGAACTTACGACGTGCAATGATGGTTGCCAGGCCAAGAGCCAATGGTGGCACCATACCGGCCGCCATAATCGCTGCCATTGGCGCGTAGGTCTGGGTACTCAGCAGGCCAACACCGAATGCGTATGCTGCTTTGTTCACCGGGCCACCCATGTCGGTACACATCATGCCACCGAGAATAGCTCCCAGCAGTACCGCATTCGCGGTACCCATGGTTTGCAGCCAGTGGGTCAGACCCGCCAGGATACCCGCTACAGGTTTACCGATGAGGTAAATCATCGCCAGACCCACCACCAGGCTGGAAATCAACGGGATAATCAGGATCGGTTTCAGCGCTTCCATACTCTGCGGCAGTTTCAGCTTCGAGCTGATAAGCTTCGCAACGTAACCCGCCAGGAAACCGGCAATGATACCGCCGATAAAACCAGAACCGGTGCTCACCGCCAGCATACCGCCGATAAGACCCGGCGTCAGGCCCGGACGGTCAGCGATGGAGAAGGCGATAAAACCTGCCAGCACCGGCACCATCAGGGCAAACGCGGAACCACCACCAATCTGCATCAGGGCAGCAGCCAGCGTGCCTTCTTCTTTAAACGCGGTAATACCAAACGCGAACGAGAGGGCAATACACAGACCGCCCGCCACCACCATCGGCAGCATATAAGACACGCCGGTCAGCAGATGGCGATAGGCGCCAGCGGACTCTTTCTTACCTTCCGTCGCAGTTTGCGTGGACCCCGTTGCCTGATACGGCTTCGCTTCCACCAGCGCTTTATCAAACTCCTGAGCGGTCTTTTTCAGCGCCAGGCCCGTTGACGTGCGGTACATCGGCTTACCGGCAAATTTCGCCAGGTCCACTTCGATGTCAGCCGCAACCATCACCAGATCGGCTTCAGCCACCTCTTCAGGGGTGATTGCGTTGCCCGCACCAACGGATCCACGTGTTTCAACTTTTACCCACCAGCCGCGTTTTTTCGCTTCGGTTTCAATGGCTTCAGCCGCCATAAAGGTATGAGCCACGCCCGTCGGGCAGGCCGTGATCGCCACAATACGTTTTGGTCCGGACGCGGCAACCGGCGCCGCGACCGGTGCGCTGTAAACAGACGCATGACCTTTCGCTTCGCTCAGGAACAGTTCCGGGTGCGCCACCGCGCGATTGATGTCGCCCAGCCACACTTTTTTGCCATTCAGCGCACTGTCAGCGGGAATTTTATCCCCCAGAACAATCACCATTTCGGCGTCGCCCGGGTTATCCGTCATCTCGAGATGTGCTTTGTTCGCCGCCGCTCCCAGCAAGGTCTTCGCCATATAGGCGCGAGCCTGTCCGAGACCGGAGTCAATGATCAGCAGCGTTTTCATTATTCCTCTCCTGCTGTTAGTTAAAAGGTTTTAAGTCAACGCGCGCCATCATCGCGGCTAACTGGGTACGATCGGTAATACCGACATTGCTCTGGCTAACGGCCAGGGCAGCAACGGCGGTGGCAAGACGTAAAGTATGTTCACTGGATTCACGCATCAGCAGGCCATAAATCAGACCGCCTACCATTGAATCCCCTGCGCCAACGGTGCTGACAACGTCAACCGATGGCGGTTTGGCGATCCATTCGCCAGAAGCGTTAACCCACAGCGCCCCTTCTGCACCAAGAGAGATAACCACGTGAGCGATACCCTGCTCGCGTAGCGCATGGGCAGCGTCAATCACATCTTTTAATTCTGGCAGCTTACGGCCAGCCCAGATCTCCAGTTCGCGGCGATTCGGCTTCACCAGCCACGGCGAGGCTTTCAGGCCGGCGACCAGCGCGTCACGGCTGCTGTCAAAAATAATGCATGGGCACTGGCTTCGCAGACGCGTCATCCAGTCGGTGAACGCTTCCGGGCTCACGCCGGACGGCAGGCTGCCGCTGACGCAGACCATGTCGAACTGACCAAGCCAGGTCAGAGAGTCGTTCACGAAGCGCTCCCAGTCTGACGGAGTCACCTCGAAGCCTGAGAAGTTTAGATCGGTCACTTCGCCGTCTTTCTCCGTCAGCTTGACGTTGATACGGGTACGGCCCTGAACAACCTGAAAACGATTAGCAATCCCCAGTTCGCTGAACAGCTGCTGGAAACCATCCTGGTTATCTTTACCGAGGAATCCGCCCACGGTGACATCGATACCGAGATCCTTGAGCACTTTCGCGACGTTAATCCCTTTACCTGCAGCATGCAGGCCAGTGGTACGCACGAGGTTTACTTCGCCGCGCTCAATCTCCGGGCAAAACCCCACCAGGTCATATGCCGGGTTCAGCGTAATAGTCGCAACACGTCTGCTCATTATGCGCCCTCCCCCAGACCTGCCGCGATGGCGTCGCCAATCGCTTTCAGTGCCTGTTCAGCATCAGCACCCTGTGCGGTAAAGCGCAGACGGTGACCTTTCTTCACGCCCAG
Organism: Enterobacter sp. 200527-13; assembly: GCF_027924865.1. Taxonomy (NCBI): domain Bacteria; kingdom Pseudomonadati; phylum Pseudomonadota; class Gammaproteobacteria; order Enterobacterales; family Enterobacteriaceae; genus Enterobacter; species Enterobacter sp. 200527-13. The sequence continues at coordinate 445,292 of NZ_BSCM01000002.1, forward strand.
CGCGACAACTTTCATCAGGCTACGGCCGTTGGCCGGTTTGCCCGTGCCATCAAGGTTAGTCACGGTAATCTCACTTTCGAATTGTTTAATGGTATTCACCAGCATGGTGCCAGGACGGGCATGCAGGCCGTGCTCGTTACGCACTACAAACTCAGCGGTCAGCACGTCATCAGTCAGCACATCATCGCTGGTCAGCAGCGCCAGCAGCGTGCTTGCGTCAGCGTTCAGCAGTTTTTCAGCCTTGTCATTCAGCAGCAGATCGCCAAGACGTTTTAGCGCGGAAACCGGCTGTTCATCGGTCATCGCGACGGTGACCAGCATCGCAGCGTGCGCGCCCTCAACGTCAAACGCGTTGGCCGCGCGGCTCACCGCGATAGCGCTGCGCAGGTTGCCTTCAGCACTGTCGTTCAGCCAGATACCTTGTCCCAGGTTCAGCGGCTTCTCATTGATAACGCGCGTGATAAAGGACGCGTCTACCGCACCGGCTTCTTTCAGACGGCCTGCGTTCAGCGCCTGCAGCGTGACCAGATCGCTCGCCACAACATCCAGGGTCAATGTTTCATTATCCAGTTTCAGCGCTTCACTCTGTTTTTCGCCCATCAGCAACGCGCGCAGCTCTTCCGCAGTCGTCGCGGACTTCAGCTGTTCAGCCACCGAATCATCGCTCAGCACATGCGTCAGCTGACGCAGCAAGCCCAGGTGCTCGTCGCTGCTGGCAGCGATACCGATTGCCACGTAAGCAACCTGACCGTCGCCCCACACCACACCCTGAGGGAACTGATAAACCTGAACGCCGGTTTTCAGCACCTGATCGCGGGTGTCCGTTGTACCGTGCGGAATGGCGATGCCATTGCCGAGGAAAGTGGAGGTCTGCTGCTCGCGCGCCAGCATGCCGTTAACGTAGCCGTCCGCGACATTACCCGCCTGCACAAGGGCAGCGGCAACCTGGCGAATGGCCTCTTCTTTGTTCCCGGCCTGAGCGCCCGGGTGGATATCCTGAACAGATAACTGGAACATGGTTCTCCTCTCCTGCTGAACTTGAATCGTTTCAGCTTAAATGAGAAAAAATGCGCTAGCCTGCTCCGTTTGTTAAAACAAGATAGCGCTGAAACGTTTCAAAAAGTCTTGCGCTTTCTGCTTAACCTTGCAAGAAAAGTTACAAATGGCGATGCAGAATTTAGAGATACAGCACATTTCTTCTTCGCTCAGCTGAATCTTGCTGACGTTCATCAAGTCAGTTTCAGCTAAGTTCAGCCCGCGACTGTTAATTGAAATGGCATTTTGATTTTTCGTGGCGAAATTGACCGCAGTACCTGTTTATTTTCTGACAAGCGTCGTACACTCCGCGTCTCTTTATGACTTGCTGATACTGAAAGTATGCATAACACCCCTGCCGCCGCCTCGCCAAAACCCTTTGATTTGACGTCCACGGCGTTTTTGATTGTTGCCTTCCTTACCGGCATTGCCGGGGCGTTACAGACGCCCACGCTGAGCCTGTTTCTGACCAATGAAGTCCACGCCCGTCCGGCAATGGTTGGCTTCTTTTTTACCGGCAGTGCCATCATCGGCATTCTGGTGAGTCAGTTTCTGGCGGGGCGTTCCGACAGAAAAGGCGATCGTAAAAGTCTGATCGTCTTTTGCTGCCTTCTCGGGGTGTTTGCCTGCGTGTTGTTTGCTTTTAACCGCAACTATTTCATCCTGCTGTTCGTGGGGGTGTTCCTGAGCAGCTTCGGTTCCACGGCGAACCCGCAGATGTTCGCCCTCGCCCGCGAGCACGCCGACCATACCGGTCGTGAAGCGGTGATGTTCAGCTCTATTCTGCGTGCCCAGGTGTCGCTGGCATGGGTCATTGGCCCGCCGCTGGCGTATGCCCTGGCGATGGGGTTTGGCTTTACGGTGATGTACCTGAGTGCGGCTGTCGCGTTTGTGGTGTGCGGCACCATGGTGTGGTTCTTCCTGCCGTCGATGCGCAAAGAGCCCAAAGTGGCTTCAGGCGTACTGGAAGCCCCGCGCCGTAACCGTCGTGATGCGCTGCTCCTGTTTGTTATCTGTACGTTGATGTGGGGAACAAACAGCCTTTATATTATCAACATGCCGCTGTTTATTATTGATGAGCTGCATCTGCCAGAGAAGCTGGCGGGCATTATGATGGGAACCGCGGCCGGGCTTGAGATCCCGACCATGCTGATCGCGGGCTATTACGCGAAGCGTTTCGGAAAGCGTTTTTTAATGCGCATCGCGGCTGTCGCAGGACTGCTGTTCTATATCGGTATGCTGACGGTGCACACGCCAGGACTCTTGCTGGCATTGCAGCTTCTCAACGCCATTTATATCGGCATACTCGCCGGGATTGGCATGCTCTATTTCCAGGACCTGATGCCAGGCCAGGCAGGCTCCGCCACCACCCTTTATACCAATACCACTCGCGTGGGCTGGATTATTGCAGGCTCAATGGCCGGCATCGTGGCCGAGATCTGGAGCTATCACACGGTATTCTGGATTGCGCTGGTGATGTGTACGCTGACGATAGGGTGTCTGGCGCGAATTAAGGACGTTTAAGGGGCGGTGAGCGCTTCCAGCTCAAGAAGGTAGGTGATCGCCTGCGTGCGCGTGCTGCCGCACATCTCCGCGGACGGCTGAAGGCCGGAACAGACTTTCGGGCGCAGCGGGGAACCAAAGATCATGCACAGGTTATTTTCAGCAAGCTGCACACAGCGGGTATTAGCAGGTTTGCCGTCCGGCATGCCAGGAATGGGGCTTGAAATGGACGGTGCGGTACAACACGCGCCACAATCGGGACGACAATCCATACAGGCTCTCTTTCGCTGAAGAACGCCCGCGCAGTCGGGCATTGCGCGCACAGTAACACCTTTTGTGTATTGATAGCAAAAGCCACGAATTCCGCTTGCCTGAAAGGCCGAGCACGAGTAATTTGGCGCGATATTTTTTACCACCCGTAAACAGGATTACTGCAATGCCAAGAGCGAACGAAATTAAGAAAGGTATGGTACTGAATTACAACGGCAAGCTGCTGATTGTGAAAGATATCGATATTCAGGCCCCGAGCGCCCGTGGTGCAGCAACGCTGTACAAAATGCGTTTCGCCGATGTGCGTACCGGTCTGAAAGTGGAAGAACGTTTTAAAGGTGACGATATCGTTGATACCGTGACCCTGACCCGCCGCTATGTTGATTTTTCCTACATTGATGGCAACGAATACGTATTCATGGATAAAGAAGATTACACCCCGTATATCTTCACCAAAGATCAGATTGAAGAAGAACTCCTCTTTATTCCTGAAGGCGGGATGCCTGACATGCAGGTTCTGACCTGGGATGGCGTGCTGCTGGCGCTGGAGCTGCCGCAGACCGTGGATCTGGAAATCGTGGAAACGGCTCCGGGCATCAAAGGCGCATCCGCAAGTGCCCGCAACAAACCAGCAACCCTGACGACCGGTCTGGTGGTGCAGGTGCCAGAATACCTCTCCGCGGGCGAGAAAATCCGCATCCATATCGAAGAAAAACGCTATATGGGTCGCGCAGACTAATGCGATATTCGCCCGGTGGCACAGCGCCACCGGGCAACAGACGTTACAGCAGTTCCGGGTATTTCGTCATCTTCAGCGCCAGCTCAACGCCCCGCACTTCCGCCATGCCTTTCAGACGACCAATCGCCGAATAACCTGGGTTCGTTTTCTTACGCAGATCGTCCAGCATCTGGTGACCATGATCGGGACGGAACGGGATAGGACGAACGTCACCCGCGTGCTTACGACGTACCTCTTCCGCCAGAATCGCATCCACTACCGCGACCATATTCACATCGCCGCCCAGGTGCGCTGCTTCATGGAAGGTTTTTGGATTATCCTCACGACAGGTCGCACGCAGATGCGTGAAGTGAATACGATCGCCGAAGGTTTCAATCATCTGCACCAGATCGTTATCCGCACGCACGCCGTAAGAGCCGGTACACATGGTGAATCCGTTATAGATACTGTCCACGGTCTCTTTCAGCCACTGCATATCTTCAATCGTGGACACGATACGCGGTAAACCGAGAATAGGACGCGGAGGATCGTCCGGGTGCACGGCCAGGCGCACGCCCGCTTCTTCCGCTACCGGTACGATAGCGCGCAGGAAAAACGCCATGTTTTCACGCAGCTGGTTTTTATCGATATTCCCATATTCCGCCAGTCGCGCGCGGAACTGATCCAGCGTATAGCCCTCTTCAGCGCCCGGCAGGCCAGCAATAATATTGCGGGTCAGCTTTTCAATCTCGGCGTCACTGGCTGCGTTAAACCACGCGAGCGCCTGCTGCTGCTCTTCAGCCGTGTAATCGGCTTCTGCACCAGGACGTTTCAGGATGTGCAGCTCAAATGCCGCAAAGGCAATCTGATCGAAACGTAATGCTTTTGAACCGTCCGGCAACGTGTACTCAAGATCGGTGCGCGTCCAGTCAAGAATGGGCATGAAGTTATAGCAAACAGTATCGATACCGCAGGCCGCCAGGTGACGAATGCTCTGCTGGTAGTTGGCAATCCAGGTCTGATAATCACCTGAATGGGTTTTGATATCTTCGTGAACCGGGATGCTTTCCACCACAGACCAGGTCAGGCCTTTTTCCGCCAGCAGCGCCTGACGCTTTTTGATTTCTTCAATCGGCCATACCTGACCATTAGGAATGTGATGCAGCGCCGTCACGACACCCGTTGCGCCAGCCTGACGCACATCATCAAGAGAAACCGGATCGTTCGGCCCGTACCAACGCCAGGTCTGTTCCATTGCCTCACCTCTAAAGTTGTTATACCAATATGGATGACTACGATGACGACTACCATACATGTTTGCCGTAAAGGGTCAACACACCGCCACACATTGATTGATCAAACTCACACTTCGGGGATATTTACGGCTCACCAATTTAATTTGCTGTCATATAACTTTACACTGGCGTTGTTAATTAATGGTTAATCAGGTGTGTATTTCATGAAGACAATTGCCTCCACCTCGCTTCCTGCCCATGTCCAGCTCCCTCGCTACGATCGTAAGCAGTTACGCTCTCGCATCGTCCATTTTGGCTTCGGCGCATTTCACCGCGCGCATCAGGCCTTGTTAACAAACCGGGTGCTGAATGAGAAAGGCGGCGACTGGGGTATTTGTGAGATTAGCCTCTTCAGCGGCGACGTGCTGATGAGCCAGTTGCGCGCACAGGATCATCTCTTCACCGTGCTGGAAAAAGGGGCGGAGGGAAACCAGCCGATTATCGTCGGTGCCGTCCATGAATGTCTGAACGCAAAACTGGATTCTCTGCCTGCCATCATTGAGAAATTTTGTGAACCTCAGGTCGCCATTGTGTCGCTCACCATCACAGAGAAAGGTTATTGCATCGATCCCGCCACCGGTAATCTGGATTTGCACAACTCCCGGATCGTTCACGATCTGGAGAACCCGTCTGAACCGCACTCCGCGCCCGGGATCCTGGTCGAGGCGCTCCACCGCCGCCGTGAACGCGGCTTGTCCGCTTTTACCGTCCTCTCCTGCGACAACATCCCTGATAACGGCCATGTGGTGAAAAACGCGGTACTGGGGATGGCCCAGAAACGCGACCCGGCGCTGGCAGAGTGGATTGATTCACATGTGAGCTTTCCGGGGACCATGGTCGACCGAATTGTCCCTGCCGCGACCGAGGCGTCGCTGGCAGAAATCACGCAAGAGCTTGGAGTAGAAGATCCTTGTGCTATCAGCTGCGAACCGTTTATTCAGTGGGTAGTGGAAGATAACTTTGTTGCCGGACGCCCGGCATGGGAAGTGGCTGGTGTACAAATGGTGCAGGACGTTCTGCCGTGGGAACAGATGAAATTGCGCATGCTCAACGGCAGCCACTCTTTCCTCGCGTATCTGGGCTACCTCGCCGGGTATGCGCACATCAACGAATGTATGGAAGACACCGCTTTTCGCGAAGCCGCACGTCGGTTAATGCTAAATGAGCAGGCTCCTACGCTGCGTATTAAGGATGTCGACCTCACGGCTTATGCCGATAGCCTGCTTGAACGCTTTGCCAATCCGGCACTGCAGCACCGGACCTGGCAAATTGCGATGGACGGAAGCCAGAAATTGCCGCAACGCATGCTGGATGGGATCCGCATCCATCTTGAACGTAAAACCGCGTGGCCGCTGCTGGCCCTGGGCGTTGCAGGCTGGATCCGCTACGTCAGCGGTACCGACGAGCGTGGCGACGCGATTGATGTGCGCGATCCGCTGAGTGATAAAATCCGCACCCTTGTTGCAGCCAGCAGCGACGCTGAGCGCGTCAACGCCCTGCTGGGGCTGAGTGAAATCTTTGGTCACGATCTCGCACAAAATAGCCTATTCGTGGAGGCCATCAGCCAGGCCTATCAGCGCATCGCCCGCCATGGCGCGCGTCAGGCTGTTATCGAAACGTTAAATATTTAGCGATTATTGCGCTTAAGGCGAACGGCGATTGCCTCCGTTCGCCCTCCCCCTTCTCATTGCGCCCGTTTTTCGCCAGGATGATGGATAATTGTTATAGCATCACAATCATCGACTGGAGCGCACGTGACCAAAACCAACCTCATTACCGGTTTTCTCGGCAGCGGTAAAACCACCTCAATTCTCCACCTGCTGGCCAATAAGGATCCGGCAGAAAAATGGGCCGTCCTGGTCAATGAATTTGGCGAAGTGGGTATTGATGGCGCATTACTGGCAGACAGCGGCGCGATGATCAAAGAGATCCCCGGTGGCTGCATGTGCTGCGTAAATGGTCTGCCGATGCAGGTCGGGCTGAATACGCTGCTGCGTCAGGGCAAACCAGACCGTCTGCTGATTGAACCGACCGGGCTGGGTCATCCGAAGCAAATTCTCGATTTACTGACCGCGCCGGTCTACGAGCCGTGGATCGATCTGCGTGCCACGCTGTGCCTGCTGGACCCCCGTCAGCTGCTGGATGAAAAAGCCGTGACCAACGAGAACTTCCGCGACCAGCTCGCCTCGGCAGATATTATCGTCGCCAATAAAGAGGATCGCGCAACGGCGGAAAGCCAGTCCGCACTGGAGACATGGTGGCAGCACTTCGGTGGCAACCGTCAGCGGGTGCAGACCACCCAGGGGAAAATTGATAACGCCCTGCTTGACCTGCCTCGTCTGAACCTGGCGGCGCTCCCGGCAAGCGCGGAACACGCCCACAGCCATCCGCAAAAACAGGGTCTGGCTGCCCTGAGTCTGCCGGAACACCAGCGCTGGCGTCGTAACCTTAACAGCGGCCAGGGCTATCAGGCCTGCGGATGGATTTTCGATGCGGATACCGTTTTCGATACCATCGGCGTACTCGAATGGGCCAGACTGGCTCCGGTCGATCGTGTTAAAGGGATCATGCGCACCCCGGACGGGCTGGTGCGGATCAACCGTCAGGGCGAAGATTTCTTTATCGAAACGCAAAATGTGGCGCCACCTGATAGCCGAATAGAGTTAATTAGTGCGGTTAACGCCGACTGGAATGCCCTGCAGTCCAGCCTGTTGAAGCTTCGTTTAAGTTTGGGCGGCTAACGTTGCCCCAGATTTCACTCTATGCTGAATGTTATGACGACTCGACTTCCCCTGATATTACTGCTTAATGTCGCCGGTCTGGCGCTCTTTTTCTCCTGGTATATCCCGGCGAATCATGGTGTCTGGTTTCCGCTGGATTCTGCCATTTTTCACTTCTTCAACCAGGAACTGGTGAAGAGCGAAGCCTTCCTGTGGCTGGTTGCTATCACGAATAACCGCGCCTTTGACGGCTGCTCGCTGCTGGCGATGGGCGGCCTGATGCTCTCTTTCTGGCTGAAAGAGGACAAAACAGGACGCCGCCGTATTCTGATTATTGGTTTGATGATGTTGCTGCTTGCGGTGGTAATTAACCAGCTGGCAACGGCCATTATTCCGGTTAAGCGTTCCAGCCCAACGCTCTTCTTCCCCGATATTTATCGCGTCAGCGAGCTGCTGCATATTCCAACGAAAGATGCGTCGAAGGCCAGTTTCCCGGGCGATCACGGAATGATGCTGCTTATTTTTTCCGGCGTGATGCTCCGCTATTTCGGCCGAAAAGCCTTTGCGATAGCCCTGATTATTTTTGTGGTTTTTGCCTTCCCACGGGTAATGATTGGCGCTCACTGGTTTACTGATATTGCAGTCGGTTCGCTCTCTTCTGTGCTGGTTGCGCTGCCGTGGTGTCTGATGACACCGCTGAGCGACAAGATAATAGCCGTGTTCGATCGCTACCTCCCCGGCAAAACGCAACAAATCAGAAACCAATAATTAACCTTAATTAACACTATGCATCAGGGATCGTTTTGATCCTTGATGCACTTTTCTCCCCTTTCCCCCCCTCCCGTCATCATTTCGTCACAATATTCGTGATAAAAATGAATGTGTTGCACGGTTTTTAACCTTGATCGTGCGCTTTTTGAACAATTATCAATTTTTACTTTCTGTATCACAATTTCTTATAAAAAAAAGGCTTTTTTTGCTCGCAATACCCCAGGCAATCGGTTAATCTCGAACTCGTTTTGCCCCATAGAGATAATTATTTCGCTGGTGAATAAATTTGTGCGCTACGCCACAAATGTGATCAGAAAGAATTGTCTCATTGTGAACAGATAATTAGTCTCGTCACGTTTGGCATTTTTTATAACGATATTTGTCGTTAAGGACTTCAAGGGATAATAAACAAAATGGTCAAATCTCAACCGATTTTGAGATATATCTTACGGGGGATCCCGGCGATAGCAGTGGCGGTACTGTTATCTGCATGTAGTACATCGAACACCGCAAAGAATATGCATCCTGAGACGCGTGTTGTGGGAATGGAAGATTCCTCGTCACTGCAAGCCTCTCAGGATGAATTTGAAAATATGGTACGTAATCTGGACGTGAAGTCCCGTATTATGGACCAGTATGCTGACTGGAAAGGCGTGCGTTATCGTCTTGGCGGCAGCACCAAAAAAGGCATTGATTGTTCCGGTTTCGTACAGCGTACTTTCCGTGAGCAGTTTGGGTTAGATCTTCCGCGTTCAACTTACGAACAGCAGGAGATGGGCAAGTCGATTTCACGCACTAAACTGCGCACCGGGGATTTAGTCCTGTTCCGTGCGGGTTCGACAGGTCGACATGTTGGCATTTACATTGGCAATGACCAGTTTGTACATGCCTCCACCAGCAGCGGTGTGACCATTTCCAGCATGAACGAACCTTACTGGAAGAAGCGCTATAACGAAGCGCGCCGCGTACTGACCCGCAGTTAAAATAATCATTGTATCGTTGGTTATCCCTTGGCCGGCGATATGATAAAAAAAGCACTGCTTCGGCGGTGTTTTTTTTTGCCCGTTACACTGAATACATTCAGCGGCAATCCAGGAACCACGACGTCTATGTTCACCCGCTACTTCTCCAGTAATCGCAAGATACTTTTCCTCAGCCTTATCACCGGCCTGATCACAGCCCTGCTCCTGGGTTCATTGCAATTTTTCTGGAGCTACCACAAGCGGGAAGTCAGATTCGACACCCTGATTGACGACGTGAGCATCTACATGGAAAGCTACTTCGATGAGTTAAAAAGCTCTATCGATCTCCTTCAGCCGCTCACGCTGAACAGCTGCCACGACGTCAACGCTGAGCTGACCTCTCGCGCGGCCTTTAGCCTTAACGTGCGCGCCTTTTTGCTGGTCAGGGATAAACTGGCGTACTGCTCTTCAGCCACCGGTCCGATGAACGTCCCGATGGAAGAACTGATACCCGAGCTGCACATCGATAAACAAATTGATATGGCGTTACTGCCGGGCACACCGATGATGCCGCACAGACCCGCGATTGCCATCTGGTATCGAAATCCGCTGGTGAAGGACGGCGGCGTGTTTACTTCGGTAAACATCAACCTGACTCCGTACATGCTTTATACCGCACGCCAGAACGAGTTCGCGGGCATTGCCATCATCATTGGCGACAATGCGTTGTCGACCAGGTCCGCCACACTGGTTAAGGCACAGGATTTACATGAAACGCCGGCACGCACCGCGACCCTAAAAGAGGTTCCGCTGACGATCAAACTGTACGCCGAAGAGTGGACGAGCGATGAAATCCTGTTCGCGGTGTTCTTTGGACTGGTCTGCGGGATTGCGGCCGGCTCGCTTAATTTCTATATCCTCACCACGCGTCTTAACCCAGGCAAAGAGATCCTGAGCGCCATTAAACGTGGCCAGTTTTATGTGGTGTATCAGCCTGTTGTGGATGCAGAGACGCTGCAAATGCGCGGTGTCGAAGTCCTGATGCGCTGGAAACACCCGACGATGGGGGAAATTCCGCCTGATGCCTTTATCAACTTCGCCGAAGCGCAGAAGCTGATTGTGCCGCTGACGCTGCATCTCTTTGACCTCATCATCCGCGACGCGCCGGTATTACAGACCCTTCTGCCGCCGGGCGCAAAACTGGGCATTAACATTGCGCCGGGGCATCTTCATGCGGAAAGCTTCAAAGAGGATATGCGCACTTTCCTGGACTTAATGCCGCCGGATCATTTCCAGATCGTGCTGGAAATCACCGAGCGCGACATGGTTAACCATCGGGAAGCCAACAATCTTTTCGAATGGCTGCACAATGAAGGCTTTGAAATTGCGATTGATGATTTTGGTACCGGCCACAGTGCGCTGATTTACCTTGAGCGTTTCACCATGGATTACATCAAAATTGACCGGGGTTTTGTCAACGCGATCGGGACGGAAACCGTGACCTCCCCGGTGCTTGATGCCGTACTCACCCTGGCAAGACGACTGAATATGTCGACCGTCGCCGAAGGGGTGGAGACGCCGGAGCAGGCAGCCTGGCTGCGCGAACATGGCGTTGTTTTCCTTCAGGGTTACTGGATTAGCCGCCCGATGCCGCTGGAGCAGTTCCGCCAATGGCAGCCTGAACGTTGAATGATTTCACATTGCCCGTGACGTCACTTATTATTCAGCTTAACTGAGCCGGTCAGTCGAAAGGGAGCCGCCGCGAGATGCTTATGCGCTTTATGTTGCTGCTGTTGGCATTAACGAGCCTGTCCAGCCAGGCGCAAACCATCACAGAGAACATCGCGTTCTCCGTGATTGGTGAGCCAAAGTACGCGGTCAATTTTACGCACTTTGATTACGTCAATCCTGCCGCGCCAAAAGGCGGGAACGTGACCCTCTCCGCTACGGGAACGTTCGACAACTTCAACCGCTTCGCCCTGCGCGGCGTGGCGGCAGCGCGAACAGAATCGCTCTACGATACGCTGTTTGTTACGTCTGATGATGAACCCGGCAGTTACTACCCGCTGATTGCCGACAACGTGCGTTACGCGGATAACTTTGCGTGGGCGGAAATTTCGATTAACCCACGGGCGCGTTTTCACGATGGGACGCCGGTCAAAGCCAGCGACATTGCCTTCACATTTCACAAATTTATGACTGAGGGCGTTCCCCAGTTCCGCATTGTCTACAAAGGCGTTACGGTCAAAGCCATTGCCCCGCTCACGGTGCGTATTGAGCTGAGTGAGCCGAATAAAGAGAACATGCTCAGCCTGTTCTCCCTGCCCGTGATGCCTGAATCGTTCTGGAAAGATCACAAACTTAGTGACCCGCTCTCCACGCCCCCGCTGGCGGGTGGCCCATACCGTATCACCGACTGGCGCATGGGGCAGTATGTTGTCTATTCCCGGGTCAAAGACTACTGGGCGGCAAACCTGCCGGTAAACCGGGGCCGCTGGAATTTCGATACCCTTCGCTACGATTACTATCTTGACGATAACGTAGCATTTGAAGCATTCAAAGCCGGTGCGTTCGATATGCGCGTGGAGAGCAGCGCTAAAAACTGGGCGACACGGTATATCGGCAAAAACTTCGCTAACGGGTATATCGTTAAAGACGAGCATAAAAACGCGTCCGCTCAGGATACGCGCTGGCTGGCGTTTAATATCCAGCGTCCGGTATTTACTGACCGCCGGGTGCGGGAAGCCATTACCCTGGCCTTTGATTTTGAATGGATGAACAAAGCGCTATTTTACGGTGCTTACAGCCGGGCAAATAGCTATTTCCAGAACACTGAATACGCCGCTCGCGATTACCCAAAAGCGGACGAACTTGTCCTGCTGGCACCGCTGAAAGCAGAACTGCCGCCGGAGGTGTTCACGACGGTATTTCAGCCTCCGGCGTCAAAGGGTGACGGCTACGATCGCGACAACCTGCTTAAAGCCAGCAAGCTGCTGGATGATGCAGGCTGGCCACTGAAGAATCAAAAACGCGTCGATTCCAGAACGGGCAAACCGTTAAGCTTTGAGCTGCTGCTTGCGTCCGGAAGCAACGATCAGTGGGTGCTGCCGTTTAAGCACAATCTTGAACGGCTGGGGATTACCATGAACATTCGCCAGGTCGACAACGCGCAGCTCACCAACCGCAAACGCAGCCGTGATTACGACATGATGCAAACCCTGTGGCCCGCGCAGCCGTGGCCCAGCTCAGATCTGCAAATATCCTGGGCATCCAGCTATATCGACTCCTCCTACAATGCGCCGGGGGTGAAAAGCCCGGCGATTGATGCCTTGATTGCGAAAATTGTGGCGGCGCAGGGTGATAAAGAAAAACTCCTGCCGCTGGGACGCGCCCTCGACAGGGTCTTAACCTGGAATTACTACATGCTGCCAATGTGGTATATGGGCGAAGACAGGCTTGCGCGCTGGGACAAGTTCTCCGAGCCTGCCGTACGCCCTGTCTATTCACTGGGCTTCGACACCTGGTGGTATGACGTTAACAAAGCCGCCAGACTTCCCGCTGAGCGGCGATAAGGAATCATCATGGGTGCGTATCTGATCCGCCGTCTCCTGCTGATTATCCCGACCCTCTGGGCAATCATCACGATTAACTTTTTTATTGTGCAAATCGCGCCCGGCGGCCCGGTCGACCAGGCTATTGCAGCCATTGAATTTGGCAACAGCGGCGGCATGCCTGGCGGCGGTGGCGAAGGAATGGGCGCGAGCCATGCCCGCACCGGCCTGGGAAATATCAGTGAAAGCCATTATCGCGGCGGACGTGGCCTGGATCCGGAAGTCATCGCCGAGATCACCCATCGTTATGGCTTCGACAAACCGCTTCACGAGCGGTATTTCAACATGCTCTGGGACTACCTCCGCTTTGATTTTGGTGACAGCCTGTTTCGCAGCGCGTCGGTTTTAACATTGATTAAGCAAAGTCTGCCGGTGTCGATTACCCTGGGGCTGTGGGGAACGTTGATTATTTATCTCGTCTCTATTCCCCTGGGGATCCGTAAAGCGGTTCACAACGGCAGCCGCTTCGATGTCTGGAGCAGCACGTTTATCATCATCGGCTATGCCATTCCGGCGTTTCTGTTTGCCGTTCTGTTGATTGTCTTTTTTGCCGGTGGCAGCTATTTCGATATCTTTCCGCTACGGGGGCTGGTGTCAGCGGATTTCAGCACCCTGCCCTGGTACAAGAAGATCACCGATTATTTCTGGCACATCACGTTGCCGGTGCTTGCAACCGTCATTGGCGGCTTTGCGGCCCTGACCATGTTGACCAAAAACGCCTTTCTCGATGAAATCCGTAAACAGTACGTTGTGACTGCCCGTGCGAAGGGCGTGGGCGAAAAGCAGATCATGTGGAAACATGTCTTTCGCAACGCCATGCTGCTGGTGATTGCCGGATTTCCTGCCACGTTCATCAGTATGTTTTTTACCGGCTCGCTGCTGATAGAGGTGATGTTCTCCCTCAACGGACTGGGCTTGCTGGGATATGAAGCCACCGTGTCGCGCGATTATCCGGTCATGTTTGGCACGCTTTATATCTTCACCCTGATTGGCCTGCTGCTGAATATCATCAGCGATATCAGCTATACGCTGGTTGATCCCCGAATTGATTTTGAGGGCCGCTGATGCCGCGTTTAAGCCCCGTCAACCAGGCCCGATGGGCCCGTTTTCGCCACAACCGCCGCGGCTACTGGTCGCTGTGGATCTTTGCCGTCCTGTTTGTCTTAAGCATGTGTTCGGAATTGATTGCCAACGATAAACCGCTGCTGGTGCACTTTAACGACCGCTGGTATGTGCCCGTTCTCACCCAATACAGCGAAAGCGATTTTGGTGGCCCGTTTGCGACGCCCGCTGAATATCAGGATCCGTGGCTTCGCCAACAAATTGAACAGCACGGCTGGGCACTCTGGGCGCCGGTGCGTTTTGGCGCAAACAGCATTAACTTTGCGACCACCACCCCCTTCCCTTCCCCGCCTTCCGCGCAAAACTGGCTGGGAACGGATGCCAACGGTGGCGATGTGCTGGCACGCATCCTCTACGGCACGCGGATCTCGATCCTCTTTGGGCTGATGCTGACCGTCTTTTCCAGCGTGATGGGCGTGGTAGCTGGTGCCGTTCAGGGCTACTACGGCGGGAAAATCGACCTGTGGGGTCAACGTTTTATTGAAGTCTGGTCAGGCATGCCGACGCTGTTTCTGATCATTCTGCTTTCAAGCGTGGTACAGCCAAACTTCTGGTGGCTGTTAGGCATTACCGTCATCTTCGGCTGGATGGCGCTGGTAGGCGTGGTGCGGGCGGAATTTCTGCGCACCCGTAATTACGATTACATTCGCGCTGCCCAGGTGCTGGGGGTGAGCGACCGCGGGATCATTTTCCGCCATATGCTTCCTAACGCCGTGGTAGCGACCCTCACCTTCCTGCCGTTTATTCTGTGCAGTTCCATCACTACCCTCACCTCGCTTGATTTCCTTGGCTTCGGGCTCCCTCTCGGTTCCCCGTCGCTCGGCGAGCTACTGCTGCAGGGCAAGAACAACCTGCAGGCACCGTGGTTAGGCATCACCGCCTTTCTTGCCGTGGCCGTGCTGCTTTCACTGCTGATTTTTATTGGCGAAGCCGTGCGCGATGCTTTTGATCCCAACAAGGCGGTATAAGATGACGCAGCCCCTTCTCAGTATTGATAACCTGTCGATTGCCTTTTCAAAACAGGGTGAGGCGCGTACCGTGGTCACGGAGTTGTCGCTGCAGATCCAGCGCGGCGAAACGCTGGCGCTGGTAGGCGAGTCAGGCTCTGGCAAGAGCGTATCGGCACTGTCGATCCTGCGCCTGCTTCCGTCTCCGCCCGTCAGCTATCCGCAAGGCGACATTCTGTTTCACGGTCGCTCGCTGCTGCATGCCGATGAAAAAACCCTGCGCGGAATTCGCGGCAATAACATTGCCATGATTTTCCAGGAGCCGATGGTCTCTCTTAACCCGCTGCACACGCTGGAAAAACAGCTCTATGAAGTGCTGTCCCTGCACCGGGGCATGCGCAAAGAGGCGGCGCGGGGGGAGATTCTGGATTGTCTTGAACGAACCGGCATTCGCAATGCCGCAAAACGGCTGAACGATTTTCCCCATCAGCTTTCCGGCGGCGAACGTCAGCGGGTGATGATTGCGATGGCCCTGCTCACGCGACCCGAACTGTTGATTGCCGATGAGCCCACCACCGCGCTGGACGTGACGGTGCAGGCGCAAATTCTGCGGCTGCTGCGGGAGCTGCGTGACGAACTGAACATGAGCCTGCTGTTTATCACCCATAACCTCAGCATTGTGAGAAAGCTCGCCGACAGCGTCGCCGTGATGCAAAACGGACGCTGCGTCGAGCAGAACACCGCAGCCACCCTGCTGAAAGCGCCTCAGCACCCCTATACGCAGCGTCTGCTTGATAGCGAGCCCACGGGTGACCCGGTTCCCCTGCCGGCTGACAGCGCGCCGTTGCTGCGCGTTGAGGGGCTGGGCGTGTCGTTTCCTGTTCGCAAAGGGATTCTGCGGCGCATCGTCGACCAGAATCCGGTATTGAAAAATATCCATTTTTCCCTACGTCCGGGCGAATCGCTGGGGCTGGTGGGCGAGTCCGGTTCGGGGAAAAGCACCACCGGCCTGGCACTGCTGCGCTTAATCGCCTCGCAGGGTGAGATCCTCTTTGACGGTATGCCGCTGCACAACTGGAACCGTCGCCAGATGTTGCCCGTTCGTCCCCGCATGCAGGTTGTGTTTCAGGATCCAAACTCCTCGCTTAACCCACGGCTGAACGTATTACAGATTGTCGAAGAGGGTCTGCGCGTTCATCAGCCAGCATTGACCGCCCGGCAGCGGGAAGAAGAAGTGATACGCGTTATGGCAGAAGTTGGCTTAGATCCGGATACCCGGCACCGCTACCCGGCTGAATTTTCCGGCGGTCAGCGCCAGCGTATCGCCATTGCCCGCGCGCTGATCCTCAAACCGGAGCTGATCATTCTGGATGAACCGACGTCGTCGCTGGACAGAACCGTTCAGGCTCAGATCCTGGCATTACTGAAAGGATTGCAGGAAAAGCACAGGCTGGCCTATATCTTTATCAGCCATGATTTACAGGTTGTGCGGGCGTTATGCCATCAGGTGATTGTGTTGCGACAGGGAGAAGTGGTCGAGCAGGGAGAGTGCCAGCGCGTATTTGCTGCGCCAACGCAGAGCTACACGCGCCAGCTGTTGTCCGCAGACTAGCGCTCAGAAAGGATACTGGCCCGAGAAAGGCTCAGCGATAGCAACACCAAAGTTTTTCAGACGGCAGGTCGCGGCAAATTCATCCTGGCTTTTCACGAACAGGCAGGGTTCACCTTCACACTCTAGTACGGAGCTGTCCACTTCAATATCCGTCAGGGCCTCGCTGAGACGCTCCATGACTCGCCATGCATTTTCGTCGCTCGGGCTCAGCAACTTAAGTGCAACCAGACAATTCTCGCAACCCGCGACGCTTTGCGGAATCGGTTCAACTTTCGAACCTGCAAAACCCGCCGACCAGCGATAGCTCTGGGGCAAGCGATGGACTATGGAGAGTTGTAATGTATTCACGTTCGTTCCCCGGAAGCAAAAATTACTTCACAATTTATTTACATTTATAGTAACACATCATCGCCAGCCTGCACTATTCGGCGCTTTTTTATAGGTGTTCAGGCTCGCGTCGGCGCTATATGTACCCGTTTCTGCGATCTAACTCAACCTTTTTAAATACAATGATGTGACTTTTTACACAAATAGATTTTACATAAAAGAAACAAACACAGGGTAAACGAACGCAGCTTTGGTTGATGTGTGTCAACAAAAAAGGCCCTGACTGGGCCTTATTTGCGCGTTAGCTGGCCACCTTTCGCGGCCGACTGGCGTAGAGATAGAAAAGAATGGAGCTGGTTGCACAAAACGCCATCGCCCACAGCATCGGCCAGGCCGTATTAAACGTGGCCATCGACAGTAACGCCCCGACGATGGCGCCGATGCCAAAGCGGAATGTTCCGGCCAGCGACGAAGCGGTGCCTGCCATATGCGGGAATTCGTCGAGGATCACCGCCATCGCATTGGAGGAAACCATCGACACGCAGCCGACGAAGGCCGCAACCCCCACCACCAGCGCCCAGAAGCCCACGCCTGTAAAAGCACTCAGCACCAGCCAGATAGCCATCACAAACTGGATCCAAAGCCCGGCGCGGAACATGTTCAACGCCCCGACTCGGCGGACAAAGCGGCTGTTAATGATGGTCATAATGAACAGGAAGACGATGTTGAGCGCAAAGTAATAACCGAAGTGCTGCGGAGAAACATGGTTCAGTTCGATATAGACAAACGGCCCGGCGCTCAGGAATGAGAACATCCCGGCGAAGCTGAAACCGCTCGCCAGCATATAGCTCAGCACGCGCTTATGGCGAAACAGTGAGGCGAAATTCCCCATTGTGGTTCGGATGTGGAATTTCTGTCGGCGCTCCGCGGGTAGCGTTTCATCAATAAAGAAGAAGATCATTGCCGAGGCCAGCAGCGCGGCAAGCGCCAGGATCCAGAAAATCACATGCCAGCTGAACCATACCAGCACCGCACCGCCGGCCATAGGGGCCACCAGTGGTGCAATCGTCGTCACCAGCATCACAAACGACATCATCCGGGAGAACTCTTCTTTCGGGTAGATATCGCGCATCAGGGCATTGATCACCACGCTTGCCGCTGCCGCCGCCAGACCGTGGAAAAAGCGCATGACAATCAGTTGATCGATGGTTTGCGCCTGCGCACAGGCCACCGCTGCCCCTGCAAAAATCAGGGTCCCGCCAAGGATAACGGGCTTGCGGCCAAAGCTGTCCGCCATCGGACCATAAAACAGCTGACCGAGGGCAAAACCGAGAATATAGGTGCTGAGCGTCATCTGCGCGCTGCCTGCCGGTACGCCAAACTGCGCGGAAATAACCGGCAGTGCAGGCAGATACATATCAATAGACAGCGGCATCAGCATGGCCAGCAGGCCAAGAATGAAGACAATTTTGAACGACGAGTGTGGCCTGGTGGTCACAGAGTTCTCCTGAAATTAATGCGAAGGCAGACCAACGCTGGCGATCTCTTCTTCCGTTAACGGGCGATATTCGCCGGGCGCCAGCTCAGGATCGAGTTCAATTGCGCCAATACGTTCACGATGCAGACCGACAACGTGGTTACCCACCGCGGCAAACATACGCTTCACCTGATGGTAGCGCCCTTCACTGATGGTCAGACGAACCTCGGTAGGCGCGATCACTTCAAGCACGGCAGGCCGGGTCAAATCTTTTTCATTATGCAACTGAACGCCGTTGGCAAATTGTTCTGCCGTGTCATCCGCGACCGGAGACTCCAGCGTCACCCGATACGTCTTCTCACAGTGATGGCGCGGAGACGTGATACGGTGTGACCACTGCCCGTCGTCGGTCATCAGCACCAGCCCGGTGGTGTCGATATCGAGACGGCCAGCGGCATGCAGCTTGTGCGCGACCGGTTCGTCGAGGAAATAAAGCACCGTTGGATGATCCGGATCGTCCGTGGAACAGACATAGCCTTCCGGCTTATTGAGCATGAAATAGCGCGGCCCGTGCTGTTGGGTCAGCGGGTTGCCGTCATATTCAACCTGATGGTCAGGCTGGAGTTTGAACGCAGTGTCTTTCACAATGTCGCCATCCACGGTAACGCGGCTGGCGCGAATTTCACGCCCGGCAATAGCGCGGCTTACGCCGAGTTGCTGAGCGATAAACTTATCAAGTCGCATGAAATCTTTTTAGCCTTAATGGTGCTGGAAGTCGGACAACAGGTCCGAAAAAGAAGCAGTCTGGAATGGCTCAGTATAATGGTCTGGTTGCGCCACTCAAGGGAAAAAGTTTCGTGGCATACTATATGCGAAATAACTAAACCGAGACCCCATGACTTTTACACTTCGTCCTTATCAGCAGGAAGCCGTAGACGCCACTCTCGCCTGGTTTCGTAAACACCAGGCACCGGCGGCCATTGTGCTTCCGACCGGTGCTGGCAAAAGCCTTGTGATCGCCGAACTGGCGCGTCTGGCACGCGGACGCGTGCTGGTGCTGGCCCACGTCAAAGAGCTGGTGGCGCAAAACCATGCCAAGTATTGCGCGCTCGGGCTGGAAGCTGACATTTTCGCTGCCGGGCTAAAGCGTAAAGAGAGCCACGGCAAAGTGGTCTTTGGCAGCGTACAGTCGGTGGCCCGCAACCTTGATCTGTTTCGCAGTGAGTTTTCGCTGCTGATTGTCGACGAGTGTCACCGCATCAGCGATGACGACGACAGCCAGTATCAGCAAATCCTCACTCACCTGAAAGAGGTGAACCCGCACCTTCGCCTGCTTGGCCTGACGGCGACCCCGTTTCGCCTGGGTAAAGGCTGGATCTATCGCTACCATTATCACGGCATGGTGCGCGGCGACGAGAAAGCGCTGTTCAGCGACTGTATCTATGAACTTCCTTTGCGCTACATGATCAAGCATGGCTACCTGACGCCGCCCGAGCGGCTGGACATGCCGGTGGTGCAGTACGATTTCAGCCGATTACAGGCGCAGAGCAACGGGTTATTCAGCGAAGCGGAGTTGAACCAGGAGCTGAAAAAGCAAAAGCGCATTACCCCGCATATCATTAGCCAGATAGAAGAGTTCGCCGCGACGCGCAAAGGGGTCATGATCTTTGCCGCCACCGTGGAGCATGCGCGAGAAATTACCGGGCTGCTGCCCGCCGAGGACGCGGCCTTAATCACCGGCGAGACGCCCGGGCCGGAGCGCGACCGCCTGATCGACGCCTTCAAAGCGCAACAATTCCGCTATCTGGTGAACGTGTCAGTGTTAACCACCGGGTTTGATGCCCCGCATGTCGATCTGATTGCCATTTTACGTCCGACCGAATCGGTCAGTCTTTATCAGCAGATTGTGGGGCGCGGCCTGCGCCTGGCGCCCGGGAAAACCGACTGTCTTATTCTGGATTACGCCGGTAACCCGCACGATCTCTACTCTCCGGAAGTCGGCACGCCAAAAGGCAAAAGCGACAACGTCCCCGTTCAGGTCTTTTGCCCTGCCTGTGGTTTTGCCAACACCTTCTGGGGTAAAACCACCGCAGACGGCACGCTGATTGAACATTTTGGCCGCCGCTGTCAGGGCTGGTTTGAAGATGACGAAGGACATCGGGAACAGTGCGATTTCCGTTTCCGCTTTAAAAACTGCCCTCAGTGCAATGCGGAAAACGATATTGCCGCCCGTCGCTGTCGCGAATGCGATACGGTTCTGGTCGATCCTGATGACATGCTAAAAGCAGCGCTGAAGTTAAAAGATGCGCTGGTGCTGCGCTGTTCCGGTATGGCACTGCATCCCGGCGCGGATGACAAAGGCGAGTGGCTGAAAATCACCTATTACGATGAAGACGGCGCAGACGTCAGCGAGCGCTTCAGGGTACATACGCCTGCCCAGCGTATGGCCTTCGAACAACTCTTTATTCGCCCGCACACCCGTACGCCCGGTGTACCGCTGCGCTGGATTACCGTGGCCGATATCGTGCGCCAGCAGGTGTTACTGCGCCACCCGGATTTTGTTGTGGCTCGTATGAAAGGACAGTTCTGGCAGGTTCGGGAAAAGGTGTTTGATTACGAAGGCCGTTTTCGTCGCGCCAACGAATTGCGCGGTTAAGGGGACTTTTCATTGATGTGAGGGGCATTTGAGTATAAAATGCCGCCCGCTTCATATCCGTGAAGCAGAACACTCACCTGCTGCTGGGTCGCCTGTAGTAGGGTTTAAAATACAGAGAGAAATCAATGTTTACTATCGAAGCAGAAGTACGTAACGTGCAGGGTAAGGGTGCGAGCCGCCGCCTGCGTAACGCTAACAAGTTCCCGGCTATCGTTTACGGTGGCGAAGCTGCTCCAGTTGCAATCGAACTGGATCACGACAAAGTGTGGAACCTGCAGAACAAACCTGAATTCTACAGCGAAGTTCTGACCATCGTTGTTGGCGGTAAAGAAGAAAAAGTGAAAGTTCAGGCTGTTCAGCGTCACGCGTTCAAGCCAAAAGTCACTCACATCGACTTCGTTCGCGCGTAATCGCAAACACGTCGAAAAAAAAGCCCCGCTTCTGCGGGGCTTTTTTTATGCCTGTTATTTCCCGCCAGAGGTGCGGCGCTGAAGCTGATCGCGCAGGTTCGGCGGCGTGCCTTTAATGGTCAGCGTATCGGTGGCCGGATCCCAGAAGATGCGTTCACCCAACAGCATGGCATCAAAGTTGATGGTCAACCCACCGCCGCTACCGGCAAATTTAGTGAGCTGTCGCAGCGTACTGCGATCCGCCGGGAAGCTCTCTTCGAGCTCATAGCCTTTATCAGCGGTAAATTCCTGGAAGCTGACTTCACTGACGCCCGCCAGCTCTTTTGACAGCGACTCCAGCTCAATCTCTTCTCCCGCCTGCAGCTGTTCGTTGCAGTAACTGTACACCTGCTGGCGCACGGTCTGACGCTCAGATTTATCGAGCTGCGCTTCAGCGGTAAAGTCGTCAACCGCCTGCAGCAGCCCTTTGTTCTGCGCTTTGGCGTTAAGACCTTCGCTGGCGCCGAGGAAGTCCATAAAGAAATCAGCCACTTTACGGCCGACGCGGCCTTTCAGGAAGGTCAGGTAGCGGGTCGATTCCGGGTTCGTTTCCCACTCGGTTAAATCGATACGCGCCACGATATCCGCATGGTTGATATCAAGATAGTGGGTAGAGCTGATATCCAGCTGCTCATTCACGCGCATGCTGCTTAAATTGTTCAGCACGGTGACCAGCAGATACTCTACTGCCAGGTAGCGATAGTGACAGAACAGGACGATACCGCCGTCTGCGAACGGGTATTTTGCCAGTTCGTCACGCAGACGTCCGGTGGCGGCGCGGCTAAACGCCAGGAAATCCTCTTCGCCCTGACGCTGCAGACGAAGACTATCAGCCAGTTCGCTCTCTTCGCTGAACAGACCATAGGCTTTATTTTTAGCACTGTAGACGCGGTGCAACTCCGCCATCATTTCCACAACGGTCGCCGTGGGTTCCAGTAACGAATCGCGAAGCACCACTTCAAGGGTTTGCTCATCACGCTTGATAAGCTGGTGCAAGGCAATCTGGTTGATTTCCAGACTCATGATAAACTCTCCTTTTAGACCGGGCGGTATTCAACCACCACCAGGTCATGTGTGCAACAACAGATAAAAAAGGGGAAAAAAAGCTGTCGCTACGGTAATATGTTGCCCTTTCATCAACAAACTGATTTTGATTTATGCCACAACATTCCCGCTACAGTGATGAACACGTTGAACAACTGCTCAGTGAGCTGGTCAACGTACTGGAAAAACATAAAACGCCGACCGATCTCTCCCTGATGGTTTTGGGAAATATGGTCACCAACCTTATCAATACCAGCGTTGCTCCGGCTCAGCGTCAGGCGATCGCCAAATCTTTCGCCCAGGCATTACAGTCCTCCGTCAGCGACGACCAGGCCCATTAAGGGAAACGAACAACAGTTTATGGTGACGAATCGTCAGCGCTACCGTGAAAAAGTCTCCCAGATGGTCAGCTGGGGACACTGGTTTGCCCTGTTCAACATTCTGTTAGCGACGGTCATCGGCTGTCGTTATCTGTTTGTCGCAGACTGGCCGACAACGCTAACCGGGCGTATTTACTCCTGGATGAGCGTTGTGGGTCACTTTAGCTTTTTGGTTTTCGCCACCTATCTGCTGATCCTGTTCCCCCTGACGTTTATCGTCATGTCGCAGCGGCTCATGCGTTTCTTGTCCGCTATCCTCGCGACGGCGGGGATAACGCTGCTGCTTATCGACAGCGAAGTCTTTACCCGTTTTCACCTGCATCTCAACCCCATCGTCTGGGAACTGGTGATCAACCCGGATCAAAACGAAACGGCCCGTGACTGGCAGCTGATGTTTATCAGCGTTCCGGTGATCCTGCTTATTGAGATGCTGTTTGCCACCTGGAGCTGGCAAAAGCTGCGCAGCCTGACCCGGCGCCGCCATTACGCGAAGCCCGTTGCGACGCTCTTTTTCGTCTCCTTTATTAGCTCGCACATCATGTATATCTGGGCGGATGCGAACTTCTATCGCCCTATTACCATGCAGCGCGCTAACCTGCCGCTCTCTTATCCGATGACGGCCCGCCGTTTCCTCGAAAAACACGGCCTGCTGGATGCGCAGGAGTATCAGCGCCGTCTGGTCGAACAGGGTAATCCGGAAGCGGTCAGCGTTCAGTATCCGCTGAGCGAACTACGCTATCGCGATATGGGCCGCGGGCAAAACGTCCTGTTAATCACCGTCGATGGCCTGAATTATTCACGTTACGAGAAGCAGATGCCTGCTCTGGCTGATTTCGCCAGTAAGAACGTGACGTTTACACAGCATATGAGTTCCGGTAACTCGACCGACGCGGGTATCTTTGGTCTGTTCTACGGCATTTCAGCCGGATACATGGACGGCGTGCTGTCCGCCCGTATTCCTGCGGCACTGATCACCGGACTTAATCAGCAGGGTTATCAGTTAGGGCTATTCTCTTCGGATGGCTTTAACAGCGCGCTCTATCGCCAGGCGCTGCTGTCAGACTTCTCACTGCCGGCGGCACAGAGCCAGACAGATGAACAGACCGCCAGTCAGTGGATAAGCTGGCTGCAACGCTACGCCCAGGAAGATAACCGCTGGTTCTCGTGGGTTGCCTTAAACGGCACCAACCTTGAGGACACGAATCAGAAAGGCTTTGCGCGCCGCTACAGCCGCGCTGCCGGTGATGTTGATGCACAGATTGGCCGCGTGCTCGACGCGTTGCGCGAGTCTGGCAAGCTGGACAACACCGTCGTGATCGTCACGGCTGGTCATGGTATCCCGTTGGGTGACGAGACGAAGAGCATGGAGTGGTCTCGTCCAAATCTGCATGTTCCGCTGGTGATCCACTGGCCGGGAACGCCGGCGCAGCGCATCAATATGCTGACTGAACATAAAGATGTGATGACGACCCTGATGCAACGTCTGCTGCACGTCAGCACGCCAGCAAACGAGTATTCACAGGGGCAGGATCTCTTCAGTGCCACCCGCCGCCATAACTGGGTGACGGCTGCCGGAGAGAGCACGCTGGTGGTGACTACGCCAGCGCTGACGCTGGTGCTGAACAACAATGGGAAGTATCAGACGTATAATCTGCAGGGTGAGCGGTTGAAAGACCAAAAACCGCAGCTGAGCCTGCTGCTGCAGGTTCTGACGGATGAGAAGCGCTTTATCGCTAACTGATTAATTATAAACCAGTTAGCAACAGATTCCCTTGCATTCAAAACGGAATCGAGTAGTATTCTTTTTATGCGTCGGCACGTAGCGCAGCCTGGTAGCGCACCGTCATGGGGTGTCGGGGGTCGGAGGTTCAAATCCTCTCGTGCCGACCAAAAATACTCTTTAAAACCAGCCGGTTATGGCTGGTTTTTTTATTGCTTAATTTCTGATGGGAATCATTACCTGTAGTTTCAGCACCAACGGTCAACAACCCCCCTTAAAACACTCCGCCACGCTTGACGCTGTATATTTTTACAGTAAAAATACCTCCCCCCACTTGAAGTTATTACGGAGGTTTTATGTTTGTTGAATTGGTTTACGATAAGCGAAATGTTCAGGGCCTGGATGGAGCCAGAGAAATTATATTGGCCGAGCTTACGAAGCGAGTGCATAACATCTTCCCTGATGCTGAAGTGAAGGTTAAGCCTATGCAGGCTAACGGACTCAATAGCGATGCCAGCAAAAGCGATCGTGAAAAGTTGAACCGCATGCTGGAGGATATGTTTGAAGAGTCTGATATGTGGCTTACAAATGAATAAATTTCGTTGAAGCCCTCATATCGAATGTACTGGCGCGGACTTTAGCTGATAATTTTCCTTTGTGTAACACAATAACATTGGACAATCGACTTAGTGCGATACACCAACGTCTGGAGCAGTGATGATGAAAACAGTCGAGATACTGCAATACAATTTACACAAAGGCACCGGAGCATTTTTTCATAACGTCATGGCAGAAATTAGCGTTCCCCTACATCAACGCCACGGCATCGATGTGGTGTCGTTTGGTCACTCTCTGCACGATCTTGATTGCTACTATCTCATTCGAGCCTTTGAAAGTATTGAAAATATGAATACGGTGCTTAATTCTTTCTACGCGAGCGCAGACTGGCGCTGCGGGCCTCGTGAGTCCATCATTGACTGCATCGAAACAAGCATTAAGACAGTAATTGATCTGCCACGAGTAAGTGTGGATGGGCTACGAGTGTAAGTCCAAATCTGTTACGTCGCGATTGAGCGTTTACTGCCATATTAGGTTTGGTTCGGTGTATTGAGACAGCCAAAACGAGTCTGAGCTGATACATATCTAACCCTACCCTGCTCCCCATTGATTAACACACCGCGATGTTTGTAATGTCTTCATAAGCCACATGAGGACATCCCCAAGAAGCGTTTTTCCGACCAACATAATCTTGAAAACCAACCCTTCCGGGTTGTTTTTGTATTTCTGCAAAGGGAATTTCGTGTCATGTAACTCACTGGAAAAAAAGGGGCCCGTTTAGGCCCCCTGATGCGTTACTGTTTCACTTTGGCCTTTTCCTCATTGATGACGTTTAGCGCTGCTGCGGTGCAATCACCCTGAGCGATCCTGAGCGTGCCCGCCTGTTGGCGTTGCTCCAACAATGCGGAAAGCGTGTTGTAAACTTTCGTTTCGTGGTGGGCCTGTGCATAGCCCAACGCCTCGCAGATTTGAAAATCTGACATTGCCGCAACACGTTTACCATTTCCCCCCATGAAAGGCCGGGTGCTTAATGCATCCGTTTCGGGTTGAGAAGCAATGCTACATGCTGTTGTAGTCACCGCTGCCAGAATGATGAATGTCCACTGAGCCTTTTTCATCAGTAACGCTTTTTTTAAGGGTTTCACTTAAAATACTTCCCAAATTCGACATGTTGTCGCCTGATTTCTTTCAGGTTTGCCACTATTCCAGCCATACACCAGCCACTGACAACCCCCAAAAACCACCCCATCAAGAGATTGACTATCACCAGTGACCCACGTTTCTGGAGCCAGACTGAGCGCTACCACCACCAATATGATTGCCACCGCCTAAGCCGTGGGCGCTGTTGCTGTTGGCTGCATTGTTGCTGCCGTTCCCCGTTCCATGCTCATGTCGTGAGTTATTACGGCTATGATCGCTTCCCTGACGCTGAGAGACGATCAACGCGTCTACATGCGGAACTGCGATTTGCACATTCGGATCGACTTTGGCGATCTCCCCTGCGGTGGTGGTAGTGGTGACACCATTAACCGTGATATTCACAGGCGTCCCCGGCTTCATACTGGACACAGCAACGTTAATCGAGCCCGTGTCTTTTGTTATGGCAACACTTGTAACGTTATCAGGGGCTTTCGTGGTGGCTGGAGTATGAGTAAGCGAGGGCGCAGTAACCGCCGTGCCAGCGGGTAAGGCTGGACCTGTTGTCGCTTGCTGCATAGACACCACTGCGGCGCGGTAAGTTGTGCCTGTGATTTGTGGCGCAGCCACTGCAGACGTTTTGGTGGCGTCAGGGGTGTTAACGGCAGTTCCTGCAGGTAAGGCTGGCCCTGTTGTGACTTGCTGCATTGAAATCACAGCGTTCCGGTAAGTCGTGCCCGTAATGTGTGGCGTTTTCTGCTGCACGGGTTGCGGCGTTCTTTGTGTTACAGGTCGCGGCGCATCGGGAGCCGTTTCAGTTGCCTGTACTGCATTAATACGATCGCCTGCAGTGCGTAAGCTGTTTTCGATGTCCCCTAAACGGGCCATATTTTCAGGTGAACGGTCGGCATTGTAAGTCTTTAATGCAGCCTGCTTATCCTCCATGGCCTGATTGGCTTCATTGCGAATCGACTGAATAGCAGTGGCTTTTTCATCCATGGTCATGAAATTAGAAGCGAAGGCGTTCACACTTCCGCATGAAAGCGCAATTATTACGGATAAAGAAATGATAGAATGGCGGTTCATTACAATAATTACCTTTAATTTATGTTAAGGGAAAACAGAAACAACAATTAACTACCCCGGCACATGTCGGGGACTTTTTTCAACAAACGAAACAAGCACTTCAAACCGCGCATAATAACGACTGTAAACGATTACACATTTGATATTTATCAATATCCCTAATTCAAATCGTAGAAATAACAATCAACTCAGCCACTACATTTCCCTGTTAATTCGCTTCAAAACATCTCTATTGTTATCGCAACCAATCATTTTTTTAGTGAATAACACTTAGACGGTGAATTTTTCCGGTTCATTATCCTGCATAAAAAAAGTGAAATAATGTTTCAGTGCGCGTGCATTGACGTAACGAAAGCATCCCTCCTCTGGATAAAGCGCCCTGTCCCTGCATAGCTGATACGGCCCAAGCCAGACACCGTCAGCAATACAGAGAGGGATACATGCCCGGATTTCACGCGATAAGAGGTGTGATAATTGAACAACGTGGCGGTATAGCGGGGGGCTAATTACAGAGGCAGGAATTTATTGCAATTGATGACAGGGCTGGTTGAATCAGCATGAATGCTGTCCAGCCCAGATTCTTACGACTAAAAAAAGAAAAGCATTTTAATAACCGTATTCTTACCGCACTTCGGCAGGCGTTTTACGCAGATAAAGCAGCGTCAGCAAACAAATCACCGCGCCGGCATAAAAGGTATATTCTGCGCCCCACAGTTCCCAGATAGCGCCGGCACCCACGCTGGCCATCAGTAACCCGAGCCCGCTGACCAGACTGAAAAGACCAAACGCCGTACCGCGCAAATCCGCAGGCGCTGTTTTAGCCACCATCGCGGCCAGCAGCCCCTGAGTCATCCCCATATGCATGCCCCAGAGCGCAACGCCGACAATAATACCGATCCAGTGGGTACTCAGGGCCAGAACGACATCAGCGGCAATCAATACGACTAGCCCCCACTGCAGAAGCCGGGTATGGCTCATACCATCAGAGAGTTTGCCAAACGGATAGGCCGAGAAAGAATAGATCACGTTCATCACCACCATCACCAGCGGGATTAAGGCCAGGGGAACGCCAGACTGTTGCGCACGGAGGATAAGAAAAGCCTCGCTAAAACGTGCCAGTGTGAATACCGCCCCCAGGCCAATGACCCACCAGCACGATTTTCCCAGCCGCGTTAAATTCTCTCTTTTGATGGGATTAGTGCGTTTATGTTCGACAGGGGTTTTCGGCTCCTTCAGGCCGAAATACAGCAGCGCAACCGAAAGAAAGCCGGGGATCAGGGCTATCCAGAAAACCGCGCGAAAATCATTGTGTAGCAGCAGCATTAACCCCACGGCCAGTAGTGGCCCCAGAAATGCGCCGGTGGTATCCATAGACTGACGCAGGCCATATGCCGCCCCGCGCAGTTCCGGCGGGGTGATATCTGCGACCAGTGCATCCCGTGGAGCACCGCGGATCCCCTTCCCCGCACGATCCATCAGGCGCGCGCCTAAAACCATCCCCGAAGAGGATGCGAGGGCGAAAAAGGGTTTGCTCAGCGCACCGAGGCCATACCCGAGTAGCGCCAGCCCTTTACGCTTGCCAAGATAGTCGCTAATCGCCCCCGAAAAGACTTTGATAAAGAGAGCGGTAGCCTCCGCGAGTCCTTCAATCAGGCCGATAACCAACACGCTCGTTCCCAGCGTAGTCACCATAAACAGTGGAAGCAGGCTGTGAATACTCTCTGACGAGATGTCCATCAACATACTGACGCCACCCACTACCCAGACCCCACGAGGGATCCGGCTGAGTACCGTAAATCTGGAAAGCATCTGTAACTCCTGCTCTGAAAACAGTGGCCTGACTGCTTACAGAATAGGATACGACGGATTAAAAACCTGAGGAAGAACAACGAGCCAATAAAAAAGCCAGCGCTCAGGCTGGCTTTTTTATCGCAGGAAAGGCGTTTAGTGTTTATCACGCCCACCCAGGAAGAAAATGCCCAGCGGAATGGCAAGCAGCACGGTGAACACCAGGCTATAAACAAAGATCATCGCTGATTGCAGGACATACATGCTGGTCGTCCAGGCAGAGAGAGGAATGTTGTACTGTTCAATAACGCCAACAATGGTTGCCCGCCCAACACACGCGGCAGCAATCATAAACACAACCAGTAGCGCCAACAGGAACTTGCGGCCTTCAGGTGTTTTCAGTTTTGCACGTACCATCTCTCTCTTCCCTTCACAGATGAATAACATTATGTGGCGCTTAAAATAACACGATCTGCCGCCAGACTCCAATGCAGTACAAACAACCACTTATTGCGCATGAATAGAGTTTTATACGCTGCCAGTATTGAAAATGTAAGTAAATTACACTAACCATTCACGAACATTATGTTAACCTGTGCCTGATAGTTTGACATAAAGGAATGACTGTGAAAAAAGCACCTCAATTTGCCATTGCCCTGATTGCCGCCGCATGCGTTAGCACCAGCGCTTTCGCCAGCGACACCCCTAAAGCGCAGCCTCTGGAAAAAGTAGCGCCTTATCCGCAAGCGGAAAAAGGGATGAAGCGTCAGGTCATTCAGTTACCCGCTCAGCAGGATGAAGCGAATTTCAAAGTGGAACTGTTAATTGGCCAGACGCTGGAAGTGGACTGCAACCAGCACCGTCTGGGCGGTCAGCTGGAAAGCAAAACCCTGGAAGGTTGGGGCTACGACTATTACGTCTTTGATAAAGTGACGTCTCCGGTTTCGACCATGATGGCCTGCCCGGATGGCAAGAAAGAGAAGAAATTTGTTACCGCGTATCTGGGTGACAACAGTCTGCTGCGCTATAACAGCAAGCTGCCAATCGTCGTTTATACGCCTGCAAACGTGGAAGTGAAATATCGCGTGTGGAAGGCGGAAGAAGAGACGGGCACCGCAGAAGTCCGTTAAGGATAAGCCGTGTGGCGATTTCGCCTGACCCGGCCATGATACTGTGCGGTTTAATAAGCCGGGTAAGCGCTAACGCTACCCGGCTTTTTCACATCAGAGTGCGATATCCGCGACCGGTTTGTTTTCCGCCTGAGGCTTCAGCTCTGCCTTTGGTGCTGCGTCAGCAGCAGCTTGCGGCTTCACATATTGCAGCTGCAGAACGCGGCTGGTGTATTCCAGTTCCTGTTCCGTCGCGTCAACGTTACCGTTCAGCTTAGTGCCGTAAGAAGGAATAATGGTTTTCAGTTTTGCCTGCCATTCCGGGCTGGCAACTTTGTCTTTAAACACTTTTTCCATCAGATGCAGCATGATTGGCGCAGCGGTAGAAGCCCCCGGTGACGCACCCAGCAGCGCAGCAACAGTGCCTTCTTTGTCACTGACCACTTCGGTACCCAGACGCAGTACACCGCCCTCTTTCGGATCGCGTTTGATGATCTGTACACGCTGACCCGCCTGCCACAAACGCCAGTCTTCTTTCTTCGCCTGCGGATAGTACTCTTTCAGCGCGTCAAAGCGTTCATCGTCAGAGAGCATCACCTGGCTAATCAGGTATTTCACCAGATCGAAGTTATCCAGACCGACGTCCATCATGGGCTTAACGTTAGAGGTGGTGGTCGCACTCAGCAGGTCCCACAGGGAACCGTTTTTCAGGAACTTCGTGGAGAAGGTCGCGAATGGCCCGAACAGCACCACACGTTTACCGTCAAGCACGCGGGTGTCGATGTGCGGAACGGACATAGGTGGCGCACCAACGGAAGCCTGACCGTAGACTTTTGCCAGGTGACGATTCACCACTTCCGGGTTTTCAGACACCAGGAACTGACCGCCCACCGGGAAGCCTGCGTAATCGTCAGCTTCCGGAATACCGGTTTCCTGCAGCAGTTTCAGCGCCGCGCCGCCCGCACCAATAAAGACAAACTTAGCCTTGATGACGTGCTCTTCTTCATTGTGTTTCAGATCGGCAACGGTCACGCTCCAGCTGTTATCCGCATTGCGCTTAAAGCCACGCACTTCGGTGCTGAGCTGCAGATTAAAGTTCTCTTTTTTCTGCAGGGAACCTACCAGCTGGCGGGTAATTTCGCCGTAGTTCACGTCAGTACCAATTTCAGTACGAGTCGCGGCGACTTTCTGGTTCGGGTCACGACCTTCCATGACCAGCGGAGCCCACTCTTTAATCTGCGCGTGATCTTCGGAGTATTTCATGCCGCGGAACAGCGTGCTCTGCTGCAGAGCCGCATAGCGCGCACGCAGGAAGTTAACGTTCTGCTCGCCCCACACAAAGCTCATGTGCGGCACGGTGTTGATGAAGGAGTGCGGATCGTGCATTACGCCGCTGTTCACCTGGTGAGACCAGAACTGGCGAGAAATCTGGAATGCTTCGTTGATCTCAACCGCCTTCTCGATACTAATGGAACCGTCCTTTTTCTGCGGTGTGTAGTTCAGTTCCATGAGTGCCGAATGGCCCGTACCGGCGTTGTTCCAGCCGTTCGAGCTCTCCTGCGCCACGCCATCGAGGCGCTCGACCATGGTCATAGACCAGTCCGGCTGCAGTTCTTGCAGATAGGTTCCCAGCGTGGCGCTCATAATACCGCCACCAATTAAAAGGACGTCCGTTTCCTGCTCTTTTGGCGTGTCAGCTTTTGCCGCCATTGAGACGGTATTCAGCCCCACGGCCAGAGACAAGAGCATGGCAGTCATTTTTTTCATAATTTATGCCTTAGTGTAAAAGTGCGTGATGCGTGGATATTGCAGGTGAAAAAAGCTGCGCGGGAACGGTAACAACTTTTAAATGGTGTTTAAAGGTTAAGAAATTATTGTAATTGTGAAATTTAATGATGGATTGTTTGTGAGGGATTACCTATGCGGCTGGCAAAAGGCGGCTTTTCTGGCTAGTATGTTGCGTTTTGTGATCGCGCGCACGGAAGCCTGCCCTAACCTGCGAAGTGTTATGTCATTACCCGATTCTTCTTTACCCCATGAAGGCCATGTCGCCTCGGTATTACGCTCTCCCCGGCTGCTGATGCGTGAAACGCTGGCGGGCGTGATTACTGCCCTGGCGCTTATTCCTGAAGTGATTTCGTTTTCTGTCGTGGCAGGGGTTGATCCTAAAGTTAGCCTGATTGCTTCCGTGGTGCTGTGTCTTGCCCTGTCCGTGCTCGGCGGCCGCCCGGCAATGGTCACGGCGGCAGCGGGTTCCGTGGCGCTGGTGATTGGCCCGATGGTGCATCAGCATGGCGTGCAGTACATTTTGCCGGCCGTTCTGCTGGCCGGGGCGATCCAGATCCTCTTCGGCGTGCTCGGTATGGCGCGACTGATGCGCTTTATTCCGCAGTCGGTGATGACCGGGTTTGTTAACGCGCTCGGTATTTTGATTTTCTTCGCCCAGGTTCCCCATTTCTGGAGCCGAAGCCCGCTGATTGTGGGCCTGTTCGTGCTGACGCTGCTGATCGTCCTCTGGGTGCCCCGCTATATCAAAAGTATCCCCGCGCCGCTTATTGCCATTGTGGTGTTAACCCTGTTTACCGTGACCACCGGGCAAATCCTGCCGACCGTGGGTGACGAAGGCACCATGAGCGGTGGCCTGCCCGGGCTGACGCAGCTGCTTGTCCCGCTGAACACCGATACGCTGAGCATTATCTGGCCATGCGCATTAAGCATTGCATTTGTGGGTCTGCTGGAGTCGCTGCTGACGGCAAAACTGGTGGATGAGCTGACGGCGACCCCCTCCGGCAAGCGCCGCGAAAGCATTGGTCTGGGCATCGGTAACATTCTGGCCGGCTGGTATGGCGGTATCGCAGGCTGCGCCATGATTGGTCAAACCATCGTCAACGTGGAGATGGGCAAAGGCCGCAGCCGCATTTCCACTGTTGCGGCCGGTCTGGTGCTTCTGGTGCTGGTGACGGCGCTGAGTGAAGTGATGGCCCGCATCCCGATGGCCGTGCTGGCCGGGATTATGGCGATTGTCGCCGTCAAAACCTTCAGCTGGCATAGCCTGCAGCCCGCGACGGTGAAAAATGCCCCCCTTGCGGAAACGGTCGTGATGCTGGTGACCGTTGCAGCCACGGTTTCAACCGGCAACCTGGCCATTGGTGTGCTGGGCGGGATTATCGTGATGGCACTCCTTCCCGCCCGAATTAAGCGTCGGGTTAAAGAAGAAAAAGCGTTGCCAGCCCAAGAAAAATAAAGAAGCCGCCCGTATCGGTGATGGCAGTGATCATGACGCTCGACCCCACTGCGGGGTCGCGCCCGAGTTTTGTCATCGTCAACGGGATGATGACACCCATCATCGACGCAACCAGCAGGTTCAGCACCATCGCCAGCATCATCACGCCGCCTAATGCCATATCGTCGTACAGCCACCAGGTAATGCCGCCCATAATTCCGCCCCACACCAGGCCATTAATCAGCGCCACACCCATCTCTCTGAAGATCAGGAAGGCAAAGTTACCCGGCTGAATGTTCTCCAGCGCCAGCGCGCGAACAATCATGGTGATGGTCTGGTTGCCGGTGTTGCCGCCTATCCCGGCCACAATCGGCATCAGCGAGGCTAACGCGACCAGCTGCGAAATGGTGTGTTCGAAGCCATCAATCACGCGGGAGGCGATAAACGCGGTACAGAGGTTAATGGCAAGCCAGGCCCAGCGGGTTTTGACCGCCTTGCCCACAGAGGCATGGACGTCATCTTCGGCGCTGATCCCCCCAAGCGCACGCAGATCGTTATCGGTCTCTTCGTAGACCACGTCAACGATCTCATCGATTGTCAGACGTCCCATCAGCTTGCCGACCGAGTCCACGACCGCCGCACTCACGAGGTCGTCACGTTCGAAGGTACGCGCGGCTTTTTCCGCGTCATCCTCCGGCGAGAAGACCATCGGCTCGTTTTCCATGACCTCGCTCACCCGCCGCTGAGTGCTGTTGAGCAGGATCGTTTTCAGCTCCAGCTCACCGAGCAGGGTTTTATCCCGCGAGGTCACGAACAGTTTATCGGTGTTGTCGGGCATACTGCCCAGGCGGCGTAAATAGCGCTGCACCGTGCCGAGCGTGACGTCCGGGCGCACCGTGATGACGCCAAACTCCATAATTGCGCCAACGCTGTGTTTATCGTAGTGCATCACCTGGCGCACGCGCGCCCGTTCATCGGCAGGCAGCGAGGCCAGCAGTCGGCCGGTCAGGTTACGCGGCAGGTGTTGAACAAGGTAAATCTGCTCGTCGATATCCAGCGTTTGCAGGGCATCAAGAATATCCCGGTCGCTCATCTCATCGATAAGATCATCCCAGACGTTTTCCGACGCCTCCAACAGCACCTGCCCGCGCTCGTGATCCTGCACCAGACGCCACAGGGCGTGACGCTCTTCCGAGGGAAGTGCTTCGAGGGTATCCGCCAGGTCGGGCGGAGGCAAATGGGCAACCAGTGCACCTACCTCAGCAATATCGTCGGCTAAAGTGCCGACATCATATTGCTCAGCCAGGGTCAGTTTTCCCCGTAACGCAGAAGTGACCGCTTTATCGGTCGTGAGAAGCCAGATGAGACGCGCACGTTCCTGGTCACGCTGCCGGGCGCTGTTTTTCTTTAATACCGACATCAATCATAAATCCATGAAATGAGATGGCATTAAGCATAGCGCGGGGATATGTAAATAAGAATAAACAACGGGACGGGATGCATAAAAAAGCGGCACATCGGCCGCGATTTTATCCCCTCTCCCGGTCGGAGAGGGTCAGACGAGACATCAGGCCGTGCGTGCTACCGCATCACGAGACGCCGCATCGCGCTCCTCGCCGGTCAACTCGCTGAGCTTGCCGTCGCGCATCTCCAGCAGACGGTCGGCATGAATGAAGTAGTGATCGTCATGGCTGATGGCGAAAATAGTTTTGCCCATCGCCTTCATCAACGGCAGTAACACCTGATAAAACTCGCGGCGGAAATGCGGGTCCTGGTCTGCCGCCCATTCATCAAGCAGGATGATGTCGCGCTCTTCAGCCAGTGCCAGCAGCAGCGCCACGCGCTTTTTCTGCCCCTTCGAGAGTTTCAGGTTCAGGATTTTACCGTCCTGAAGCTCAAGCTTATGGGACATCTGCAGCTGCCCAAGCCATTTCTCCACCAGCGCAGGGTTAGCCTGCTGCCCTTCCGGCCCCAGCAGGTGATCAAAGAGCCAGACATCGGTGAAGACCGCCGAGAAGAGCTTGCGATAATCCTCAGGTTTCTCCGCGCTCAGCGCTTTGCCATCCAGCAAAATCTCGCCCGATTGCGGCTGATATAAGCCGGTGAGCAGCATCGCCAGCGTGGATTTCCCGCTACCGTTACCGCCAATCAGGAACAGCAGCTCGCCGCGATGAATCGTCAGGTTTACCGGTCCGACGGAAAAAGCGTTGTCCTGATAGCGGAACATGACGTTACGCAGCTCTAGGGTTTGCCAGTTCGGGAAGGCCTGCGGGCGTGGGAATTCGGCTTTAAACGGTGCGAGATCGAATTTATTGAGCTTGTTAAACGCCACCTGAGCGCTCAGCAACGTTGGCAATGCGCCCACGGCGGAGAGGAGCGGTGTACGCAAAAACAGCAGCGTCAGTGAATAGGTCGCCGCGACGTTGGTATCCGCCCATCCCAGACTGTTCGCCATCCAGAAGACCAGGCCAATGGCGCCCAACATCATAATGTTCGACCAGTTCACCGCGCTCAGGTGGAAGGTATCGGCGCGAATGATGTGATGCCGGTATTCGCGGGCATCGGGAATATAGAGATGGTTAAAGATATGCTCGGCACGCTCGCGATTCAGGGTCAGCTCTTTACGCCCTTCCAGCACGGTCTGGTAATCGTTATAGAGCTTATCCTCGGTTTCACGCAGCACCGCCATGTGTTTATAGACGCGCGACACCAGCAGAAAACCGCCCCAGATGGTGATAACAATCCACAGCGCAGTGACCGCCAGCATTTTTGTGGAGAGCCAGGCGAGATACGCCGCCGAACCAAAGGTCAAAATAATGCCCTGCACCAGCTCCGGCAGACGAACAAAGGCAATGGTAATGGCGCGCACGTCGCTGGTCAGCCCTGCCAGCAGGGAGGCACTTCCAAGCTGCTCAACGCGTTCTACCTGCGTGTCCAGAATACGCTTGATAAATTCACTGCGCAGACGGAAAACGAAATGGTGTCCCAGCGCCGTCAGCGCCAGCTGCGAGCCGAGCGTCACCGCCATCAACAGCAGTAGCAGGCCAAGAAACTCCGGCAGGACGGCGAGTGAAGTATCGACCATTTCAATCAAGCGTACGTTAATAAACGCGATCAGGCCGATACCTAA
This sequence comes from Enterobacter sp. 200527-13, assembly GCF_027924865.1. Taxonomy (NCBI): domain Bacteria; kingdom Pseudomonadati; phylum Pseudomonadota; class Gammaproteobacteria; order Enterobacterales; family Enterobacteriaceae; genus Enterobacter; species Enterobacter sp. 200527-13. The sequence goes on from NZ_BSCM01000002.1 coordinate 481,942, forward strand.
CGCGGCGCTGGCGAGGCTTAACGCCATGACGGCAATGAAGGGCCAGCGATACTGACGCCAGACGAGGAGAAGTAGTTGCATGCAGGCAATCCGGGCAATAAAAATCAGCCAGCAGTTTAAACTGCCGGACGGTTACATCAAGAATAATTCTTATTTTTATTGGCCACGGGATGCCTGCCGGAACGTCAGGTTAAGGCGGAACTCGCCGGTCTGAGGATGTACTCCCGGTTTGAGGGGCTGAATGCCGTGATAAAAAAGCCGCGATTCCCTGCCCCAAACCACCACATCACCGTGCTCCAGCATGAGCCGTTTCAGCGGATCGTTACGGCGTAATCCGCCAAACTGGAAGACCGCGGGCAGGCCTAAGGATACCGAGACGATCGGCGCGCGCAGATCGGGTTCATCCTTGTCCTGATGCAGCGAGAGCTTTGCCCCCACGGCGTAGCGGTTAATCAGACAGGCATCCGGGCGAAAGTCGGCATAGCCCGCTTCAACGGCGGCGTCATGGCAGAGCGCCCGAAAAACGTCAGGCATCGGCGGCCATGGCTGGCCGGTTACAGGATCGCCCGGGGCATATACATAGCCCTGCGCGTTTGTCGCCCAGCCCAGTTCCCCGCAGTTCGTCATCGCCACCGACATGGTGTACCCCCCGGGTGTCACCATGTGTCGAAACGGCGAGACCGCCGCCACCTCATCGATGCCGGCAAGCAGCGCCGCCGCGCGGGAAAGCGCAAAGCGGCGCAGGATCACCGCGCCGGGCGCAAGGGGCTCCTGCCAGGGTTCCGCATCCGCAAAAAGATCGAGCATTATCCCTCCGGGTTCTTTGCCTCACGTTTCAGTAACAACGCCTTTCGTTCTGTCCCCCAGCGGTAGCCCGAAAGCGCACCGTCGTGACGAACAACACGGTGACAGGGGATGATAACGGCCAGTTTATTTGCGGCACAGGCTCCCGCCACCGCACGCACAGCGCCTGGGCTACCGATCGTCTGCGCCACCTGGCGATAACTTGCCGTTTCACCGCGGGGAATGTCACGAAGCGCCTGCCACACACGCTGCTGGAAAGCGGTGCCCCGAATATCCAGCGGAAGTGCCAGCGGCACGGTATGGTCATCGATAGCGCTAATCACCCGCTCAATACGCCGGGCGAATTCTCCTTCCAGCGTTTCTCGCTCTGCTTTTGGAAACAGCGTCAAAAGCTCCTCGGTTAATGTCGCATCGTCGTCACCCAGCAGAATCGCGCAGATCCCGCGCTCGCTTTCACCCACCAGGCAGCGGCCTAACGAACACTCACCAATCGCATAACGCACGGCCACATCCCCTTTCCGGTACTGCTTCGCCGTCATGCCCAGCGCAGCGTTGGCTTGACGATAATAGCTGCTGCTGTCAGGAAACCCGGCGGCCAGCACGGCATCGGTAATTTTGTCCCCCTGCGCAAGAGCGGTACGCAGGCGTTGTACCCGCGCCGCCTGTTGCCAGGCTTTAGGCGTCATACCGGTAACGGACTTAAACAAGCGGTGGAAGTGGAAAGGACTCATGGCGACCTGCTGCGCCAGCATTTCCAGCGTTAACGCGGGATCGCGCTCCAGCAGACGGCAGGCATGTTCAACTTTTGCCAGCGTCTGTTCCTGCGGATCGCGTTTGTCCGGCTGACAGCGTTTACAAGGGCGAAACCCAGCCTGAAGGGCATGATCTACATCGGGGTAGAAGCGGACATTTTTACGTAACGCGTGGCGGGCACGGCAGGACGGACGACAAACGATCCCCGTCGTTTGCACGGCAAAGACAAACTGATCGTCAGCACGCGGATCGCGAGCCAGCACGGCCAGCCAGCGATCGTCATCGGTAGTAAAGGTCGGGTTTTTCATCATCAGCTCCTCTTACAAGCATACATACAGCGTGCCCGAGTGCCACTGATTAAAAACCCGCAACCTTGCTTTTTAATTCTTATCACTTACCAGGAAGCTGTCGAACTGCGGCGAACTCCAGGTTTTGAAGCCCTCAGCCTCTTTGGTGATCATATAGACAGCCAGTCCTTCCTGGCGGACCACCTCTTTGGCTTTCTCCGGACCGAGGACCATTAACCCGGTATCCCAGGCATCGGCTTCCAGCGCGGTGGGGGCAATGACCGTCACCGAGACCAGATTATGCGCGATTGGGCGGCCGGTCTGCGGATCGATGACATGCGAAATCCGCTTCCCGTCGAGCTCATAATAGTTACGGTAGCTCCCGGAGGTGCTGATACCGTGACCGTTGATATCCACAATCGCCTGTACGGCGTTTTGCTGGTCGGTCGGTTTTTGAATCGCCACTCGCCACGGATTACCGCTGGCATTCATGCCGCGGCTGACTAACGCACCGCCCACGGACACCAGGTAACGTGAAATACCTTCCTGGGCCATCAACGCGGCCAGATGATCTGCCGCATACCCTTCCCCTACCGTCGACAGATCAACAAACAGATCGGGAATATCTTTTTGCAGGTACTGTTGTCCGTACTGGTTGATCACCGTCAGGTGCTGCAACCCTGTCCGGGCGCGGGCGTCATCTATCGCCGCCTGGTCAGGCGTGGTGACAGGCTGCTTGTTCGGGCCAAACCCCCACAGGTTAACCAGCGGCCCCACGGTCACGTCCATCGCGCCGTTGGTCTTGTAGCCCACGCGCATTGATTCGGTCACGATATCGGCCATTGCTTCGCTCACCGGCCACAGGGAAGTACTGGTGGAGAGGTTAAAGCGCATCAGCGCAGAGTCATTTTTGTAGGTCGAAAGAAGCTGATCGTCGGCGTCCAGCTGCGACTGAATTTTGCTGCGAAGTTCGTCAGCGCGTGTCTTATCGAGATTCATCACGCTGACACGCCAGAATGTGCCCATCGTTTTGCCTTCCAGCACCGTCGCCGCGGGAGCATCCGTTTTGGCCACAGGCGTGGAAGAGTCACATGCTGTCAGGAAAAAAAGTATAGCCAGGAAGCTGGCGCGTAAAAAAGTCATGTCCATTCATTATTATCCTCATGCCAGGGCGGCAAGAGTACACCAAAAGGGTGAATTGTAAGAACCGAAAAGGCACGAAAAAGGGGCCATAAGGCCCCCTTTATCACACGATGAAGCGATTAGAACTGGTAAACCAGACCCAGCGCTACGATATCATCAGTACCGATACCCGCCTGACGGGTGAATTCATTTTCATCAACCAGGTTGATTTTGTAATCAACGTAGGTGGACATGTTTTTGTTGAAGTAGTAAGTCGCACCAACATCAACATATTTCAGCAGATCCTGATCGCCGTAACCTTCGATGTCTTTACCTTTGGACTGCAGGTAAGCCACGGATGGACGCAGACCGAAGTCGAACTGGTACTGAGCAACCACTTCGAAGTTCTGTGCTTTGTTAGCAAAGCCGTAAATGTCGCTGCTGCTCTGAGAGTTACCGAAACGGGTTGCGTTATAGGTCTGAGAGTACTGCGCCGCCAGGTAGATGTTGTTGGCGTCGTATTTCAGGCCACCAGAGTAAACTTCAGCACGATCGCCTTCGCCTTTCAGCGCCAGGTTAGCGGTGTCGTTCTGGTCAGCAGTACGTTTAGAAGAAGACATCGCACCACCGATGCTGAAGCCTTCGCCCAGGTTGTAGGTCACAGACGCGCCGTAACCGTCACCGTTCTGTTTCAGGGTGCTACGACCGGAATCGTTTTCACCGCTTACGCTGCCGTTTTTACCCTGATACTGCAGAGCAAAGTTCAGGCCATCAACCAGACCGAAGAAGTCCTGGTTACGGTAGGTTGCTACGCCGTTAGCACGGGATTGCAGGAAGTTGTCTGCACCGTAGGTGTCGCCGCCAAATTCTGGCAGAACGTCAGTCCAGGACGTTACGTCGTAGATCACACCGTAGTTACGACCATAATCGAAAGAACCCGCGTCAGCGAATTTCAGACCCGCGAACGCTACACGCGTCCAGGACTGGTTGTCGCTTTCAGAGGTGTTGCCCTGAATCTGGTATTCCCACTGGCCGTAACCGGTCAGCTGATCGTTAACCTGGGTTTCGCCTTTGAAGCCAAGACGCATGTAAGTCTGGTCGCCATCATTGCTCTTGTCGTCAGAGAAATAGTGCAGACCATCAACTTTGCCGTACAGATCTAATTTGTTGCCATCTTTGTTATAAATTTCAGCCGCATTTGCTGCGCCTGCCACCAGCAGAGCTGGTACCAGGAGGGACAGTACTTTAACTTTCATTTTATTAACCCTCTGTTATATGCCTTATAATTGCCACTGCTTACTGATTAACCCTCATTAACCAGTCGGCAATTTCATTCTCCGCAAAATTACAGAATAATCCAACGGGAATATGATACGAAAACTTTGAAAATGTTTCATTTCACGATAAACATGTTTCAAAATGTAAATATCAAGGAACTTTTACAAAGCACAGAGAGCTTAAGAATTTAGCACTTATCATCAAGCGAGAAGAAAAAACATTTAAATTCAGTAAACTACATTAAAAATATTTACAGCACTGAATGACAAAACAAGATCGGCCGTTATCTCTAAAATAACTCTCGCTATCATCATTAACTTTATTTATTACCGTCATTCAGATTTGAATGTCTGTTTATCCCTAATTCTACCGAATGCCTGGCATTCGGTTTTTTTTTACCTTTCTTTACGTAGCATGCGTTTTTTTGTGCTACCGCCCTGAAATTGTAACGACTATTAACTAAATTCGTTTCCTCTCCCCTTGAGAACCGCGTCATTACTGCAAATCTCAATTTCTTGTTAATTCGTGCTATTTACCGGTATGTATCGGTTTTTATTTGTACACTCTCACTCGCTTTGTACATGTTTCATGCAATGGCGTTCTCCGATATTGTCAGCCGAAAAAGTGGCGGGTTCAAAGAGCGTGACGCTGGAAATTCAGGTATTACCCTTTATACTGCCCTATCGCCATAGAGCACGACCATTACGGGTTAAAGATATCAATGAGTCAGACTGAAACTACCGCTCCGAGCAAATTCTCCCTCTTACCCGGGAGCATCACCCGTTTCTTTCTTCTTTTGATCGTTGTGCTGCTAGTCACAATGGGGGTTATGGTTCAGAGCGCGGTTAACGCCTGGCTGAAGGACAAAAGCTATCAGGTTGTTGATATCACCCACGCCGTCCACAAGCGCATTGATACCTGGCGCTATGCAACCTGGCAGATTTACGACAACATCGCGGCCGCGCCGGCAACCTCTTCCGGAGACGGGCTTCAGGAGACTCGCCTGAAGCAAGACGTCTATTATCTGGAAAAACCACAGCGCAAAACCGAAGCGCTGATCTTCGGCTCTCATGACAGCGCAACGCTTGAGATGACCCAGCGCATCTCAACCTATCTTGATACCCTTTGGGGTGCCGAGACGGTGCCGTGGTCGATGTACTATCTGAACGGTCAGGACAACAGCATGATCCTGATCTCAACCCTGCCGCTAAAAGACCTCTCTTCCGGTTTCAAAGAGACGACCGTGGGCAGCATTGTCGATTCCCGCCGGGCAGAAATGCTGCAGCAGGCGAACGCCCTTGATGAACGTGAGAGCTTCTCATCTCTGCGCCGCCTCGCCTGGCAGAATGGCCATTACTTTACGCTGCGTACCACTTTTAACCAGCCAGGCCATCTGGCGACGGTAGTGGCCTTTGATTTGCCCATCAATGACTTGATTCCACCGGATATGCCGCTCGACAGCTTCCGTCTGGAGCCGGACAGCAGCACTCAGAATATGCGAGCCGCATCGGACAAAGAGGCCGCAGAGAGCGTATCGATCTCCTTTAACGGCTCGAAAATCGAAATTGCCTCTTCGCTGAACTCAACCGGTATGCGTCTGGTGTGGCAAGTGCCGTTCGGCACCCTGCTGCTTGATACGCTGCAAAATATCCTCCTGCCCCTGCTGCTGAATATCGGCCTGCTGGCGCTGGCGCTGTTTGGCTACAGCACGTTCCGCTTCCAGTCAGGGCGTCAAAGCGATGCCGCCCCGGTCCCGGCAGGAACCAGTAACGAACTGCGCGTGTTGCGCGCGCTGAATGAAGAGATTATTTCCGTGCTGCCGCTTGGGGTGCTGGTTCACGATCAGGAAGCCAACCGTACGGTGATGAGCAATAAAATTGCTGACCACCTGCTGCCTCATCTCAATCTGCAGAACATCACCGCTATGGCGGATCAACATCAGGGCGTGATTCAGGCCACCATTAATAACGAGCTGTATGAGATCCGACAGTTCCGCAGCCAGATCGCCTCCCGCACGCAGATCTTCATCATCCGCGATCAGGATCGTGAAGTGCTGGTGAATAAAAAGCTCAAGCAGGCACAACGTCTGTATGAGAAAAACCAGCAGGGGCGCGCTGCCTTTATGCAAAATATTGGCGATGCCTTCAAGAAGCCGTTAAAAATGCTGGCGGCCCAGGCGGCGGCGCTGAATACATCTGAAAGCCATCAGCTTGCCTGCCAGGCCGACTCGCTGGTGCGCATGGTAGATGAGATCCAGCTGGCCAATATGCTCGAAAATGATTTCTGGAAAGGAACGCCGACCCTCTTCTCTATCCAGAATCTGATCGATGAAGTGGTGCCTGAGGTCCTGCCCGTGATTAAGCGCAAAGGGCTGCAGTTGCTGATCAATAACCATTTACCGGCGAATGATGAACGTCACGGCGATCGCGAAGCGCTGCGTCGCATTCTGCTGATGATTATTCAGTACGCCGTCACCACCACCCAGATCGGCAAGATCACCCTGGAAGTCAGTACCGACGAGTCGGCTGAAGATCGCCTGACGTTCCGTATCCTGGATACCGGGGAAGGCGTAACGACAAGCGAAATCGATAATCTGCATTTCCCGTTCCTGAATGACACCCAGAGCGATCATTACGGCAAGGCCAATGCCCTGACCTTCTGGCTGTGCGATCAGCTGGCACGTAAGCTCGGTGGCCATCTGAATATCAAGGCCCGCGAATCACTTGGCACGCGTTACTCACTGCACGTTAAAATGGCGGCGAATCCACAGGAAGAAGACGAAGAACGCCTGCTGGATGATGTGGTCGTGATGGTGGATGTGACCTCGAATGAGATCCGCAATATTGTGGTTCGTCAGTTAGAAAACTGGGGCGCGGCCTGCATAACGCCGGATGAAAGACTCTCAAGTCAAGAATTTGATCTGTTTTTAACTGATAATCCGTCTAATCTTACTGCCTCCGGCTTGCTTTTAAGCGATGATGAGCCAGGCGTGCGAAAAATCGGCCCAGGCCAGCTGCGCGTCAACTTTAATATAAGCAATGCGATGCAGGAAGCTGTACTACAACTAATAGAAGAGCAACTGGCGCAGGAAGAGATAGCGGAATCACCGTTAGGCGGCAATGAAAATGCCGAGCTTCACGCCAGCGGATACTATTCACTCTTTGTTGATACAGTACCAGATGATGTTAAGCGGTTGTATACTGAGTCCGCTGCGAATGATTTTGCAGCGCTGGCACAGACAGCACACCGGCTTAAAGGGGTGTTTGCCATGCTTAATCTGGTTCCCGGCAAGCAGTTATGTGAAACGCTGGAACATCTAATTCGTGAGAAAGATGCCTCTGGCATTGAAAAATACATCAGCGACATTGACGCCTACGTCAAAAGCTTGCTGTAGCAAGGTAGCCTTATACATGAACAATATGAACGTAATTATTGCCGATGACCATCCGATTGTACTGTTCGGTATTCGCAAATCACTTGAACAGATCGAGTGGGTGAATGTAGTCGGTGAATTTGAAGACTCTACAGCACTGATCAATAACCTCCCAAAGCTTGATGCGCATGTGCTCATCACCGATCTCTCCATGCCTGGGGACAAATACGGTGATGGGATCACACTCATCAAATATATCAAACGTCACTTCCCCGACATCTCGATCATTGTTCTGACCATGAACAACAACCCGGCCATTCTGAGCGCCGTGCTGGATCTGGATATCGAAGGGATTGTATTGAAACAGGGTGCGCCGACCGATCTGCCAAAAGCGCTCGCTGCGCTGCAGAAAGGCAAGAAGTTCACGCCTGAAAGCGTCTCTCGTCTGCTGGAAAAAATCAGCGCCGGTGGCTATGGCGACAAACGCCTGTCTCCGAAAGAGAGCGAAGTTCTGCGCCTGTTCGCCGAAGGTTTCCTGGTCACCGAGATTGCCAAGAAGCTGAACCGCAGTATTAAAACCATCAGTAGCCAGAAGAAATCAGCAATGATGAAACTGGGTGTGGATAACGATATTGCACTGCTGAACTATCTCTCCTCCGTTACGCTGAGCGCGTCGGATAAGGATTGATGTTGACCGGGTGTGCGGCCTGATGGCCTCACCTCCCCCCCTCCCGGCGTGTGAGGGAAACAACAAAAAAGGCCCTGACGGGCCTTTTTTATACTCTCGCTTTTCTGACCCGTTCCGCATACACGGAAATCGTCTGTTTCAGGACGTCCAGCGTCACCGGTTTCGACAGACAACTGTCCATCCCTGACTCCAGACAGCGCTGTTTCTCTTCCGCCAGCGCATTCGCCGTCACGCCCACGACCGGCAACGTCAGGCCAAGCTGGCGTATACGCTGCGTCAGACGGTAGCCATCCATATTCGGCATGTTGACGTCGCTAAGAACGATATCAATGTGGTTTTTACTCAGCACGTTCAGCGCATCCACGCCGTCATTGGCGGTTTTGCACTGATAGCCAAGCGAACCCAGCTGGTCTGCCAGCAGGCGACGGTTAATCGGATGGTCATCCACCACCAGAATCATCATATCGTCATTCAGCGATGCCAGCGCATCCGGTGACGGCAACTCCGTCGCCCCGTCGCTATCTTCCAGCTGCACGCTGTAGATACGTGCCAGCAGGCTCATGAGCTCATGCGGCGTCGCCACGCTGTGCACCCATTCACCCGGAGCTCGTTCGACCGGAATACCGATATGGCGACGGCAGAAGTGAACCACCCCTCTGCCCTGCCAGGGTTGTTCCAGCATCTCGTCGGTGATCAGCACATCGTCGACATCCGGCGTTTGCCCTTCATAGCGGGACACGCGCACGCCGCTGTGGGTAAGAAGCGCCGTCAGGTAATCATTCAGTGAGGCATTGTGTACTGCCAGCCAGCAGCGCTTATCGCTCAGGCCGTCCACCACCGCTTTTGCCGGATACTGGGCAGAATAGAGCGGAATGCGGATAGTAAACTGGCTGCCCATGCCTGGCTCGGTATCAACGGAGATATCGCCGTCCATCATGCTCACGAGCTTCTCACAGATCGCCAGACCCAGCCCGGTCCCCTGGAAGTTACGCTGTACGCCGGTACCGACCTGGAAGAACGGGTCAAACAGACGCACCACTTCCTTCGCCGGGATACCCACGCCGGTATCACGCACGCGAATACTCAGGTAGTCCCCTGCCCGGCACACGTGCAACACAATGCAGCCGATATCGGTAAATTTAATGGCGTTACTGAGCAGGTTAGAAATGACCTGCTGCAGACGCATCGGATCGCCATGCAGCGTCAGCGGCACGTCCGGCTCAATAAAGCAGTAGAGGCCCAGCTGTTTACGCACCACCAGCGGCAGATAGTTGGCGCTGATGTGGTTCATCACCTCGCGCGGAGAGAACTCCCGCGGCTCAATTTTCAGCTGCTCCGACTCAATTTTGGAGAAATCGAGAATATCGCTGATGATTTTCAGCAGCAGGCTGGAGGAGTTATTCATCGCCGTCACCAGGCGATCGACCCCTTTCGGCAGCTCTTTGGTCTGGAGAAGATCAAGGTTACCGATAATCCCGTACAGCGGGGTACGCAACTCGTGGCTGACGGTGGCAAGGAACATGGATTTCGACTGGCTGGCCTGCTCGGCGGCCTGCGCCATCTCCTGCAACGACTCTTCCATCTTCACACGCGCCGAGACGTCTACCAGGACGCAAATTGCCACGTTCTCATTACGATAGCGGGAGTGCACAAAGCTGATTTGCAGGTTCGTGTGCGTGCTGGTCAGCACGTCAACGAAGTTCACCTGCTGGCCACAGATAATCTGCGTCAGCCTCTGTCGGTCCTCATGCGTCAGCATGTTCAGGTAGTTATGCGCCAGCTCGTTACTGAGGATATTGGTCCCGTCCTGCGTGCGCAGGATGCAGATCCCCACCGGCGCCGAGGCGACAATCTTGCGGTTAAACTGCTCGTGCTCTTCCAGCCGCTGGGCGTCGCTTTCGGCGGGTATAAAGATTTTGCGCTCATACATTCGCGCGAGGGTAAACAGCGCCCCCCCGGCCAGCAGGTTCAGCAAAATCGCGTTCATGATAAGAATGCGGATCCGCTCAAGCACCATATCCACGGGCAGCGAATAGACAATACTCAGCGACGAAGGCGGCAAGCTCTTTTTAAGCACCAGCTCACGGAAGCCTGAGGTATAGCCAAACCACGACCGCTCCTGCATCCAGTGCGGGTCGACGTTCAGTCGATTATCCGGACCGGCAAGTGAGATCAGGGTATGTCCATTTTCATCCAGAATGGTCACGCCCATCGGCAGACTGCCCGGCGTGAAGAAGTTTTCCATGCGAATGGTCTGTTCAATCCCCAGCAGCGCCTGCAGACGATTGCCCAGATAGACCGGCGTGAGGGCGTAGAAATAGCCCACGCCCATGCGTGGCCCCTGGCTTATCCAGAAGATGTTATTCCCGCGCTCGTCCTGCGGCGCATTGCGATATTTCACAATACGTTCGTGCAGGCTTTTCAGCGCATCATCGCGCTCAACGGGCACATCGCGCAGGCCAAAGTCGGCCATGCAGAGATTTTCACTGCCAATCAGGAAGACGCGGTTCAGATCATAGGCGGCGGAAAAGTTGTCACGCCAGTAGCGCATAAACCAGGAGAGCGACTCCAGTGAACCGCGCCAGGTGCTGCCCATCGCAGAGCAATCGGAATCCGGAAACAGCGGCTCGAAATTCGGTACTTCGGTTTTGTCATTACGCCCACGGATGGCAAGAATGCCGTTTTCCGCGGTCAGGCGATTCTCGGCAATGTACTTCAGCTCCTTCATCACGTCGGACGTTCGCTGAATATAGCGCTGGGCCTGATCGGAGCTTAAGTTAAACTCCTGGCGGATCTCCGCTTCTTTCTGATGAAGGGCGTTAACGATGTAGAACACCGACAATAATGCCACCAGCAACCAAAGCAAGAGCGCCAGCGCCCGAAACAGATAGCGAGAGACTTTCAGCGTGGTACGAAAGGAGACGAGGTATTTCAAAGGGGCGAGGCTCCGCCGTCGGGGTCAAAAAGAATGTGGTTAAGGTAGCGGTAAACGCGCCTTGTCGCAACGTTCACTTATCTGCTTGTGCAAAAGAAAAGGGCCGGAAACCGGCCCTTTTTGCATCAGGAGACATTACTCGTCAGCGTCATCCGCTGCATCATCTTCGGTATCGGCTTCTGGTGCGATTTCATCATCACCTTCTGCGACGCTACCGTCGATGGAGTCGAGCTCTTCGTCATCCACAGGCTCAGCTACACGCTGCAGACCCACGACGTTTTCATCTTCCGCGGTACGGATGAGGATCACACCCTGAGTATTACGGCCAACCACGCTGATCTCAGATACGCGTGTACGCACCAGCGTACCGGCATCCGTGATCATCATGATCTGGTCGGCATCGTCTACCTGTACCGCACCCACAACGGATCCGTTGCGCTCGGTAACCTTGATAGAGATAACGCCCTGTGTGCCACGAGACTTGGTCGGGTATTCGCTTTCGGCAGTACGTTTACCGTAGCCGTTCTGCGTGACGGTCAGGATAGCACCTTCACCGCGCGGAACGATCAGGGAAACGACGGTATCTTCACCGGCCAGTTTGATACCACGAACACCTGTTGCAGTACGGCCCATCGCACGAACCGCGTTCTCTTTGAAGCGCACCACTTTACCGGCGGCGGAGAACAGCATCACTTCATCGGAACCGGAGGTAAGGTCAACGCCAATCAGTTCGTCACCGTCGTTCAGGTTCACCGCGATGATACCGGCAGAACGTGGACGGCTGAATTCGGTCAGCGCGGTTTTCTTCACGGTACCGCTGGCGGTCGCCATAAAGACGTTCACGCCTTCTTCGTACTCACGTACCGGCAGAATCGCGGTGATACGTTCGTTCGCTTCCAGCGGCAGCAGGTTCACGATTGGACGACCACGTGCACCACGGCTCGCTTCTGGCAGCTGATAGACCTTCATCCAGTACAGACGACCACGGCTTGAGAAGCAGAGGATCGTGTCATGGGTGTTTGCCACCAGCAGACGGTCAATAAAGTCTTCTTCTTTAATACGTGCTGCCGATTTGCCTTTACCGCCACGACGCTGTGCTTCGTAGTCGGTCAGCGGCTGATACTTCACATAGCCCTGGTGAGACAGGGTGACCACCACATCTTCGCGGTTGATCAGATCTTCAATGTTGATATCAGAGCTGTTCGCCGTGATTTCGGTGCGACGCTCATCGCCGAACTGATCGCGGACCAGTTCCAGCTCTTCACGGATCACTTCCATCAGGCGCTCTGCGCTACCCAGGATATGCAGCAGCTCGGCAATCTGTTCCAGCAGTTCTTTGTATTCGTCGAGCAGTTTTTCGTGCTCAAGGCCGGTCAGTTTCTGCAGACGCAGATCCAGAATCGCCTGGGCCTGCTGTTCAGTCAGGTAGTACTGACCGTCACGCACGCCGAACTCAGGCTCCAGCCACTCAGGACGCGCTGCATCGTCGCCAGCGCGTTCCAGCATGGCGGCCACGTTGCCCAGATCCCACGGACGGGCAATCAGAGACGCTTTCGCTTCCGCAGGGGTTGGTGCACGGCGAATCAACTCAATGATTGGGTCGATGTTTGCCAGTGCTACGGCCAGCGCTTCAAGGATATGCGCACGGTCGCGGGCTTTACGCAGTTCGAAAATAGTACGGCGAGTCACCACTTCACGGCGGTGACGCACAAACGCGCTCAGAATATCTTTCAGGTTCATGATCTTCGGCTGACCATGGTGCAATGCAACCATGTTGATACCGAAGGAGACCTGGAGCTGAGTCTGGGAATACAGGTTGTTCAGTACAACCTCGCCCACCGCGTCGCGTTTGATTTCAATCACGATGCGCATGCCGTCTTTATCAGATTCGTCACGCAGCGCGCTGATGCCTTCAACACGTTTTTCTTTTACCAGCTCGGCGATTTTTTCAATCAGACGCGCTTTGTTCACCTGATACGGGATCTCGTGAACAATGATGGTTTCACGGCCGGTTTTGGCGTCCGCTTCCACTTCGGCGCGGGCACGGATATAAATCTTGCCACGTCCGGTGCGGTACGCTTCTTCAATACCACGACGACCGTTGATGATCGCCGCCGTCGGGAAGTCTGGACCCGGGATGTGTTCCATCAGCCCTTCAATGCTGATGTCTTCATCCTCAATATAGGCCAGGCAGCCGTTGATCACTTCCGTGATGTTATGCGGTGGAATGTTGGTTGCCATACCGACGGCGATACCGGACGAACCGTTCACCAGCAGGTTAGGGATTTTCGTTGGCATAACGTCCGGAATGCGTTCCGTGCCGTCATAGTTATCAACGAAATCAACCGTCTCTTTTTCCAGGTCAGCCATCAGCTCATGGGCAATTTTCGCCAGACGGATTTCCGTATAACGCATTGCCGCGGCGGAGTCGCCGTCGATAGAACCAAAGTTACCCTGACCATCTACCAGCATGTAACGCAGCGAGAATGGCTGCGCCATTCGGACGATAGTGTCGTACACCGCGGAATCACCATGGGGATGGTATTTACCGATTACGTCACCAACGACACGGGCAGATTTTTTGTAGGCTTTATTCCAGTCATTGCCCAATACGTTCATGGCGTATAGTACGCGACGGTGTACCGGCTTCAGGCCATCGCGGACGTCCGGCAGCGCACGGCCAACAATGACCGACATCGCATAGTCCAGATAGGAGCTCTTCAGCTCTTCCTCGATGTTAACCGGTGTAATTTCTCTCGCAAGGTCGCTCATCTAACCGCTATCCCTCTACTGTATCCCGGATTCAAAGGTCGCAAATTATAACACAGCCGCGGTGATTGAGGTAAACCAATAAGCTTTATTCAACCGCGCGGGCTGATATACTCCGAAGTCTTGCAAAATAAGGAGTAAAAGCGCCCATGAATGCCGAAAAATCCCCGGTAGCTCACAACGTTGACCATGAAGAGATTGCCAAATTCGAAGCGGTGGCATCCCGCTGGTGGGATCTCGAAGGTGAGTTTAAACCTCTGCACCGCATTAACCCGCTGCGTCTGGGCTATATCGCGGAGCGTTCCGGCGGCCTGTTCGGTAAGAAAGTGCTCGACGTCGGCTGCGGCGGCGGCATTCTGGCAGAAAGCATGGCGCGCGAAGGGGCCACCGTCACCGGTCTGGATATGGGCTTTGAACCGCTGCAGGTTGCCCGTCTTCATGCGCTGGAATCCGGAGTGCAGGTGGAATATGTGCAGGAAACCGTCGAAGAACATGCGGCGAAGCATGCCCATCAGTACGACGTGGTGACCTGTATGGAAATGCTGGAGCACGTTCCCGACCCCCAGTCCGTGGTTCACGCCTGTGCAAAACTGGTGAAACCGGGCGGCCAGGTCTTCTTCTCGACGATCAACCGAAACGGAAAAGCCTGGCTGATGGCGGTCGTCGGGGCGGAGTATGTGCTGCGTATGGTGCCAAAAGGCACGCACGACGTGAAGAAATTCATCAAGCCTGCTGAATTACTGAGCTGGGTTGATCAGACGTGGCTCAAGGAGCAGCACATCACCGGTCTGCATTACAATCCATTGACCGATAAATTCAAACTCGCACCGGGTGTAGATGTTAACTATATGTTGCATACAACCGCCAAAAACGACTGACGTCATCCATTATTCTTATAAAGATTGCGCGACATCATGTTGCGCAATTCTGACCTCCCGTTGAAGAAATCAGCACTCGATCAAATTTTGAATTTTTTTTCTTAATTATTGACATCTCTTCCAGGCCTTACGGTACGAGGACTTAGCCTTTTTTACCCTTTGACAACCTCAATTTAACGTCAAAATCAACCCTTGTGCTGAAAAGATTCGATACTAGAATACTCACCATATAGCGTTTTTCTTATCGCAAACCCCCTATATGTAGTATTTATCCACAGAGTTAGTCACAAGACGGATCTGTGGATAAGCGGGGGATATTTTTTATTTCACGGACAGGTAAAACCCACATGAATCAGAGTCTGCTGGTGACTAAGCGCGACGGTACCACCGAGCGTATCAATCTGGACAAAATCCATCGTGTTCTCGACTGGGCAGCAGAAGGACTGAATAACGTATCTATCTCCCAGGTTGAACTGCGCTCTCACATTCAGTTCTACGATGGCATCAAGACGTCTGATATCCACGAAACCATCATCAAGGCTGCGGCGGATCTCATCTCCCGTGAAGCCCCGGATTATCAGTACCTCGCTGCACGTCTGGCGATTTTCCACCTGCGTAAAAAAGCGTACGGCCAGTTTGAGCCGCCAAAGCTTTACGATCACGTGGTGAAAATGGTTGAGCTGGGCAAATACGACACGCATCTGCTGGAAGACTATACGGAAGAAGAGTTCGAGCAGATGAACGGGTTTATCGATCACTGGCGCGACATGAACTTCTCTTACGCGGCGGTGAAGCAGCTCGAAGGCAAATACCTGGTTCAGAACCGTGTGACCGGTGAGATCTACGAAAGCGCCCAGTTCCTCTATATTCTGGTGGCCGCCTGCCTGTTCTCTAACTACCCGCGTGACACCCGTCTGGAATACGTGAAGCGTTTCTACGATGCGGTTTCCACGTTCAAGATTTCTCTGCCTACGCCAATCATGTCTGGCGTGCGCACCCCAACCCGTCAGTTCAGCTCATGCGTCCTGATCGAGTGTGGTGACAGCCTGGATTCCATCAACGCGACCTCCAGCGCCATCGTGAAATATGTCTCCCAGCGTGCCGGTATCGGCATCAACGCCGGTCGCATCCGTGCACTGGGTAGCCCGATTCGCGGCGGTGAAGCGTTCCACACCGGCTGTATCCCGTTCTACAAACACTTCCAGACCGCGGTAAAATCCTGCTCTCAGGGCGGCGTACGCGGTGGTGCTGCCACCCTGTTCTACCCAATGTGGCACCTGGAAGTGGAAAGCCTGCTGGTACTGAAAAACAACCGTGGCGTTGAAGGCAACCGCGTTCGTCACATGGACTACGGCGTACAGATCAACAAGCTGATGTACACCCGTCTGCTGAAAGGTGAAGACATCACCCTGTTCAGCCCGTCCGACGTTCCGGGCCTGTATGACGCGTTCTTTGCCGATCAGGATGAGTTCGAGCGTCTGTACACCAAATACGAAAAAGACGACAGCATCCGTAAGCAGCGCGTTAAGGCGGTTGACCTGTTCTCCCTGATGATGCAGGAACGTGCCTCTACCGGCCGTATCTACATTCAGAACGTTGACCACTGCAACACCCATAGCCCGTTTGACCCGGTGGTTGCGCCAGTGCGCCAGTCTAACCTGTGCCTGGAAATCGCCCTGCCGACCAAACCGCTGGAAGATGTTAACGACGAAAACGGCGAAATCGCGCTCTGCACCCTCTCTGCTTTCAACCTGGGCGCTATCAAGAGCCTGGAAGAGCTGGAAGAGCTGGCGGTGCTGGCCGTGCGTGCGCTGGATGCCCTGCTGGATTACCAGGACTACCCAATCCCGGCGGCAAAACGTGGAGCAATGGGCCGTCGTACCCTCGGTATCGGCGTTATCAACTTTGCCTACTGGCTGGCGAAACACGGTAAGCGTTACTCCGACGGCAGCGCGAACAACCTGACCCACGAAACGTTCGAAGCGATTCAGTACTACCTGCTGAAAGCCTCCAACGAGCTGGCGAAAGAGCAAGGCGCGTGCCCGTGGTTCAACGAAACCACCTATGCGAAAGGCATTCTGCCGATCGATACCTACAAGAAAGACCTGGATGCGATCTCTAACGAACCGCTGCATCTGGACTGGGAAGCGCTGCGTGAATCCATCAAGACTCACGGCCTGCGTAACTCCACGCTGTCTGCCCTGATGCCGTCTGAGACCTCCTCGCAGATCTCTAACGCCACCAACGGTATTGAACCACCGCGCGGCCACGTCAGCATTAAAGCGTCGAAAGACGGTATCCTGCGTCAGGTTGTGCCTGACTACGAGCTGCTGAAAGACAACTATGAGCTGCTGTGGGAAATGCCAAACAACGACGGTTACCTGCAGCTGGTGGGGATCATGCAGAAGTTTATCGACCAGTCGATTTCTGCTAACACCAACTACGACCCGACGCGCTTCCCGTCTGGCAAGGTACCGATGCAGCAACTGTTGAAAGACCTGCTCACCGCCTACAAATTTGGTGTGAAAACCCTGTACTATCACAACACCCGTGATGGTGCGGAAGACGCTCAGGATGACATGGCACCGTCAATCCAGGACGATGGCTGCGAAAGCGGCGCATGTAAGATCTAATGAAGGGCGGGGATATCCCCGCCTTTATTTCGTAAGACAGGACTCCAATTCATGGCATACACCACCTTTTCACAGACGAAAAACGACCAGCTCAAAGAGCCGATGTTCTTCGGGCAACCGGTCAACGTGGCACGCTACGATCAGCAAAAATATGACATCTTCGAAAAGCTGATTGAAAAGCAACTCTCCTTCTTCTGGCGCCCGGAAGAAGTTGACGTCTCTCGCGATCGTATCGATTTCCAGGCGTTGCCGGAGCACGAAAAGCATATCTTCATCAGCAACCTGAAGTACCAGACGCTGCTGGACTCCATTCAGGGCCGTAGCCCGAACGTGGCGCTGCTGCCGCTGATCTCCATTCCGGAGCTGGAAACCTGGGTGGAAACCTGGGCGTTTTCTGAGACCATCCACTCCCGCTCTTACACCCACATTATCCGCAACATCGTTAACGATCCGGCGGTGGTGTTTGACGATATCGTCACTAACGAGCAGATCCAGAAACGTGCTGAAGGTATTGCGCACTACTACGACGAACTGATCGAGATGACCAGCTACTGGCATCTGCTGGGCGAAGGCACCCACACCGTGAACGGCAAAACCGTCACCGTGAGCCTGCGTGCGCTGAAGAAACAGCTTTACCTGTGCCTGATGAGCGTTAACGCACTGGAAGCCATCCGCTTCTACGTGAGCTTCGCCTGCTCCTTCGCGTTTGCGGAACGCAAGCTGATGGAAGGTAATGCCAAAATTATCCGTCTGATCGCCCGTGACGAAGCCCTGCACCTGACCGGCACCCAGCATATGCTGAACCTGCTGCGCAGCGGTACAGACGATCCGGAGATGGCTGAGATTGCCGAAGAGTGCAAACAGGAGTGCTATGACCTGTTCGTGCTGGCCGCTCAGCAGGAGAAAGAGTGGGCAGATTACCTGTTCCGCGACGGCTCCATGATTGGCCTGAACAAAGACATCCTGTGCCAGTATGTTGAGTACATCACCAACATCCGTATGCAGGCGGTCGGGCTTGAGCTGCCGTTCAAAACCCGCTCTAACCCAATTCCGTGGATCAACACCTGGCTGGTATCCGATAACGTGCAGGTTGCGCCACAGGAAGTGGAAGTCAGTTCTTATCTGGTCGGGCAGATTGACTCTGAAGTTAATACCGACGACCTGAGCGACTTCCAGCTCTGATGAGCCGCGTAACGCTTAGCCTTTCCGGTACCGAAGTGCTGTGCCGGGAAGAACACCCTTCCCTGTTGATTGCGCTTGAGGCGCATCAGGTTGAAGTGGAGTATCAATGCCGCTCAGGCTATTGCGGCTCATGTCGCTGCCGTTTAGTCGCCGGACAAGTGGACTGGCTGACCGAACCGCTGGCCTTCATCAACGAAGGTGAAATTTTGCCCTGCTGCTGCCGGGCAAAAGGCGATATAGAGATTGAGATGTAAACCGCCCCTCCGGGCGACATAAAAAAGGGCCTTACGGCCCTTTTTTTTTACTTCAAAAACTGCACGGCTTTATCGGGGAAATCGGTGAACAGCCCGTCCACCCCGGCCTGGTTATACAGCACGTCGTACAGCTGGTTGACGTCCGTCGCATAAGCCGGTAGCTGGTCCGCACGCACCGTATACGGATGAACCTGCATATGACTGGCGTGCGCCTCTTTCACCATTGCCGTCAGCTTGACGTGGCCTGGCGTTGAGCCTTCCGCCACCAGCATATGGTAATCTGGTCCGATACCGTCGGCGTACTGCGCGATCTGTTTCATTGCGCCCGGCTTAAACATCCAGTCGTAGTTGTAATTCATCCACGTGCCGTCGGGCTGTTTCTCCTGAGTTTCATTCCAGTCGGTGTAGGCAATCAGCTGTACCAGATTGAGATCCATCCCTCTCTTTGGCGCCAGCTCGGTTTTAATGCGCTTCAGCTCAGCGGCGTCAAAACACTGCAGATAGACTTTGTCGCGCTTGCTGGTATAGCCGTACTTTTTCAGCACGTCCAGCGTCTTCGCGGCAATGTCCTTCCCTTCCTGATGGTGGAACCACGGCGCTTTTATCTCCGGGTAGATGCCGATGTTTTTCCCGGTTGAGTGGTTCAGTCCCTGAACAAACTCAATCTCTTCTTCGAAGGTATGAATGCGAAAATCAGATTTACCCATCGGGAAACGTCCCGGATAGACCTGCACCTTCTTGCCGTTTTCAACCTCGAAGCCCTCGGTAAACTTCAGCGAACGAATCTCATCCAGCGTAAAGTCAATGGCGTAGTAGCGACCATCTTTGCGGGCGCGGTCCGGGAAACGCTCAGCCACGTCCGTCACGCGGTCAAGATAGTGGTCATGAAGGACGACCAGCTGATCGTCACGGGTCATCACCAGATCCTGCTCGAGATAATCTGCCCCCTGCGCATAGGCCATCGCTTTTGCCGGGAGCGTGTGCTCTGGCAGATAGCCGCTTGCGCCGCGATGGGCGATAACCATTTTCTCGTTAGCCAGCGCTGAGCCTGTCATCAGGCCCGCCAGCAGCAAGCCCGTTGCTACGTAAGTTAATTTCATCAGCCTTCTCCTTATTGACGACGCGCCTGCATTTCGGCGTGATGACGTTTTTCACCAATCATCACCACAATCAACAGCAGCACCGCCAGCACGCTACCGCCAATCATCACCATAAAGCCGCCGTCCCAGCCGAAGAAGTCAACGGTGTAGCCCACAATGGCACTCGCCGCGACCGAACCGCCCAGGTAACCGAACAGACCGGTAAAGCCGGCCGCCGTACCTGCCGCTTTCTTCGGCGCCAGCTCCAGGGCATGCAGACCAATCAGCATAACCGGGCCGTAAATCAGGAAGCCAATGACGATCATACAGGCCATATCGATTGACGGGTTACCCGGCGGGTTGAGCCAGTAAACCACGGTGGCAATGGTCACCAGCGTCATAAAGAAGACGCCCGTCGCACCACGGTTACCCCGGAACACTTTGTCCGACATCCAGCCGCAAATCAGCGTCCCCGGGATCCCGGCGTACTCATAGAGGAAGTAAGCCCAGGAGGATTTATCCAGCGCGAAATGCTTCACCTCTTTCAGATAGGTAGGTGACCAGTCGAGGATGCCGTAACGCAGCAGGTACACGAAGACGTTGGCCACCGCGATATACCACAGCAGTTTGTTGGGCAGGACGTACTTCATGAAGATCTGTTTGGCCGTCAGCTCTTCTTCATGCTGCTCGCTGTAATCATCCGGATAGTCGTTTTTGTACTCTTCAATCGGCGGCAGGCCACAGGACTGCGGAGTGTCACGCATCAGGGCGAAAGCGATAACCGCCACCAGAATGGCACCAAAGGCAGGCATATAAAGCGCGGCTTTCCAGTCGTTAAACCACGCCATCCCCAGCAGGAACAGCAGAGGTGGAATACCACCACCGACGTTATGCGCGCAGTTCCACACCGACACGATGCCGCCACGCTCTTTCTGCGACCACCAGTGCACCATGGTGCGCCCGCACGGCGGCCACCCCATTCCCTGGAACCAGCCACAGAGGAACAGCAGCACGAACATCACGGCGATGCTGGAGGTTGCCCATGGCACAAAGCCCATGAACAGCATCACCGCTGCCGCCAGGATCAGACCCGCAGGCAGGAACACGCGTGGATTCGAGCGATCGGACACTGAACCCATGATGAATTTGGAAAAACCGTAGGCGATAGAGATCCCCGACAGCGCGAACCCCAGATCGCCACGAGAAAAGCCCTGCTCCACCAGATACGGCATGGCGAGCGCAAAGTTTTTACGTACCAGGTAGTACGCCGCGTACCCGAAGAAGATCCCCAGGAAGATTTGCCAACGCAGACGACGGTATAGCGGATCAATTTCTGCCTCTGGCAGACGCGCCCGATGCGGCGCAGGTTTGAAGATACTGAGCATGACAGCCTCCGTGGCCAGGTATTGAATTTACAGGGGTTTAACTGCCCCACACTCCAGAGAGGCGGCGATGTTAAGAAATCACGGTGATTGTTACTGTGAATCAACGCACAAATTGTTACAGAAATATGACAATGTGCGCAGAAAAGCGCATGGAATCACGTTTCACTTTCGAATTTCGTTCGTTTATGTTCGAAATCAAACAAACCACAGTTTTGATGTGGCTAAATGGTAAAAAACGAACACAGAGGGATAACAATGACAATTCACGATCCTCGCTACAGCGATGTGATTATCATTGGCGGTGGCGCGACCGGCGCCGGCATCGCACGCGACTGCGCCCTGCGTGGGCTGAGCGTCACGCTTCTGGAGCGCCATGACATTGCGACGGGCGCAACCGGGCGCAATCATGGCCTGCTACACAGTGGTGCCCGTTACGCGGTGACCGACCCCGAATCCGCGCGGGAATGCATTGCTGAAAACCAGATCCTCAGACGCATTGCCCGCCACTGCATTGAACCGACCAACGGTCTGTTCATTACGCTTCCCGAAGACGATCTCTCATTTCAGCCAACCTTTGTGACCGCCTGCCGCGCTGCAGGGATTGAGGCTGACGTCATCGACCCCGAACTCGCGCGTCGCCTGGAACCGTCTGTCAACCCGGCCCTTATCGGTGCGGTGAAGGTCCCGGACGGCACGGTTGACCCTTTCCGCCTGACCGCCGCGAACATGCTGGACGCCCGTGAACACGGCGCACAGGTTCTGACCGGGCAGGAAGTGACCGGGCTTATCCGGGAAGGGAACCGCGTCTGCGGCGTACGTGTTTTTGATACGCAGTATAAGGAGCATGGCGAACTGTACGCCGCCGTGGTGGTCAACGCGGCGGGGATCTGGGGGCAACGCATCGCGGAGTACGCCGAGCTGTCTGTGCGCATGTTCCCGGCAAAAGGCTCGCTGCTGATCCTCGACCACCGCATTAACAACCACGTGATCAACCGCTGCCGCAAACCTTCTGATGCCGACATCCTGGTGCCGGGCGATACCATTTCGCTTATCGGCACCACCTCAACCCACGTGGACTATAGCGAGATTGATTACAACCGCGTGACCGCCGACGAGGTGGATATCCTGCTGCGCGAAGGGGAAAAGCTGGCTCCCGTGATGGCGCAGACCCGAATTCTTCGCGCCTATGCCGGCGTGCGCCCTCTGGTGGCGAGCGATAACGACCCGAGCGGGCGCAACGTCAGCCGTGGCATCGTGCTGCTCGACCACGCCGCGCGCGATGGCCTGGACGGGTTTATCACCATCACCGGCGGCAAGCTGATGACCTACCGCCTGATGGCCGAGTGGGCAACCGATGCCGTCTGCCGCAAGCTGGGTAATAGCGAACGGTGTGTGACCGCAGAGCAACCTCTGCCCGGCTCGCGTCAGTCCACCGAGAAAACGCTGCAAAAAATCATCTCCCTTTCCGCCCCCCTGCGCGGTTCCGCCATCTATCGCCACGGAGACCGCACGCCGGTCTGGCTGGGGGAAGGACGGCTGAGCCGTAGCCTGGTGTGTGAATGCGAAGCCGTCACGGCGGGTGAAGTGCAATACGCCGTGGAGAATCTGACCGTCAACAGCCTGCTTGATTTACGTCGGCGCACCCGCGTGGGCATGGGCACCTGCCAGGGTGAGCTGTGCGCCTGCCGTGCCGCCGGGTTGTTACAACGTTTTCATACCACCACTGCCACCCAGTCGCTGGCACAACTCAGTGATTTCCTGAACGAACGCTGGAAAGGCATTCAGCCTGTCGCCTGGGGTGATGCCCTGCGTGAAAGCGAGTTTACCCGCTGGGTCTACCAGGGGCTGTGCGGTCTTGAGAAGGAGCAACAGGATGAAATTTGATACCGTGATTGTCGGTGGTGGGCTGGCGGGTCTGCTCTGTGGTATCAGGCTAACGAAGCAGGGGCTGCGCTGCGCCATCATCACCCGGGGCCAGAGCGCACTGCACTTCTCGTCGGGTTCGCTGGATCTGCTGGATGAGGCATATCGCGATGCCCTGCCGCCAGAGCATCCCTATAACCTGACGGGCAGAGACACCGTCGACCGCTTCGCCCATGAAGCCGAAACCCTTCTGGCCGAGTGCGGCGCACGGCTGCAGGGTAACGCCCGGAAAAATCATCATCGGGTTACTCCGCTCGGCACCCTGCGCTCTGCCTGGCTCAGCCCGGAAGAGGTGCCTGTTGCCCCCTTCAACGCAGGACGGGTCCTGGTCGTGGGTATTAGCGGTTTTCTTGATTTCCAGCCCCACCTCGCTGCGGCATCGCTCTGTCGCCAGGGTGTGAACGCACAAACGGCTGAGATAGAGCTTCCTGAGCTTGACGTCCTGCGCGACAACCCGAGCGAGTTTCGCGCGGTGAATATTGCCCGTTTTCTCGATAACGACGATAAATGGCCGCTGCTGTATGCCGCGCTCCGGCCACTGGCCGAAGGTTGCGACACGCTGTTTATGCCCGCCTGCTTTGGCTTAAGCGACAACCGGCTCTGGCGCTGGCTCTCGGATCGCCTGCCCTGCTCGCTTGGCCTGCTGCCGACGCTTCCCCCTTCTGTCCCCGGCATTCGCCTGCATACCCAGCTTCAGCGGCGGTTTATCGCTCAGGGTGGCGTGTGGATGGCGGGTGACGAGGTGAAAAAAATCACCCTGACGAATGGCTCGGTGAGCGAAGTCTGGACGCGTAATCACGCTGATATTCCGCTTCGCGCGCGTTATACGGTGCTGGCAAGCGGCAGTTTCTTCAGCAACGGGCTGCTGAGCCGTCGGGACGGCATCCAGGAGGCCATTATGGGGCTGGATGTCCGGCAAACGCCCTCCCGCGCGGACTGGTATCAGAGTGATTTCTTCACCCCACAACCCTGGCAGCAGTTCGGCGTGATTGTCGATAAGCAACTGCACCCGCAACGTTCTGGTCAGCCGGTCAGTAATCTCTATGCCATTGGCTCTCTTCTGGGGGGGTACGATCCTATCGCTCAGGGTTGCGGCGGCGGGGTCTGCGCCATCACGGCGCTGTATGTGGCAGAGCAAATTGGCCAGCGCATGGAGGCTGAGCAATGAACGATACCCGGTTTGAAAGCTGCATCAAATGCACAGTTTGTACCACCGTCTGCCCGGTCAGCGGTGTGAATCCGCGCTACCCGGGCCCGAAACAGGCCGGGCCTGACGGCGAGCGCCTGCGTCTTAAAGACGGTGCGCTGTACGATGAGGCGCTGAAATACTGCATCAACTGTAAACGTTGCGAAGTGGCCTGTCCGTCGGACGTGAAGATTGGCGATATCATCCAGCGAGCCCGCGCGCGTTACAGCACGCAAAAGCCGTCCCTGCGCGATGCGATCCTGAGTCACACCGACCTGATGGGCAGTGTCTCCACGCCTTTTGCCCCGCTGGTGAATGCTGCAACGTCTCTCAAGCCGGTGCGAAAACTGCTGGATGCGACGCTGAAGATAGACCACCACCGCAGCCTGCCAAAATACTCTCACGGTACCTTCCGACGCTGGTATACATCCGTGGCAGCGGAACAGGCGCAGTACACCGATCAGGTCGCGTTCTTCCACGGCTGCTATGTCAACTACAACCACCCGCAACTGGGAAAAGATCTGCTGAAGGTACTCAACGCGATGGGGACCGGCGTGCAGCTCCTGAATAAAGAGAAGTGCTGCGGTGTGCCGTTGATTGCCAACGGTTTTACCGATAAGGCGCGCAAACAAGCCAAAAGCAACGTCACGTCCCTGCGCGAGGCCATCGTTGATAAAGGAATTCCGGTACTGGCCACCTCGTCCACCTGTACCTTCACCCTGCGTGATGAGTATCCGCACCTGCTGGACGTGGATAACACCGGTCTGCGCGAGCACATTGAGCTGGCGACGCGTTTCCTGTGGCGCAAACTGGACAGCGGGCAGACGCTGCCGCTGCGGGAACTACCGCTGAAAGTGGTGTATCACACACCGTGTCATATGGAGAAAATGGGCTGGTCGCTCTATACGCTTGAGCTGTTGCGGCTCATTCCGGGGCTGGAGCTGACGGTGCTGGACTCGCGCTGCTGCGGCATCGCGGGCACTTACGGCTTTAAGCGAGAAAACTACGAAACGTCACAGGCGATCGGCGCCCCGCTGTTTCGCCAGATTGAAGAGAGCGGCGCAGATATCGTGGTCACCGACTGCGAAACCTGTAAGTGGCAGATAGAGATGTCTACCAGCAAGCGCTGCGAGCATCCGATCACTCTGCTGGCGAAGGCGCTGGGCTAAACCGTGCCGGGGCAAAACGCCCCGGCAAAGGCATCACTCAACAAACAGCGATTCGACAACATTAATCCAGCCGTGCTCGCTGGCCACCTCTTTACCCTTCAGCCAGCGGCGCAGCATGTTCAGCGCCATCATGGCGCAGACCTCCTGACGTACCGCCAGACTGTGGCGGGTAATGCTCATTTTAACCCGCAAAGCATACGTGCCTTCCGGCGTCGCCAGCGCAAAGTTGAGATGTTCCTCATCCAGCCCCCCCACAAACAGCGCCAGGCCAGCAAAATGTTTCACCCTTCTTTCCGAAGCCCAGCGCGCGGTCTGCGCCAGCGTTTCCTGCTGAAACGGCACCACTTCACTGGCCAACAGCGGCGCACTGGCGCGCGACAGCTGTAGCGCCAGCAGGCCGCCGGTGAACTGTTCGCTTAAGGTCACGCTCAGCTGCCGAGACTGCAGATGTGACGCAATCTGCGCCGGCAGCCCCTCGGTGCCTTCAAAGATCAGGCTTTCACCGGCCACGCGCTGCACCTCCGGCCAGAGCGCCAGCATCGCCGCCTTCTCTGAGGCCGGCCCTGTCAGCTTGAGTTCAATGATAGGCATGGAGGAGCGGTAGCCCATTGAGACACCGGGTGGCAGGGAGAGATGATCAAGACTCTGGGCCAGATCGCTTTCGGAACGGCCAAACGTGGTCAGACGCAGGCAGAGCGGAGGCTCAGGCAGGGTAAAACGTTCGCGAAGGCGCGGCAGGATCTGCTGCTCGACCATCACTTTAAATTCTGACGGTACGCCCGGCGTGAAGAACATCAGGCAGCGGTTCAGCGTAATGGCAAACCCACACGCGGTACCCACGGGGTTATCGACCAGTTCGGCGCTGGCGGGAATTTCCGCCTGCTTGCGGTTGCTGGGAGCCATAACACGGCCACGTTCGGAGAAGAAACGCTCCATCTGTGCCAGCCACTCTTCATGCAGCACCAGCCCTTCACCTTTTGCGGTCGCGGCGGCCAGGGCGCTGAGATCGTCGCTGGTGGGACCGAGCCCGCCGTTCACAATCAACACGTCGGCGTGTTCGCTACGCTCGCGCAGCACATTCACCAGTGACTCAAGATTGTCGCCCACCGTATTGCGGCGCGTTAACGGTAATCCTTGCTCAAAGAAAAGATCGGCAAGCCAGGCAGCATTGGTATCAATAATTTGTCCATGCAGCACTTCGTCGCCGGTGGATAACATCTCCACGTTAATCATTGTGTTCTCCCGCTTATATGGTCAAAACACTATAGCGCAAATGGATGTCGGGAGAAGAGAGAAACTGGCGCGACAGAATGCCGCGCCGGCGTGATTAGAACCCTGCGCTGACCCCCACGTACGGACCGTCAGCCAGTGCGTTGTCGCGGTTGCCGTCTTTACCCGCCAGGTTCAGATAGCGATAGCCTGCTTCAATCGTAATCGGACGCATGATGGTCCAGCGCGCGCCCGCGTTGGCTTCTTCATAGCTGTCGATACCGCTGGAGAGCGAATCCGGTGAGTAGTAATACTCGCCGAACAGGCCGAAGCTATCGCCAATTTTCCACTGCAGGCCGCCGCCTACCGCCGCCGCGTAACCTTCATCACCGTCGTTCGGGTTAGTGTAAATCCCCTTACCGCCCACGGTAGCCAGGAACGGGCCAAGCGGAATGTTCAGACCCAGGCCGAGGCTTGCCGCATCGCCATCGTCATCGTTATGTGTCCAGCCGCCGGTCATCGCCAGACCGGAGGTCTCGGTCCCAAGGCCAAAGCCGAGGTGAGTATAATCCTGACCCGCCGAGCCGTTGAAGCTGATGGCGTTCGCCGCCGAAGAAACAACCATCAGGCCTAAGCCCACTAATGCCACTTTTTTCATTGTCGTGATCCCGCACAATTTTATAGAGAAGTCCCAAAACCGCGAGATTTTAACCTGAGTCGCCCGGGGATCAAGCACTCTGCGTGCGGCAGGCGAGTAGTTTGTAACGATTTGATACCCTGTGTTTTTTTACGTGAGCAGCAGAAAACGCATTTTAACGCTCAGGCCACCCAGCGTTTCGCTGCGCGTCAGATGCAAAGGACTTCGGTGCAGACGGGCAATATCAGCGGCCAGCGCCAGCCCGATCCCTGACCCGGCGGCATCTCCGACGTTATCCAGCCGGTGGAAAGGCAGCATCGCCTGCTGGATCTGGTCCTCTTCGATGCCCGGACCACTGTCCTCCACGCTCAGCTCAACGGCGCCCTGGTCCGTTCGCAGGAACACGGTCACCGTCCCTTCTGCAGGGGTATATTTGATCGCATTCTCCAGCAGGTTGGCGCACAACTCCCCCAGCAGCACGTCATCGCCTTCGATCATAACCGGCTGCTGCCGACCGTCATAGCCCAGGTCAATCGCTTTACTGCGCGCCTGCGCCAGCCGGGAGAAGCAGCAGTTTTGCACCACCTGAACCAAATCCACCGGCGCAAACTGGCCCTCCCCCTGCTCCTTACGCTTCACCGCGGAAAGCTGCAGCAGCCGTTCGGTCAGTACAATGGTGTCATCCAGGGTCGCATTCATTGCCCGCAGGCTCTCCTGCCACAGGGCGGGATCCTGACGCATCAGGGCAACGGAGACCTGGGTTTTCAGCACCGCCAGCGGGGTTTTGAGCTGATGCGAGGCATCCGCGTTGAAGCGTTCCTGACGCGACAGCACGCCGCGCAGCCTGTCGATATAGCGGTTGAACGCCACAATCAGCAGCCGGGTCTCAGACCAGGGCAACAACTCCGGCAGCGGCGCGAGCAGGCCTGGATCACGACGCACCATCAGCGAAGAGAGCTGGCGCATTGGGCGCAGTACGCGACGCAACAACCACGCGGTCAACACCAGGGTCAGCAGCACCAGCAATCCCTGAGAGACCCATGATGAAAAGAGCAACTGACTGGCGAGATAGCGGCGGGACTGGAGCGTCTCCGCAACATAAATCTCCGCCATGCCGACGATATTCCCTTCATTGACGGGCTGCAGCAGACGCGCGACACGGATCGCCTGCCCGCGATATTCGGTGTGATAAAACCAGGCCAGCGCCGGATAGAGCGTGGTGCGGGATGTTGCCGGGGGCATCCGGGGCAGATCGTCATAACCAGAGATCACCCGCCCGTCGGGATCGACCACTTTATAATAGAGCCGGTCGTTCATATTGAGTTCAAAGCTGTCGAGCACCACCCAGGGTACATTCACGCCCAGCCTGCCGTCGTGAACCTCCAGCCGTTCCGATATTGTTCGGGCAGAGGATAACAGCGTGCGGTCGTAAGCCTGCGTGGCCGCCTGCAATGCGCTGACATAGCTGTTAAATGCCGACAACCCCCACAGCAACAGCAACGGAAGCCCAAGAAACAGCAGCAGTTGCAGGTAAAGCGACTGCGGCTTAACCCACCTCATCGCCGCACTCCAGCACATAACCCAGTCCGCGAAGGGTGGTGACCCTCACGCCGCTACCGCTGAGCTTTTTGCGCAGACGATGAATATAGAGATCGATACTCTCCGGGCTAACGTCGTCATTCAGGCTAAACACCTGATCGAACAGCTGCTGCCGGGAAACGGGCCGGGTCCGGCGATGCATCAACACCTTCAGCAGCGACAGTTCGCGCGGCGTGAGCGACAGAGGCTCGTCGCGCAGCAGGAAAAAGCCTTCGTCGTCATATTCCAGCTCCCCAAGGCGCTGACGCTCCTGCGTTCGCCCTTCGCTTCTGCGCAACAGGGCGCGCAGCCGCGCGTCAAGCTCCTCCAGCTCAAACGGTTTCGGCAGATAATCATCCGCCCCGGCGTTGAGCCCTTTCACCCGGTCCGCCACGTTGCTGCGCGCGGTGAGAAACAGGACGGGCAGCGTCTGACCGCGTTTACGCAGACGATGCACGACCTCCAGACCGTCAAAGCCGGGCATTCCGATGTCCAGGATGGCAACCGCATAGCTTTCTCCCTGCAGCAGATGGTCGGCGGCGCGCCCGTCAGAAACGCAGTCCACGGCAAAGCCCTCCTGCACCAGCGCTTTCTCCAGCCAGTGAGCCAGCTCACGATTATCTTCCGCGAGTAAGAGACGCATATCACATCCTGTAAAGTTGGTGTCGCATTGAAAGGGAAATGAAAGGTTATTGTTTTAACAATCACGCAACGGAACCGCTACAAGGTGGTTCACATAATCAGAAAAAAGACCCGTACCCGTACTCCCGGAACTCCGGCGTGAGGATAAACGATGAAAAAACAACTACTTTCGACTCTTGCTGCAAGCGTATTGATGATAAGTGCCTCTGTCGTTCAGGCGCAGGATGCCCCGTCCCGCACCGAGTGCATCGCGCCGGCGAAACCCGGCGGCGGTTTCGATCTCACCTGCAAACTCATTCAGGTCAGCATGCTGGAGACCGGCGCTATCGCAAAACCCATGCGCGTGACCTATATGCCCGGCGGTGTGGGTGCCGTTGCGTACAACGCGATTGTCGCGCAACGCCCTGCGGAAGCCGGCACGGTGGTGGCTTTCTCCGGTGGCTCGCTATTGAACTTGTCTCAGGGGAAGTTTGGCCGCTACGGCGTGGATGATGTGCGCTGGCTGGCAACCGTCGGTACCGACTACGGCATGATTGCCGTGCGCGCGGATTCACCGTGGAAATCCCTGAAAGACCTGCTGACCGCCATGGAAAAAGATCCGAACAGCGTGGTGATTGGCGCCGGTGCCTCCATCGGCAGCCAGGACTGGATGAAAGCCGCCCTGCTGGCACAGCAGGCGAAGGTTGATCCTCACAAGATGCGCTACGTGGCGTTTGAAGGGGGCGGCGAACCGGTGACGGCGCTGATGGGAAATCACGTTCAGGCGGTATCCGGCGATCTCAGTGAAATGGTGCCCTACCTGAACGGCGATAAAATCCGCGTGCTGGCGGTCTTCTCTGAGAACCGCCTGCCGGGCCAGCTGGCGAACGTCCCTACCGCAAAAGAACAGGGTTATGACCTGGTCTGGCCGATTATCCGCGGTTTCTTCGTCGGGCCAAAAGTGACCGATGCCGAATATCAGTGGTGGGTCGAAACCTTCAATAAACTCCAGCAGACCGAAGCGTTTAAAAAGCAGCGCGATCTGCGCGGGCTGTTTGAGTTCAACCTGAGCGGCAAACCGCTGGATGAGTACGTCAAAAAACAGGTCAATGACTATCGCGAACAGGCGAAAGCCTTTGGCCTTGCCAAATAACCGGAGGCGGTATGAGCGATCGTATTTTTGCCGGGATTTGGCTGCTGCTCTGCGTCGGTGGGATGTTCGTCGCCTGGCAGATCCACAGCGAGTACAGCTATGAACCGGTGGGGCCGCGCCCCTTCCCGATGGGCATTGTTGGACTGATGCTGCTCTGCTCAGTGGCCCTGCTGCTCCGTCATCCGGATACCGTAGAGTGGCCACCGCGCCGTATTCTGCAGCGTCTGCTGGTGATGGTCATTGTTCTGCTGATGTACGCCTGGGGTTTTGAGTGGCTCGGCTTTCCGGTGGCAACCGCCATCCTGACGATGGTGATCGGCATGCTGTTTAACGCCACCCTCCCGGCGGCGGGGATTTCCGGCGCGGTAATGGGGGTCTTGCTGTGGTTTGCCTTTGACCGCCTGCTGGATGTGACCTTACCGCTCGGCGCATGGTTTAATTAACGGAGCACGCTATGGATACCTGGATTTATCTCTCGCAGGGGTTCGCCGTGGCGATGACCCCGGAAAACCTGGTGATAGCCCTGATCGGCTGCTTTGTCGGGACCATTGTGGGTCTGCTGCCCGGCCTTGGGCCGATTAACGGCGTTGCCATTTTACTCCCGCTGGCGTTTGCCCTGCATCTGCCTGCGGAATCGGCGCTGATCCTGCTGGCGACGGTGTATATCGGCTGTGAATATGGCGGGCGTATTTCCTCCATCCTGCTGAACGTGCCCGGCGATGCGGCGGCCATTATGACCGCGCTGGATGGCTACCCGATGGCACGGCAGGGTCGCGGTGGCGTGGCGCTGTCCATCTCCGCGGTCAGTTCATTTTGTGGTTCGCTGATTGCCATCGGCGGTATCATTCTGTTTGCCCCAGCGCTGGCCCAGTGGTCGCTGGCGTTTGGTCCGGCAGAGTATTTTGCGCTGATGGTCTTTGCCATCGCCTGTCTCGGCAGCATGATGGCGCAGAATCCGCTGAAATCGTTTTTGTCCGCGCTGATTGGCTTAGGGTTAGCCACCGTCGGCGTGGATGCCAACACCGGGGTTTATCGCTTTACCTTTGACAGCGTGCACCTTTCCGACGGCGTGCAGTT
Organism: Enterobacter sp. 200527-13; assembly: GCF_027924865.1. NCBI lineage: Bacteria > Pseudomonadati > Pseudomonadota > Gammaproteobacteria > Enterobacterales > Enterobacteriaceae > Enterobacter > Enterobacter sp. 200527-13. Next base: position 513,915 of record NZ_BSCM01000002.1, read on the forward strand.
TATCGTGGTCGTGATTGGCCTGTTCTCGGTCTCTGAAATTTTATTGATGCTGGAACATACCAGCAGCGGACAGACGCTGGTGCGTAAAACGGGCCGCATGCTTTTCAGTGCCAAAGAGGGCGCACAGTGTATCGGCGCGACGCTGCGTTCGTCGGTGATTGGCTTCTTCGTCGGCATTCTGCCGGGGGCCGGGGCCACCATCGCCAGCGCCATCACTTACATGACCGAGAAAAAGCTCAGCGGCAACAGTGACAGCTTCGGCAAGGGGGACATTCGCGGGGTAGCGGCCCCAGAGGCTGCGAATAACGCCTCGGCCTGCGGTTCGTTTATCCCGATGCTGACCCTTGGCGTGCCGGGCTCGGGCACCACGGCGGTGATGATGGGCGCGCTGACGCTCTATAACATTACGCCAGGACCGGCCATGTTTACCGAGCAGCCGGATATTGTCTGGGGGCTGATTGCAGCGCTGCTGATCGCCAACGTGATGCTGCTGGTCATGAACATTCCGCTGATTGGTCTGTTCACCCGGATGCTGACAATTCCCCTGTGGTTCCTGGTGCCGGCTATCGCGGCCGTCTCTGCGGTGGGGGTGTATGCGGTACACAGCACCACTTTCGATCTGGTGCTGATGGTACTGCTTGGCGTACTGGGCTACATCCTGCGTAAGATGCACTTCCCGATGTCACCGCTGATTTTAGGCTTTGTGCTGGGAGAGATGCTGGAGCAGAACCTGCGCCGCGCCTTGTCCATCAGCAACGGCAATATGTCTATTCTGTGGGACAGCAGCGTGACGAAGGTGCTGTTAGCGATGGCCATTCTGGTGATTGTGGTTCCGCCGGTATTGCGTCTGCTGCGTCGCCGCCAGCGCAAACCGGCACCGGAAATCGGTTGATTATCCTTTCAACAGACGGGTGACCCACTGTTTTAATGCCTGGCGGGAGATCTTAATCCCGCCATTTTTGAGCTCTGCCGGCAGCATCAGCCAGTGCACCGGCTGCTCAAAGCGCGCCAGTTTACCCTGTACCCATGCCGGGAAGCCGGTGATATCGGTTCCCGGTTCACACTCCACCACCGCCACCGGACGCTGACCGAACTCGGCGTCATCGAGTGGGACGATAAACGCCTGGTTTATCTGCGGATGGCGGGCAATAACCCGCTCAAGGCTTTCCGGCTGGATCCCTTCACCCCCGCTGAAAAAGAGGTTGTCCATTCGGCCAAGGATCGTCAGGCGCCCGTCATGCCATTCCCCGCGATCGCGGGTGGCAAACCAGCCCTGTGCATTGGTCAGCGGAATCAATGCACCGTCCCGCCAGTAACCTGCGGCCATACTTTGCGCTTTGATCCACACTTCACCGTCAACCACCCGCACCTCTCTGCCCGGCAACGCCGCGCCGACGTCCGGTTCACCGTCCGCCTCTTTGGCACAAACCGTTGAGGCAAACTCCGTCAGACCGTAGCCACAGAAAGTGCGGATCCCCCGCTGGCCCGCCTGCTGAGTCAGGTCAACGGGGATCGCGGCCCCGCCAAGCAGTACGGCTTTCAGCGCGACAGGCTGGTGTGCATTAAGCAGACGCCAGAGCTGCGTCGGTACCAGTGAGGCATGCGTACAGCCCTGCAGGGCCTGCGCCAGCGGCTGCTTCTCGCGGACGGTTAAGCGCGCGCCAGCCTGCAGCCAGCGCCACAAAATCCCCTGCCCGGAGACATGAAACAGCGGCAGGGAGAGCAGCCAGTCGTCTTCATCGCCGTAGGGCATCAGCGAAAGCACGCCGCGCGCACTGGCAAGATGGGCGGCACAGGTATGTACCGCCGCCTTGGGTAAACCGGTTGAACCGGATGTCAGCGTCATGGAAGCCAGCCGCGATGGTTGCCACGCCACGCGACACCCGCCCGGCGCCTCGCGCATGCTGAGCGCGACCAGCCCGTCGTAGACGCCGTCCAGCACCAGGGCAAAGCGCAGCGTCATCTGCGGGAGCAACACGTCCAGCAGCGGGTGCGGCAGCTGCGGGTTAACGGGAAGAATACGTGCCCCGCACTGAAGCAATGCCAGCCACGCCATCAGGGTTTGCGGGTGATTATGCGCCAGCAGCAGTACGCCGTCGCCCTCCTGCACACCCTGCAGCTGAAAGCCTGCGGCCAGTCTGTCGATGCGCGCACACAGCTGTTGCCAGCTGAGCGTCTCATCGTTCAGCCTCAGGGCCGGTTTATCAGCATACTGCGCGCACCAGTGTCGCCACGGCCAGTCGGTAAAACTCATAGCAACGGCTCCAGCCCCTCAACGTCAAGGAGCGGCAGCGTGCTGTCTGGCCACGGACGGATAAGCTGATTTTGCATCAGGTTCAGCGTATCGAGACCGGGGACAGTGTCTGGCGTTAACCAGGCGGCAATGCGCGCCAGTTGGGTCAGCCCCAGGCTGGACTCAATCGAAGAGCTAATGACCGCCGTCAGCCCGGCGGCATGGGCCGCCGCGACCTGCTCGCGTACCTTAGCAAGGCTGCCGGTCAAGGTCGGTTTAATGACCACCGCGCGGACACCCGGTTCGGCGACAAACGCAAAGCCGTCTTCACGCAGGCTTTCATCCCACGCGATGGCAATGCCGGTTTCACGGGCAAACGCCCGGGAATCGTCGCGAGTTTTACACGGCTCTTCCAGAAACGCGATACGACTGCGGTACGCCGGGTTTACGTACTTCGCGAACTGCTGCGCCTTCAGCGGCGTCCAGGCGCGGTTAGCATCCAGACGCAGATGCAGGTCGGGCAATGCTTCCAGTAAGAGGTTAGCGACCATCCCATCGCGCACCGCTTCATAGAGACCGACTTTGATTTTCGCCACTTTCTCGCCCGGCATGGCGGCGAGCAGCGCAAACAGTTCATCCGGATCGCCCGTACAGAGCGGTGCCGCGCGGTAATTAGCCTCTGCAGGCAAGCTACCGTCCAGCTCCGCCAGCGCGCAGCTAATACCAAAAGCCGCGGAAGGCACCTCCGGCAACGCCGGGTTCGCGCCCTCACGCCACTCACTGGCCCACGCCAGCAATACCGCCTGCGCGTCATCCAGCGATTCAAGGCTAAAGCCCGGCAGCGGCGAAATCTCGCCCCAGCCTTCCTGCTCGCCCTGCTGCAGATGCACCAGCATGCCATCACGGGTTTTTAACCGCCGTTCACGCAGCACCACGCCCGCGTCCATCGGTATCTGCCAGCGGTAAACCTGCGCGCGACGCATTACGGATTCCGTTTATATTTGCTGAAGTCAGGCTGGCGTTTTTCGTTAAAGGCGTTGCGACCTTCCTGCCCTTCTTCGGTCATGTAGAACAGCATGGTGGCGTTACCTGCCAGCTCCTGCAGACCTGCCTGACCGTCACAGTCGGCATTCAGGGCCGCTTTCAGGCAGCGTAGCGCCATTGGGCTGTTTTGCAGCATTTCACGACACCAGCGCACGGTCTCTTTCTCGAGGTCGGCAATTGGCACCACGGTGTTCACCAGGCCCATATCCAGCGCTTCCTGAGCAGTGTACTGACGGCACAGGAACCAGATTTCGCGGGCTTTTTTCTGACCGACAATGCGAGCCATGTAGGAAGCCCCCCAGCCACCATCGAACGAACCCACTTTCGGGCCCGTCTGGCCAAAGATGGCGTTCTCTGCGGCAATGGTCAGGTCACACATCATGTGAAGCACATGGCCGCCGCCGATGGAGTAGCCTGCCACCATCGCCACCACCGGTTTTGGACAGGTGCGGATCTGGCGCTGGAAATCGAGCACGTTCAGGTGGTGAACGCCAGAGTCATCCTGGTATCCGCCGTAATCGCCGCGCACTTTCTGATCGCCACCGGCACAGAACGCTTTTTCACCTTCGCCGGTCAGGACGATAACACCGATGTTGTCGTCATAGCGCGCGTCTGCCAGCGCCTGAATCATCTCTTTGACGGTCAGCGGACGGAACGCGTTACGCACCTGCGGGCGGTTGATGGTGATTTTGGCAATGCCGTCTGCGGATTTGTGGTAACGAATGTCGGAGTAACCTTCGGAGCAGTCTTGCCATTCAACCGGCGCATAGAGCATGTGTTCATCAGGATAGATCATAGAGAGTCCTTTATTCGAAGACGCAGTATCTGAGCCAGACTCGCAGCAACCGCAGCGGGGTTTTCCCGGTGGGCGTTGTGTCCGGCATGGGGGATCGCATGGCGTACGGCGTGCAGTTCAGCCGCAAGGGCTTTGAACTTCTCATCACGTTCACCATATAAATAATCAAAAGCGACGTTGCAGGCGCTCAGTCCCGGACGCAAATCAGGCTGCACGGCCAGCGAGGTGGCCTCGAGCATCATCGCCAGAGTCGCGCCATTGTTCTGGCTACGCTGACGAATAAGCGCCTGCCGCTGAACGTCCGTCAGGGAAGCAAATACGGGTTGTCGGTACCAGTCAGTGAAAACCACGTCGAGTGCCTCGGTACGAAAGCGCCGCGCCCAGCGGCGATCGGATGCCAGCCGCGCACTCCGCTCACCGGCGTCCTGTAGCCCGGGATGGCCGCCTTCCACAATAATGCCCTTCAGCCCCTCTGGCTGCTGGCAGGCATGGAACATCGCAATGCGGCCGCCGAGGGAGTACCCCACCAGCCAGAAATTCAGTATGTTGTAACTAAGCAGGGTTCGGGTCAGCAAATCGCTCATCTCCTCGAACCCGGTCACGCCAGTATTGCCGGAATCACCGTGCCCCGGCAGGTCGAGATACAGCTGCGGGTAATCGCTCAGCGCCGCCCCGACCGTCTGCCACTCGCGGCAATCCCCGGAAAAACCGTGCAAAAAGACCAGCCAGGGATAACCTGGCTTTCCAGCCTGCTGCACGCCCGCGAGGATCACAGGTGGCTTACCTGGGCCAGCAGGCTTTGCAGTTTCTGCGCGCCGTCAGCATCGTTCACCACCAGCTCGATCAGCGTCGCACCGGGCTGTCGCCAGGCGCTGCTGAGGGCCGCATCAAGCGCCTCCCAGCTTTCCGGGCGATGGTATTTCAGGCTGAACATTGCCGCGGCGTGTTCAAACTGCACGTTCTGGGGCATCAGATAGAAACGCTCACGTTCGCTCTGCGGGGTGGGCAGCAGGGAGAAAATCTGTCCACCGTTGTTGTTAACCACAATCAGCACAAACGGTGCCGAAACCTGACGCAGCAGCGCCAGGGCATTGAGGTCGTACAGTGCGGAGAGATCGCCGACGATCGCCAGCGTAGACTTCGCGCTGGCACGCTGTACGCCCGCCGCCGTGGAGATCAACCCGTCAATGCCGCTGGCCCCCCGGTTACTGTAGACCGGGTAACCGGCTGGCAGCTTTGAAAAGGCATCTATCAGGCGAACCACCAGGCTGTTGCCGACAAACAGCTGCCCCTGCTCGGGCAGATACTGACGAATACGGTGTGCCAGCCCGGCCTCACTGAACGCTTCGCAGCTCGCCTGGGTTAACGCCCAGGCCTGTTCCGAAAGCGCCGGGATCGCAACGGCCCAGGGCTTGCGTTTTTCAGCCGGATGGAGCGCAAGCCAGGCGTCAATCTCACTGACCAGACGACGACCACGATGGTGTGCCGGGTCGAGCCGCCCTTCCAGCGAGTCCACCAGCCAGTACTCTTCTGGATCACAGGTAGCCTGCCACTGCAGTAACCGTTTACCGGTCAGGCTTGAGCCGAGCTGGACAATAATCTGCGCCTGCGAAAGCTCGGTGACCGCCTTCGCATTCCCCAGCCAGAGGTCGGCACACGGCAGCGGCTGACCGGTCTGGGAAAGCACGTCGCCAATCAGCGGCCAGCCAAGGGTTTGCGCCCATTCCGCAACCAGCTTGCCTTGCGCGGCGCTCATGCGCCCGGCAACCACCACGCCACGCTTCTGCCGCCAGAAGAACCAGTCACGTTGTCTGGCGCTTTCAGGATGCGGTTGTGCACGCAGCCACGGCTTTTCACTTTGCCACCACTCACCCAGGGTGCGCTGCCATTCAAGACCGGTGTCATCCATTTCGCCATACAGCGGTTCGGCAAACGGACAGTTAATATGCAGCGCCCCGCTGCGCAGTGTCCCGATGGCATGATCGATTGTCGAGACCAGCCAGCTTGCCGGAATATCCTGAGTAGGACGCGGTAACGCGATTGCCTGTGAAGGATGCGAGGCAAAGATGCCCGGCTGACGAATGGCCTGGTTGGCACCACAGTCGATAAGCTCGGGGGGACGATCCGCGGTCAGCAGGATCAGTTTCTCCCCGGTTAATCCGGCTTCGATCAACGCCGGATAGAGGTTTGCCACCGCGGTACCGGAGGTCACAATCACCGCCACAGGCTCGTTGCTGACTTTCGCCAGCCCCAGCGCCAGATGGCCAAGCCCGCGTTCATCAAAATGAGTGTGGTGAATAAATGCCCGGTTTTCAGCGGCCGCCAGCGTCAGCGGGGTTGAACGAGAACCCGGTGCAATACACACGTGCCTGACGCCATGGCGAGTCAGGGCTTCAAGGATCACCGCCGCCCAGCGTCGGTTAAAAGAACTTACTGACATGAGATTGTCCGGTATCAAGAATGCGACACAGTATAAATAATAGAAAAAATTGGAATTTTGATATGAATCGGGATTGCGCGAATCAGTCTTAATCCCTTAGGAGCAGAGAGCGCAGTCCGGCCGCTTTGTTTTCTATCTCCTGCCACTCCTGCTCCGGGTCAGAGCCGCTGACAATTCCCGCCCCGGCGTACAGCCGCAGGGCGTCTTCGTAAACACGGGCAGAACGCAACGCCACGCAGAACTCGCTTTGTTCAGGGGATAAATACCCGGCAGAACCGGCGTACCACTCGCGGTCGAACGGCTCGTTGTGGTGGATAAAGTCGCGCGCCGCCTGACGCGGCAGACCGGCGACGGCCGCCGTGGGCTGCAGAACATGCAGGCATTGTGCATCGTCAGCGTGTTTGAGCTCGGTCCAGATACAGCGACGCAGATGCTGTACTTTACGCAGCCGAACAACCTGGGCGGGCAGCACCTCCAGCGTCTGGGTATGGTGCTGGAGCCGCTGGCAAATATCTTCCACCACCAGCATATTTTCACGCTGATTTTTGTCGTCGTTCATCAGCCAGTCGCCCAGCCGTTCGGCCTGTTTATCATCGGTATGGCTGGCGACGGTGCCTGCCAGCGCTTCCGTGCGCAGCAGCTTGCCGCGTCTGCGCCACAGGCGCTCGGGGGTCGAGCCGAGAAACGCGTTGCTGGCATCGAACACCATGCAGAAATGGTAGCAGTTCAGGTTCAGGGCGCGGCTGGCAGCCATCAGTGCGACAGGATTAACAGAGTGCTTAAACTGCAGGTCGGTTGCCCGGGCGAGCACCACCTTTTCAAAATCACCGCGTACGATGGTCTGGGTTGCCTTGCGGATAAGGCGCAGCCATTCGGGTTGTTCCGGATGATGCTTTTCCTGCACAACCTCAACGGACAGCGGACGAATGGGTCTCGCCTCACCGAGCTGCTGGAGAAAATCCAGCGCGGCGCGGGCATCATCGTGAAGTGAACTGTCGCTCCACAGCTGCAGGCGTAATGTGGCCTGTCCGGCGGTACGTCGCCACAGCAGACGCGGTAAAAACAGACTGCCCTGCTCGGGATTAAACGCATTCAGGCCGCAGATACGCGTGTCGCGGGCCGCATCATGCGCCTGCAAAAACTGTGAGGCACATGCCAGAGAGGAGAAATGCGCGACGGCACCAAGCGCAGCAAGTTCTTCATCACCGTTACGCTGTTGCCAGTAAAACTGAGGATAGCAATGCTGAACGCCCAGCCAGGCCAGGGGATCGAAGGCGTCGTTTAACGGGAAAGAGACGTCGAAGTGATGTAAACCGGGTGCAGTGGGTAACGCTTGCGTAAGCTGGCTACGCAGATGCTCCAGCGCGGTAGAAATCGAATTCACGCGAACCTCTCCCTGTTAAAACCGCATATTATACGGGGTACTGACCATAAATAGCAGTACCCACGTATAGGGAGTGGTTAACCGTATAAGGAACGTTAACGGCGGGCTAAAAGCAGCCCCAGCACCAGTCCGACAGCTGCCCCTACCCCGATGCCTTGCCATGGTTTTTCATGGACGTAATCATCGGCACGGTATACCGCCTTTTTCGCGCGGTAGTAGTAATTGTCCGAAGCATGGCTGACGCGATTTTTAACATCATCCAGCGCTTTTTCGGCACGGGCTTTCAGCTCAATATATTTCTGATCGGCAGGGTCGCCCGACGAACGTAACACCTCTTCCAGCGTTTCGCTCAGCAAGGCCAGGTCGTCATCGATACGGGTATCCCAGGATTGAAATGACATATTTTTCTCCATGTTAGTACACCAGTCCGCTAACTATAGCCAACGACTCGCCATTACGCCTGTTTCGCTTCCCGCGCCATACCGATGTGTGGAATACCGTCCTCATCGTACACGTCCGTCACGGGCGTAAACCCAAAATGCCCGTAAAACGGTTGCAGGTGCGCCTGCGCGCCCAGATATAACGCCTTGTCCGGCCACTGTTTTTGGCACGCTTCCAGCGTTTTTTCCATCAGCTGATAGCCCAGTTTTTCACCACGCGCGTTGCCGCTGATAATCACGCGACCAATCACGACAGGCTCAAAATCGTCTTCGCTTTTCAGAATCCTCGCATACGCCACCAGCGCGTTGTCCCGCCAGCCAAGAATATGGCGATTCTCGCCAATAAGATCATCGCCATCGATATCCTGATACGGGCAGGTTTGTTCAACAACAAACACTTCGCAGCGCAGTTTGAGCAGCGCGTAAAGTGACGTTACCGTGAGCTCACTATGGTGTAAATCTTGCCACTGGATCATGTCAGTCTCCTTCCTGGGTTCATCACGTTATACTAAACCCCTCCCCGTTCGGCAAAGGGCTGATTACGTTATGGAACTGATTTTTCTCGGTACGTCCGCTGGAGTGCCAACCCGATCACGAAATGTGACCGCGATTCTGCTGGATTTGCAGCACCCGACGCGGGGTGGATTATGGCTTTTTGACTGCGGTGAAGGGACGCAGCATCAGCTGTTACATACCCCGTATCATCCCGGCAAACTGGATAACATTTTCATTACCCATCTGCATGGCGACCATCTGTTTGGCCTGCCTGGCCTGCTGTGCAGCCGCTCAATGGCGGGCAATGCCAACCCGCTGACGATTTACGGGCCTGCGGGTATCCGGGAATTTGTCGACACCACGCTGCGTCTGAGCGGCTCATGGACAGATTATCCCCTGGAGGTGGTGGAGATAACCGCCGGTCTGGTCCTGGATGACGGGGTTTATCGGGTGACAGCCCAACCCCTGAGCCATCCGGTGGAGTGCTATGGTTATCGCATTGAGGAGCAGGATAAACCCGGCGCGCTCAATGCGTCGGCGTTACTGGCCGACGGGATTAAACCCGGGCCGCTGTTCCAGCGCCTGAAGCAGGGCGAAACCGTGACGCTGGAAGACGGGCGCGTCATCAACGGGCAGGATTACCTCGCCGCCCCGCAGCCCGGGAAAAAACTGGCGATTTTTGGCGACACGGCCCCGTGCCCGGCGGCGTTGCTGCTGGCGCAGGGTGTGGATCTCATGGTGCATGAAGCCACCCTCGAGGCTACGATGGAAGAGAAAGCCAACAGCCGGGGCCATAGCTCTACGCACCAGGCGGCGCAGCTTGCGCGTGACGCGGGCGTCGGGAAACTGATCGTCACCCATGTCAGCTCGCGCTACGACGCCCGGGGCTGTGAACGCCTGCTGGCAGAGTGCCGTGAACGTTTCCAGGAATGTGAGCTGGCCGAAGATTTCGCTAAGGTCAGCGTTTAGTCCTTCATTTTTCTCTCAGAGTGCCGATAACGATTAAAAGGTCAGCATTTCTCTCGAGGGTAGAATGGATAATTTCCAGAAAGATATTGATGACAGGGCGAATCTCACCCTGTCGAACCGTTTTGAACTGTTGCTGTTCCGTCTTGGCACCTCTCTGAACGCAAATAAATCCGAGCTGTTTGGCATTAACGTCTTTAAGCTGCGTGAAATTGTGCCGATGCCAGAGTTCACGAAACCCGCCGGGATGAAATCACCGCTGATGGGCATGGTGAATATTCGCGATCAGGTTATCCCGGTAATCGACCTGGCTGCCGTGGCGGGCTGTAAGCCAACCACCGGGCTAAACATCCTGCTGATCACGGAATATGCCCGCAGCGTGCAGGCTTTTGCGGTGGAATCCGTTGAGAACATCATGCGTCTTGACTGGAAGCAGGTGCACGCGGCGGAAACTGCCGTCAGCGGGCGGTATATCACCAGTATCGCCTGTCTGGATGAGAAGACCGACACCAATGAGCTGGCGATGGTGCTCGACGTTGAGCAGATCCTGTATGACATCACCCCGGCCAACCACGACCTGCATGCCACGGATCTGAAGACCACGAAATTCCACATCAAGCCCGGTGCCGTCGCGATTGTCGCCGAAGACTCTAAAGTGGCACGCTCGATGCTGGAAAAAGGTCTGCAGGCGATGGAGATCCCGGCGCAGCTGCATATCACCGGCAAAGATGCGTGGGAGAAAATTAGCGTGCTGGCGGCACAGGCTCAGGCTGAAGGTGTGCCGATTACCGATAAGATTGCACTGGTGCTGACCGACCTGGAAATGCCGGAGATGGACGGCTTTACCCTGACGCGTAAAATCAAAACCGACCCGCTGTTGAAAGATATTCCGGTGGTGATCCACTCTTCCCTCTCCGGCAATGCTAACGAAGATCATATTCGCAAGGTGAAAGCCGACGGTTACGTGGCAAAGTTTGAACTCAATGAACTGTCGTCAGTCATTGAAGAAGTTCTGGATCGGTCAATGAAGAAGATTGACGGTCCGCTGATTAGCCGTAAACAGCTGGCTTAACTTTCAGCAGGCTCACGCTTTTCCGACAGGGCAAGGGCGCAAGCCAACAAAAAACCCGCCGAGGCGGGTTTTTTTATTCACTGCGGTCAAACAGTAACGTGATTACATCAGCGGCATCGCGTGCTGCACGATGGTGATCAGCGGCTGTGGATAGATACCGAAGATCAGTACCAGCAGCGCGGAGATCAGTACCACGATACCACCGGCGCTGTACTGCCAGTTACGCGGCGCATCGCGGTTCAGCTGCTGAGGTGCACTCAGATACAGACTCACGGCCACACGCAGGTAGTAGTAGAGACCGATTGCAGAGCCGATCACCACGCCCGCCGTCAGCCACCACAGGTGTGCCTGCACACCCACTGCCAGCACGTAGAACTTACCGATAAAGCCCAGCGTCATCGGAATACCCGCCAGAGAGAGCATCATCACGGTCATAACGGCGGACAGAATCGGACGGTGCCAGAACAGACCACGGTAGGAGAACAGGGAATCTGCATCCGGACCACGGTACGGGCTGGACATCAGGCTCACCACGCCGAACGCGCCGAGGCTGCTGAACAGATAACCGGCCAGGTAAACACCGACGGTCTCCATCGACATCTCACCGCTCTGCAGCGCAATCAGTGCCACCATCAGGTAGCCCAGGTGGGAGATAGATGAGTAGCCCAGCAGACGTTTAATGTTGGTCTGGCTCAGCGCCATCAGGTTACCGAAGATGATGGAAGCAAACGCGATGATACCCAGCACCACGCGAACCGCTTCGCTGTCACCCACCGGCGCGTACAGGAACAGACGCATCACCACCCCGAAGATAGCGATTTTGCTCGCCGTCGCCAGGAAGGTTGAGACTGGAGCAGGCGCGCCCTGGTAGACGTCTGGCGTCCACAGGTGGAACGGAACCAGAGAGAGCTTAAAGCCAAGGCCAACAATCATCATGCCCAGACCCGCCAGCAGCAGCGGTTCGTGCAGCATACCGTCGCCGAGGCTCTTGCCGAGCGCCATGAAAGAGAGATTACCGGACTGTGCGTACAGCAGCGCGATACCAAACAGCAGGAAAGACGACGCGGCAGCAGACAGAATGGTGTACTTGATGCTCGCTTCCAGAGAACGTTTCTGACGGAAGGCGTAACCAATCAGACCGAACAGCGGCAGAGAGATAAGCTCAATACCGAGGAACAGCGCAGCCAGATGGTTCGCATTCGCCAGCAGAATACCGCCCAGCGCGGCAATCAGTACCAGCAGGTAAAACTCTTCTTTGTTGTCGTTGTAGCCTTCCAGCCATGGGTACGCAAACGTACAGGTTGCCAGGCTCGCCAGCAGAACCAGACCCGAGTACAGCATGGCATAGCCGTCAACGCGCATCAGTGGAGTGACGTCCATCGCCCCGCCCTGGCCAACAAACCAGAGAGAGACTAATGCGGCGTTCAGACCGATGACCGACAGCGTGGCATTCAGGAAGTGATTGCGTCGCCACGCAATGGAGAGCATCACAACCACCACCGTCAATCCGACGATCAGCAGCGGTAGCAGCGCGATCAGTTGTTGTGGAGTTATTGTCATGGCGAATTACGGCCTTGTAGTAGAAGCAGAATTAACAAACCACTGCTGGATATTTCCCATCGCGGAGTGCGAGGTATCCAGAATTGGCTGCGGGAAGAAGCCCAACAGCACCAGCAGTACGACCAGCAGCAGGATGATGAACAGCTCACGCAGCGACATCCCCGGCAGTTCTTTTGCAGCAATTTCGCTCTTCGCTTTACCGAAGTAAGCGCGGTGCAGCATCGCCAGCGAGTAAACGGAAGCGAACACCAGACCAAAGGTGGAGATCACGGTAATGACCGGCACCACTTTGAAGCTGCCGAACAGAATCATAAATTCGCCGACGAAGTTACCGGTGCCTGGCATACCCAGCGTGGCCACCGCGAAGAACATAGAGAGCGCTGGCAGCCATTTAATTTTGCTCCACAGACCGCCCATCATACGCATGTCACGGGTGTGAAGACGTTCGTACAGCTGACCACACAGGATGAAGAGACCGGCTGCGGACAGACCGTGCGCAATCATCTGGATAACCGCCCCCTGGTAAGCCAGCTGGCTGCCGGTGTAGATGGCAATCAGTACAAAGCCCATGTGGGAAACGGAGGTGTACGCAATCAGACGTTTAATGTCGTACTGCGTGAAGGCCATCCAGGCACCGTAGAAGATACCGATCACACCAAGCCACATCGCAATTGGCGCGAACTCAGCAGACGCATTCGGGAATAGCGGCAGAGCGAAACGCAGCAGACCGTAGGCCGCGGTTTTCAGCAAGATCCCCGCCAGGTCAACGGAACCCGCCGTTGGCGCCTGTGAGTGCGCGTCTGGCAGCCAGCCGTGCAGGGGAACCACCGGCATTTTCACCGCGAAGGCAATGAAGAAGCCCAGCATCAGCAGGTATTCCACACCGTGAGACATCGGGGTCTTCAGCAGGTCTTCATAGTTGAAGGTCCAGATACCGGTCGCCGTGTGGTGAACAAACACCAGCGCCAGAATCGCAATCAACATTACCAGACCGCTCGCCTGGGTATAGATGAAGAACTTGGTTGCCGCCGTGATACGCGTTTTACCGTCGGACGCCTTATGGCCCCACAGCGCGATCAGGAAGTACATCGGCACCAGCATCATCTCCCAGAAGAAGAAGAACAGGAACATGTCGATGGCAAGGAACACGCCGATAACGCCGCCCAGGATCCACATCAGGTTCAGGTGGAAGAAGCCCTGGTATTTTTCAATTTCTCGCCAGGAGCACAGTACCGCCAGAACGCCGAGCAGACCCGTCAGCACCACCATCAGCAGCGACAGACCGTCGATAGCCAGGTGAATGGTTATCCCAAAACGCGGGATCCACGGCAGAATAAATTCAGACTGCCACTGCGGAATCCCCGCAGACTGCGTCAGAGAGTAGCCACCCTGCAACCACAGTTGCAGACCAAGCGCGAGCGTCAATCCCATGGTGATCAGCGCGATCCAGCGCGGCATCTTCACGCCAAAGCGTTCAGTCTGCCAGCACAGGAAGCCGCCGATGAAGGGAATTAATATTAGCCAGGGTAGTAACATGGCGATTTACATTCCTTTTTAAGGCCCCCAGCAGGGGCCTGATTTTCAACGAATTCGAATAAAATTCACTTAACGATCAACGCAACACCATCAGCAGCGCCAGCACGACAACCGCACCGATGCTCATGGACGCCACATACCAGCGCAGGTAACCGTTCTCGCTGAACAGCAGGCCTTTACCTGCAAAGCGGGAAAGGATCGCCGGGATATTCATCAGGGAGTTCAGCGGATCGCGTTTTAGCAGCCACGCAATGCCCAGGAACGGCTTGACGAAGATCATGTCGTACAGCCAGTCGAAGCCCCACGCGTTGTACCACCAGGTCCCCAGCAGGCGGCCTGGCGCACTGTTGGCAACGGCAGTCACCAGCGTACGTTTGCCCAGCCACAGCCATGCTGCGATCAGGATGCCCGCGATAGCGACCACACCCGAGGTGATTTCAAGCGTCAGAACGCGACCGTGCTCAAGCTCGGTGGTGTCCGGCAGTACGCCCTGCAGCGGTGGCACAATCAGTGCGCCAACGAAGGTGGAGAGTACCAGCAGCACAATCAGCGGCAGGTGATGAGTAATCCCCTTCCCTGCGTGAGCGTGAATTTGTTCTTTACCGTGGAATACGATGAAAATCATACGGAAGGTATACAGGGAGGTCATGAACGCACCGACCAGACCCGCAACCATCAGATTGATATGACCATTCGCCATGGCACCGGCAAGGATTTCGTCCTTACTGAAGAAGCCCGCGGTAATCAGCGGCAGTGCCGCCAGCGCCGCGCCGCCCACCAGGAAGCAGACATAAACCAGCGGAATGGATTTACGCAGTCCGCCCATCTTGAAGATATTCTGCTCGTGGTGGCAGGCCAGAATCACGGAACCGGATGAGAGGAACAGCAGCGCTTTAAAGAACGCGTGCGTCATCAGGTGGAAAATGGCTGCGTCCCATGCCTGAACACCCAGTGCCAGGAACATATAACCAATCTGGCTCATGGTGGAGTACGCGAGAACGCGTTTGATGTCGGTTTGCACCAGCGCGGCAAAGCCTGCCAGCACCAGCGTTACCGCACCAACGATACCCACCAGATGCAGAATTTCCGGCGTCATCAGGAACAGACCATGCGTACGCGCAATCAGGTAGACCCCAGCGGTAACCATGGTTGCGGCGTGGATCAGCGCGGAGACAGGCGTTGGACCTGCCATCGCGTCGGCCAGCCATGTCTGCAACGGCAGCTGCGCGGATTTACCCACGGCACCACCCAGCAGCATCAGCGTTGCCCACCACAGCATGTCATTGCCGGCAGCGAAGTGCGCTGGCGCCAGTTCCACCATTTCGCGGAAATTCAGCGTGCCCAGTTCGTTGTAGAGAATGAACAGCGCGAAGGCGAGGAAGACGTCACCCACACGGGTCACGACAAACGCTTTCATGGCCGCTGCACCATTCTTCGGATCGGTATAGTAGAAGCCGATCAGCAGATAAGAGCAGAGACCCACGCCTTCCCAGCCGAGATACATCAACAGCAGGTTATCGGCCAGCACCAGAACAACCATGCTCGCGATAAACAGGTTGGTGTAGGCGAAGAAGCGGGAGTAACCCTCTTCACCGCGCATATACCAGGAGGCAAACATGTGGATCAGGAAGCCCACGCCGGTCACCACGGAGAGCATGGTCAGAGAGAGACCATCCAGCACCAGGTTGAAACCGATGTTGAAATCACCGACCGACATCCAGGTCCACAGCGGTACGCTGAAGGCCTGACGCCCGTTATTAAAGAAGTCGATACCCGCATACGCTGTCACCAGCGCAGCCAGACCCACAGAGCCCATGCCGACGGTGGCGGACAGATTCTCAGACCAGCGGCCACGAGAAAACGCCAGCAGCACGAAGCCAATCAGCGGAAAAATAATGGTTAAGGCAAGCATGTTCATCCACGCAACTCACTTACTGAATCGATGTTCAGGTTCTGGCGGCGACGATGGAGCTGCAGTAACAGCGCCAGGCCAATACTCGCTTCGGCAGCCGCGAGGCTGATGGCGAGAATGTACATCACCTGACCATCGGTCTGGCCCCAGTAGCTTCCGGCGACCACGAAGGCCAGCGCGGAGGCGTTAATCATGATTTCCAGACCGATCAGCATAAACAGCAGATTGCGGCGGATAACCAGACCGGTTAAGCCCAGAACGAATAAAATCGCAGCGAGGATCAGTCCATGTGTTAAGGGGATCATGCGCGTTCCTCCGTTTTTCTTTTCGCGCGGTCGTCAGTGCGGTTGCTCAGCAACTCACCAGCACGCTCTTCGCGGCCAACGTGGAAGGCAACAACCAGGCCCGCCAGCAGCAGCATAGAGGCCAGTTCAACCGCCAGGACGTATGGGCCAAACAGTGTAATACCCACCTCTTTAGCGCCGATTGGCGTGCCGTCGATGCCCTGATCATTCACGCCCAGAATGGCGTAAACAATGACCACCAGCATGATGGCCGACAGGATCGCCGGGCCAATCCAGACCTGCGGTTTTAACCACTGACGTTCCTGCTCAATTTCAGAGCCGCCCAGGTTCAGCATCATCACCACGAAGACGAACAGCACCATGATGGCCCCGGCGTAGACGATGATCTCCAGCGCACCAGCAAAGTGCGCGCCCAGCGCAAAGAACACCCCGGAAATAGCCAGCAGCGAGATAATTAAGTACAGCAGCGCATGCACCGGATTGGTGTGCGTAATCACTCGCAGCGTAGCCAGGATGGCGATAAGGCCACAGATATAAAAAGCGAATTCCATTGCCCTCTCCTTACGGTAACAGGCTCTTGACGTCGATAGGCTTAGCTTCGTTCTCTGCTTCGCCCTTATCTTTGCCGTCGATTGCCATACCCGCCATCCGGTAGAAGTTATATTCCGGGTATTTGCCCGGACCGGAAATCAGCAGATCCTCTTTCTCGTACACCAGGTCCTGACGCTTATACTCACCCAGTTCGAAGTCCGGGGTCAGCTGAATCGCCGTGGTTGGGCACGCTTCTTCACACAGACCGCAGAAAATGCAGCGTGAGAAGTTGATGCGGAAGAACTCAGGATACCAGCGGCCATCTACCGTCTCTGCTTTCTGCAGAGAGATACAGCCCACCGGACACGCTACCGCACACAGGTTACAGGCAACGCAGCGCTCTGAACCGTCCGGATCGCGCGTCAGCACGATACGGCCACGGTAGCGCGGCGGCAGATATACCGGCTCTTCCGGGTACATCCGGGTTTCGCGTTTGGCAAACGCGTGCAGGCCGATCATCCAGATACTGCGTACCTGAGTGCCGAAACCTACCAATAATTCTTTTAAGGTCATGGTCTATAGCCCCTTATGGCTGCTGCCAGAGAATGACAGCCGCCGTTACCAGCAAGTTGATGAGCGTCAGCGGCAGGCACACTTTCCAGCCGAAGGACATTACCTGGTCATAACGCGGACGCGGTAACGCTGCGCGAATCAAAATGAACATCATCATGAAGAACGCGGTTTTCAGCGCGAACCAGATGAACGGCGGTAAGAACGGGCCATGCCAGCCACCAAAGAACAGCGTTACCATCAACGCGGAAATGGTGACAATACCGATGTACTCGCCCACGAAGAACAGACCGAATTTCATACCGGAATATTCGATGTGGTAACCGTCGGCCAGTTCCTGTTCGGCTTCTGGCTGGTCAAACGGGTGACGGTGACACACCGCCACGCCCGCGATAGCAAAGGTAATAAAACCAAAGAACTGCGGGATAACGTTCCAGATGTCAGCCTGGTTGTTGACGATGTCGGTCATGTTGAATGAACCGGCTTGCGCCACCACACCCATCAGGGAAAGCCCCAGGAATACTTCGTAGCTCAGCGTCTGCGCAGAAGCACGCATCGCACCCAGCAGGGAGTATTTGTTGTTACTGGACCAGCCCGCGAACAGCACCGCATACACGGCGAGGCCTGCCATCATCAGGAAGAACAGAATGCCGATGTTCAGGTCAGCCACCACCCAGGTCGGGCTGACAGGAACAATCGCGAACGCCAGCAGCAGCGAGGTAAAGGCGATCATCGGTGCCAGAGTAAAGATCACGCGGTCAGAGAAGCGCGGGATCCAGTCCTCTTTAAAGAACATCTTGATCATGTCCGCTACCAGCTGGAGTGAACCACCCCAGCCCACGCGGTTCGGCCCGTAACGGTTCTGGAACAGACCGAGCAGACGACGCTCACCAAAGCTCATGAACGCGCCACAGGTGACGACCACCAGCAGGATAACTATCGCTTTCAGAATGCTCAGCAGGATGTCGATAAGATCCGGCGTTAACCAACTCATGCTTTTGCCTCCTGCAGATTATCAAGACGCGCACCCGCCAGTACCGGCGCGATGCCAGGCATACCCATCGGCAGACCCACCTGCCCTGCTGTCAGACTTTCAGAGATAATCAGCGGCAAGCTGATTGTCTGGCCATCGTAACTAAAGGCGATGTTCGCACCCGCGTTAACGCCAAGCTTCGCGGCATCTGCCGGGTTAAGCTTGATGTACGGCTGCGGCATGCGGCTCTGGAATACCGGAGAACGCTGGGACAATTCGTCACTACCGAACAGATGGTAGTACGGCGCAATACGCCAGTTCCCTTCCTGCGCCTGGAAGCTCGCCGGCACGGTGGTGAAGAAGTCCAGACCGGTGTCGGAAGCTTCAATCAGACGCACGCCCGGGTCACCGTGGCGCAGAGAGCCGCCCACTTCAGCCTGGAATTTGTTCCATGCCTGCGGGGAGTTCCAGCCTGGTGCCCATGCGAACGGAACCTGAGAGCGCGGTGCAGACGGCTGGTTGTTCCCTTCCATTGAGAAGGCAAACATCGTGTCTTTATCCTGCGGCTGACGAGGTTCGTGAACGCTGATGTTGGCACGCATCGCGGTACGACCGCTGTAACGGTGCGGTTCACGCGCCAGTTTCTGGCCACGAATACGGAAGCTTGCGTCAGGAGCCGCATCTTTGATGCCAGCCAGCTGAGGCAGTTTTTCCACGACCGCGTCGATAACATGGTCGAGCTGCGTCCAGTCCACTTCACGGCTCTGAACAGTGCTGTGCAGAGAGTGCAGCCAGCGCCAGCTTTCCAGCATTATGGTGTTGCTGTCGTAGTACGCCGGGTCATACACCTGGAAGAAACGCTGTGCGCGGCCTTCGTTGTTGATAACCGTACCGTCGCTTTCCGCGAAGCTTGCCGCAGAGAGCACCAGGTGCGCTTTGTCCATAATCGCGGTGCGCTGATGGTCAATTACCATCACCAGCGGCGCTTTGGAGAGCGCTGCGTCAACGCGTGCGGCAGAAGCATGGCGATGCAGGTCGTTTTCCAGCACAACAACGGCGTCAGCGGCACCGGATTCCAGTTCGCTTAACGCAGCTTCCAGAGAGCCACCGCCAATCATTCCCAGACCGATGCTGTTCACCGCACGGGCAATCATGGTCACGCCAACGTCTGCACCACGGCCTTTCAGCGCTTTAGCCACGTTCGCGGCAGCCTGGATGATCTCCGCGCTACCGGCGTTAGTGCCGGAAACAATCAGGGGTTTCTTCGCACCCGCCAGGGCCTGAACAATCACATCAACCTTGTTCTGCAGGTCGCGATCGAGACCTTCAACGGCCGGAGAATTGCTGTCCAGCGCATGAGCAATCGCAAAGCCAAGACGGGCCTGGTCTTCAACCGGCGCGCAGTAGGTCCACGCCGCGATATCGTCCAGACGCGTGTTGTCGACGTTGGTCACAAACAGAGGATGCTTCGCACGCTGACCGATGTTGAGGATTGCCGCAATCTGCCAGTCAGCCACTTTCTGAGCCGCCGCCATTTCACGTGCTTTACCTTTGACCGCCTGACGAACCGCCAGGGCAGCGCGAGCGCCGGTCTGCGTCAAATCTTCACCCAGCACCAGAACCGCATCATAAGATTCAATTTCACGCAGCGCTGGGGTATGAATACCGCCTTCACGCAGCACTTTCAGTACCAGCTGCAGACGTTCCTGCTCGCCCTGAGCGATACCGGTGTAGAAGTTTTCCGCCCCAACCAGCTCACGCAGCGCAAAGTTACTTTCGATGCTGGCGCGCGGGGAGCCGATACCGATCACTTTCTTCGACTGGCGCAGAATATCTGCCGCGCCCTGCATCGCCTGTTCAGCGTTCAGGGTGATGAAGTCATCACCACGGCGTTGAACGGGCTGACGTGGGCGGTCTTTCAGGTTCACGTAGCCGTAGCCGAAACGACCGCGGTCGCACAGGAAGTAATGGTTAACGGTACCGTTATAACGGTTTTCAATACGACGCAGTTCGCCATAGCGCTCACCCGGGCTGGTGTTACAGCCCAGCGAACACTGCTGGCAGATGCTTGGTGCAAACTGCATGTCCCACTTACGGTTGTAACGCTCGGAGTGGGTTTTATCGGTGAAGACGCCGGTTGGACAAATCTCGACCAGGTTACCGGAGAATTCGCTTTCCAGCGTACCGTCTTCCGGACGACCAAAGTAGACGTTGTCATGCGCGCCATACACGCCCAGATCTTGTCCGTCTGCGTAATCTTTGTAGTAACGCACGCAGCGGTAGCAGGCGATGCAGCGGTTCATTTCGTGAGAGATGAACGGCCCCAGATCCTGGTTGCGGTGGGTACGTTTGGTAAAGCGATAGCGACGGAAGCTGTGACCGGTCATTACGGTCATATCCTGAAGGTGGCAGTTACCGCCCTCTTCACAGACCGGGCAATCGTGCGGGTGGTTGGTCATCAACCATTCCACAACGCTTTCACGGAACTGTTTGGCTTCTTCGTCATCAATCGAAATAAAAGTGCCTTCGGTGGCTGGCGTCATACAGGACATCACCAGGCGACCACGCGTGTCTTCCGCGTTTTGATATTGCTTCACCGCACACTGGCGGCAAGCACCGACGCTGCCCAGCGCCGGATGCCAGCAAAAATACGGAATATCAAGGCCGAGCGACAGACAAGCTTCCAGCAGGTTGTCCGCCCCGTTGACCTCATACTCTTTGCCGTCTACATGAATCGTAGCCATTAGCATGCTTCCAGTTGGCTCAGTCGTAACTGAGCGTTAATCAAAATTCTGTTTTACCAGCGCGCTTTCAGCAGGTTCGGCTGAATCCCATTGATGGCATGGGTATTGCTGAACGGCTGCTTGATGCCTGCTTCGAATTCGTCGCGGAAATATTTAATCGCGCTCTGCAGTGGCTCAACGGCGCCTGGTGCGTGGGCACAGAAGGTTTTCCCTGGACCCAGGAATCGACACAGTTGCTCAAGTGTCTCGATATCGCCAGGCTGGCCTTCGCCACGTTCGATAGCACGCAGGATCTTCACGCTCCACGGCAGACCATCACGGCACGGTGTACACCAGCCGCAGGACTCGCGGGCAAAGAACTCTTCGAGGTTACGCACCAGCGATACCATGCCGATCTCGTGGTCGACGGCCATCGCCAGCGCCGTACCCAGACGGCTGCCTGCTTTACCAATGCTTTCGAATTCCATCGGCAGATCAAGATGGGCCTCGGTCAGGAAGTCGGTCCCTGCACCGCCTGGCTGCCAGGCTTTGAATTTCAGGCCATCACGCATGCCGCCAGCGTAGTCTTCAAGAATTTCACGTGCGGTGGTGCCAAACGGCAGTTCCCAGACGCCAGGGTTCTTCACACGACCGGAGAAGCCCATCAGCTTGGTACCGGCATCTTTACTGTTCGAGATGCCCTGATACCACTCCACGCCATTGGCGAGGATTGCCGGGACGTTACACAGGGTTTCGACGTTGTTTACACAGGTCGGTTTACCCCAGACGCCAGAGCTTGCCGGGAACGGTGGCTTGGAACGTGGGTTCGCACGGCGGCCTTCCAGGGAGTTAATCAGTGCGGTCTCTTCACCACAGATATAACGCCCTGCCCCGGTGTGCACGAACAGCTCGAAGTCAAAACCGGTGCCAAGGATGTTTTTACCCAGCAGGCCCGCTTCAGTGGCTTCGGCAATCGCGCGACGCAGGTTTTCAGCCGCTTCGATGTATTCACCGCGCAGGAAGATGTAACCCCGGTACGCTTTCAGCGCGAACGCGGAGATCAGCATGCCTTCCACCAGCAGGTGCGGCAGCTGTTCCATCAGCAGGCGGTCTTTATAGGTGCCCGGTTCCATTTCATCAGCGTTACACAGCAGGTAACGGATGTTCATGGATTCGTCTTTTGGCATCAGGCTCCACTTCAGACCGGTGGAAAAGCCTGCGCCGCCGCGCCCTTTCAGGCCAGCGTCTTTGACCGCACTGACGATGTCGTCCGGCGCCATGCCGCCCAGGGCTTTACGCGCACCGGCATAGCCGTTTTTGCTCTGGTATTCGTCGAGCCATACCGGCTGTTTGTCATCACGCAGACGCCAGGTCAGTGGATGAGTTTCAGCAGTACGAATTACAGTTTTCATTTGTACTGCTCCAGCAGGTCAGGAATGGCTTCCGGCGTCAGATAACTGTGAGTATCCTCATCAATCATCATGGTCGGCCCCTTGTCGCAGTTCCCCAGGCAGCAGGTTGGCAGCAGCGTAAAGCGGCCATCGAACGTGGTCTGGCCTGGCTTAATATTGAGTTTTTTCTCAATCGCTGCCTGAATGCCCTGATAACCGGTAATGTGACAAACCACGCTGTCACAGTAGCGGATCACATGGCGACCCACCGGCTGACGGAAGATCTGGCTGTAGAACGTGGCTACGCCTTCTACGTCACTTGCCGGAATGCCCAGCACTTTTGCGATCTCATAGATCGCCCCATCCGGCACCCAACCACGCTGTTTCTGTACGATTTTCAGCGCTTCAATGGACGCCGCACGCGGGTCTTCGTAGTGGTGCATCTCGTGCTCAATGGCGGCACGTTCTGCTTCACTCAGCTCAAAAGCCTCGGTTTGTGGTTGTTGATTCTCGTGCATAATTAGCGGTCCACATCTGACATAACAAAATCGATACTACCCAGATACACAATCAGGTCGGAGACCAGACTGCCGCGGATGGCGGACGGGATCTGCTGCAGGTGCGCAAAGCTTGGTGTACGCACGCGGGTACGGTAGCTCATGGTGCTGCCGTCACTGGTCAGGTAGTAACTGTTAATACCCTTGGTCGCTTCAATCATCTGGAAGGATTCTTGCGCCGGCATGACCGGACCCCAGGAAACCTGCAGGAAGTGGGTGATCAGGGTTTCGATATGTTGCAGCGTGCGCTCTTTCGGCGGCGGCGTCGTCAGCGGGTGATCCGCCTTGAACGGGCCTTCCGGCATGTTGTTGAGGCACTGCTCAAGGATGCGCAGACTCTGGCGCAACTCTTCAACTTTCAGCATCACGCGGGTGTAGCAGTCGGAAACACCGCCGCCAACCGGGACTTCGAAGTCGAAGTTCTCATAGCCAGAGTAAGGACGGGCTTTACGCACGTCGAAATCAATACCGGTTGCGCGCAGACCCGCACCTGTCGTACCCCACTCCAGCGCTTCTTTCGCACCGTAGGCTGCAACGCCCTGGGAACGGCCTTTCAGGATGGTGTTACGCAGTGCGGCTTTCTCGTAAGAAGCCAGACGTTTTGGCATCCAGTCGAGGAATTCACGCAGCAGGCGCTCCCAGCCACGCGGCAGATCGTGTGCCACACCGCCGATACGGAACCAGGCCGGGTGCATACGGAAACCGGTGATGGCTTCTACCAGATCGTAAATTTTCTGACGATCGGTAAAGGCAAAGAAGACCGGGGTCATCGCGCCAACGTCCTGAATGAACGTGGAGATATACAGCAGGTGGCTGTTAATACGGAACAGTTCGGAGAGCATCACGCGGATGACGTTAACGCGATCCGGTACGGTGATACCCGCCAGTTTCTCAACGGCCAGCACGTAAGGCATTTCGTTTACGCAACCGCCGAGGTACTCGATACGGTCGGTATACGGAATGTAGCTGTGCCAGGACTGACGCTCGCCCATCTTCTCAGCACCACGGTGGTGGTAACCGATGTCCGGTACGCAGTCGACAATCTCTTCGCCATCAAGCTGAAGAATAATACGGAAAGCACCGTGCGCAGAGGGGTGGTTTGGACCGAGGTTGAGGAACATGAAGTCCTCGTTTTCCGTCCCGCGTTTCATGCCCCAGTCTTCCGGCTTGAAGGTCAGCGCTTCCATCTCCAGATCCTGCTTGGCTTTCGTCAGCTCAAACGGGTCGAATTCAGTCGCACGTGCCGGATAGTCTTTACGCAGCGGGTGGCCGGTCCACGTCTGCGGCATCATGATGCGCGTCAGATGCGGGTGGCCGTCGAAGGTCATCCCGAACATTTCCCAGGTTTCACGCTCATACCAGTTAGCGTTCGGGAAAAGTTTAGTGATCGTCGGCAGATGCATGTCGTTTTCAGACAATGCCACCTTGAGCATGATATCCGTATTACGGTCTATTGAGATCAGGTGGTAGAAAACGGAAAAATCCGCAGCAGGGAGACCCTGGCGGTGCGTACGCAGACGTTCATCCATGCCGTGTAAGTCAAACAGCATGACGTAAGGTTTTGGCAATTTCTTGAGGAAATCGACCACTTCCAGTAATTGCTCACGCTTCACCCAAACAACGGGTACCCCGGTGCGGGTCGCCTGAACAGTAAAGGCATCCGGCCCAAAACGGTTGCGCAGTTCGCCAATGACAGGGTCATCCAGATGATCCCGTGTTTGCCAGGCGGCTTCTTGCGCGGTTAAGTCGGTCATATTGTTCACCATTGCAAATGGTCCGTGGTGACTGTAGGGCGTGGCTTCGCGCTATTTGAGTAGTGATATGCGAAGGTTTACTCCATGCCCACAGGCGCAAATTAAATTTCGTCAGGCGTACGCAGATTGGTTACTGCAATACGTTCGCCGCGTTTACGCTCGCGCTCAGACTGCATGTTGGCGCGGTAAACACCCTGATCGCCAACCACCCAGGAGAGCGGACGACGTTCTTTACCGATAGACTCCTGCAGCAGCATCAGCGCCTGCATGTAAGCTTCCGGACGCGGCGGACAACCCGGGATGTAAACATCCACTGGAATAAACTTATCTACGCCCTGTACGACGGAATAAATGTCGTACATACCGCCAGAGTTTGCACATGCGCCCATGGAAATAACCCATTTTGGCTCCAGCATCTGGTCATACAGACGCTGAATAACAGGTGCCATCTTGGTAAAGCATGTACCTGCCACCACCATCAGGTCAGCCTGACGTGGGGAAGCACGCAGTACCTCTGCCCCAAAACGCGCAACGTCATGCACCGCAGTGAATGACGTCACCATTTCAACGTAGCAGCAAGAAAGGCCAAAGTTGTAAGGCCAGATGGAGTTCTTACGACCCCAGTTGACCATATCGTGCATGGCATGCTCGAGTTTGCCCATGTACACGCTTTTATTGACTTCTTGCTCCAGGGGGTCGGTTACGATCTCCTGTTTTTGCAGGGGGTAACGGTCATTCTCACCGTTAGGATCTATGCGGGTGAGCGTATAATCCATCTTATTGCCTCGCTGTTACTGCTGACGATTAGAGATACTGTTTTCCGGGTTGATGTGTTCACGACGTGAACGCGCAGGCGTCCAGTCAAGCGCGCCAATACGCACCAGATAAACCAGACCGGCCAGTAACACTAAAATGAAAATTGCGGCCTCGACAAAGCCCACCCAACCACTTTCGCGGATGGAAGTTGACCATGCGAAAAGGTAAAGCGCTTCCACGTCAAAGATGACGAAGAACATGGCTACCAGATAGAACTTGGCAGACAGGCGTAAGCGAGCGGAACCTACTGAATCAATACCTGATTCGAAAGGTGTGTTCTTGTGCCTTGCACGGGCGCGACCGCCCAGGAACCAGCCGCCGACTAACATCAGGCAGCACAGGCCAATGGCTACAATAAGAAAGATTGCGAATGCCCAGTGATGAGCGATGACTTCTGTGGATGTTGACATACTCATTGCTTACTCATCAAAAGTGATACCTACGACACTGCTCTTGCTGGCAGATGGGCATCACATCGATTCATGGGGAGGAACGAAAAACCTTACACTAACTGTCAGAAATGAGACGTAGACAGCAAAATGATGGGGTTTTTTACTCCTTTCTATAACCTTTTGTCAACTTTAACAAAGGTTTCTTCACATTAAATTACATCGAGCGATTCTCATTAACATTTGGTGCCCTTTAACCCTGGTGGGTACCTGAGTTTACGTCAAATGCATGTTGTTGAATCGTGTCCGTTTTGGAAGTAAAAAAAATAACCCTCCTATTTTGACAGGATTTGCCAACGATTCCTCCCCCCAAAGAGGAGTATTTTCTTGATCTGAGACACGCTTTTGTTAATTCACCCAAAAAACCAGCAACATATTTCCTGTTTTATTAACATCGAGGCGAGCTGGAGGGAGACTGAACGGGAAACGCACAACATTTGAACAAAAGCATTTATCTCACTGATAAATAGACACTATCCTAAAAATCCACGCGGTGATCGCGGGTATTACTGCCAAAAAAAAGCCACTGCAGGCGAAAATCGCGTGAGTGGCTTTTTTTTACATTTACAAATTGTTACCAGAATTTTGAGCTGTCGATCACTCAAAGTCCCCTTCAACGATCAGGGAATCATCCCCCCCTTCGGAGGTAACATGTTCGAACTGCCATGGATTATGGTAGTTTTCCATCGCCTCGAACACGACTTTCGCCAGTTCGTTATTGCTGGACGTATTGTGGCAGAGCAGATACTCCGTATCAGGCAAAGCAGGAAGACCATCTGATTTACCCAGTACGCGCAGATCCGGGCTCATCATTTCTACCGGACGGGCCGTTACCCCAAGCCCCGCTTTCACGGCAGCACGTACCGCTGGCAATGTGGAAGCCACATAAGCCAGACGCCATGGAATATTGGCCTCATTGAGCGCCGACAACACCATATCGCGGAACGGGCTCGGATCATCCAGTAATACCAATGGAATTGGCTCACCTTTTTGCAGCACATATTCAGCAGCGCAATACCAATGCGTCGGAGACGTGCGCAACGTCAGGCAATTAAATTGCCCTGGACGGTGCGTGGTCACCACCAGATCGACCTTATTCTCATTTAGCATCTCAATCATAAAAGCATTTCGTTTTACGCTAACGTCCAGCGCAAGCTTCGGATAAACCGAACTAATTCGATTGAGAAGAAATGGCAATATTGTGTCTGCTGACTCATCAGACGCACCTAACGTTAGCACCCCTTGCAGGTTGCTATACATTAATGACATACATGCTTCGTCATTAAAGCGAAGTATTTTCCTGGCATAACCCAGAAGCTGAATACCGTGTTCCGTTAAGAGCTTATTACGCCCGTGACGGGCAAAGAGCTCTTTACCAACCAGTTGTTCCAGCCGTTGCATTTGCTGGCTAACGGCGGACTGGGTTCGGCAAACGGCGGCAGCAGCAGCTGCAAAAGTGTTGAGATCGGCGACCGCAACAAACGTTCTCAGCAGATCGAGGTCGAGATTCATTATCGGACGATTTGCATTTATCATATCTTTTCACTTTCAGGTTGCTCGTGCGGAGCTGCCCGGGTTGAAGCTGTGTGTGTAACAGTTAAGCAATTCCCTCTGAAGGTTTTCCCTCGTATCCCGGCCCGGCAGACTGCCTGACAGATAGTTATTGTGCTGTTTTAATATCAACAGTCAGAAAGCACGTTTCATGACGTTATTTTTATTCTCTTAAACGTTCAGGATATTTAGATGTTTGCAGGTTTATGTAAATTCCATTAAGGGTGATACACCCTTTCTGCCATCTTTCTCGCAGTGCTGTCAACGTAGCAGGAGATGTTTAACCCATTCCGGCCAGAGATAACTCTAACAATAACAATCAATTAATTCAGAAAACCTGTTCCACAAATACAAAACATATGTATCTGCGCCCAGCTTTCCTGAAAGACATCTTAACCCAAATCCACTTTATTTATAAGTCTTATTGCAATATTGCGGATTTATGAGGGTTGTTAAGCTTCTCAACTAATTTTATTAAAATTAACTAAAGTTGCATTTTGTTGGTTAATAATAAATAAATTTTAATTTAGATTAAGGCCATTCATTAATAACACTTAACATTAATTTCACATGAGTAACTTTTAGCCAATGCACACTATTACAACGCCACGTAACGAAGCATTCAGGTTTTACGAAAGGTCACTCAGCGTAACTGCCACGCAGGTTGCGGATATTATTTATTTTTATCAGCACAATATACAACTTTTATATTCTTTAACAGCACAATAAACCTATTATCACACCATTAACCTTACTTTACGTCAGTTAAATTGTTCGTTGATAGCGAAAAAGATTCACACCATTTTCATTCACTACACAAAATCTTCTCCTGCCCGCCCTTCAAAACGAAGCGAGGGGGGAGTACATTATTCCGTGCTGACTTCCACGGCAGGGAGTGGCAACAATCGCGAAAAGGTTAAAGGTTCATGTCCCCTATCGAAAAATCCAGCAAGCTAGATAACGTCTGTTACGACATCCGTGGCCCGGTTCTGAAAGAGGCTAAACGCCTTGAAGAAGAAGGCAATAAGGTTCTAAAACTCAACATTGGTAACCCTGCGCCATTTGGTTTTGAAGCGCCGGATGAAATTCTGGTTGATGTGATCCGCAACCTGCCTACTGCGCAAGGCTATTGCGATTCAAAAGGACTTTACTCCGCACGAAAAGCCATCATGCAGCACTACCAGGCGCGCGATATGCGTGATGTTACCGTTGAAGATATCTATATCGGCAACGGTGTCTCTGAGCTGATCGTGCAGGCCATGCAGGCGCTGCTGAACAGCGGTGACGAAATGCTGGTTCCCGCGCCGGATTATCCGCTGTGGACGGCGGCCGTATCCCTGTCCAGCGGTAAAGCCGTGCACTATCTTTGCGACGAGTCCTCTGACTGGTTCCCGGATCTCGATGATATTCGTGCGAAAATTACCCCACGCACGCGCGGCATCGTCATTATTAACCCGAACAACCCAACGGGCGCGGTCTACTCAAAAGAGCTGCTGATGGAGATCGTGGAGATCGCCCGCCAGCACAACCTGATCATCTTTGCCGACGAAATTTACGACAAGATCCTGTATGACGCGGCGCAGCACCACTCTATCGCCGCACTGGCTCCGGACCTGCTGACCGTGACTTTTAACGGCCTGTCTAAAACCTACCGTGTGGCCGGTTTCCGTCAGGGCTGGATGGTCTTAAACGGCCCGAAAAAACATGCGAAAGGCTATATTGAAGGGCTGGAAATGCTCGCCTCTATGCGTTTATGTGCCAACGTGCCGGCGCAGCATGCTATCCAGACCGCACTCGGCGGCTATCAGAGCATCAGCGAGTTTATCGTGCCGGGCGGGCGTTTATATGAGCAGCGTAACCGCGCGTGGGAGCTTATCAACGATATTCCAGGCGTCTCCTGCGTGAAGCCGAACGGCGCGCTCTACATGTTCCCGAAAATCGACGCGAAACGCTTTAATATTCATGACGACCAGAAGATGGTGCTCGATTTCCTGCTGCAGGAAAAAGTGCTGCTGGTTCAGGGTACCGCCTTTAACTGGCCGTGGCCGGATCACGTGCGTATCGTTACCCTGCCGCGTGAAGATGACCTCGAGATGGCCATCAGCCGCTTTGGACGTTTCCTCTCAGGTTACCACCAGTAATCTTAAAATCAGGCTACTTCGGTAGCCTGATTTGCATCTTGCCTCCCCTCCCCGCACAATGAAGTCTGTCGCAGTGAAGACAAAAGGTAACCTATGAGTCAGAGTCATTTCTTTGCCCACCTCTCCCGCCTTAAACTGATCAACCGCTGGCCGCTGATGCGTAATGTCCGCACTGAGAATGTGTCAGAGCACAGTCTGCAGGTTGCGATGGTCGCTCACGCTCTGGCTGCCATTAAAAACCGGAAATTCAACGGGCAGGTTAACGCTGAGCGTATTGCCCTGCTGGCGATGTATCACGATGCCTCGGAAGTGCTGACCGGGGATTTACCGACACCCGTGAAATATTTCAACTCGCAGATAGCCCAGGAATATAAGGCCATTGAGAAGATTGCTCAGCAGAAACTGATCGACATGGTGCCGGACGAACTGCGCGATATTTTTGAGCCGCTGATTGATGAGCATCAGTACACGGAAGAGGAAAAGTTACTGGTTAAGCAGGCGGATGCGCTATGCGCTTACCTGAAATGTCTGGAAGAGCTGTCCGCGGGGAATAACGAATTTCTGCTGG
Organism: Enterobacter sp. 200527-13; assembly: GCF_027924865.1. Classification (NCBI taxonomy): domain Bacteria; kingdom Pseudomonadati; phylum Pseudomonadota; class Gammaproteobacteria; order Enterobacterales; family Enterobacteriaceae; genus Enterobacter; species Enterobacter sp. 200527-13. The sequence continues at coordinate 544,122 of NZ_BSCM01000002.1, forward strand.
CGAAAACGCGTCTGGAAAAAACGCTGGAATCACGCCGCAGCGAAGAGATGGATTATTTCATGCAGGTGTTTGTGCCGAGCTTCCATTTGTCGCTGGACGAGATCAGTCAGGACTCCCCTCTCTGACGGTATGCCGGGTCGCGACATCGCTACCCGGCATCAGGGTTTAAAACGGGAACAGTACGGGAATCAGTATCACGCACACCACCATCACCAGCACGGTGAAGGGCACGCCTATCTTCACAAAATCACTGAATTTGTAATTTCCCGGGCCAAGCACCAGCGTATTGACCGGTGACGAGACCGGAGTCATAAACGCTGCAGATGCCGCCATAGCGACGATCATGGCAAACGGGTACGGCGAAACCCCCATTGATTTCGCCATCGCCAGTGCAATGGGTGCCATCAGGACGGCCGTGGCCGTATTGGAGATAAACAGGCCTATCGTGGCGCACATGATAAACAGGCAGACCAGCATCATGTAAGGCCCGTATCCACCGCCTGCGTCCATGAGTCCCTTGACGATCAAATCCACCCCACCGGTTTTTTGTAACGCCAGGGCAAAGGGCATCATCCCGACAATCAGAATGATGCTCGGCCAGTGAATGGCTTTGTAGGCGCTTTCGGCATCAATACAGCGGAATTTCCCCATCAGAAGACAGGCGATAATGGCCGCAATGGGGTTTGGAATTTCGTCAGTCAGCATCAGTGCGACCATCAACACCAGGCAAAAAATCGCATGCGGTGCCTGGCTGTGCGCCGGAGAAGCATCGCTCTCTTCAACCGGCATATTGAGTACAACAAAGTCGCGGCCTTTCTGCCCAAGCTGACCGATCAGTTTCCAGTTGCCGACGACCAGGAAGATATCACCGAGCAGGATAGGCTCATCCACTACCGCCCCTTCCATCGCCACGCCATCACGCTTTAAACCCACCACATTCAGCCCATAGCGGGTCCTGAAGCCGATTTCGCGCACGGTTTTACCCAGTAATTCAGATTCCGGGATCAGCGACACTTCGGCCATGCCGACATCCAGCGCCTGGTCTGAAAAATACTCCCCACGTAGCACCATGGGTTCCAGCAACTGTTCACTGCAAAACTCGCGCAAATCGACATCGGCGGTGGACATATCAATCAGCAAAACGTCGCGTGCACGGAATTCCGACACCCCGTTGACGTTAACAATCACCCGCCGAAAACGACGCCAGCGCTCTACGCCGATCACGTTCGCGCCATAGCGCTCGCGCAGCTTCAGGTCGTCAAGACGCTGGCCAATGAGGGGCGAGCCGGGGCGGATAGCCAGACGGCGCGCCCGCCCGGTCAGACGGTACTCTTTGATCAGATCGCGGAAAGTCCGTCGTTTCCAGCCGTCTTTGCTTTTATCCTGTTTTTCCCCCTTCAGAGCAAAACGGGTTAACAGCATGTAGACCACGCCCAGCACCAGAATCACCAGTCCAAGTGGGGTCACGCTGAAAAAGCTAAAGCCTTCAAACCCTTCGCGGATTAGCTCACTGTTGACGACCAGGTTCGGTGGGGTCGCCACCAGCGTCATCATCCCGCTGATAAGACCGGCAAAGCTCAGAGGCATCATCAGGCGCGACGGCGAGGTTTGCATCCGCATGGAGACGCTCAGCACCACCGGGATAAAGATGGCGACGACGCCCGTGGAGCTCATAAACGCCCCCAGCCCGGCAACCGTCAGCATCAGGTAGATCAACATTTTGGTTTCGCTGTTGCCGGCCACCTTGACCAGCCACGACCCCATAATGGTCGCCACGCCGGTGCGCACCAGCCCGTCGCCAATAATAAACAGGGCGGCAATCAGGATAACGTTGGGATCACTAAATCCGGAGAAAGCCTCCGGCAGCGTGAGCGTACCGCTCAGCACAAAGGCAACGATGACAAACAAGGCGATGGCATCCATGCGCACCTTGCCTGAGGCAAAGAGAAGGATGGCGATTAAAAGCAGGCTCAGGACCCAAATCAGTTCACCGTTCACAACATATCCTTGTCAGTGGAGGAGACAAAATTTTGCCATAAAAAAGCCCCAACAATGTGGGGCTATATCATGGGATTACATTTTAAGCGAGACGGTTACAACTCCGTCCGGTGCCTTCGCAACGTTAATCGCCGTCAGCGTGTTAAGCACCAGATCCGCCTCGTTCAGGCGGGGTGAACCCGCCGGAACGTTAACGGCGATGACGTGGCTTCCGGCGTTCAACCCCGCCAGGACGCCTGCTGCCGCATCCTCCACCACCACGCAATCGGCTGGTGCCAGGCCAAGCAGTTCGGCACCGAGTAAAAAGGCATCCGGTTCAGGCTTGCCGCGCTTCACGCGCTCTGCCGTGATAAACACTTCGGGCGTCGGTAACCCTGCGGCCTTGTGGCGGGCATGGGCAACGGGCACCGAGCCGGAGGTGACGATCGCCCACGGGATTTGTGCTTCGTTCAGATGTTCAAGCAGTTCACGCGCCCCCGGCAGCGCTGTGATGCCATCCGTGTCGGTGGCTTCAATGTGCTCAAGATAGCTGAACTCCGCCTGAATCTCTTCCTCAGAACGTCCTGCTAAGAAGTGCCGCAATGAGGTTATGGCCTGTTTGCCATGGATAAAATTCAGTACTTCCTGATGGTCAATGCCATGTCTGTCCGCCCAATGGCACCATGAACGCTCCACAACCGGCAGCGAATCCACCAGCGTACCGTCCAAATCAAACAGAAAACCTCTACACTGCACAAGCACCTCCGTCAGGCATTAATAATTTGTTGAATCTCATTGTTACTTAAATGGTACTGGCGCGGGCAGGCGTGCCAGACGCTCAGCATGCGCTGATATTTTTCCCACATTGGGGTCTGCGCATTGAAGCCGTGTGTGCCCGCGTCAAAATGGGTATAGCGCCCTTCCGTGTTCACCATAAAACGCACATAGCTCAGATAACGCGCTTCCGTTGCGGCATCAAAGCCCAGGAAGGTGACGCGACGTTCGTCAATGGACTGCTGATCTTTGAGATTGGTCCAGGAAACATGCAGGGCGTGATACATCTCCATAATGTCGATCACGGTGCGGCAGGTTTCTTCTTTCATCTCACCAAACTCACGGTCCAGTTCACGCATCTGCAAACCAAAGCCACGTTCGACGATTGTCTGCAGGCGGCTGTAGCGCTCAGCGTTATCGGGATCAAGCATAGTCATCATTTTGTACTGGTTGGACAAAATCAGACGTTGAGCATGGGTCATTTCCATCTTTCGACTCCTGTAGCGCATTGCACTGTAAAAAAAAGACACGGTAACGGTGAGTTACTGTGCCTTCTTTTATTCGTCGTTTCGATGATCAATCACAAGTCATCGAGGAATGTTTTGTCGAGTTGCTTAAAAGCGCGCTTGAGCGTGTCAGCAAGCGCCTGGTAATCGGGCTTGCCTTCGACCGGGGCAAGCGCCTGCCCGGCTTCCTCCAGTTTCCCGCGAACTTCATAAAACCAGTGTAAAATAGAAGGCGGGAGTGGCGTGATAGAACGTTTACCTAACCACCACAGACCCTGCATCGGCAGACTTAACGCGAAAAGTGCCGTCGCAACGGCCGGGCCAAGCTGCCCGCCCAGCGCGATTTGCCAGCAGAGCGTAAAGATGGCGACAGGTGGCATAAAGCGAATCGCATAGCGCGTGGCGCGGATCGTGCGGTTCTCAATAAACATGGGCGCAAGGCGCTTTTCCATTGGCCACGTCTTTGCGTAATGCTGTCCCCGACGAAACAGACTGAAAAAATTCACGGACGGGTTCTCTGGTGTCGACATGGCTGTACCTCAACTTCACATATAAAAATTAAAATTTTCGTGCAAAACCACAACAGGCTATGACAACGTTCAAAATATTTTGTCATCAGCACCCCGTATCGGGTATTCTGTGCCAGCCTGATAGGCCCTTAGACGAGAACCATTAACTCGTCAAATTATCGCATATTATGCCATTGGCTGAAAAATGTTCAAAATGGCATAAAATCATATGTATTTCTTCCATCATGCCACAATGTTCGTTTGGCATGATGTTAATCATAAATGTCTGAGTCATTATGCGTTACGCTTTTAGACTCCCTGACGTTTTTTTAGCCACGTATCAATAATAGGTACTTCCATGTCGAGTAAGTTAGTACTGGTTCTGAACTGCGGTAGCTCCTCACTGAAATTCGCCATCATCGATGCGCTCAACGGTGACGAATACCTCTCTGGTTTGGCCGAATGTTTCCATCTGCCTGAAGCACGTATCAAGTGGAAGATGGACGGCAGCAAACAGGAAGCGGCTTTAGGTGCAGGCGCCGCTCACAGTGAAGCGCTGAACTTTATCGTTAACACTATTCTGGCACAAAAACCAGAACTGTCTGCTCAGCTGACTGCGATTGGTCACCGTATCGTCCACGGCGGCGAAAAATACACCCGTTCCGTCGTTATCGACGAAACGGTTATCCAGGGCATTAAAGACTCTGCCTCTTTCGCACCGCTGCACAACCCAGCTCACCTGATCGGTATCGCTGAAGCGCTGAAATCCTTCCCGCAGCTGAAAGACAAAAACGTGGCTGTGTTCGACACTGCGTTCCACCAGACCATGCCGGAAGAATCTTACCTCTATGCCCTGCCGTACAGCCTCTACAAAGAGCACGGCGTTCGTCGCTACGGCGCGCACGGCACCAGCCACTTCTATGTGACTCAGGAAGCCGCTAAAGTGCTGAACAAGCCGGTTGAAGAAGTTAACATCATCACCTGCCACCTGGGCAACGGTGGTTCTGTTTCTGCTATCCGCAACGGTAAATGTGTTGATACATCCATGGGTCTGACCCCGCTGGAAGGTCTGGTGATGGGTACCCGTTCCGGTGACATCGACCCGGCGATCATCTTCCACCTGCACGACACCCTGGGCATGAGCGTTGATCAGATCAACAAAATGCTGACCAAAGAGTCTGGCCTGCTGGGTCTGACCGAAGTCACCAGCGACTGCCGTTATGTTGAAGACAACTACGCAGAAAAAGCAGACGCTAAACGTGCAATGGACGTTTACTGCCACCGTCTGGCGAAGTACATCGGCTCTTACACTGCGCTGATGGACGGTCGTCTGGACGCGGTTATCTTCACCGGTGGTATCGGTGAGAACGCGGCAATGGTTCGTGAACTGTCCCTGGGTAAACTGGGCGTTCTGGGCTTCGAAGTTGACCACGAGCGTAACCTGGCTGCCCGCTTCGGCAAGTCTGGCTTCATCAACAAAGAAGGCACCCGTCCGGCTATCGTTATCCCAACTAACGAAGAGCTGGTCATCGCGCAAGACGCGCACCGCCTGACTGCCTGATTCCACACCGCCAGCAATGCTGGCGGTGCTGTTTTGTAGCCCGCCCCCCTGTCGGCGGTAACGAAAGAGGATAAACCGTGTCCCGTACTATTATGCTGATCCCTACCGGAACCAGCGTCGGTCTGACCAGCGTCAGCCTTGGCGTTATCCGTGCTATGGAACGCAAAGGCGTTCGTCTGAGCGTCTTTAAGCCTATCGCCCAGCCTCGTGCCGGTGGCGATGCGCCAGACCAGACCACCACCATCGTGCGTAAGAACTCCAATCTGCCAGCGGCTGAACCGCTGAAGATGAGCCACGTTGAATCTCTGCTGTCCAGCAACCAGAAAGACGTGCTGATGGAAGAGATCATCGCCAACTACCACGCTAACACGCAAGACGCGGAAGTGGTGCTGGTTGAAGGCCTGGTCCCGACCCGCAAACACCAGTTCGCTCAGTCTCTGAACTTCGAAATCGCGAAAACGCTGAATGCGGAAATCGTGTTCGTCATGTCCCAGGGTACCGATAACCAGGAACAGCTGAAAGAGCGTATCGAACTGACCCGCAGCAGCTTCGGCGGCGCGAAGAATACCAACATCACCGGCGTTATCGTTAACAAACTGAACGCACCGGTTGATGAACAAGGTCGTACCCGTCCTGACCTGTCCGAAATCTTCGATGACTCTTCTAAAGCGAAAGTGGTTAAAGTTGATCCGGCGACTCTTCAGGATTCCAGCCCGCTGCCAGTACTGGGCGTGGTGCCATGGAGCTTCGACCTGATTGCTACCCGTGCAATCGACATGGCGCGTCACCTGAACGCTACCGTGATTAACGAAGGCGACATCAACACCCGCCGCGTGAAGTCTGTGACCTTCTGTGCGCGTAGCATTCCGCACATGCTGGAACACTTCCGCGCAGGCTCTCTGCTCGTGACCTCCGCTGACCGTCCTGACGTGCTGGTTGCTGCGTGTCTGGCCGCGATGAACGGTGTGGAAATCGGTGCCATTCTGCTGACCGGTGCTTACGAGATGGATCCACGCGTAAGCAAGCTGTGCGAGCGTGCGTTCGCCACTGGCCTGCCAGTCTTTATGGTGAACACCAACACCTGGCAGACCTCTCTGAGCCTGCAGAGCTTCAACCTGGAAGTGCCGGTTGATGACCATGAACGTATCGAGAAAGTGCAGGAATACGTGGCGGGCTACATCAACGCAGACTGGATTGAATCCCTGACGGCGACCTCCGAGCGCAGCCGTCGTCTGTCTCCTCCGGCCTTCCGTTACCAGCTGACCGAGCTGGCGCGTAAAGCGGGCAAACGTGTTGTTCTGCCAGAAGGCGACGAACCACGTACCGTTAAAGCGGCTGCCATCTGTGCAGAGCGCGGCATCGCGACCTGTGTGCTGCTGGGTAACCCGGATGAAATTAACCGCGTTGCTGCCTCTCAGGGCGTTGAGCTGGGTGCAGGCATTGAAATCGTCGACCCGGAAGTGGTTCGCGAAAGCTACGTTGCACGTCTGGTTGAACTGCGTAAGAGCAAGGGCATGACCGAAGCCGTAGCGCGTGAGCAGCTTGAAGACAACGTTGTGCTGGGCACGCTGATGCTGGAGCAGGACGAAGTTGACGGTCTGGTTTCCGGTGCGGTTCACACCACGGCGAACACCATCCGTCCACCGCTGCAGCTGATCAAAACGGCGCCAGGCAGTTCTCTGGTATCTTCCGTGTTCTTCATGCTGCTGCCTGAACAGGTTTACGTTTACGGTGACTGTGCGATCAACCCGGATCCAACTGCAGAGCAGCTGGCTGAGATTGCTATTCAGTCTGCCGATTCCGCGATTGCCTTCGGTATTGAACCTCGCGTGGCAATGCTCTCCTACTCCACCGGTACTTCTGGTGCAGGTAGCGATGTAGAGAAAGTCCGTGAAGCGACGCGTCTGGCGCAGGAAAAACGTCCTGACCTGATGATCGACGGTCCACTGCAGTATGATGCCGCGGTTATGGCTGACGTTGCGAAATCCAAAGCACCGAACTCACCGGTTGCGGGTCGCGCTACCGTGTTCATCTTCCCGGATCTGAACACCGGTAACACCACCTACAAAGCGGTACAGCGTTCTGCAGACCTGATCTCCATCGGGCCAATGCTGCAGGGTATGCGCAAACCTGTGAACGACCTGTCCCGTGGCGCGCTGGTTGACGATATCGTCTACACCATCGCTCTGACCGCGATCCAGTCTTCACAACAGCAGTAATACGTTACTGACTAAAAAGGCGACCCGAAGGTCGCCTTTTTTATTTACAACAACTCCCTCGCCGCCGACACAATGTCGTGTGCCGTCAGGCCATACTCCTTCTGCAGGAAGTCCTGTGTCCCCACCTGGCCGTAACGCTCCTTCACGCCCACCCGACGCATCGGCACCGGACAGGTTTCCACCAGCACTTCCGCCACTGCCGATCCCAGCCCGTTATGAATGCTGTGGTTTTCGCAGGTCACGATACGTCCGGTTTTCTCGGCGTAGTTTTTCACCAGCATCCGGTCAATCGGCTTAAGGGTAAACATGTCGATCACCGCGGCGCTGACGCCCTCCTGTTCGAGCTGACGCGCCGCTTCAAGCGCTTCCGCCACCATAATGCCGTTGGCAATCAGGGTGATGTCACTGCCTTCGCGCAGTACGTTGCCCTTGCCAAGCGTAAATGTCGAACCCGGCGCATACACGCTCGGGGCCTGCTTACGGATGGTACGCACCCAGTAGAAACCTTCGAGGTCAATAAGCTGGCGCAGTACATCTTCAAACATCACCGCATCCGTTACCTCCAGCACCACCGAATGGGCCAGCCCCCGCACGATGCCCATATCTTCAAACGACATATGCGTGCCGCCGTTATGACAGGCCGTCACGCCGGCATCTGAAGCAATGACCTTCACATTGTTACGCTGGTAGTCCAGGGACATAAACAACTGGTCGAAACAGCGACGGCTGGCGAAGGCGGTAAAGGTATGCACGAACGGCTTGCGTCCGGTCAGCGACAGCCCCGCCGCCGTCCCCATAACGTTCGCTTCCATGATGCCGCAGTTAATCACATGCTGCGGATAATCACGCGCCACGCCATCCATCGCCATTGAACTCATCAGATCCGCCTCGAGGGCGATAATGTCGCTCCCGGCTTCAATCTGCTGTGCCACAAACCCCGCGTAGACTTTACGCATCTCAACGGCGTCTTTCTGACCTGCAGGTGCAACCTTAATCATGTGAAGCCTCCAGTTGGCGAATCGTCTCGTTGAGGGCCGCCTTGCTCTCGGCGGTTAATCGCAGATGGTGCGAGTTACTCAGTTGCTCCAGATACGGCACGCCCTGCCCTTTGATACTGTCGAGGATCACCACCAGCGGGCGAGCATCCGCCGCCGGAACCAGCGATGTCACCTCCAGCAGTGCCGGAATGTCATCTCCTTTCACCGTCACCACGTCAAATCCGAAGGCACGGAATTTTCCTTCCAGATCGAACGCACAGATAATGTCGTCGAGTTCGCCATCAAGCTGCTGTTTGTTCCAGTCAACGAATACTGTCAGGTTATTCAGGCGATGGTGTGCAATAAACTGGAACGCTTCCCAGCACTGCCCTTCGTTCAGCTCGCCGTCGCCGACGATACAGAAAACCCGGTTGGGGCGTCCCGCCAGCTTATGCGACAGCGCCATTCCACCGGCGATGGAAATCCCCTGCCCCAGCGAGCCGGTGGTGGCATCCACGCCGCGCGTTTTTAGCCGGTCCGGATGGCTCGGCAGACGCGTACCGTTCTGGTTCAGCGTGCTCAGCTCTTCCATCGGGAAATAACCTTTGATCGCCAGGGTGCTGTACAGCGCCGGACCAGCATGTCCTTTTGACAAGACAAAGTAGTCACGCTCTGGCCAGTCCGGGTCGGCCGGGTCAATTTTCATCACTGCGCCGTACAACACGGCCAGGGTTTCAACAACCGACATACTGCCGCCGTAGTGACCAAAGCCCAGCTGGGTCAGCATTTTCAGCGTTTCAAGGCGGATCTGACGCGCCAGATGGGTTATCTCATTCTCATTCATGATTTGGCTCCGGTGTTTTCCTGCGCGTTATCGCCCGCAGATTTGTTTTTAGCGAACACGTTGTACGCCACCAGCAGTGCGAACAACGCCACAACAAGGCCGGTGATGGCAAGCGGCGACAGGAAGCGCGCCAGGTTACCCAGCACGATCCCGGCAGCGCCAAAGTCAGCGTCCGAGAACGTGGTATTGGCAAATCCAATTGCCCCCAGCACCGGCAGCAGCAGAACCGGCAGGAAGGTGATCAGCAGGCCGTTGGCAAACGCACCAATCATCGCTCCACGACGCCCCCCGGTGGCGTTACCAAACACGCCCGCGGTGGCGCCGGTGAAGAAGTGCGGCACCACACCAGGCAGAATCAGCACCCAGCTGAATTGCCCACAGATAAACAGCCCCACCAGCCCACCAAGGAAGCTAAACAGGAAGCCAATCAGCACCGCATTTGGCGCATACGGATAGACAACCGGGCAGTCCAGAGCCGGACGTGCATTCGGCACCAGTTTTTCAGAAAAGCCGGTAAAGGCCGGGACGATTTCCGCCAGAATCAGGCGCACACCCTGCAGGATGATGAACACCCCCGCGGCGAACGTGATGGCCATGATGATGGCATAGACCAGGTAGTTCTGACCGCCGCTAAAGGTCGCCTCAACGTAGTCACGCCCGGCGCTCACCGCCATGATCAGGTAGATGATCATCATGGTCAGCGAGATGGAGATAGAGCTGTCGCGCAGGAAGCTCAGGTTCTTCGGCAGGTTCATCTCTTCAGTCGAGCGAGAGCCTTTGCCGAACTTGCTGCCAATCCAGCCGGAGAGAACATAGCCCAGGGTACCGAAGTGACCAAAAGCAATGTCATCGTTGCCGGTAATGCGCTTCATGTAACGCTGCGCCAGCGCCGGGAAGAAGGCCATTACCAGACCGAGGATCAGCGACCCGGTAAAGACCAGACCAACGCCCTCAAAGCCCGCCACGGTGAGGATGACCCCAATCATGCATGCCATGTAGAAGGTGTGATGCCCGGTCAGGAAGATATACTTCAGACGCGTAAAGCGGGCGACAATGATATTTGCCACCATACCGAATGCCATAATCAGCGCGGTAGAGGCACCGTATTTCTCCAGCGCAATGGAAACAATTGCCTCGTTATTGGGAATAATTCCCTGAATATTAAAGGCGTGTTCAAACATTCCGCCTAACGGATTTAATGACCCAACCAGCACCGTGGCCCCGCCGCCAAGCACAATAAAACCGAGTATGGTTTTAATGGTCCCTTTCACCACATCAGAAAAAGATTTCTTTTGAGCGACCAGGCCAATTAAGGCTATTAAGCCCACCAGCACCGACGGGACTTTTAATATATCAACAACGAAATTCAGCGTTTCAAGGATAAACATATCCACCTCGCCTTATCAGGATTATTGTCTGTCGAACCAGGCGCGGAGCTGCGCTTCGAGTTCGTTGATATCAATGATGTTGTTGATCACCACCAGCTGGCTTTCCGGCACGCTGGCGCTGGCGGCAATGTCCTTCGCCATCACGAAAAGATCGGCGGCACCCGGCGTTGCCGAGGAGAGATCGGAGTGTTCAACGTCGGCGTCAATGGCCAGCTTCTTGAGCACCTTTTTAATATTCATTTCGACCATAAAACTACTGCCCAGGCCTGAACCGCAAATAGCCATAATTTTCATTGTTGTCCCCTTTTTTTTGAGTAGAGCACGCCCCATCACGCTAAGCGTAATGTTGTGATAAATCGGATGAGAGAATTAAATCAGAAGCGGTCAATAATCGTTTTAATGTCCTCCAGGGTATTCGCCTGATGCAATTCAGCCATATCGTCGTCGCTGGAAAATAATTCAGCGAGGGCAGAGATCATGTCGATGTGGCTGTGTTTATCCGGCGCCGCGAGCATAATAATAACATCCACGGGATCGAACTCACCGGCACCAAAAGAGACTCCCTTTTTCAGTTTTAATAATGAGAGGCCTAATCCTTTGGCCCCCTCTTCCGGCCGCGCATGCGGCATGGCCAGCCCTGGTGCCAGCACATAATAAGGTCCTAATGCATGATGCTGCTCAACGATGGCCGTCACGTATTCCGGGCCAATCACCTGCAGATCCAGCAACGGTTTCGCACATATTTCCAGCGCCTGCGGCCAGCTTTCCACGCTCTCCTGCAGCGTGATGGTTGTATCATATATCCACTTTTTCAGCATTTCTCCGTCCCGCCACAATGCAAAAGATGAGCAAACTTTATTCAACACATCCCTTATTGACTGCGATCGGGATCACAAAGATAGCGCTACCAATCGCTAACATTCAGAAGTGTGATAGCGCTATCAAATTGTAATCATGGTGTGAATTCACAGCAAAAAAAGGGATTTAAGGCGTATACTGCGTTTCACGTGAAACGAAGGATGATAATAAAAACGCGTCTGGTCAGCAGGAAGGTGTATGTCTCTAACCCGAAAACGGCGCAGTACCGGTAAAGTGACACTCGCCGATGTCGCACAGCTTGCCGGGGTGGGCACGATGACCGTGTCCCGTGCACTCCGCACGCCTGAACAGGTTTCCGATAAACTGCGAGAAAAAATAGAAGCCGCTGTACAGGAATTGGGTTACATGCCTAATCTCGCTGCCAGCGCGCTGGCCTCGGCATCGTCATGGACGATTGCGATGGTCGTTCCTAATCTCTCCGAATCCGGTTGCTCGGAGATGTTCGCCGGGCTTCAGCAGGTGCTGCAGCCTGCCGGCTACCAGATCATGCTGGCCGAATCACAGCATCGACTCGAGCAGGAAGAAAAATTGCTGGAGACGCTGCTGGCGTCGAACATTGCCGCTGCGATTTTGCTCAGTGTTGAACACTCCGATACTGTCCGCCACTGGCTGAAAAACGCGTCCATTCCGGTCATGGAGATGGGGGCCATGCGCGCCGATCCTATTGATATGAATATCGGGATTGATAACGTCGCGGCGATGTACGAACTGACGGAGATGGTTATTAAGCGCGGCTACCAGAATATTGGCCTGCTGTGCGCTAACCAGGAGCAGTGGATTTTCCAGCAGCATTTACAGGGCTGGTACAAAGCGATGCTTCGCCACCATATGTCACCAAACCGGGTGATTAACGCCGCCATGCCACCGAGTTTTTCCACGGGTGCGGCGCAACTGCCGGAGTTCCTGCTGGCGTGGCCAGAGCTGGATGCACTGGTGTGCGTGTCGGATGAACTGGCCTGCGGGGCACTTTATGAATGCCAGCGTCGGCGTATAAAAGTACCGGACGATCTGGCCGTGGTGGGTTTTGGCGATAGCGACGTCAGCCGGGTCTGTCAGCCACCGCTGACGACCATGGCAGTGCCACATCGTAAGATTGGGATTGAAGCGGGACGCGCGTTACTGGAACGTCTGAATGATGGAGACTGGCGCGACCATAAACCCATCGCGTCCAGCCTGTGTTTGCGGGAGAGCTGTTGAGGCTTACTCCGCCTCTTCCTCTTTTTCCGCTTTCGTGGATTCGTTTTTAGCGTTGCGGGTCATCCACAGCGCCAGCGCTTTTAACGAATCCGGGGTGAACTCGTCGCAACGCGCGGTAATTTCTTCCGGCGTCATCCAGTTCACTTCGCTCACTTCTTCTTCCTGCAGGGCGAACGGGCCATGGGAAACGCAGCTAAACAGCCCGCCCCAGACGCGGCAATGCTCGTCCTCGAAATAGAACTGACCATGCTCGGCAAACGGCACGCCGGCAATCCCTAACTCTTCTTCCGCTTCACGACGCGCGGAGTCCAGCAGAACTTCATCCGCCTGAACAACGCCGCCTGCAGTTGCATCCAGCATACCAGGGAGAAAATCTTTGGTGTCCGTGCGGCGCTGGACCAGAATTTTGCCCATCCCGTCATGCACAACGATGTATGTCGCACGGTGACGCAGACGCTCCGCGCGCATTTGTTCGCGGCTGGCCTGCGCGATCACTTCATTCTCTTCGTTGACAATGTCAACCCACTCTGTACTTGCCAAATGACTCTGCTCCACCATCGGGAAACCTTCTCGTCTAAGCGCTCTTTCGGCGCGTTTGCAGTTGAGGTGTAACTTACGGATTAATCGCTATTTGCGCAATAACTTGCTGATCATTAAGTGCGATTACGCTTAACGTATTCTCATCGAGCATGCCATAGCTTGCTGGATTTCCACCTTTCGGTATGCTGACCGAACCGGGGTTAAAGTGATACATCTCGCCGCGTTTTTCTGCCACCGGAATATGAGTATGACCGTAAACCAGGACATCGCCAGCCGCCAGTGCCGGGAGATTTTCCGGGCTAAAAAGATGACCATGGGTCAGGAACAGACGGCTATTTTCCATCAGCACCTGTTGCCAGGGGGCAGTGATGGGAAAATCCAGCAGCATCTGGTCCACTTCACTGTCGCAGTTACCGCGAACGGCGATAATGCGCGAAGCATACTGGTTGAGTTTTTCCGCTACCTGCGCCGGTGCATAGCCTTCCGGCAGCGCATTGCGCGGACCATGATTTAACACATCCCCCAGAATCACCAGCCATTGCGCTCCGCTTTGAGCAAACAGAGAAAGAACACGCTCGGTCGCGGGCAGCGAACCATGGATATCAGACGCAAACATCAGTTTCATCAGTCACTCCCTGGAAATCAGACTGCCCTATCATACCTGAAGCGTCAGGCTATATCAGCCCGCCCGCTTAGCGGAGAGTGCCACATAGCGCTGCACTGAGGCGCGCTGCCACTGAAACGCAGCATAATCCACCAGCAGCTGAGGCACCTCATCCCCATTGAGGATCAGACGGTTCAGCATCAGCGCCAGATCGGTATCGGCAATACACCACTCGCCGAATAAATTCGGATTACCATGAGCCAGCAGAGAAGTCGCGGTATCGATCAGTTTTTGGGCACTGGCCGCACCGTCTTTACTCAGCGCCGGTTTTTTCACCCCGGCAAACACCACATCCGTGGAGCGTTCCACGCGAATCGGCACCAGATCGCTGCGCAGCCACGCCTGGATCTGACGTGCGCGGGCACGTTTTTGCAGATCGTGAGGGTAGATGCGCTCCCACTCAGGTGGTGCGAACCGATCTTCCAGATACTCATCGATCGCCGACGATTCACTCAGCGCGAAGCCATCAATGTCCAGCACCGGTACGCGACGGGTCAGGGCGTAGCCCTGCCACTGGGGTTTCAGATGTTCACCGCCGCCCAGATCCACCGTCTTTAGCGTAAATGACAGTCCTTTTTCGGCCAGCGCCACGTACGCGCTCAGAACATAGGGAGAAAAGAAATCTGCATCGGACCATAACGTGATTACGGGCTGGTTCATAACATCCTCATCGGCTGATCGGTTTTCATTCAACATATAATCTCTTTGCCTCGCTGTCACTTGATGAAAACTCACGATTTACAACAACCACCTATACTCATTTTTCATGGCGTCACTATTTTCACTGACAGGAGTTGAGAATGATCGACCTTTATTATGCCCCTACCCCGAACGGCCATAAGATCACCCTCTTTCTTGAGGAAGCCGAACTGGATTACAGGATCATTCGCGTGGATATCAGCAAAGGCGATCAGTTCAGTCCTCTCTTTCTGGCTATATCGCCAAACAATAAAATCCCGGCCATTATTGATAACCATCCTGCCGATGGGGGCAAGCCGTTGAGCCTGTTTGAATCCGGAGAAATATTGCTCTATCTGGCAGAGAAGACTGGCAAATTGCTGAGCGGAGAGTTGCGCGAGCGTCACCACACGCTGCAGTGGCTTTTCTGGCAGACGAGCGGTCTGGGGCCGATGCTCGGACAAAACCACCATTTTACCGCCTACGCACCGCAGCCGATTCCTTATGCTATCGAACGCTATCAGGTGGAAACCCAGCGGTTATACGGCGTTCTGAACCGTCGGCTGGAGAAAGCACCGTGGCTCGGTGGGGATCATTACAGCATCGCCGACATTGCCTGCTGGCCCTGGGTGAATACCCATGAAAAGCACCGCATTGACCTGGCGTCTTACCCGGCGGTGAACAACTGGTTTGAACGAATCCGCACGCGTCCGGCCACCGAACGCGCCATGCAAAAAATCCAGCAAATTTAAGCCGGTGGCTGGTGTGTGCCGGAGAGGCTCTCATGTATTATGTGAAGGAAATTCTGACACGGAGAAGACCTGCAATGTCACAGCATGACGCTATTATTCGTATAAAAAATTTACGCCTACGCACCTTCATCGGAATCAAAGAGGAAGAGATCGCCAACCGTCAGGATATCGTGATTAATGTGGTTATCCACTACCCGGCTGAGAAAGCGCGGGCCAGCGAAGATATTAATGATGCGCTGAACTACCGCACGATAACCAAAAAAATCATCCAGTACGTGGAAAACAACCGCTTCTCTTTACTGGAAAAATTAACTCAGGATGTGCTCGACATCGCACGCGATCATCACTGGGTCACTTATGCTGAAGTAGAGATTGATAAACTTCACGCCCTGCGTTACGCCGATTCCGTCTCGATGACGTTAAGCTGGCAACGCCAGGCGTAACCCTGGAGGTTGTATGAAGATTTTGCTGACCGGCGGTACCGGCCTGATTGGTCGCCATCTCATTGCGCGTCTGCAGGCGTTGCATCACGACATCACCGTGGTGACGCGCAGTCCAGAGAAAGCGCGCCAGGTGCTGGGCGCAGGTATCGACATCTGGAGAAATCTGGCCGAGCAGCAGAATCTGGACGGGTTTGACGCCGTCATCAACCTGGCAGGCGAACCGATCGCCGATAAGCGCTGGACGGAAGAACAAAAACAGCTCCTGTGCAGCAGCCGGTGGACCCTTACCGAGAAGCTGGTTGAGCTTATCCGCAACAGTCATACCCCGCCGTCGGTTCTCATTTCGGGTTCTGCCGTAGGGTATTACGGCGATCTCGGCGAGGTGGTGGTAACGGAAGAAGAGCCGCCGCACAACGAGTTCACCCATAAACTTTGCGCCCAGTGGGAGCGTATCGCCTGTGCTGCGCAAAGCGATCATACCCGCGTCTGCCTGCTACGCACCGGTGTGGTCCTTGCCCCGAAAGGCGGCATTCTGGCGAAGATGCTCCCCCCTTTCAGGCTCGGTCTTGGCGGGCCAATCGGCAATGGCCGTCAGTATCTGGCGTGGATCCATATCGACGATATGGTCAACGGTATTCTCTGGCTGCTGGATAACGATCTGCGCGGGCCGTTTAATATGGTTGCGCCCTACCCGGTACGAAATGAACAGTTTGCCCATGCTCTCGGACATGCCCTGCATCGCCCGGCGATTTTGCGCGTGCCTGCTACGGTGATCCGCCTGATGATGGGTGAAGCATCCGTGCTGGTGTTAGGCGGGCAACGGGCCCTGCCAAAACGGCTGGAAGCGGCCGGGTTTGCGTTCCGCTGGTATGACTTAGAAGAGGCGCTGGGGGATGTGGTGAGATAATGTTACAGTGATATGCCATGTTCCGACGAAATGGCATATCTATGGCAACCATTACCACTCCCCGGCTCCACCTCACGCCCTTCGAACCCACTGACTGGCCTTTTTTCCGTGCCCTGCGCGAGGATCGCGCCATCATGCAGTATATGGCCGCTATCGCCCCGGAAAAAGAGACCCGACGCCTGTTTGCCGCACGTCTGACGGCAGCGCATGTGTTCGTTATCCGCTTACGCGATGAAGAGACCCCGCTGGGCGATATCGGCCTGCAAATCAGCGCTGAAAATCGTGAAGAGGCGGATATCGGCTATACGGTCGTGCCTGCCGCGCAGGGCCAGGGCATCGCCAGTGAGGCACTGCGCGCGGTGTGTGACTATGCATTTAACCAGACGGGCGTAAAGGCGATTAACGCATATGTGCTGGCAGACAACGGCGGGTCAGTCCGGGTACTGGAGAAAGCGGGTTTTGTGCGCACGCAGGTGCTGGAAAAAGCGTATGAGATTAACGGTGTGCGGTATGACGACTGGGTGTATCGACTGGAGTGTGGTGCGGTCTGATGCCCACACTCCGGCCCTCTCCCACAGGGAGAGGGGAAAGGCAAAACCTACTTCAAAGACCCCTTCAGGAACTGCTGCAAACGCGGGCTTTGCGGGTTCGCTAACACCTCATCGGGATGCCCCTGCTCTTCGATTTTCCCCTGATGCAGGAAGATGACGTGGTTAGAGACGTTCCGGGCAAAGCCCATCTCGTGCGTCACCACCACCATCGTTTTGCCCTCTTCGGCGAGCTTCTGCATGATGCGCAGCACTTCGCCAACGAGTTCCGGGTCCAGCGCGGAGGTCGGTTCGTCGAACAGCAAGACTTCCGGCTCCATCGCCAGCGCGCGGGCAATGGATACACGCTGCTGCTGCCCGCCGGACAGATGTACCGGATACTTCATCTGCTGGCGCTCATCAATACCCACTTTCGCCAGGTATTTCACCGCACGGTCGCGGGCGTCCTGTTTGCTGAGACCCAGCACCTGGATTGGCGCTTCCATTACGTTCTCCAGCACCGTCATATGGCTCCAGAGATTAAAATGCTGGAAAACCATCGTCAGGCGCGTACGCAACAGACGTAGCTGATTTTTATCCGCCACCTTCAGCTGGCCGTCTTTGTCACGCACCAGATTGATGTTCTGCCCGCTCACCACAATTGAGCCTTCGCTCGGTTTTTCGAGGAAGTTAATGCAGCGCAGGAAAGTACTTTTACCGGAGCCGGATGAGCCGATAATACTGATGACATCGCCCGCGTTTGCCTGCAGCGACACCCCTTTCAGCACTTCATGTTCGCCATAGCGTTTGTGCAGATCAATAACGTTTAATTTGTTCTCAGCCATCATCATTCTCAGTGCGTCGAAGAAGGTTTTATATGCTGCAACCAGCGTTTTTCTGCCTTACGGAACAGGCTAATCAGGACGTATGAAATTATCAAATAAAGCACTGCCGCAATACCGAATGCGGTAAACGGCTGATAGGTTGCCGAGTTAATATCCCGGGCAATCTTCAGTAAGTCCGGCACCGTGGCGGTAAAGGCCAGCGCCGTGGAATGCAGCATCAGAATTACTTCGTTACTGTACGCCGGTAACGCAATACGCAGCGCCGACGGCAGAATGATGCAACGGTAAAGCTTCACGGAGGAGAAGCCGTACGCACGCGCCGCTTCAATTTCACCGTACGGGACAGAGCGAATCGCCCCTGCGAAAATCTCGGTGGTATAGGCGCAGGTATTGAGCGTCAATGCCAGCACCGTACAATTCAGACCGCTGCGGAAGAACGCATTGAGCATTTCAGTGCCTTTTACGATCTCAAGCGTGTACATCCCCGAATAGAACACCAGCAGTTGCACGTACAGCGGCGTACCGCGAAACACATAGGTAAACAGCCAGATTGGGAACTGGATAAATTTATTGTTCGACACACGACCAATGGCGAGAAATACCGCCAGAATGCCGCCCATCACCACGGAGGAGATCAGAAGCCAGAGCGTAATGGCGACGCCGGTGAAGCGATAGCCATCTGTCCACAGCAGCGATTTCCAGTATTCCTGAATAATCTCAATCACAGATCAGCCCTCTTCACACCCACGGAGTAGCGACGTTCGAGCAGAAGCAGCACACCATTGGAGGCGGTCGTAAAGACCAGATAGATTACGCCACATACCACCGCAAAGTAGAACGGCTCCCAGGTGCTTTTGCCGGCAAGCTGGGTCGCTTTCACCACATCTTCCAGGCCAAGCAGAGAGACCAGCGCGGTTGCCTTAAGAATAACCTGCCAGTTGTTACCGATACCTGGAAGCGCATAGCGCATCATGGCCGGGAACATGATTCGACGAAACGTCTGTGAGGAGGTGAAACCGAATGCGGTTGCCGCTTCAATGTGGCCTTTCGGCACAGCCATATACGCGCCGCGGAAGGTTTCGGTGAAGTAGGCCCCGTAGATAAAACCGAGCGTAATAATACCGGCCACCATCGGGTCGATATCGATTTGTCCCATACCCATTGCGTCCGTCACGCTGTTAAGCGCAATCTGCAGACCGTAAAAGATCAGAAGCATCAGCACCAGATCGGGAACACCGCGAATCAGCGTCGTATAGCCTTCAAAAATCAGCGCCAGCGGCTTGTTAGCCGAAAGCTTCGCCCCTGCGCCCGCCAGACCTATCAGCACCGCCAGCACCACGGAGCTGAGAGCCAGCTCAAGGGTGACAAGCGCGCCCTGTAAAATAACGCCAGAAAATCCGTACAGCATACCGCGAGCCCTGTCGTATCGTGAGTGGTGGAACCGTGTCTTTTCCCCTCCCACAGTGGGAGGGGCTGCACGTTATTTGACGGGGCGATTAGCCGCCGTAAACATTAAAATCGAAGTATTTTTTCGCAATTTTCTCGTACGTGCCGTCAGCGCGCATTTCGGCAAACGCTTTGTTCAGCGCTTCACGCAGTTCGTTGTCTTCCTTGCGCAGGCCCATACCGGTGCCTACACCAAACAACTTCACATCCTTGATGGATGGACCGCCAAACTTATAGTCTTTGCCGACCGGCTGCTTCAGGAAGCCTTCGCTCGCCGCGACTTCATCCTGGAATGCCGCGTCAATGCGGCCTGCCGTCAGGTCAGCGTAGATATTTTCCTGGCCCTGATAAGAGACGATTTCAATCCCTTTCGGTGCCCAGTGTTCGTTACCGTAGGTTTCCTGAGTGGTCCCCTGCAGCACGCCCACGCGTTTGCCTTTCAGCGACTCGAGAGTGGGCTGAATGTCGGAAGATTTGGCGACAACCAGACGTGAATCTGCCGCGTAGAGTTTGTCCGTGAAAGCAATCTCCTGCTGGCGTTTTTCAGTGATGGAGAGCGAGGACATAATCACGTCGATTTTTTTCGCTTTCAGCGACGGGATCAGCGCGTCCAGTGGGTTCTCAACGTAGGTACACTGCGCTTTGATGCGTTTGCACAGTTCGTTGGCCAGATCGATGTCAAAACCAACCAATTCACCTTTAGAATTCTTCGATTCGAACGGTGCATAGGTAGGATCGGTACCGATTCGAATTTTCTGCGGAATTGCTGCGAATGCCGCGGTGGCGCTGGAAAAGGCCAGCACCAGAGAAAGTGACAATACTAGTTTTTTCATATCTGTCCTCAACAAACTGTCTACATACGGGATTTTTACGACGACGGGGTGGTGCTAATGTGCCATCAATCCCCTCCGTCAGGCAAAGAATAATGCCTTTGAGCCGGGATTTTTTGCATTATAAATGCGTAAGTATGCACACAGCGATCCAATACAGTGCATTAATTGCACCATATTGGATCATCCCGCCCGACAATGCACCTCAGCAGTGCATTGTCGTCAGGTATTAGTCACCGTAGACGTTGAAGTCGAAGTATTTCTTCGCCAGTTTGTCGTAGGTACCGTCTTTACGCAGCTCAGCAAACGCTTTGTCGAAGGCGGCTTTCAGCTCGGTATCGTCCTTACGCAGGCCGATACCCGTACCGTCACCAAAGTACTTTTTGTCTTTCACGGATGGGCCAGCAAAAGCGTACTCTTTGCCCGCTGGCTGTTTCAGGAAGCCTTCGCTCGCGGCGACTTCATCCTGGAATGCCGCATCCAGACGGCCTGCCGCCAGGTCAGAGTAGATCAGATCCTGGTTCTGGTACGCCACCACGTCGACGCCCTTCTCACGCCAGTTCGCATTGGCAAACCCTTCCTGCGTTGAGCCCTGAAGCACGCCGACATGCTTGCCTTTCAGCGAGTCGATGGTGGGTTGAATCGGGGAGCCTTTAGCGGCAATCAGACGTGAATCTGCAGCGTAAAGCTTGTCAGAGAAGGCAATCTCCTGCTGCCGTTTTTCGGTGATAGAGAGAGAAGAGATAATGGCGTCGATTTTCTTGGCTTTCAGCGACGGGATTAACGCATCAAAGTCGCTGCCCACCCATGTGCATTTCACCGCAATGCGTTTGCACATTTCATTTCCCAGATCGATATCAAACCCAACGAAATCGCCTTTCGCATCCTTGGAAGAGAATGGCGCGTAGGTTGCGTCTGTACCGATACGAACTGTCTGTGGAAGCGCTGCGTAGCTACCTGCTGCCGCACTTAACCCCACCAGCAAAGACAGAGCCAGAACCGTCTTCTTCATACATTTACCCTCAAGTACCGTGATTTTATTATGTATTGTGTTGTGTGTTGTGTTGCAGGCTTCTCTTGCAGGTCTTATGCCACATTGCCGTCTGGTGAAAAGTTCGACGTTAAATATGTTAATAAAACGTTGCGATATTGCCTTAATGGTGAAAGATAGCAGGTCTGCCGAACGAACCGGAAAGAGAAAAAGGGAAAAAGCGAATTAAATGTCGAGGATATGATCGCCGTTGCATAATTGCCCTGAAACAGGGCACGTTATCTTTTCATGCACGCTGTGAGTGCACAGATTCAGGCACCCTGCCAGCGGGTGAAAAGGTCTTCAGGCAGGTCGATATCAAACTGATCGAGAACGCGGTTAACCGTCTGATTAATCACATCATCCAGTGAAACGGGTCGGTGATAGAACGCCGGTACCGGTGGCATGATCACCGCGCCGAGTTCAGCAGCCTGAGTCATTAAACGCAGATGTCCCAGATGCAGCGGCGTTTCCCGCACGCAGAGAACCAGAGGACGTCGCTCCTTCAGCACCACGTCCGCGGCGCGGGTGACCAGCGTGTCGGTATAGCTGTTTACAATGGCGGAGAGCGTTTTAATGGAACAAGGCAGGATAACCATGCCCGCCGTTTTAAACGAGCCAGAGGAGATGCTGGCGGCGATATCGCGGGCATCGTGGACCACATCCGCCAGCGCCTGGACATCACGCAGTGAGAGGTCGGTTTCTAGAGAGAGGGTCTGACGTGCCGCCTGGCTCATGACCAGATGCGTTTCCACTTCTGCCACGTCGCGCAGCACCTGTAACAGACGTACGCCGTAAATCGCGCCACTGGCACCACTGAGCCCAACAATGAGTCGTTTCATGATTTTCGCCCTAACTGATTTCAGGGCAGACTGTGCAGGATTTTGCGGGGAGTTGCAAGTGAGGGCAAATGCCCTCACTTGCACAGACATCAACCTTCGTTGTGCATCTCTAAACTTTCGAGATCGTTTTGCAGCTGGACGGCCTTCGCATCGTCGTTGCGCAGCGAATCAAGGTAGTCGAGGTACTGCTGGTCAACGTCTTTCGTCACGTAGACGCCATTAAACACGGAGCATTCGAACTGCTGAATATCCGGGTTCTCAGCGCGTACTGCGTCGATAAGATCGTTCAGATCCTGGAAAATCAGGCCGTCGGCACCGATGATCTGACGAATTTCGTCCACTTCACGACCGTGAGCGATCAGCTCGTTGGCGGTTGGCATATCGATGCCGTACACGTTCGGGAAACGAATTTCCGGTGCGGCTGAGGCCAGATACACTTTCTTCGCACCCG
Source organism: Enterobacter sp. 200527-13 (assembly GCF_027924865.1). Taxonomy (NCBI): domain Bacteria; kingdom Pseudomonadati; phylum Pseudomonadota; class Gammaproteobacteria; order Enterobacterales; family Enterobacteriaceae; genus Enterobacter; species Enterobacter sp. 200527-13. Next base: position 566,908 of record NZ_BSCM01000002.1, read on the forward strand.
CTTCGCGCGCCATCTCAATAATCTGTTCTGAGGTGGTGCCGCGAACGATGGAGTCATCCACCAGCAGGACGTTTTTATCGCGGAACTCAGCGCGGTTTGCGTTCAGTTTACGACGCACGGACTTACGGCGCAGCTGCTGACCCGGCATGATAAAGGTACGACCAACGTAGCGGTTTTTCACAAACCCCTGACGGTATGGCTTGTCCAGAATGCGGGCGATTTCCAGAGCGATATCGCAGGACGTTTCCGGAATAGGAATAACGACGTCGATATCCAGATCGTCCCACTCGCGGGCAATCTTCTCGCCAAGTTTTGTCCCCATGTTCACGCGCGCGCTGTAAACGGAAATCTTGTCGATAAACGAGTCCGGACGGGCGAAGTAAACATATTCAAACAGGCACGGATTGCTCACCGGGTTGTCAGCACACTGGCGGGTGAACAGCTGGCCCTTCTCAGTGATATAGACCGCTTCGCCAGGCGCAACATCACGCAGGAACTCGAAGCCCAGGGTATCCAGCGCCACGCTTTCAGAGGCAACCATGTATTCGGTACGACCATCACCGAGATCGCGCTTACCGAGTACCAGCGGGCGGATGCCGTTTGGATCGCGGAAGGCAACCATCCCGTGGCCGATAATCATCGCCACGCAGGCATACGCACCACGGATCTGGCGGTTAGTCGCGGCAACGGCGGCAAAAATGTTGTCTGCTTCCAGCGGGTAGTGACGGAAGTTATCCAGCTCGCTGGCAAAGATATTGAGCAGAATTTCAGAATCAGAGGTGGTGTTAATGTGGCGACGTTTCTCTTCGAACAACTTCTTACGCAGCTCGTGCGCGTTGGTCAGGTTGCCATTGTGGGCAAGCGTGATGCCATACGGTGAGTTGACGTAGAAAGGCTGAGCCTCAGAGGCGCTGGAACTGCCAGCAGTAGGATAACGAACGTGACCGATCCCCATATTACCTTGCAGACGCTGCATATGGCGGGCTTCAAACACATCATTTACCAGACCATTCGCCTTACGTAAACGGAAGCAGTTGTTTGCATCAATGGTGATGATACCCGCAGCATCCTGCCCACGGTGCTGAAGCACCGTTAACGCGTCATAAATCGACTGGTTTACCGGCATGAAACCGGCGATACCGACAATACCGCACATTCGTCTTTTCCTCGTTAAGCCACATCTCAGAGCGCATTAGGCTCTGGGCAAGAAACTCGACGAGCTTTGCAGATAGTCAAAGAACCATCTGATGATGAAACTGAACTCTGGAATGAGCTGCGATTTTTGCCAGTCTTCACTTTTGGAGAACCCGGTAAAGGTATCCAGGAAGAACAGGATCGCGGCCACAATCAGCACGCCTCGTAGTGCGCCGAAACAGATCCCGAGTACCCTGTCTGTTCCTGACAGACCGGTTTTCTCGACCAGCTGACCTATCACGTAATTTACGATAGCGCCGACAATCAGCGTCGCGATAAACAGCACCGCGATAGCGATTCCATTTCGGACCAGTTCATCTTCAAAGCCCGTGAACCAGACAGACAGGTAAGTGTAGTAATGACTGGCAACAAAGAAAGCACAACCCCAGGTTACCAGCGATAACGCTTCACGAACAAAGCCACGGATCAGGCTAACCAGACAGGAAAAACCAATCACCGCAATGATGGCGTAATCAATCCAGACCATATGTGTCCCACGATTTAACGCCCTGTCATCCAGTTCGGGGCGAATTCTAACAGAAAAAGAAAACGTTTGCGTAGGGATTTCCTTCCCGCGCGTAAATAAAAAAGGCGCTGAAAAAATGTTCAACGCCGTGGCTTTTTACGTCTCTGTGGACGTCTGCCGTCACTCTTCCCCCCCACCCTCTCCTCATAGAAAGGATAAGGGTGAGGGAGGGGTTAGTTCGCGCTGTAGCTCATCACCACACCGCTCAGGCCGGAGATCTGCTTCAGCTCACCCAGCGATCCTTTAAGCTTATCTTTGGACGCTTCTGGCCCCACGAGAATACGGGTAATTTTACCCTGTACCGGCGTGGAAGGTGAAGTGTAAACACGATATCCCGCACTGCGCAGTTTACCCACCACCTCATTGACCTTATCGGCATTTTTCAGCGCACCCAGCTGCACGACGTAGGCTTTGCCCGTCGGTGCGGCTTCCTGCTGAGCCGGTTTCGCCGGAGGCGGTGTCTCTGTCGCTGCGGCAAGCTGTTCGCTCGTTTTATCACGCTGCGGTTTCGGCTGCGTTTTTTCGACCGGCTTCGGTTTCTCAGCCGGTTTAGGCTGCACGACCGGAACCGTTACAGGATCGATATCGTTGGTGTTGCTCGCCGCCAGACGAGACGGATCAAGAGACGGCGCAGCCGCATCACCCGCGCGAACCTCTTCCGCTGCGCCTTCCGGCGGCTGAGCAGGAAGGGCCTGTGTCGCCGCAGGCAGCATATCCGGCTCGTCGCGATCGCCCGGTTTCGGTACCAGTGGAATGGCTGCAAACTCATCCTGATAGTGCTTTTTCTGCCCGTCGAGCAGGCCCGGGAGAATAATGACTCCCAGCGCCACCAGCACTATTGTTCCTGCTAAACGGTTCTGAAACTTACTCGCCACCGGTTCTCCCCGCGTCCATCACTTCCATGACATGTGCCACCGTGTGGAACGAACCACACACCAGCACGGTATCTTCTGGTTTAGCATCCGCCATCGCGGCATGCCAGGCCTGAGCCACGCTATTATAGATTGCGCCTTTGCCGAGATGTTCCATCAACTGCTCAGCGGTCGCCCCGCGTGGCCCCTCCAGAGGAGCACAATACCAGCTATCGACCACACTCTCCATGCAGGCCAGCGTACCGCCAATATCTTTATCATGAAGCATACCGATAACCGCCAGCACGCGCCCGGTTTTTGGTAACGATTTGAGACGTCCCGCGAGATACGCCGCGGCATGCGGGTTATGCGCCACATCGAGGATCAGGCGCGGTGACTCGCTGACAATCTGGAAACGCCCGGGCAGGATCGCCCGCTCAATGCCCTCGCGAATCGCCTGCTCGCTCACCGCCAGACCGCTTGCGCGCAGTGCCGCCAGCGCGGTTGCCGCGTTAGGCTGCGGCACCTGCGGCAATGGCAGGTTGTCCAGTGCGCCCTGCGCATCGCTAAAGCGCCAGCCGTCTGCCTGAACCTCATACTGCCAGTCTACGCCACGGCGCAGCAGACGCGCACCCGTCTCATTCGCCACCTCTGCAATGGTGTGCGGCATATCCGGCTCGCCGACCACGCCAGGTTTATTCGCCCGGAAAATCCCGGCTTTCTCGCGACCAATGCTTTCGCGATCCGGCCCCAGCCAGTCGGTATGATCCAGCGCAATGCTGGTCACGACGGCCACATCCGCATCCACCATGTTGGTGGCATCAAGACGCCCGCCGAGGCCGACTTCCAGAATCACCACGTCCAGCTGCGCCTGCTTAAACAACCACAGTGCCGACAGGGTACCGTATTCAAAATAGGTTAATGAAATTTCACCGCGCGCGGCTTCAATTTCCGCGAAAGAGGCAGTATGCGCTGATTCCGGCAGCTCGCGGTTTTGCACACGCACCCGCTCGGTATACCGCACGAGGTGTGGAGAGCTGTAAACGCCAACCTTATAGCCTGCTGCCATCAGGACAAATTCCAGCGTGCGGCACGTCGTGCCTTTACCGTTCGTTCCGGCAACGGTGAACACAAACGGCGCTGGTTTCAGTACGTCGAGACGCGCGGCAACCTGGCTTACGCGCTCAAGCCCCATATCGATGGTTTTACTGTGCAGGTTTTCCAGATAAGAAAGCCACGCGGCCAGGGGCGACGTGGCTTGGGGAATGCTTTTATTTTCCATGATGCCCGGTCATTAACAGTTGAGAAAGCAAAAGGGCAGCGCCATCCGGCCCTGCCCTTTTCAGTTATCAGGCCTCGGGTTCCTGATCCGGTACCACCACGCCTTCGCGCGGCTCATCCGGGTTCGGCGCTGGCAGATTCATCAGCTTCGCCAGGATGCTTGCCAGTTTCAGGCGCATCTCCGGACGGCGGACGATCATGTCGATAGCGCCTTTCTCGATGAGGAACTCACTGCGCTGGAAGCCCGGCGGCAGTTTTTCACGTACGGTCTGTTCGATGACGCGTGGACCCGCAAAACCGATCAGCGCTTTCGGCTCAGCGATGTTCAGATCGCCCAGCATGGCAAAGCTTGCGGAAACGCCACCCATCGTCGGGTCGGTCAGCACGGAGATGTACGGCAAACCGCGCTCCTGCATTTTCGCCAGCGCAGCAGAGGTTTTCGCCATCTGCATCAGCGACATCAGCGCTTCCTGCATACGTGCACCACCGGAGGCGGAGAAGCAGATCAGCGGGCAGTTGTCTTCCAGCGCCTGCTCAACGGCACGCACAAAGCGCGCACCCACGACAGAGCCCATTGAGCCCCCCATAAAGGAGAACTCAAACGCGGCAGCCACCACCGGCATCGTGTGCAGGGTGCCTTTCATGACGATCAGCGCGTCTTTCTCGCCGGTCTCTTTCTGTGCAGAGGCCAGACGGTCTTTGTATTTTTTGGAATCACGGAACTTCAGCACGTCTTTTGGCTCAAGCTCGCTACCCAGTTCTACCAGAGAACCTTCGTCCAGCAGGCTATGCAGGCGATTACGCGCCGTCATACGCATATGGTGGTCACATTTCGGACACACCTCAAGATTGCGTTCCAGCTCTGCGCGGTACAGAACCTGGCCGCAGCTATCACACTTCGTCCATACCCCTTCAGGAATGCTCGCTTTACGAGTCGGGGTTATGTTGCTTTTAATTCGTTCAATCCAGCTCATTGATAACCTTTCTGCCTGAACCTGGTCGTATGCCAGTTTTGCTATAAGAGGCGAATAATGCCATTTTTGCCTCCAACAGACCATGAATGTTGCACATTAAAACATAACAGCCCGAAACTTTGGATAAAAAAGTGGTCGAACCGCCAGTATGCATTTACTTCGCTTGCTTTGCTGCCGCACGTCGGTGACGAATAATCTCAATAACCCCAGGCAGTACCGAAAGCACAATAATCGCTACAATCAGTAACTTAAGGTTTTCCTGGACCACCGGGAGATCGCCAAACAGGTAGCCGGCATAGGTAAACAGCAACACCCACAGCAGCGCGCCAACAACGTTATATGCCGCAAAGTGACGATAGGACATATGCCCCATTCCTGCCACAAACGGTGCAAATGTACGCACAATAGGCACAAAACGGGCAAGGATAATGGTTTTGCCGCCATGACGTTCATAGAATGCATGGGTTTTGTCGAGATAGCTGCGACGGAAAATTTTCGAGTCCGGATTGCTGAAAAGCCGCTCACCAAACACCCGTCCAATCGTGTAGTTCACCGCATCACCAATAATCGCGGCGATAACCATCAACACAACCATCAGATGCACATTCAAATCGTTAGTCGGTAACGCGGATAACGCGCCGGCCACGAACAGCAGTGAATCCCCCGGCAGGAACGGGGTGACAACCAGACCGGTTTCACAGAACAGAATGAGGAACAGAATAGCGTAAACCCAGACGCCGTACTGCGCGACCAGCTCCGCCAGGTGAACATCAATATGCAGGATGAAATCAATCAAAAAACGTATTACGTCCATTTTGTCTAAGCCTTAATTGCACCTTTGATTAGTCCGCTAAAAACAGCGGGCCCATTGGCGGTTTCGGCAGGTCAAACCGATCCGGATAGTCTACCGAGACCAGATACAGCCCTTCCGCTTTCGCCGTGGCTGCCGCAAGCGTTCTGTCCTTCGCTGCCAGCAGTTCTGCAATCCAGCTCTCCGGCTGGTGTCCGGCGCCCACTTCCATCAGGCTGCCCACAATATTCCGCACCATATGATGTACAAAGGCATTGGCTTTGATATCCACCACCACATACGCGCCATAACGGCTGACGTTTATGTGCATGACATTACGCCACGGCGTACGGGACTGGCACTGCACCGCACGGAACGAGGTAAAGTCATTTTCACCAATCAGACACTGCGCCGCACGATGCATACGTTCAGCATCAAGCGGTTCATAAAAATGCGTCACGCCCTGGCTTAACACCGCCGGACGCAGACGCTGATTGTAGATGACGTAGCGGTAACGGCGCGCGGTGGCGCTGAAACGCGCATGAAAATCATCGGGAACATCTTTAACCCAACGAACCGCAATGTCTCCAGGTAAATTCGCATTCACCCCCAGCGTCCATGCAGCGTCCTTTCGCACAGCGGTGGTTTCAAAATGAACCACCTGCCCCGTGCCGTGAACGCCGGCATCCGTACGCCCGGCACAGAAAACGCTTATCGGTTCATTCGCCACCTGAGAGAGCGCTTTTTCCAGTTTTTCCTGGACGCTGCGCACCTCATTTTGACGCTGCCAGCCATAATACTTACTGCCATCGTACTCAATACCGAGGGCAATTTTATGAACGGGCTTGTGATCCACTTCTGACATCAGTACAGGTACTCCTGCACGAGTTTCTCCGCAATTTTCACCGCCATCAGCGCGCCGCCAAAGCGAACGTTATCGGCAACTGACCAGAACTGGATCTGCTCAGGCATTCCGTAATCGTTACGCACGCAGCCAACAGACAGATGTGCACTACCGGTCGCATCACCAACCTGCGTCGGGAACTCACTCTCTTCGGAGAGGGCGATATCCTCACCACGACCAAACGCGTCACGCGCTTCTTCGGCGGCGAGCGGGCGCAGCGCTTCAAAACCAACCATCTGCGCGTGGCCGTAGAAGACCGGAGACTGCACGCAGCTGGCAGAGATCATCAGGCCATCATCCTGCAGGATTTTGCGGACTTCATCGACAATACGGCGCTCTTCGCGCACGCTGCCTTCGCGATCCGGCAGCAGTGGCAGCATGTTAAACGCCAGCTGGCGACCAAAATAGTCGTCTTCATCAATCGGAACGCCGCTCAGCAATTTCGCGCTCTGCCCGGCCAGTGCGTTAACCGCTTGCTTGCCGTTGGCTGACGCAGACAGCAGGCTGGTAACGAAGATACGCGACAGGCCGCCTTCGTCGATCAGCGGTTTCAGCGCGGTAAGCAGCTGACTGGTCAGGCTGTTCGGTACGGCGATAACGTTGCGGTTACGGTAGTCTGCCAGCACAAACGGGTTCACATCCGGCACCACCAGCGGCACATCCGGCTCAAGCGCGAACAGGCCGCTTAAATCAATCACCAGACAACCCGAGTTGGTGGCCTCTTCAATGTAAGACGCCGTAGCCTCAGCACCGGCTGCAAAAAACGCCAGCTGCGCCTGAGTCCAGTCGAACCCCGCCGCATCCTGAACCATGACAGATTTACCGCCAAAACGCAGATGTTCACCCGCGCTATCTGTACGCGCCAGCGCATAGATATCACCCACCGGGAACTGACGCTCAGCAAGGGTTTCGAGCAGGGCTTCACCCACGGCACCCGTGGCACCTAAAATGGCAATGTTCCAGCCTTCAGACATGGTGGTTTACTCCAGAAATAAAAAAGCGTCCCTGTCGGAGTATCCAACAGGGAGCATTAAGAAGACATTAATGTGCCGGGTGATGAACGGCATTAAAACCCAGTTTATGCAGCTGCGTCGCAGCCGTTGCGTCGTCGCAAATCACATACAGGGAAGACCACTCGCGGCGCTCAACATAGTTCTTGCGCAGCTTATCAAACTCACCCGGAATACCCGCCACTTTACGCAGCAGCGCGTCATCGCGGCGCACATCATACACCAAATGGACCAGTCGTTTCAGCGTTGCCTGATCGAGTGGTCCGTGCAGGGTAATGCGGCCAAATTCAGGCGCAGGCAGTAAAGTATCCAGCGCCACCTGCTGTGGATGGCCGATAAAGGCGCTATAGGCCTCAAAGACCTGCGTCGTGCCGCGGGCTTTTCCTTCAAGGGTATAACCGGCAATATGCGCCGTTGCGACGTCCACCTTGTTAAGCAGCGCAACGTTAAGCTCAGGCTCCGGCTCCCAGACGTCCAGCACCACGCTAAGCGCTTGCCCCTCGTCCAGACATTTCAGCAGCGCAAGATTATCGACCACCGGGCCCCGGCAGGCATTTATCAGAATAGTGCCAGGCTTCAGACGACGGATCAGGGCTTCGTCAGCAAGGTGCAGCGACTTATAAGGCCCCTCTTTAAACAGCGGCGTATGGAAAGTGATCACATCGCACTGTGCAACCAGTTCATCCAGCGAACGGAAGTCGCCTTCATCACCGTTGTCTTTACGCGGCGGATCGCACAGCAGAGTGCGAATGCCTAACGCCTCAAGACGTTTATGCAGGCGCCCGCCCACGTTGCCCACACCAACAATCCCGACGGTACGGTCCTGCAACGCAAAACCGTCGCGCTCTGCCAGCATCAGCAGGGAGGAGAAGACATATTCCACGACCGCAATGGCGTTGCAGCCCGGCGCGGCTGAAAAACCGATCCCCGCCTGCTTAAGCCATTTATCATCCACATGATCCGTCCCTGCCGTTGCGGTCCCGACAAATTTCACTGCTTTGCCGGAGAGCAACGCCTCATTTACTTTGGTTACCGAGCGCACCATCAGCGCGTCTGCATCATCCAGCTCGTTTACCGGGATCGGCCGACCCGGGACAGCCTTAACGTTGCCGAGGCGGCTAAAGAGCTCGCGGGCATAAGGCATATTTTCATCAACGAGGATTTTCACGTCTGAGTACCTGTTTGAGAGGAAGAAAACCCATCAAGTGTGCCATAATCTGGCCGCCAGGCATATACGTCTGCCAGGTTTACGCTGAGTTTTGACTTTAAGGATTTTTTGACGATGCAGCCCATTTCAGGTACGCCGCCGCGCCCTCCGGGTGAAGGCCCTGTTACGCCAAACGTTGCAGGCGAACAACCGCTATCCACACAACAGCGCACCGTGCTGGAGCGACTGATCACGCGTCTGATCGCGCTGACGTCGCAGCAAAACGCGGAAGTCTGGGCTGGGGTAAAGCACGATTTAGGTGTCAGGAACGACGCACCTTTGCAGTCGCGCCATTTCCCTGCTGCCGAGCAAAACCTGAACCAGCGGATTGATACTGCACAGCAGAATCACAGCACACGCCAGATTGTCTCGCAGCTGACCGAGCTGTTGGGCCAGGGAAATAACCGCCAGGCGGTGAGTGACTTTATTCGCCAGCAGTTTGGTCAGACCGCCCTGAGCCAGCTGACCCCGGAACAGCTCAAAACCGTACTGACGCTGCTGCAAACCAATCAGCTGTCAATTCCACAGCCTCAGCAACGCCCTGCGACCGAGCGTCCGCTACTGCCTGCCGAGCACAACACGCTCAAGCAGATGGTGACCAAGCTGGCCGCCGCCACCGGCGAACCGACGAAGCTTATCTGGCAATCAATGCTGGAACTCTCAGGCGTAAAAGCGGGCGAGCTGATCCCGGCGAAACAGTTTACGCATCTGGTAACCTGGCTACAGGCGCGTCAGACGCTCAGCACCCAGACCGCTCCAACCCTGCACACGGTTCAGGCGGCACTTAAGCAGCCGCTGGAGCCGAACGAATTTGACGCCATTCGTGATTACGCCCAGCAAACCTGGCAGGCCACACCGCAAACGGTACTGACCACCGCGCAGGTGCAGGATGTGCTCAATCAGATTTTTGTTCGCCGCGCCGAACGCGAAGGGGGCGTGCCGGAGGCACGAAACATACAGCCAATCTACAATCCGCTGTTTGCGCCAGTGGTGGAAACGTTCAGAACCCTCTCTGCCCGTCCAGGATTGATGTTTATTGCGTTAATGATTGCACTGGCGATTTTCTGGCTGGTCGCATAACGGTTTCGCCCGGTGGCGCTACGCCTGCCGGGCCGACAGCACACCGGGGAAGGCATGCCGCCCCGGCACTTAACCAGCTAAGACTGCCGAAACGCCACCAGCGTCACCACAATGCCCATAACCGCTGCAACCGCGCCCGCCAGGAAAACAGACGGATACCCGAACGATGTCGCTAACAGACCTGTCAGCGGCCCGGTTACCCCGTATGAGATATCCTGAAACGCCGCATAGCCGCCAAGCGCCGTGCCACGCACCTGCGGGGCGACACGTTTTACCACCTCCACACCCAGCGCCGGGAAAATAAGCGAGCATCCGCAGCCGGTCAACGCCGCGCCTAACAACGCTACGGACGCAACGGGTGCACTCCACAATAATAGCAAACCCAGGGTTTCAATCACCAGTGATGCCACTGCAACCTTCACGCCGCCAAAACGATCCGGCATCCAGCCGAACAGCACGCGCATTAAGACAAATGCGCCACCAAAGGCGGTCAGCGTAAAACCTGCCATCGCCCAGCCGCGGCTCATAAAGTAGAGCGAGACGAACGTACCGATTACCGCAAAACCGACGCCCTGCAGGGCCAGGCCAAGGCCCGGCTGCCAGATTTGGCCCACCACGCTCCACAAAGACGGGCGCTCCCCTTTATGGGCAGGGACTTTACGTACCGGACCGTTGAATGCCCATGCCAGCAGCGGCAGCATCAGGGTGGTCGCTGCCAGCGCGGCAAAGCCAAAGTGGCTGTGGATAAGCAACCCGAGCGGGGCGCCTGCGGCAAGCGCGCCATAAATGGCCATGCCATTCCAGGACATGACTTTGCCGGAGCGCGCAGGCCCCACCAGTCCCATACCCCATGTCAGCGTACCGGTCAGGAGCTGGCTTTCACCAAAGCCCAGGATTAAACGCCCCACGATCAGCAGCGAAAATTTATACGCAGCGTCAACCGGCAGAAGAGCGGCCAGCAGCCATGCACCTCCCGCCAGACCACAGGCAAACATGCCCTGTAACGCCGAGCGTTTTGCGCCGTGCTGATCCGCCAGACGTCCGGCATAACCGCGGGTTAATACCGTAGCCAGGAACTGAATACCCACGGCGACGCCGACCATGGTGTTGCCATAGCCCAGCTCCTGATGAACAAACAGCGGGATCACCGGCAGCGGCAGGCCGACGGTCATATAGGTCAGGAACACCGCAAACGCGATGCGAAACAGCGAGACGTTCGCTGAAGAGGTTGTTTCTGTTTGAGTGACTGCAGTCATGCTTTACTCCGAAATGAAGAGTAAGGCGGGGAAAAACCACGCCCCCTCTTCCTGATAACCAGGATTTAGGTGCGTTGGTTGACGTTGAACGCTTACGCATTATCGTGAGGATAATGTTGAGGTAGGAAGTTTGCCTGCGAGATCAGCCGCTTGTCAATGCATAAAAAAAGGGAGCCGTCAGGCTCCCCTTTTGAATCAGTCAGAACTTATGCGTTGTACTTACGCATCACCAGCGTGGCGTTAGTACCGCCGAAACCGAAGCTGTTGGACATGACGGTAGTCAGTGTCGCTTCTTTTGGCTGGGTCACGATGTTTAGACCTGCGGCCTGCTCGTCCATCTCGTCAATGTTGATGCTTGGGGCGATAAAGCCATTTTCCAGCATCAGCAGAGAGTAGATCGCTTCCTGAACGCCAGCAGCCCCCAGAGAGTGACCGGTCATGGCTTTGGTCGCGGAGATAGCCGGGCTGTTGTCGCCGAACACTTCACGGATCGCACCCAGCTCTTTCACGTCGCCTACCGGAGTAGAGGTACCGTGGGAGTTCAGGTAGTCGATTGGTGTGTCAACGCCGTGCATCGCCATCTTCATGCAGCGCACTGCGCCTTCACCGGATGGAGCCACCATGTCAGCGCCGTCAGACGTTGCACCGTAGCCCACGATCTCAGCGTAGATGTGCGCACCACGCGCCAGCGCGTGCTCCAGCTCTTCAACCACAACCATACCGCCGCCGCCTGCGATAACGAAACCGTCACGGTGCGCATCATAGGTACGGGATGCTTTATCCGGAGTTTCGTTATATTTGGTGGACAGTGCCCCCATTGCGTCGAATTCACAGGCCATTTCCCAGCCCAGTTCTTCGCCGCCGCCTGCAAACACGATGTCCTGTTTACCCAGCTGGATCTGCTCAACCGCATTACCGATGCAGTGTGCGGAGGTCGCACAGGCAGAGCTGATGGAGTAGTTAACGCCGTGGATTTTGAACGGGGTCGCCAGGCAAGCGGAAACCGCTGAACCCATAGCTTTAGTCACAACATAAGGACCTACCGCTTTCAGACCACGTGGGCTACGCATTGCGTCGGCACCAAAGACCTGCGCTTTAGATGAGCCACCGGAACCGGCGATCAGACCTACGCGTGGGTTGTTCTGGTAAACTTCCGCGCTCAGACCCGCATCCGCAATCGCTTCCTGCATGGAGAGATAAGCATAAATAGAGGCATCGTTCATGAAACGAACCACTTTACGGTCAATCAAACCGGTGGTGTCCAGTTTGACGTTACCCCATACGTGGCTACGCATACCTGAATCTTTAAACTCTTCAGAGAAAGTGATCCCGGAGCGTCCTTCACGCAGAGATGCCAGGACTTCCTGCTGGTTATTACCGATGCTGGAAACGATGCCCAGGCCAGTAATCACTGCACGTTTCATTCAATACCTCTGTAAGTCGCACTATATTAAGTTTCGAGTCGCACAATAGCGTACACTTGTACGCCGAACAAGTCCGATCAGACATTTTCTGCGGAAATTTGCACCGATGGACGCACATCGTTAAGATCGTGTCACTGCCTGTCAGACGAGTAACTTACGTGAAACAAAACGCTATACAACCCGCCAACCTCGAATTCAACGCTGAGGGTACACCTGTTTCCCGAGATTTTGATGACGTCTACTTTTCTAATGATAACGGACTGGAAGAAACCCGCTATGTTTTCCTCGACGGAAACCAGTTAAACGCCCGTTTCCCCACGCATCCGCGCAGTCTGTTCGTGGTCGCTGAGAGCGGGTTTGGTACCGGTCTGAATTTTCTCACCCTCTGGCAGATGTTCGATCAGTTTCACGCTGCTCACCCTGACGCTACACTGCAAAGATTACATTTCATCAGTTTTGAAAAATTTCCGCTCACCGCGCATGACCTTCGTCTCGCCCATCAGCACTGGCCGGAACTTGCGCCATGGGCGGAGCAGCTTCAGGCGCAGTGGCCGCCGCACCTCGGCGGCTGTCATCGTCTGCTGCTGGACGGCGGGCGCGTCACGCTGGATCTGTGGCTCGGCGACATCAATGAACTGACCGATAAGCTTGATGATTCAATGAATCAGAAAGTGGACGCATGGTTCCTTGATGGTTTTGCCCCCGCCAAGAATCCGGACATGTGGAGCCAGCATCTGTTTAACGCAATGGCACGCCTGGCGCGTCCCGGCGCAACGCTCGCGACCTTCACCTCGGCAGGCTTTGTCCGCCGCGGATTGCAGGAGGCCGGCTTTACCATGCAAAAGACCAAAGGTTTTGGTCGCAAGCGCGACATGCTGGTCGGAAGAATGGATCAGACGCTGGAGATCCCCGCTCAGACGCCCTGGTTTTCACGCAGCGCCAGCACTTCACGAGAGGTAGCAATTGTCGGCGGCGGGATTGCCAGCGCCCTGCTTTCGCTCGCGCTTTTACACCGTGGCTGGCAGGTAACGCTCTACTGCGCCGACGACGCGCCGGCAAAAGGCGCTTCCGGCAACCGCCAGGGGGCACTCTACCCACTGTTAAGCGCTCACGATCCGGCGCTGAGCCAGTTTTTCCCGGCAGCCTTTACCTTTGCACGTCGCCTGTATGATGCTCTGCCTGTGGCGTTTGACCACGACTGGTGTGGTGTTACGCAACTGGGCTGGGATGAGAAGAGCCAGCAAAAAATCGCGCACATGTTGTCGCTGGGTCTGCCGCTCGAAATTGCCCGGGCGGTGAATGCGCAGCAGATAACCGAAACCGCGGGCGTCGATACGGGCTGCGACGGTATCCACTATCCGCTCGGTGGCTGGCTGTGTCCGGCAGATCTGACGACGGCAGCCATTGCGCTGGCGCAGTCGCGCGGGTTGACGGTGCACTATTCCCGCCAGGTCGCCTCACTTCACCACACGGAGCACTGGAACCTGCATTTCACCACCGGCGAAGAGGCGCAGCATACCTGCGTAGTGCTGGCCAACGGTCACCCTATCAGCCAGTTCAACCAGACGGAAAAGCTGCCGCTTTACCCTGTCGGCGGCCAGGTCAGCCATATCCCCACCTCGCCAGCGCTGGAAAGACTGCAGCAGGTACTCTGCTACGACGGCTATCTGACGCCACAAAATCCATCCAACGGCCACCACTGCATTGGTGCCAGCTACCATCGCGGTGAGACCGACATGCGCTACAGCGAAGACGATCAGCAGCAAAATCGCCAGCGCCTGCTCAACTGCTTCCCGCAGGCCGACTGGGCAAAAGAGGTTGATATCAGCGCCGGTGACGCGCGCTGTGGCGTACGCTGTGCCACCCGGGACCATCTGCCGATGGCGGGAAATGTGCCTGACTATGAAGCAACGCTTGAGGCCTATCAGGATCTTGCTGAAAACCGTGATACCGCGGTGAGTGCGCCAGTTTATCCGCAGCTGTTTATGCTCGGGGGGCTCGGTTCACGGGGATTGTGCTCAGCGCCGTTGCTGGCCGAAGTGCTGGCGGCACAGATGAGTGATGAGCCCGTTCCGCTGGACAGCGTTACGCTTGCGGGGCTCAATCCCAACCGTTTGTGGGTACGGAAGTTACTGAAAGGAAAAAGGGTGAAGTAACGTGCGGGCCGATGTCCTCCCTCTCCCACCGGGAGAGGGAGGAAAAATGACTACCTGGCTTTTGCCTGCTGGAACAGGGTGTCCCACATACCCAGCACTAATGACTGGTCACGCGGAGAGAGTTCCCCTGCCTGGATCGCTTTCTCCAGGCTGCGGCTCACTTCGTCATGAATGGCCTCGGCAGAGTGATCGTCCCCTGCTTCCAGCTCAGCGACAGCCAGCGTCAGGTGACCACGCAGATAACCGCTGGCGAACAGCTCATCATCACTGGCGTGTTCCACCATGTCATCAATTAACGCCAGAATGCGTGATTCAAATTCTGCGATCATCTTCTTTCCTCTGTTAAAGATCTTCCGGCCAAGGGAAGCATTCCGCCGTGATCTCCGGCGTGTGGTAATAATTCTGTAAGGCCTCGATCAGACGTGCCGGACGTTCCGGGATGCCTTTCTCAAGGTACTCCATCACCTGCGCATGAACGCGGCGCTGGAAGACAATACGGTCTGGCTCGACCTCTCCTTCGAGGTTGTCACAACTGACGTTGAACGGGAAACCTGCCGCCACACAGAATAACCATTCCAGCGCCTGCGGTTTCACCTCCACATCTTCAAACTGGCTCTGCGTGGCGGCGTCACGGCCGTCCGGACAATACCAGTAGCCGAAGTCCACCTGCTCACGACGCGCTTTCCCCGCTATACACCAGTGCGAAATCTCGTGTAACCCGCTGGCGTAAAAGCCGTGCGCGAACACGATACGGTTATACGGCACGTCCGCATCAGCAGGAAGATAGATCGGTTCGTCGTCGCCTTTAATCAGACGGGTATTAAAATCATCAGCAAAACAGCCATCAAAAATCTCAATCAGCTGTTCGTATTTATGGGTTGTGTACATTAATTCATTCCCAGCCAGGTGAGGATCTCTTGTCCATGGCTGTCATAAAGCAGTTTGGCACTCATGACCGCTGAGACGACAACAATCATCGGGCGAATGAGCTTCTGTCCTTTGCTTAATACCAGACGCGAGCCCGCGCGTGCGCCTAAAAACTGCCCTGCCATCATCACAAATCCGGTTGCCCAGATAACTTTGCCACCAATGATAAACAGCAGCAGGCCGCCGACGTTTGACGTCGCATTGAGCACTTTGGCGTGGGCGGTGGATTTAGCGAGATTAAAGCCGGCCAGCGTCACGAACGCAAGGGCATAGAACGAGCCTGCTCCGGGGCCAAAGAAGCCATCGTAAAACCCGACGCAGCCACCCGCGATAAGAGCGAACGGCAGGCCATGCAGACGTCGCTGCCGGTCTTCTTCCCCGAGCTTTGGCATCAACAAAAAGTAGAGACCGATGCAGATAACCAGAATGGGGAGGATCTGGCGCAGAATATCGGACTGTACATGCTGAACCAGCAGTGCACCCGAGGTCGAACCAATAAAGGTCATCAGGATATTGAGCTTCTGGTCAGCCAGACTGACGACCTTACGGCGAATAAAATAGAGCGACGCGGAGAGCGAGCCGCCGCACGCCTGAAGCTTGTTAGTGGCGAGCGCCTGTGCCGGGCTCATGCCCGCGGCCAGCAGCGCCGGTACGGTTAACAAACCACCGCCGCCCGCCAGAGCATCAATAAACCCGGCCAGCATCGCCACAAAGAAAAGCACCACCAACAGAAGCGGCGACACCATAAACAGTTCGACGAAATTATCCATTAAAGTACATGCTCATCCAGTAGCGCCTGGCAGGAAGGCGGCAACGGAGGCGGTGTCTTCTTCTCAGGCTTAGAGGTTCCAGGTTTTGCCGGCTCAAACCAGCTCTGCAGTTCCGCACCACAGCCATCGCCTGGCGGGGGTAACGGCTGATCTTCACATTCCAGGCTGTTTGCCGGGCAGCGCAGACGAACGTGCATATGTGCACGATGCTGGAACCACGGGCGCACTTTACGCAGCCAGTCGCGATCGGTGCCGGCATCCAGGCAGAGCTGCTGCTTGATGGCCGGGTTCACGAAAATCCGCGTGACATCGTTATCTTTCGCCGCCAGCTTAATCATGCTGAAGACGTCCTGCGTCCACAACGATGGCACGACGTTTTTACCGTCGCGCGCCACCAGATCCAGCGCCTGCGGTTTCAGCAACTGGGCTGAACTCCAGCGCGCTTTCGGCAGTTGCAGGAAGATATCGACATCGAGACCGGTCTGGTGACTGGCGTGTCCGCCGTTGAACCGACCGCCGGCAGGCATCCCCATATCGCCAATCAGCATCGTGCCCAGCCCCAGGTTATGCACCTGGTTTCCCAGACGCTGGATAAACAGCACCAGATCCGGGTGGCCAAAATAACGACGCTGGTCGGTACGCATCACCTGATAGGTATCGGACTGCAGCGGAAGTTCCTGTGCCCCAACGATACAGCCGTTCGAGAACGCGCCAATAGACTGCGCGCTGCCCGCCACAGGATGGGTGATTTTCTGCCATGGCGTCGCGGCCAGACTGGCTCCACTGGCAAGCAGTGCCAGCAGAGCAATGACGGTTTTTTTCATGTTTACCAGCGTGGAATGGTGGTCGTCACATCCGCATTCTGCGCGCGCTGGCGCAGGAAGTGATCCATCAGTACGATCGCCAGCATCGCTTCTGCGATCGGCACCGCACGGATCCCCACACAGGGATCGTGACGTCCTTTAGTGATCATCTCAACTTCTTCGCCAGAGCGGTTAATCGTGTGGCCTGGCACGGTAATGCTGGAAGTCGGTTTCAGCGCAATATTGGCAATAATCTGCTGACCGCTGCTGATACCGCCGAGGATGCCGCCCGCGTGGTTGCTCTGGAAACCGTCTTTGGTGATTTCGTCGCGGTTCTGGCTGCCCCGCAGCGCAACGACGTCAAAACCGTCGCCAATTTCTACGCCCTTCACCGCGTTGATGCTCATCAGTGCGTGAGCGATGTCCGCATCCAGACGGTCAAATACCGGTTCACCCCAGCCTGGCGGTACGCCATCAGCCACGACGGTGACTTTGGCACCAATGGAGTCGCCCTCTTTTTTCAGGCCACGCATCAGTTCGTCCAGCGCTTCCAGCTTATCTGCATCTGCACAGAAGAACGGATTTTGCTCGACCAGATCCCAGTCTTTGATAGCCAGTGGAATATCGCCCATCTGGGTCAGACAGCCGCGGATCACAATGCCAAATTTCTGCTGCAGGTATTTTTTGGCGATAGCCCCTGCCGCAACGCGCATCGCGGTTTCACGGGCAGACGAACGTCCGCCGCCGCGATAATCACGGAAGCCATACTTTTGTTCGTAGGTGTAATCGGCATGTCCAGGACGGAACACATCTTTGATGGCGCCGTAATCCTGCGAGCGCTGATCGGTATTTTCAATCAGCAGCCCGATGCTGGTGCCGGTGGTGCGGCCTTCGAAAACGCCGGAAAGAATTTTGACCTGGTCCGGCTCGCGACGCTGCGTGGTGTAGCGAGAAGTCCCCGGACGACGACGGTCGAGGTCGTGCTGTAAATCGGCTTCGGTCAGTTCGATGCCTGGCGGTACGCCGTCAACGATACAGCCCAGTGCCAGCCCGTGCGATTCACCAAAGGTGGTCACCCGGAATAATTGTCCAATACTGTTTCCTGCCATCACGGCTCCGATGTCGTTATTTGTGTTTGAGCGTTGTGAAACGGGCCGAAGCCCGCTGGATTAATCTTTGTAAATGCTGAAGTATTCGCGCGCGTCAAGCAGCTGCGCTTTGGTCAGCATAAAGACGCCGTCACCGCCGTTATCGAACTCGAGCCAGGTGAACGGCACATCCGGGTACTGCTCTATCAGATGTACCATGCTGTTGCCCACTTCACAAATCAGAACACCGTCGTCGGTCAGATAATCCGGCGCGCAGGCCAGAATGCGACGGGTAAGCTTCAGGCCATCAGAGCCTGACGCCAGACCCAGCTCCGGCTCGTGGCGATATTCGTTTGGCAGATCGGACATGTCTTCCGCATCTACATACGGCGGGTTGGTGACGATCAGATCGTACTGCAGCGTTGGCAGATCGCGGAACAGATCGGAGCGGATTGGCGTAACGTGATGGATCAGACCGTGCTCTTCAATATTGTGCTCGGTCACAGCCAGCGCATCGGTGGAGATATCCACGGCATCCACCTCCGCTTCCGGGAAGGCGTACGCACAGGCAATCGCGATACAACCGCTGCCGGTACACATATCAAGAATATGCTCTGGCTGATGGTTAATCAGGCCTTCAAAGTGGTTGTTGATCAGTTCGCCAATCGGCGAGCGCGGCACCAGAACGCGTTCATCAACATAGAACTCGTGACCACAGAACCAGGCTTTGTTGGTCAGATAGGCAACCGGAATGCGCTCGTTAACGCGGCGGATAACACGCTCCACGATACGGTGCTTTTCGCTGGAGGTCAGGCGTGCGGTACGCATGTCTTCCGGAATATCGAGCGGCAGGTAGAGGGACGGCAGCACCAGTTGAACGGCCTCATCCCACGGGTTATCGGTACCGTGCCCGTACCAGATATTGGCGGCGCTGAAGCGGCTAACCGACCAGCGCAACATGTCCTGTATGGTATGCAGCTCGTTTACTGCTTCATCGACAAAAATTTTATCCACTCTTTCCTCCAGGGCATGCTCGCATAATTTTCGGCGGCTAGTTTGCCATGAAGACGGCGATAAATCAGCAATGACGCGTCGCGCTTGAGGTTAAAAAATGCGTTTAGTCGGGTACACTGTCGGAAATACGAGATGAGAATGACCCATGAAAAAGAAAACATCCCTTAGCGAGGAGGATCAGGCGCTCTTCCGTCAGCTGATGACCGGGACGCGTCAAATCAAGCAGGACATCATTGTCCACCGTCCGATGCGCAAAAAAATCACGGAAGTCCCGGTCAAGCGATTGCTCCAGGAGCAGGCGGATAATAGCCACTATTTTTCAGATGAATTTCAGCCGCTGCTCAATACGCAGGGCGCGGTGAAGTACGTACGGGAAGATGTCAGCCACTTTGAGCTGAAAAAATTACGCCGGGGGGATTACTCGCCCGAACTGTTTCTTGATCTGCACGGTTTGACGCAGATGCAGGCGAAGCAGGAGCTGGGTGCGTTAATTGCCGCCTGTCGTCGCGAACATGTTTTCTGCGCCTGCGTGATGCACGGCCACGGCAAACATATCCTGAAGCAACAAACACCGCTGTGGCTGGCTCAGCATCCCCACGTGATGGCGTTTCATCAGGCCCCCAAAGAGTACGGCGGAGATGCCGCATTACTGGTGTTGATTGAAGTAGAAGAGTGGCAGCCGCCAGAATTACCCTGACAGGACGGCGGGAGGCATGTTCTGCTCCCCGCCATATCGCACGTCACATCAGATAGCTTTTGCCATCTTCAGATTGCACGGACTCATTTGCCAGTTGAAGACCCCTTTGCCCGTTTCGTCGAGAGCGACGTTGGCAATGGCGGAAGTCGTGAACATCGGCGGCGTCTCGCCCGGGCACAGCTCAGATACCAGATAGCCAACCAGTGGCAGGTGGGAAATGACCAGCGCAGAAGCGACACCTTCATTGCACAGCGCCTGAAGATAAGCGCTGACAAGGCCGACATCACCGCACGGGGTGAGTTCCGGGAGAACATCCACACTGGCTGGCAGGTTCATACACTCCCCCACCACTTCCAGCGTCTGTTCTGCACGCAGGAACGGACTCACCAGAACGCGTTCGATGTCCACTTTTTGACCTTTAAGCCAGGTCGCCATCAGACGAGATTCGTCGCAGCCACAGACGGTCAAAGGACGTACTGAGTCACTGGCGGCATCGAGTGCCGCGTCGCCGTGACGCATGATAAAAACTTGCATATTGCACCGCTTTTGTTAACCAGAATCACCGGCGTTGACTACCCGCGATTACCGCTCCGAGGTAGAAAACCCGATGGTCGGGCATTGTGCCTGATCCATTCGGTGAATGAAACGCTGTTTTTTACCTCAATGGCGTAAGTATAGTCAATCTCTGTTTACAAAATCGCCAAAACAGGTTCATACACTTCAGGATTTACCCTTTTTTGACCTCAACTTACGAGGACAGTTTCCCTTGAAGGCCAAAATGTCTGGCCCCGTTCCGCCATCTGCAATAATTCGTCACACGGTGTAAACCGCGGACCGTATTGCGAGGCCAGACGTTGCAGGATTGCAACCACTTCACCCGCACCGAGAGTGTCCATGTAACGGAACGGGCCGCCGAGGAACGGCGGGAAACCAATGCCAAATACCGCACCGATGTCACCATCGCGCGCGCTTTTAATCACCTGCTCACCAAAGCAGCGTGCCGCTTCATTAAGCATCATCATCACACACCGTTCAGCACACTGAACGGGTGACAGTTTCCCCTGACCGGTTGTCGGAATAAGCCCATAAACCGAAGGGTCGACCTGTTTCTTGCTTTTACGCCCTTTCGCGCCGTAAAGATAGAAACCGCGTTCATTTTTTCTGCCTTTGCGATCGTCCTTCAAAATTGCAGAAACAATGTTTGCAGGCGGGCTAAAACGATCTCCATAAGCATCTTCCAGCACAGGTATAATTTTAGTGCCGGTGTCAATTCCCACCTCATCCAAAAGTTGGATTGGGCCAACGGGGAACCCAAACTTCACCAGCGCCTCGTCGACGTGTTCGATCTTCTCCCCTTCCGTCAGAAGCCGCATCGCTTCATTTATATAAGGCGCCAGAATGCGGTTAACGTAAAAGCCGGCTTTGTCCGCCACCACTATCGGTGTCTTACCCTGCATTTTGGCCAGTTTAACCACGGTAGCAACGGTTTGCGGGCTGGTACTGGCGTGTGGGATAACCTCCACCAGCGGCATTTTTTCAACCGGACTGAAATAGTGCAGGCCAATCACCTGCTCCGGACGCTGGGCTCTGGCCGCAATATCGCCAATGGGCAATGACGAGGTGTTCGACGCAAAAATGGTATGGGGTGCGCAATGTTGCTCAACGTCAGCCACCATCTGCTGCTTAAGCGCCAGGTCTTCAAACACCGCTTCAATCACCAGATCGCGATGGGCAAAACCGCTGTAATCTGTCGTGCCGGAGATCAGTGCCAGGGTTTTATCACGCTCATTGGCCTTGATATGGCGGCGTTTAACCTTTTGATCAAGGTTCTGCCAGCTGTACTGCAGCGCGTGATTGATTCCTTTCGCATTGATGTCTTTGATACGTACAGGCAATTTGCCTTTGCTGGCGGTAACAAAAGATATTCCGCCCCCCATCAGCCCGCCACCCAGTACGCCAATGGCATGCAGCGGGGCAGGTTGCGCCTCGCTGCCGGGGTCTTTTTTTACCTCTGTACTGGCAAAAAAGATGTTACGCAGCGCCTGAGACTGCGGCGTCATCGCCAGCTCACCAAAGGCTTTTGCTTCTGCGACATAGCCGCTGCTGCTGCCCTGAGATAAGCCCACTTCAATAACCTCAAGGATACGTTTCGCCGCCGGGTAGTTGCCTTTGGTTTTTTGTTCGGTTTTCTTGCCCGCCATGCTGAACAGGAGTGTGCGGCCCAGTGGCCCGGCCAGCACGCGCTCACGCACCGGCAGAGGACGTTTTGCCTGCCGTCCTTTGAGCGCCAGTTCAACCGCCGCCTCAAGCAAAATGGCGTGAGGAACCACCTCGTCGACCAGGCCGGCTTTCAGCGCCTGACGGGCACGCAGTTGTTTGCCGGTTAATATCATTTCCAGCGCAGTGCTGACCCCAACCAGACGCGGCAGACGCTGCGTCCCGCCGGAGCCTGGCAGGAGGCCTAACTGTACTTCAGGCAGGCCCAGAACGGTTTTCGCATCGTCGGTACAAATGCGGCTGTGACAGGCCAACGCCAGCTCCAGCCCACCGCCCAGACAGGCACCGTGGATCGCCGCGATGACCGGGATAGACAGCGCATGGATCTCCGCCATGACCTGTTGCCCCTGACGCGCCAGCTCTTCGGCTTCCTGAGCGTTTTGCGCCCTGGCAATCATGTTGATATCGGCTCCGGCAATAAAGTTGTCCGGTTTCGCCGAGATAAACACCAGGCCGCGAATCGCTTTGTTCTCGCGGATCTGCTTTAGCATCGCGCGCACCTGAACGCCGAACTCGGCTTTCAGGGTGTTCATCTTCTCGTTGGGAACATCGATAGTAATAACGGCGACGTTATCGAGGCGTACCGTCAGATTAAATGCAGATGGCATATCCATTATTCAGCCTCCAGAACCATTGCCGCGCCCAGACCACCCGCTGCGCAGGCGGTTACGAGACCAAAACCACCGCCCCGGCGGAGTAACTCATGTAATGTCTGGGTGATCATTCTCGCCCCCGTCGCCGCAAATGGATGACCGTAGGCGATGGAACCACCCAGGACGTTAAATTTGCTCTGATCCACTTCGCCAGTGGCATGGGCTCGGCCAAGAACATCGCGCGCGAAACGTTCACTCGCCAGCAGTTGTATGTTTGCCAGGGTTTGTGCGGCAAAGGCTTCGTGCATATCAATGAGGGTTAAATCCGCGAGGGTAAGTCCCGCGCGTTCCAGCGCCAGCGGTGTGGACCACGCCGGCCCTAACAACATGTCCTGCCACACATCTATCGCCGTGAAGGCGTAGCTGCGCAGGTAGCCCAGCGGTTTTATGCCCAGCTCTTTGGCACGGGATTCCGTCATCAGGATCACCGCGGCGGCACCGTCCGTCAGCGGAGTACTGTTGGCGGCCGTGACGGTACCGTGTTTGCGGTCAAATGCCGGACGGAGCCTGGCGTAATCCGCCATCGTCGAACTGCCGCGAATATTGTTATCTTCTGACAGCGGTTCACGGTATGACGGGATGTACGCCGTCATGACTTCATCAGCCAGTTTGCCTTCCGACCAGGCTTTCGCCGCCAGCTGATGTGAGCGATGAGCCAGCGCATCCTGCTGCTCACGGGTGATCCCGTAAGTTTTTGCCATCTGCTCGGCGGTATCGCCCATTCTCAGACCGGTGGAATACTCCGCCACTGCGGGCGGTACAGGCATAAGGTCACGCAGGCGTAAGCGTGAGAAAAGTTTGAGTTTCTGACCGACGGTACGGGCTTTGTTGGCGTCAACCAGGATCCGGGCCAGCTTTTTACTGACCCCAATCGGCAGAACCGAAGAGGAGTCCGCCCCGCCGGCGATCCCAGCGCGAATGGTACCTGCCATCAGGCTTTCAGCCACGTTAGCCACCGCCTGGAAACTGGTAGCACATGCCCGGCTGACGCTGTAGGCATCAGTGTGGACGTTCATCCCCGTACCGAGGACGATTTCTCGCGCAATATTGGGTGCTTCAGGCATCTGCACAACCTGTCCAAAAACCAGCTGCTCGATGACCTCAGGCGGAATTTCGCTGCGAGCCAGCATCTCCCCCACCACCATTTTCCCCAGATCGACAGCCGGTATGCCATGAAACGCTGTCGCCTGACGTGCAAATGGCGTACGTAATCCACTGACAATGGCAATGCGATCGCCCTGACGGGTAATAAGCGGTAACGCCTGACTCATAACCTTCCCCTGTAAAATTTTTTACTCAAACATAAAGTGGTCTGACCTGATAACAGTCTTAACCATTTTTTTACATTCAGCCAATCAGGGAAACGAAAAAGTGCGAGCTAAGGCACAGAGAAGAAAAAGAAAATGTCTCTGCGAAAACAAAAGCAAAACGGTAACCCGAAGGTTACCGTTTTAGTGTGCACCCTCTACTGTGAGAGAGGGCCAGGATGAGGGCATTACGCCGTTGAGGTTAGCGCAGACCCAGCTGGAAAATCAGCGTTTCCGCCTCGCAGGCGAACACAAAGTCGATATCCAGCTTCACACCACCGTCCACGTCAGTAAAGGTGGATTTGATTTCGCACGGATCGGATTCGACTTCACGTGCACGTTTGCTCAGCGCGGCCAGGGTTTCTTCCGCTTCGGCGCGGTTGCTGAATACACGGCTGTAAGAGGCGGTGCAATCGGAGTTGTCCATGATGGTACCAACATCCATACAGCAGCAAACCGGGGTTTCATCAGCACTGCATTTACTCATAGCTCAATTTCCTCTGTATTCGCGCAAGGCGCGAGATAAACACGATGCTGCTATTTTACGCCCCGGGGCTGGCTCTCTCCAGCCGTTAATGGCGCAAAAGCGGATAAGTGACCAATATCACACTAAAAAATGATCTAGAACAAAAATCCCCCTTTCAGACGATTCGCAATGGTCACAATTTTGCCAACCAGATCTCGTTTCAAGAAACATGTTTGAAAATATTAATAAACAAACTTGCAACATTCTGGCTGGTCAGACCTATACTCTCGCCACTGGTCTGATTTGTATGTCATACCTCAGACCCTACACTTCGCGCTCCTGTTACGGTATGTAACAATTATTGAATAAAAATAACTCAATGAGGTTATGGTCATGAGCCAGAAAACCCTGTTCAAAAAGACTGCGCTGGCAGTCGCAGTGGCAATCGTCTCTACGTCCGCCTGGTCCGCGGGCTTTCAGTTAAACGAATTTTCTTCCTCTGGCCTTGGCCGTGCGTATTCCGGGGAAGGCGCAATTGCTGATGATGCGGGCAACGCGAGTCGTAACCCTGCACTGATCATGATGTTCGATCGTCCGACCTTCTCTGCTGGTGCAATCTTTGTTGATCCGGGTGTTGATATCTCGGGCCGCTCGCCAACAGGCGCCAGCCTGAAGGCAGACAACATCGCGCCAACAGCCTGGGTGCCAAACCTCCACTTCGTTGCGCCAATTAATGACCAGTTCGGCTGGGGCGCTTCCGTGACGTCTAACTACGGTCTGGCAACCGAGTTTAATAATAACTACGCCGCAGGGGCGTATGGCGGTAAAACCGACCTTGAAACCCTGAACCTGAACCTGAGCGGTGCTTACCGTCTGGACAACCACTGGAGCTTCGGCGTCGGCTTTGATGCGGTTTATGCTAAAGCGAAGATCGAGCGCTACGCGGGTGACCTGGGTAAAGTCGTTGCTGGCTCAGGCGCTCTGCCGCCGATTCCGGGTCTGGCACAGCAGGTTGCAGGTATTCCGGCAGATACCCAGATTGCTTACCTTAAGGGTGACGAATGGGGCTTTGGCTGGAACGCCGGTATCCTTTATGAAATCGATAAAAATAACCGCTACGGTTTAACCTACCGTTCCGAAGTGAAAATTGACTTCGATGGCGATTATAAGAGCAGCCTGCCTTCAGCCTATAACCAGATTCTGGGTAGCTTCGGCCTGCCAATGGGCACCGACGGCCGTACCACTGGCGGTTCTCTGAGCCTGCACTTGCCAGAAATGTGGGAACTGTCGGGTTATAACAAAGTGGCGCCGCAGTGGGCGGTTCACTATAGCCTGACCTACACCAGCTGGAGCCAGTTCCAGGAGCTGAAAGCGACCAACAGCAATGGTGACACGCTCTTCTATAAAGATGAAAGCTTCCGTGATGCCTACCGTATCGCGCTGGGTACCACCTACTATATGGATGACAACTGGACATTCCGTACCGGTATTGCCTTCGATGATAGTCCGGTACCGGCTGACAAGCGTTCCATCTCCATTCCGGACCAGGACCGCTTCTGGCTGAGCGCAGGTGCAACCTATGCCTTCAATAAAGATGCTTCTATCGATGCGGGCATCTCTTACATGCACGGTCAAAAAGTTAACTTTAAGGAGGGGCCGTATGAGTTCTCTTCTGAAGGTAAAGCCTGGCTGTATGGCATGAACTTCAACTACGCGTTCTAATCGCGCAGGGATTAAAAAAGGTGAGCATGGCTCACCTTTTTTCTTTATTCCGGGTCGATATCTTTATTCCGAGTCGATATCTTTTAATTCGTTCTCGATTGCTTTCGCGTTCGGATTCTCTTCCGGCTTCAGCTTGCCGCCATTGGCAATAAAGTCGTGATTCTGGAAGTAAGCTTCGCGGACCATAATATACGGGTCAGAAGACTGACGCAGCAGACCGTCCGAATCAAGCAGTTGCGCACGCGTCTCGATCCCTTCCACCGTCCATTTCCCTACCGACAGCGGCCAGGTCAGCCACGACAGAACCGGATACAGCGTATCCACCATGTCGCCGCCGTCATCTCGTACGGTGAAACTGCCGTAGAATGGCAGATGAACATACGGACCATAACCCACGCCATAATGCCCCATCGTACTGCCGAAACGGTGCGGTTGCTCACGCTGAAGTTTCGGGTTCGCCATACCGGCAACATCGATGAAGCCCCCCATCCCCAGCAATGAGTTCAGGAAGAAGCGGGTAAAGTGCACCATACCCTGATACGGATCGCCCTGCAGGAAGTAGTTCACCATCACCGCAGGTTCTTCCAGGTTACTGGTGAAGTTACTCAACCCGTTACGCGCAGGTTGTGGAACATAATCACGCCATGCAACTGCCACCGGGCGAACCACATACGGGTCCAGCACGTTGTAGTTGAAGCTGTACATTGAGCGGTTAAATCCTTCGAGAGGATCGGAGCGTCCCGTTTGCTCTCCAGAGCTGGCGCAGCCCACAAGCATCGTCGCGCCCAGCGCAAGCGCCGACAGCCGAAGTTTCATAAATATCTCCCTGTTCAGTATGGCTATCGTTGATTGCCATCCGTAACGGAGCATGGGTTGCTCCGCCTGTAAACGTGCAAGTGATTGTAACAGCACGTTTACCGATGTCTACGAGCACAATTACGGGCAGTAACCACCGTCACTCTGATCTCAGCATAGCCTGGCTTTTAGAATTCGTTTCGCTGGCAATTTTATAATGTCTTTTAATGAGATGTATCGCCTTTGTTGCCATTGCCGCCAATTTAAGAGCATCCCCACGGGCATTTCATTAAAAGCCGCTACGCTTTATAGAAAGATCATCGTGTTGGAGTGGCTATGAAAGAAGTGGGCGAAGAAAAAATTGGCGAGAGTAATGAGGAAATTGAAATTGAAAGCGAGGAAAAAGAGCGCGGTGAGGAGATAGAAATCAATGAAGATCGCCTTCCTTCCCGTGCGATGGCGATCCATGAACATATCCGACAGGATGGCGAAAAAGAGATGGAGCGTGATGCCATGGCTCTGTTTTGGTCGGCCATCGCGGCAGGCTTGTCGATGGGCGCCTCACTCCTCGCCAAGGGCATATTTCATGTGCAACTGGAAGGGGTACCCGGTGGATTTTTACTTGAAAATCTCGGCTACACCTTTGGCTTTGTGATTGTCATTATGGCGCGCCAGCAGCTGTTTACTGAAAACACCGTTACCGCCGTTCTCCCGGTAATGCAAAACCCTACCCTCGGTAATTTCGGTTTACTGATGCGTTTATGGAGCGTGGTGCTGCTGGGGAATATCATCGGTACAGGCGTGGCGGCATGGGCATTTGAATATATGCCGATATTCGATGAGCCCACCCGGGATGCCTTCGTGAAAATCGGTATGGACGTAATGAAAAACACGCCGTTCGAAATGTTCTCGAATGCCATCATCTCCGGCTGGATAATCGCGACCATGGTGTGGATGTTTCCTTCCGCGGGCAGTGCCAAAATTGTCGTGATCATATTAATGACCTGGCTGATAGCGCTGGCTGACACCACGCACATCGTGGTCGGAACCGTTGAAATCCTCTATCTGGTCTTTAATGGTACGCTTCACTGGAGCGATTTTTTCTGGCCGTTCGCCCTGCCGACGCTGGCAGGCAATATCTGCGGCGGAACGTTTATCTTCGCACTGTTAAGCCATGCGCAAATCCGTAACGACATGTCTAATAAGCGCAAGGCCGAACAGAAAGCGCGGGAAAACGATGATAAATCTGCAAAAAAATCGACCTGAATGGTGACTCTTTAAGCAGTCAGGCGGCGATGAGCTTAACGCAAAGTGTAAATGAGGCTATACTCGTGCCGCCTTGTCCCCTTAGTTAAATGGATATAACGAGCCCCTCCTAAGGGCTAGTTGCAGGTTCGATTCCTGCAGGGGACACCATCCCTGTCTCTCCCGAGCTCTACCCAACTCAACAAAACCCTTCTATAATCAGCAATAACCCCAGCAATCCTGCAAGCTGCTATCAACTGACATCTACCCAACAAAACGTAAATCAATTGATGCTTGGGGGCCTTTGTGGGGGCTTGCTGTGTTCAATTAAAATTGAGGCCCCCAAATGCCGCTTAATGCACGTCAGGTTGATACTGCAAAACCTAAAGATAAAACCTACAAACTTGCCGATGGCGGCGGGATGTATCTCCAAATCAATGTAAATGGTTCCAAATACTGGCGCATGAAGTATCGGTTTGCAGGCAAAGAGAAAAAACTATCTTTCGGGACTTATCCTGACGTTTCTCTTTCTGATGCTCGCTCAAAACGGGAAGATGCCAGGAAAACTCTGGCTGCGGGCAACGATCCCGGTGAGCTTAAGAAAGCAGAACAGCTTGCTAAAAAAATGTCTATTGAAAATACCTTCGAGTCTATTGCTACTGAATGGTATAGAGCAAAAGTCCAGGGCTGGTCAAAAAGCTATGCTGATTATGTCGATCGAGCCTTTAAGAACAATGTGTTTCCCTTTATAGGTTCTCGACCAGTTAACGAGATAAAACCCCTTGAACTTCTGTCTGTTTTGCAACGAATCGAAAAACGTGGCGCGCCTGAGTTAGCCAGTAAGGTCCGCCAGCGGTGTGGCGAAGTTTTCCGATACGCAATTGTGACGGGCCGAGCTGAGTACAATCCAGCCCCCGATCTCGCAAGCGCTTTACAAGGATATGAAAAGCGGCATTATCCATTCTTGCAGACTTCCGAACTACCCGAATTTCTCAACAGATTATCTGAGTACACAGGAAGTTTTATTACGCTACAGGCAACCCGTTTGCTTATGTTGACAGGTCTAAGAACCGTTGAATTACGTATGGCTGAATGGAGTGAAATTGATTTTGATAATCATATATGGGAAATACCAAAAACCAGAATGAAGATGAAAAGGTCCCATCTGGTGCCACTATCACACCAATCACTAGAGGCTCTTCACCAACTGAAGCAGATCACCGGTCGTTACCAACTCATTTTTTCTGGACGAAACGATGTCAATAAGCCGATGAGCGAAGCTAGTATTAACATGGTTCTAAAGCGAATTGGTTATGACAAAAGGGCTACAGGGCATGGTTTCCGACACACAATGAGTACCATCCTTCATGAACAGGGTTTCAATACTTCGTGGATTGAAATGCAGTTGGCTCATACGGATAAAAACAGCATTCGTGGAATCTACAATCACGCTCAGTACCTGGATGGCAGACGCGAAATGATGCAATGGTATGCTGATTATATCGACACCCTCGCAACCGCTCCCGAATAGAAGATAGAATACCCCTCCCATTGGCCCGGTAATTAAGACCGGGCCAATGCTTTCCTACAGCACCTACTGACCGCTCTCCTTTTTCGCTGATCAGATAGTAATAATGGACCGCCACCGGGGCCTCGAACCCCGCACCTGCAACATCAGTGTGTCACCGGCTCTATCCTGCTGAGCTAGTGGCGGTATTTAGATCTTATCAATGTCGTATAAATTATTACTCATAGCTCATTTTCCCCACAACCACTCTATATTAACCATTTATTTCTCATAAATTCATAGTGTTAAAGTTGTTTCAATAGTCATTTCAAATAGCAAAAGTATTTATTGTTGCTGCTGCTGCGGGCAACTCAGTGCTCTTTTTTATTTGCCTCGAATGCTGAAAAAGTAAATTGCAAAGAAGCGTCTTTTTTGGTATGAAAGGCGTAACTTGGAAAATCAGATAAATCTGAGTGAAAAAAAACCATGCCAAACAATGAACTATATTTTCCAGCGCAGGGAATATTTTCGACCGCCCACATTACATTCATTAAAGAGTCATACAACGGCCATATAAAACATATCTAAATTGTTCCTCAGTAATTTTGCGTACAGGGATCTTTATGAACAGTACTCTAACCAAAGTATCAGAAAATGAAATCCCCCCCCTGATTAGCGCCTCCAGTAGAGGCCCTGTCTTAAGAGCACGCAACCTTAGTAAGGCCTGGCCCAGGCAACCTTACCTGCTGAAGAGTATCAATTTTGATCTTTATGCTGGTGAGATGGCTGGGGTTATTGGCAAGTCTGGATCCGGTAAATCAACCCTGTTTCAGCTACTAAATGGAATGCAATCCATTAGTGGCGGCGAAATCCTTAGCCATTATGAATCTGGCAAGTTGATTGATATCACAAAATTAAAACGTCGAGCCCTAACAAGCTGGCGCAGCCGGTGTAGCATGATTTTTCAGGACTATTGTCTCGTCCCGCGTCTCGATGTCTTGACTAATGTCATGTTAGGTCGACTGCACCATACTTCTACGCTCAAATCCCTTTTCAATCTATTTTCTGAAGCCGACCGGTCTCGTGCAATATCTTTGCTGGAGTGGATGAACATGTTGCCATATGCGTTGCAGCGAGTAGAAAACCTCTCTGGCGGCCAGATGCAGCGCGTGGCCATTTGTCGGGCGCTAATGCAAAATCCAAAGATTTTATTGGCCGACGAGCCCGTGGCCGCACTGGATCCAAAAAACACTCACCTGATTATGAGCGCTCTCTGCGAAATAGCCGGACAAGGTGTCGCCGTAATGGTCAATCTCCATTCCTCGGAACTGGTTAAAAAGTATTGTTCGCGCGTGATTGGCATTGCTGGTGGACAAATCATCTTCGACGGGCCGCCCTCAGGGCTGAATTCTAAAATTCTGCACCAGTTGTACAGCAAACAAGATTAACTACTTAATTCATTTACACGGGGAAGGAAATGACAACACATTCTTGTAATGGCATTCGAATTTCTGCAATTACTCTTGGCATGGCGCTTTCTGGACAAGCAACCGCTGCTGTACAACCAGAAACATTAAATCTCGGTATCCTGGGTGGCCAGAATTCCACTCAACAAATCGGTGATAATCAATGTGTTAAATCATTCCTGGATAAAGAGCTAAATATTGAAACTAAACTCAGAAATGCTTCCGACTACACGGCAATCACACAGGGCCTGCTGGGGGGAAAGGTGGACGTGGTATTGAACATGTCACCGGCCGCCTACGCATCGGTATATATCAAAAATCCGAATGCCGTTGATGTCATTGGAATGACTGCAGATGATGCAACCGGTGTACACGGTTACCATTCGGTGGTCGTGGTGAAAGCCGACAGCCCTTACCAGACGTTAGATGACCTGAAAGGCAAATCCTTTGCTTTTGCCGATCCCGACTCCACTTCAGGATACCTGATCCCTGACTACTCCTTCAGACAAAAGCTAGGCGGGAATGTAGATAACCAGTATAACCATTTCTTTTCCAGTATTACGTTCTCTGGCGGGCATGAGCAGGATATTCTTGGCGTTCTGAACGGGCAGTTTGCCGGAGCAGTGACCTACAGTTCGATGTCAGGGGATTACAACACCGGTTATAGTGCCAGCGCCTTCCGCTCATTGATCCGTGCAGGACACACGGATGTGATGAAACAGATTCGTATTATCTGGCAATCCCCGCTGATTCCGAGTGGACCAATCCTCATCAGCAATACTCTTCCTACAGAGTTTAAAGAAAATGTAATCCGTGCCATCAAAAAACTGGATACGGACGATCATGCCTGTTTTGCAAAAGCTGTCGGGGGGCAATTACATATCCGAGAAGGGAGCGTCGCTGATTTCCAGCACATTATCGACATGAAGCGTGAAATACTGAGTGCGCATTAATATAGTTTTCGCTCCTCCCGGCAGTAAAGTCGGGAGAGTTCAGCCCCGGAAAACAACGATCAATGAGTAGCCTCCATAACGAGTTTGAACGCTATTACCAACAGATTCGCAAGCGTCAAAGGCGGGACACACTAGGCGTATCGGCTCTCCTTCTGTTGCTCTATTTTTCTGCCGGACATATTGCCGAGTTCAGCCCTGCCAGCATATGGCATGCGTTACCTGATTTCTTCAGCTATCTGCGTGATATCTTGCCTGCACTTCATCTGTCCGACCTGTTTGCAGGTTCTGATATTAGAGGGTCATTGTCATGGTGGGGTTATCGTCTGCCTATTCAGTTACCTCTCATTCTTGAAACACTACAGATGGCAATGGCTTCAACGATTATTGCAGTTTTTCTCGCCATTCCACTTTCATTCCTTACGGCTAACAATGGAGGAACCGCATTACCGATACGCTTAGCATTCCGTACACTGGTGGCTTTCCTGCGAACCATGCCTGACCTTGCATGGGCAATGATTTTCGTCATGGCATTTGGTATTGGTCCATTTTCGGGATTTCTGGCCCTGTTGTTACACAGCACCGGAAGTTTAACGAAACTCTTTTACGACACTATAGAAAGCACTCATGATAAACCAGTCCTAGGGCTCAAGGCATGTGGAGCATCATCCTTTCAACAGATACGTTTTGCCTTGTGGCCGCAGGTAAAACCCCTCTTTATCTCATTTAGCCTCATGTGCCTTGAAATCAATTTTCGCTCATCTACCATTCTTGGGCTTGTGGGGGCTGGGGGGATAGGCCAGGAACTCATGACTAATATCAAGCTCGATCGTTACGATCAGGTCAGCATGACGCTGCTACTCATCATCGTTGTCGTCACTCTGTTAGATAGCTTTTCCGGATTATTGCGAAAAAAGGTACTGCACGGACACAAGATACCGCGCACATTTAACCCATTAAAATCCAGTTCTCTCCAGAATGACAAAAAATTTTTGCGCCGTTTTAATAGACACTCACTATTTCATACCGGGCTATGGATTTTTGGTTGCGTGTCGTACTACCTTTGGTTTTTTTCACAACATGGCATCAGTTTAGAGCAGTTCAGTAGTGGTATTCGCCAAATAGGCTTTTATTTGCAACGGATGTTTATCTGGCATAATTTTACTGACTGGCCACTGCGATATTACCTGACACAAATCCTGATCACACTGGCGATAGTTTTCACCGGGACGATCACCGCTACGGCAATCGCTCTTCCACTTTCTTTTTTGGCTGCGCGCAATGTTATGCAAGGCAAGTTAGCAGGCATTGCCGCCCTGCTGATGCGTCGCCTGTTTGATATTTTGCGCGGGGTAGATATGGCCATATGGGGGCTCATTTTTGTTCGTGCTATTGGTCTTGGTCCATTGGCAGGTGCATTGGCGATTCTCATGCAAGACATAGGACTTCTGGGACGGTTATATGCTGAAAGTCATGAAGCTGTAGATGGTTCCCCAACAAAGGGACTCACATCGGTTGCAGCCAGCCCTCTGCAAAAGCACCGCTTTGGTATTTTTACGCAATCTTTCCCGGCTTTCATCGCTCTTAGCCTTTACCAAATCGAATCAAACACCAGGTCAGCTGCAGTATTAGGTTTTGTGGGTGCAGGAGGCATCGGACTCGTCTATGCAGAAAACATGCGTTTGTGGAATTGGGACGTGGTGATGTTCATCACTCTGATCATGGTTATTGTCGTGATGGCCATTGACGCGATCTCAGCATGGCTACGATACCGCTATATTGACGGAAATGTAGTCCCCCAGTTTACTCTCCCTGAGCGTCGGTATTCTGGTGCTGAGAGCTCTTAATTTTGAATCATCGAAATGACCTCTGTCGCCAGGAGCGTTCTTTCTTAACGGCTGCAATCACCTTAATAACAGCATAACCCAGCGTTCTGTTGACGTAATGTTTAGTGTTGCGTTTGTAGCGTCACTATTTGTACCTCCTTAACATCCTTTATGTCTTCCCGCTGTTTCCCACCTTAACAGCGGGATTTTTTAGCGAAGGAGAGCCTGGCGGCCCTTCTTACCCTCTGTTAGTAAGGAAACATGATGATTGATTTAATGAAAGCCCTTGGACTTGGACTTGTTGTCCTTCTCCCTCTGGCAAATCCACTGACCACCGTTGCATTGTTTCTTGCACTCACTGGTGGGATGAGTGTAGCCATGAGAAACCGCATTGCATTTCTGGCCTCAATGAACGTATTTATTATCATGATGGTGACGTATTACGCGGGACAGTTGGTGATGAACACGTTCGGGATTTCTATTCCTGGACTGCGTATTGCCGGGGGATTGATTGTCGCTTTCATTGGCTTTCGTATGCTATTCCCGCAGCCCACCAGACCAGTTTCACTCGGTTCTGACGCTGAAACTGCCGATACTGGAATAGCTTTTGTTCCGTTAGCGATGCCCTCAACAGCAGGTCCCGGTACTATTGCCATGATTATCAGCTCTGCTTCTACTTCTGCGGCTCGGCATGGTGCTGAATATGCCCCCTGGATAATTCTTGTGGCACCACCACTCATTTTCCTATTGGTGGGCCTCATTCTCTGGTTGAGTCTTCGAAGCTCTGGAACCATTATGCGACTTGTCGGGACTGGTGGTATTGATGCTATTTCAAGGCTGATGGGGTTTCTTCTGGTCTGTACTGGCGTGCAATTCATTATTAACGGCACGCTTGAGCTCGTTTCACTCGGTCAGGGATAACAAACTTTACTCCTTCATTCTTTTTAGTGGCAGAAAATAACCAGCTGCTGGCGACCAGTCACAAGGACCTCGCCAGATGAATACCATGTACATAAACGCTGCTTTCTGCCTGACCGGCTACGATTTACAGCGCTTGTTCCCTGCAGGAGATAATCAGCGGCGCGACTGAGATAATGGTGTCCTTTTTCGCCATAGGAAGATCATCGGCACGTGAAAATAGCTGCTATTTATTTGCCCCAATCGACGGACGTTAAAAACACAAAAAACACTCATGATTAACTTCCTATAACTAAGATTAAGCGTAATAACTCTTTATCTTCCGCTGGAATATTTGAATGAATACCAAATCAAATCAATCCCACAAACACAATGCATGTAACCTAACATGCTTAGATTGGGATAACAGCCACTATCATTGCTTTGTGCATTTCAGTAACTAAAGCCTATGAGCCCCAGAGTTGATAATCAACAAGGTCCATGTCAATTGAATGTTTTATATGTTTTTTTATAGCGTCACAAATTGGACCAAAACCACCGGCATGTTCATAAGCTGTATAACGCATCGTTTCGTTCTCTTTGTTTAGGATAACGTTTATCGCCCTCCCTTTAATATACATATTGACGTATATATTAAAATAGGATTTCAATGCATAATCCCGTGTACAAAGAGCAGTACTCAGTATAAATTGAATGGTATTATCTTGAGACATAGGTATATCAGCAATGGAGCAAATTAAACCATCTCTCTCACTACTTTCGATCCCTATTTCAACGACATTAAATTTTTGGTTATTCGCAGAATATTTTATATTGCTAAGCAGACCTAATGCTGAAATATATTCACTTTTGAGTTGAGAGATCGCATTATGCAAACGTTCAAGCATGTTATTAGGAGCTTCCGCAATGTTTAAGCACTCATCTGCCTTGCCAATTAATTTACATATCACCGTTACTCCTTAGCAAGGATGGAATTGCCAATTATTTTTTTTATCAAAATACGAAGGTAGACAAAAATCAACCCTCAAATTAACAGATTAGCCATTGCTCTCTTTAACGATGAAGTTAGATATTTAATAGCGTTGTGATGCCTGGTGCCTCCAGGTGAGTCTTTAGTCTGCAGCCTTGACTCGCATCTATTTCGATTCCCTACGACCACAGGAGTAGTTTGCTGGTTCTGCCCCTCCGCACAGGGGGATTCATCACAACAGGAAAGGATACTGATAGCTGACCCGACATATCCGGGTGAACCCTCAGAAGCAGTATGCTTTCCTGTTATTAAGTTAAAATGCCTACCCGAACCGACGAAGATAATTGTGGAAACGATAAATAAGCCCCACAACCGTGTATTAACAATTCGTTACCAGATAAGTGAAAAAAATGACAACGTTCTATACGTCAGATTCAAGAATACAGAGGGATATAGCGACATTCTGTTGACACAGAAAAAAAACGTTAACAGTATCATTAAAGTCTGGTTTCCTGCCGGTTTTCCAGACACGGCGGTGCTTTCAGTTACTTCCGAAGCGCAACACCAGGTAGTTAATCCCCTGAAAGCACCGCCACCAACAAATTTGACGAAAAAAAAGAAGGCAGATTAAAATCATCTGCCTGATAAGTTAAATCGGTTCTATCTTAGGAGTTACTTAATTTCTTCGATCTCACCCGGTTTCCACGTTTTATCAAACCAGGGCTCGAGAGGCCCATATAGGCGAATGATTGTAAACCAGCCTTTTCCAGGAACTGTTTGCATCCAATTGGCTTCCTTACCCTTAGGTGGTTTAGGGCCGAAGAATAAGTCTACGGACCCATCTTGATTTGCAATCAATTTGTCTCGTTTGTTATTTTTACTCGGGAATGGCTGAGAGGTCTGCAGTTCAGAACGGGTCTGAGGGTCATAAATAACCACTGACCAGAAGTCATTTGCCGGCACATTGCCAGGAATGTTGAGCCTGTAGTTCTTAGAACCATTAAGGGGGGCTCCCATCTTATCTGCGCTGGCAATAGCATACTGCGAACCACTGCCCACCGATTTTGCCGCCATTGATGGTGTATTAACAGTTGCGACGTAGAAGAAGCTGGTTCTGGCATCAAGATCGCGGCCAGCAAGCCCATCCCCACCAAGCCAGAGATAGTCGTCACCAATGAAGCTGGTTCGCCATTGACTGTTAGGATAAAGAATAGAGCGAGGATCTCGGTTATGAAAACTAATCGCTCTGGCCGTTGCGTTACCCGTCGCAACTGCATCTGTTAAAATTGCTTTCATCCGTTTATCAGGATCAAACTTTTTACCTTTGCTAATACCAATTGAGGCAGCAAGACCACGTATTTCAGGATCAATAAAATCGACAGGCTCTTTCTGTATGACGTTATTGAGTTCATTATAAAACTCAAAATTGTTTGCATGGACAGTATTAAATGCCTTCTTAGATGAATTGATAAATTCCATTTTAGGTGGATTATCTGCTTTGCTGAGCGGATAAACTTTAAAACCATCGCGAAACATCTTTGATGCGGCATCTGGCTTACCGTCAACCAGAAATCCACGTAAAATAACAATGTTTACATATGAGGGTGAGCGCGTAATATAATATTCACCGCCATTCCTGACATCCTTAGGTAGATTACCCATATAATCAGATGGCACGATTAAATATTTTCCTCCCCTTCCCCGATCCGGCCCAGGGACGCCCATATCAACAACGAATCTGAAAAATGCGTCATTCACTGTTCCCGGACCACTTCCAGGCGGTACCTCAATGACCGTTGGGCCATCAGTTTCGAGGTCAAGCATTGAGAAAGCGTAAACGGTATCAGTATTCGCCGTCAGTAACAGAGGGTTTGAATCTGCAAGTTGATCATAAATTGTTGCCTGATTACTTTTACTTGCACCCAATGCAATATTTCCACGGCGAATTGCTTCAATACTTGCGGCAGGCATAAGGCTCAAGAAAACCTCGACTCCGCGAATGAAGTCAAGGTTATCAAAAGCCAGTTTTGCCGTTTCTTTTGTTGGGACACCATCGATAAAGTTAAGTGTTCCAATACGGGTGTGGATCTTATCCGGAGTTAGAATATCTTCCGGAATAAACGTATTAAAGCCATGAGTCGGAACCGTTACATCGGGAGTCTTTTGTGCGTAGCTACATTGAATGTTTACCGCACTAATAAATGTCATAATAGCCAAACATGTTTTACGCCTAATCATCATAAATTCCTCCACTTTAATATTATAAAACGCATTCATATAAAATCATTATACAACCGTATAATCTAGAACAATGACGTTCTGAAGTAGAGGCTTGAAAATCTCTTTCAATTCCTCATGAACTGAATGTGGCAAATATCTTTGTCGGGCAGTATCATCCGAAAATGTCATGAAAACACAATGTGTATAGCCTGCATTTTTCATCTCTGGGCTATCATTCTCTCCCCACTCAACATCTAAAACACCTTCAATTTTATTTCTAACATCTAAAAACAAAATACGAACAATATCAATATCAAGACTCGAAACATCAGGTTTAAACTGTATAAACAGTACGTGTCTAATCATTAACACCTCATCTAAAATAAAGGCACATATTCTGAAATAAAAAATAATTCATTAACAGATCAAGGTAACAATAACAGTATCCTGATCATGCTCCTGAGCCAGACCATTCTGGGGTAATACCCGCCCATATATAGAGATCATGAGCGGGTTAGCAATGCCCGCTCCAACACCACTCAGGGTATCCACATTATTTTTATTACCCCAGGTTTGTGTTCGTGCCGCATCACGATAAATTTGATACTGAAAAAAATCACCCTAGTCATTGCTCATTCTCCGTGCTCCGTGCTCCGTGCTCCGTGCTCCGTGCTCCGTGCTCCGTGCTCCGTGCTCCGTGCTCCGTGCTCCCCCCGCCGAATATAACCCCTCGTTCAAAGCCAGTTGCTAGGTTGTACCCACAGGACATTGCAATGTCAGACTCAAGCGTTGATCGAGTGGGGCAGTAATATCATACTCATGAATACCAAAATCGATAACCGAAATCGAACGGATCATACATGAGTTTTCAGCACTTGCGACAACATTGAGGTAGTAACTCACCTAACTTTATATCTAAAAAGAGTTAAGTTGTGTGTTCACACATTTTATTTACTTCAATGTAATACTGATTTATTTCCCATATGAATATCTGAAAAAAACATAAATTAAACTCTCAACGTTTTTTACAAAAAGCAAGCACTATAAAATAATAAACACACTAGAAAATCACTTCGTACGAACTTTTATCCTGCCAGACTCTCGAAAAACGTGCTGCGTTGCCAGCAGTGTAATGGACAGTGTGCCTGATATTTCGATGACCAAGATAATCCTGTATCAGGCGTGTATCCATACCTTGCTCTGCCAGTTCATACCCACATGCATGCCGCAGCATATGAGGATGTACATCGAAAGGGAGACCAGCCAGTCGTCCATACTCTTTGCAAATCATATAAAAACGCTGACGTGAGATACGCCCACCTTTACGCGAAACAAATAGCCACTGAATATCATTATCAGTTACAAGTTGACTTCGTATATTTAGCCACATATCCAGTGCCTTTCTGGCCTGTATATGTAAAGGGTGTACAGTACTAAATCCATTTTTTAATCGACTAATAGATAAGCGCCCCCCTGACAAGTCAAGGTCTGATAGTTTTAACCCTGTTAACTCACTCGTTCTGAATCCATGTAAATAGCAGAGCAGCAACATACAGTAATCTCTTAATCCATTCTTACTACCAAATGTGGCCCTGACTAAAACAGATACTTCCTGACGCGTGAGATATAATCTTTGCTTCATGGAAAACTCCGGCATCATGTAGTCTGATAAAATAAGCATGTTCAGGAATAAACTGTTGTTAACACATTCCCGGCATCCTCTGAATCAAAAGAATCCATCCTAAAATATTCAACCCGCGTTCAGTCACCTGCATAAGGGCAACTGTCACAGGTGACGGTCAAGCTCCTTCTCCAAAATTTCATTAATAAAAATGATTACTTACGGGTCGTACTAGTGCTGTCCGCACAAACCTCGTCATCAGTAGGTGTTACTCACTTTCTTAACAACCAACACTACCCTGTATGCGGCCGTGTATTTTTTCCCACAGCCTGCCTATGAGACTTTTTGCCTGACACACTTTTAATACATAATTTTCTGATGCAAGATTGTGTCAAATCGGACAATTGAGGAAGAAAAGTGGAAATGACTCGAGAAAGGGCTGAGCATTTGATCTGCCAAAGAGGGTGGTTATCGCTCATGCCTGAAGATTTCAGAACGAGGCTGCTGAAGCATGCTTTACTTCTGAAATTTGAACCTGGGCAATTTATCTTCCGTACCGGAGCCCCTGCCGGAGGAATCTTTGGCCTTGTGGACGGAACCGTTGTTATCAATACGGCTCCGCTTGATTCCGTGCCTCGCCTCATCCACATTGCTGTACCAGGTGGATGGACGGGAGAAGATAGTTTTCTAACGGGCGATACTCGAAGAATTGATGTTGTCGCACAAAGTGAAACCTGGATTTTGCACGTACCGATTAAAGCGATGGAACAAATGGTGTCTGCTTATCCAAATGACATTCGCGCTTTTGGCGTGATTTCTATGCAGCAGGCTGATTCAGCTTTAAGAATTGTGCATGACTTACAGAAGAGGGATATCAGCTCAAGAATCGCCTCAGCGTTACACCGTATGTCGTGGTCCACAGATACTCCGGTAACGGTTTCCCAGGATAATCTCAGCATCATTACCAACACTTCTCGTAAGCAGGTCAACAATGTCATTCAGCGGTTTGTTGAAGAGGGATGGGTTGAAACCAGTTACCGCTCAATCACCGTTAAAGATCCTGCTGCACTGCTTCAGCATGCAGAAAAGGACATAAGTAACTAGCTAAACGATATTCCCATTATGCATTCCATTGATTTACGTATTAAGCCGATCACGCACACTGCATAACCAGGAAATGGACAGCCTGGTTATTACGGCTCAAATAGCAATCGAGTTGTATTATCTTCAATAGATCCCGAGCGCTTCCCGTCAGCATCGAAAAAACGATCCTTGCGACATAATTTCGCCTTCGTGTCACAAAAAACTCCATTTGCAAAAGTAAATGCTGAATGATCGAAGTCGCCCATTGCACTCAGTTGGTCTCCACGCACTTTGCCCAAAAATTTCGTTGTTAAAGCATCTGAAACTCCGTTGGCATCAGCACAAAAAAACACATCGCACACAACCCCTTGCGCTGGGGAAGTCAGCCTATGTAGTGTCGAAGCTCCCGCTGATACCGCGGTTGCACCCAGTATTAAAAAAACTATCCTTAAAATAATGCTCATTGACATAATTCGCCCTCTATAGATTAGTTTCACTCAGTTCGAATACTGTTGGCGACACCGTATCCTTCTTGCCTATGAACTCTATGATTCACTGATCAGGTTAAACAGTGTTCTAACCATACGTCGTTTGTAATCGTTTTTTTTGAACGGTTCATATTGACAGAAAGGAAAACCGTTATGAGATTAAGAAGGACTTA
The DNA here is from genome assembly GCF_027924865.1 of Enterobacter sp. 200527-13. Taxonomy (NCBI): domain Bacteria; kingdom Pseudomonadati; phylum Pseudomonadota; class Gammaproteobacteria; order Enterobacterales; family Enterobacteriaceae; genus Enterobacter; species Enterobacter sp. 200527-13. The sequence continues at coordinate 608,547 of NZ_BSCM01000002.1, forward strand.
AACAAAAATAACTAACCACTTAACTTTGTGTCACCCGCTCCCCCGTAGCGGGCTTTTTTTAATTACTAATAATCCCTTTGATACCCACTGAATGTCGGCATAATCGGGTTGATTTAAGCCAAAACGCCTCAGGATCCTTCGATTAATCCGCCAGCCATCAGTTTTATAAAATTGTCCTCCGTTTTCCATATCTTCCTGAAGTAACGATAATATTTCGTGCTAAATTACTCAGTTGAATTTCTTCATCACTAGTGTCAACACTACTGTGGCAGGTATCAATAAAGACAAGTACGGCGCGAAGGATTACGAACCTATGTTGCGAAAAAACGCGGAAGCGATAGTGATTCAAAGGGGCTGGTTGAGCCGGACATCTGAAGCGTTCAGGGTCCGTCTTCTGGAAAATGCCGAGCTACTGAAGTTCGACACGGGACATGTCATCTTCGCTAAGGGTGACAAGGCTGGTGGGATTTATGGGCTTGTATCAGGGACTCTGGGGATCATGGCTGCACCACCTTATTCAACACCCCGTTTGATCGATATTGCAGTTTCAGGCGACTGGCTTGGTGAAGACAGCTTTATTTCGGGCAAACCAAGAAGGATTGAACTGGTTGCACAAAATGAAACCTGGCTACTGCATGTACCGCTTGAAAAAATGGAGCAAATGGCTGAACAAGATCCTGACAATATGCGCGCTTTTGGCGTGATGTCTATCCTGGGGGCGGACTCGATGCTCAGGCTTGTACATGACTTACAGAAGAAAAGCGCAAGCGCCAGAGTCGCCTCTGCCCTTCATCGTATTTGCTGGGCAACGCATATTCCCGTAGCAGTTTCACAAGAAAGCCTGAGCGTCATCACTACCACATCGCGAAAACAAGTTAATGCCATTATCAAGCGTTTCGTTGAAGAGGGCTGGGTTGAGACTGGTTACCGATCCATCACGGTTTTAAATCCAGAAGCGTTAAAACATCATGCAGATGAGGATATGGCTGACTGATTAGTATAATAATCACCACGCTGATAATGGAATTTCTTGGCTATACTACCCACAACAATCATTAACCAAGCAGGGAAATAATGACGTTGATGTCCCTGAAATCACGAGAAAAGGCTGAGAAAATCATCTGCCAGCGAGGCTGGCTATCTCATATGTCAGTTGATTTCAGAATGTTGTTATTACACAACGCAGAATTTTTACGATTCCGGGCCGGGACCGTAATCTTTGGCCCGGGGGATCCTGCAGGCGGTATTTATGGTCTTGTCAGTGGGGTCGTAACGGTAAAAACAGCGCCTTCAGGCCAGACACCGCGGCTGATACATATTGCAGTGCCTGGTGGTTGGACAGGTGAAGACAGTTTCCTGACTGGTGATCCTCGGCGTATCTCTTTGACGGCCTACACTGACATTCAGGTTATGCACGTCCCACTCCCCGTGATGGAAGAAATGGTCTGTGCCTATCCAAATACCTTACGGGCTTTCTCCTCTATGTCTCTCATGTCGACAGACTCTCTAATCAGAATCGTTCATGACCTGCAAATAAAAGATGTCAGTTCAAGGATCGCCTCTGCCCTGCATCGAATGTCCTGGTCAACAGATACGCCAGTAATGGTATCCCAGGAAAATCTGAGCATCATTACCAATACCTCTCGTAAACAGGTCAATATCGCAGTTCAACGCTTTGAGGAAAAAGGTTGGATTGAGGCTAGCTACCGTGCAATAACGGTAATCAATCCAGATGCTTTGCTACAATTTGCAGAACGCAGGACTTAGTTCCTTTGTGTTTCGTTATTATTTTTTAATGAAAAACATCAATCGTAAATCTGCAGCGTATTGACAAGATAAATTCCCGTTTCGATAATCATTTATGTTTAGTCCCTAGCCTATTTTTCAAGAGTTTTTCACTTACTCTATCCTGATTTTTAGGCTGTTAAAATAACTGTCTCTACTTTCTTTAGAGAAATAATTTAAGCGGGATTACTATGGATTTAATGATTATTAGTGTTTTCATACTGGTTATATTTACTTTGGTTTACTCTTCAATCATTTCACTCTATATTCTAGGGTGTACTTTTAACGCTTTAATTACAAAATTGGCAACTCAGTGGTATCTTTGATTTTTTCCATACTAAAACTTGTCATGATTTTTCTGACTCCTACAACAGATGAAATCAGAGATTTGTAAAATTCATCAAATGCTTTTACATCATTAACCAGTACCTTAAGGAGATAATCATACTCTCCCGTTGTCTGGAAAAAACCAACTACCGCATCCATACTGCATACGTTGTCAATGAATGCGCGCCGGCACACTTCACTATGATTACTGACTTTGAGCATCAGGAAGGCAGTCAGGCTTAATCCAAGCTTTTCATTGTCCAGTAAATATACCTGTTCCCTGATATAACCTTTCTCCTTAAGATTTTTTAATTTTTGTCGGCTTGCAGAAATGCTTAAACCTATATCTTGGGCTAACTCCTGCAAGCGAATTCTACAGTCGGACTGGAGGCGTTTTAAAATTTTCAAATCATTGTCGTCTATCATATGTACACCTTGCATAGTTTTATATATTTTAGCTCACCTGACTTGCTAACGGAGCCGATTTAGAACCAGTCACAACTGATCCTCTTTCATTTTTTCAGACTGGGATTCAAGTTTTATTAGCTCATCCATTATTACTTTTTCATCAACCTGACGATTGTTATTATTCTGTACCTTTAGTGACATCACATTATCGGTATCTACCTTCACCACCTCAGATTTATGCAACTGAGAAGTGCCTATAAATACTCCCCCCTTCTCAATAATCAACTCATCAGTGTTAATCTCTCCTTTTATTTTCCCTTCACGCTGCAGGGTAAGAGTATCTGCATAAAGCCCCCCTTCAGCATAGCCATTAATCACAATATGACTGGCTCGAATATCGCCTTTGATCTGACCACCAGCCTCTACTCGAACCTGAAGAGTCCCGCTGACATTCCCCTCAATTAAGCCTTCAATAACAATATTCCCTTGCCCTTCAAAAGAACCAGACAACTGTACTCCTAATGCAATAAATGTATTTTTACGTGTCACTCCTGAAACTATTACTTCGGAATCTTCTGTTCTTGATTGATTTTCTTCTGCAGAAGTAATCAAATCAACTCTTTGACTCAAAGAAGTGTCCTTACTTTCAGAAATAAATTTACTATCCCGTTTAAATATTTGCATCTTACATACTCGCCTTATGAAGAATTGTCGATAAATAAAATAAGTACTAAATGCGCTTAGTAAGAGTAATGAAAGCTGTAAGATTTGTATATCTGGATAAATTTCTTTGATAAGCATAACGACCCAGACAAACCACACGCCCCACAAAACCTGGTAAAAAACCACTCAACCTCCTGAATCACTTTGAATGACGCCTAAATAAAACAGGCCATGCTTGATTCAGGGCGGCATTTACTCCCTTGTTTTGTCGGAAGGCGACTACGTGCTCGCACTCTCTCCTACGCCTGGATTCCCGCACGACTGATATGATTTAGAGGGAATCTCAAATGCTATCTCCTAATAGCACAAGCCACACTGCAAACTGCCCCACTCCCGTTCGGCATATTTGTCACACCAAGACATCACATCCATCCACCGGGCCGTAGCAAAACGGTTGATTCTCGCGCTCTCAAGCTACTAAGCCACTACATATTCATCACCTTTTATCTCCTCGCTCTGTTCTATCGTAATCACACTAAAAATACCGCCGGCTCTCCGGCGGTATTCTGTCATCAGAACTGGTAAACCAGCCCCATAGCGACCACGTCATCAGTGCTGATGCCGTTGTGTTTATAGAAGCTGTCATCCCCGTCCAGCAGGTTGATTTTATAATCCATATAAGTGGACATGTTTTTGTTGAAGTAGTACGTTGCGCCAATATCGGCGTACTTCACCAGGTCCTTGTCTGAACCTCCTCCGGTAAGGTTCAGATCCTTACCTTTGGACTGCAGATACGAAATCGCCGGACGCAGGCCGAAGTCAAACTGGTACTGCGCTGTCAGCTCAATGTTCTGAGTTTTGTTGGCAATACCGCCGCCATCACGGCTGTCGTCCGAACCATACGATGTCATGTTGCGGGTATCTGCATACATCGCGGCAATGTACAGATTATTCGCATCAAACTTGACCCCGGTGGTCCATGCATCCGCCCGCTCTCCCCCGGCAAACTGGGTGTGTCCCAGCCCGGCATGCTTCTGCTCCGTGGTACGGTCAGAGGAGGTATACGCCGCACCGGCACTGAACCCCTTGCCGATATCGTAGGTGGTTGATACCCCGATACCATCACCGTTGGCATTACGGATATTGCGACCCGCACCGTTACTGGTCCCTTCTCCCCTGCCCGGGTTTTCATTTTTACCCTGATACTGGAGGGCGACATTCAGCCCTTCAACCAGGCCGAAGAAATCGTTATCACGGTAAGTGGCAACGCCGGTTGCACGACCGGTCATGAAATTGTCCGCCCGGGTATAGCTGTCTCCGCCAAATTCCGGCAGCATGTCGGTCCAGCCTTCCACGTCGTAGAGCACGCCATAGTTACGGCCGTAATCGAATGAGCCGTATTCCCCTGCCTTCACGCCAGCAAAGGCCAGTCGGGTAAATGACTGGCTCTCATCATCTTCCGCACTGTCAGCATTGAGATTATATTCCCACTGACCGTACCCGGTCATCAGGTCGTTAATCCGGGTTTCCCCCTTAAAGCCCAGTCGCGCGTAAGACTGGTCGCCATCCTGACTCCCGTCACCGGAAAAGTAATGCAAACCATCAATCTTGCCGTACAAATCCAGCTTGTTGCCGTCTTTGTTATATATTTCTGCAGCCTGTGCTGCGCCTGCGGCGAGTAACGCCGGAATAATCAGTGCCATTGCTGTTCTTTTCATCACGCATTCCTTGTTAATTACGCACACTGTATATTCAGGTGCCGGTCGATGCTACGAACGGCTTTTTATTACGCACCGCACTAAATTGTAAATATCCATGACAATTAAATTCCTGATGTAAGAATTATATCTACCATTGCCACTGGTGGTTTTATAAGCCAACGCTTGTACTATAAAGAGCATTAAGTCACTGTTTCTATGCCGTATGTTGAACACCTTCGGACCCTGCCTGCTAACGGACTTTTTTAAAATCACAAACTGATAAAGAATGACAATAAATTTCAATGAGGTTGTTACAGAAAAAAAGGAAACACGATGACAGTGTTTCCTGTAAGGGTGGTTGTTTTACTGTTGATACATATTGATTTTATAATTACGTATAAAATCAAAACGAAAATTCTTTTTGTCAACCGAAATAATTAAAATGCTGCTCCTCCTTCTTTCCTTCATGTACCGGCGTAGAGAGTCCGCGCAGAAAAGTGAAACGCCACAGGTTTAACAGACACCTCAGAGCCATTTAACATGGCTTAAATATAGGTGCACATGAGCAGTAAGCGTTATCCTGTAGAGTTTAAAATTGAAGCAGTCAAACAGATTGTTGATTGTGGCCATTCTGTTTCCAGTGTCGCAACACGTCTCGATATCACTACCCACAACCTTTATGCCTGGATAAAGAAATACGGGCCGGACTCTTCCACCAACAAAGAGCTGTCAGATGCTCCAGGCCGAGATCCGCCGACTCAAGAAAGAGCTGAAGCGGGTTACTGACGAACGGGACATATTAAAAAAGCCGCGGCGTACTTTGCAAAGCTATCCGACTGAGGTACGCCTTTATCCGTGACAACACTCGTTGCTGGCCTGTCCGTATGCTCTGTCGGGTGTTGGATGTTCATCCCAGTGGCTTTTACGCCTGGCTTCAGCAGCCGCATTGACAACGCAATCAGGTAGATCTGAGACTGACAGGACTGATTAAACAATTCTGGCTGGAATCGGGATGCGTCTATGGCTATCGCAAGATCCATCTGGATCTGCGAGCCTCGCGCAACGCGGAGGTAGTGCATAAGCCGAAAAAACGTGCAGATGTGCGGATTAAAAGTGTGTGTGATCGGCTGTTCAGAGCGTTATAACCACCATCTGGCGCAACAGTTTAGCTGCATAGGGATTGAGGGCTTGTTCTGTGTAGTTTTTCCTGACGAGAGCCAACTGGCTGAACAACAGCTACTGGTTTTCGACGGCGATAGCTCCACCCTGTTTCACCCCACAAACCAACTACCCTGGCCCGCGCTGCCGAAAATTGCGCTCACCGCCATTGAAACGCCATCGCGTTTACAGTGGATTGCCTGGCAGAAGATCGACAGCTATATGCGTAAACCAGTGCGCTTTGATGGTGTGATGACAGCCTTCACGCTGGCGCTTAATCATGCCGCGCACATCAACCGACTTGAAGCACAGCTTAGGCGGCAGGCGGAGCGACTACGAGCGTGCAAATTTCTGTTTTCCGTTATGCATGTACTACGGCTGGAGGAGGACGATGCCTACAGCTTGCTGCGCCGTGCTTCAATGCCGCAACACATGACCATTGAAAACCTCAGTTGTGAGCTGCTGGACGACACGGAGTCCTGGCTCAACCGGTTGAGATCACTGCTGGCGGAATAGCGCACTGTGTTTCACAAGATGCAGTAAAAAAGGCAGAAGAGGCAGAAGAGGCAGGAGCGTCGGGTTTTCACCATGCCGCTTAGTTTCTGAGGTTAATCACGCCCTGTTTTGATGCCTGATCCTGGAACACTACTTCGGTGAAGATCGCAGCCAGCAGTTTGCCCTGACGCCGGTTGAAGAGTCGCCGCAGCCGTGGTTACCGACGCTTTACCGCCGGGCGCAGTTTCATGCCAGCATTGCCACGCGCGGTGAATCGGAAGAGCCGGATGCCTGCCTGGTAGCGGTCGCCTCCACGCGTGGCGATGCGATTGATTGCCACTTTGGTCATGTCGATCGCTTTCTCATTTACAGCCTGTCGGCAGCAGGCGCAGTGCTGGTCAACGAGCGCTTTACGCCGAAATTTTGTCAGGGAAATGACAACTGCGAACCGCAGGACAGCGATACGCGAATGACGGCGATTCTCGATCTGCTGGCCGATGTGAAAGCGGTGTTTTGCGCCCGTATCGGCTACGCGCCGTGGCAAAAACTGGAAGCGCGCGGCATTCAACCCTGCGTCGATCGCGCATGGCAGCCGGTTAACGAAGCACTGACCGGCTGGTGGCAGCAGTGGCGGAAAAATGCCCCGTGCGATCCTGCGTCACAGGGGGTGGTATGATGCCTGTTCACGGCTGGCTGCGGCGCTTGCTGTGGCTCTATGCACACGGAGATGGCTGTTATCCATTGATGATGGGCCTGCAGGCGGCCGAATGGGATGCACTGCAGGCTCAATTCGATCCCCCCACGCAGCCGATGCCCGTCGATTGTTTGCTACGGCAAAAGCTGATGAGCGAGCTGAATGCCACCCGCAACGATGAACAGCAACAACTGGCGCAGTGGCTGGCAGGCTATATGGCGCCGGGCGCGGCGCCGATGCATAACGTTATCGCCAGTGTTTCACTATCGTTTAATCACCTGTGGCAGGATCTGGGGCTAAGCTCGCGTCAGGAGTTGCGCGAGTTAATGAGCGATTGTTTCCCTCTGCTGGTGGAAATGAACAGCGAAAATATGCGCTGGAAAAAGTTTTTTTATCGTCAGCGCTGCCTGCATTCCGCTGGGGAGCTTATTTGCCGCTCCCCAAGTTGCGACGCCTGCTACGAACGCGAATTCTGTTTTTCCGATTCCTGAACCCAAGTTGCTTAGAAATATGAGCGGACATCTATCGAGGTCTGAACCGGATTGAGGATGTCTGTTCTATTACTCAGACTGTAATGTGATCCGATTTACCTTAATCCGGAAATGTCCATAAGAAGCGGATTTCTGTTAGTTCATGAAGTTATTTTGAAGTGAATCGATTTACATATTGGGAAAAATCATTTAAAAAAAGTTACCTGAAGCGCCTCCTTATCCTGCATGGCTTCGGCGAGCAACTTCTTGAGGCGGGCGTTCTCCCCTTCAAGTGACTTAAGCCGCTTTACCTCAGGGACTTCCATTCCGCCTGCTTCATCAGCGCCAGCGACCGTCCGTATTCCCCGCGTGCCGCCAGATTTCCAGCCAGCATATACTGCGCCTGTGCATCCCCGGCCTTCCGCAACTGCTCCAGGATAAATCGCGTGGTGTGCTCACTCAGGCCCGTCATAGTGGTGACTACCTGTAACGTCATGACCGGTACTTCTCTAAATGCGCCCATAATGCGTTTTACGTCATCCGTCATCGTCTGTGTCATTTCACTCAAATCCATCGGGTTATCAATCTACAGAAAAAAATAAATCAGAGCGCCAGGGTATAATCCAGCACGATGATGTCCTGCAGAATCGGTCGAAAAATCGCTTTCAGGCCATCATGCGCCGAATGCGGGGGATAGCGCTGGCGAGCTACTTCAGCCGGCCCGTACCGTGGTTACAATTGAACGGGGTGTTTTATACCTTTCCATGAACATTTTCCTGCGTTAACAACACTCATAATGAAAGCCCTGAACTGCAGGATGTGAATCACCACACACCTTCAGACACTTTCGGACTTTTGCTGATACAAAGCCTGCCTGCTGGCAGGCAATTCTTCTTTTCTGAGCTCGTGTCGTCGCACAACAAGCACCTACGCTCTCTGTATAAACACCCCGGTCGCCAGGCAGGCGGCCAGCCCCTGCGCCTGTACCGGCGGGGAGAAGTAGTACCCCTGCTGCTCGCGCACCCCGTGGGCCAGCAGCCACTCATGCTGGGCCCGGGTCTCCACTCCCTCTGCCACCACCTCCAGCGACATCAGCTGCGCCAGGCGGATGATGAGCTCCGCCTGCGAGACCGGCGTGGCGTGCAGGCCCTGCACGTGGCTGCGGTCAAGCTTCAGGCCGTCCACCGCCAGCACATCCAGACCCGACATTCCCTGGTGCCCGGTCGCAAAGTCATCCAGCATCACCCGGATACCCGCCGCCTGCAGGGCCTTCAGCAGACTCGCCCCGCCCGGAACCTGCTCAAACACCACCCGCTCGGTCACTTCGGCGGTGACCTTCAGGGCCTTGTTCCGGAACTGTTGCTGCAGGCGCCGGCAGTCCCGCAGGAAGGTCTCACTCCCCGCATGCGCCGCACTCAGGTTCACCGACACGTCAAAGCCCGGCGGCAGCCAGACCTGCATGTGCTCAAGGTCCCGGCGCACCTGGCGCATCAGCAGCCGGGTCAGGGGGACAATCAGCCCGCTCTGCTCGGCAAGGGGAATAAAGCGCGCCGCCCCGCGGATGCGCCCGTCCGGGAGGTGCCAGCGGGCCAGCACCTCGCAGCCGCAGACCCGGCCCTGGCTGCCGTGCACCACCGGCTGGTACCAGGCCTGTATCTGCCCCCGGGCCAGCGCCCGGCGAAGCCTGCGGATCTGCCAGGCCGTCCAGGTGATGTTCGCCACCCCGGCCCGCAGAACCAGCAGGAGCGCCGTGCACACCAGGCTCAGCAGCACCCGCAGGTGACCGTCGTCCCCGGTGAACCACACCGCCCCGCTCACCAGCGCCAGCAGCGAGCCGGCGGTAAGCCAGAGCCCCGTGGGGATATCGTGATGTGCCGGTGTTCTGCCTGCTGTTCTCATGCTCTCTCCTGTCAGTGTCAGCTGCCCGGGACCCGCAGTACCGTGCCCAGCAATATGCACAGCACCAGGGCCACCGCCAGGGCCAGGCCAATGACCACCCGGTCATGGAGGCTCATCGGGTGCTCTGTTTTTGTTTCCGTCTCTGTTTCTGCCGTGCTGTCGTCAGGCACAGCCTTTTTCGCTTCCGGGTTCATCCTCGTCCTCCGTTTCCACTTTCATGCGTCCCTTCCACAC